>CAIXPL010000009.1 GCA_903921325.1 uncultured Pseudomonadota bacterium
TCAGTAGCGTATTGGCTTGACTCACTATTTTTTCAACTCGAACAGATTCTTCATGCCAATCCGCTATCATCCGCGCCAGTTTCAGCGCTGCGTCGCGCTCTCGGCATCCCTCGGCGTATCCTTCTGCCCATCCGTCGCAGTACCCATCTCCATATTCAGCCATTGGCGGGCTCCTTGCTGGCGTCGTACTCGTCGATGCATTTTTGAAGTTGGATCAGGTCATCATCCTCCACCTGATCGCTGGTGGCAACGTGAAGTGCGATATTGCGCAGCGCGTTGGCAGCAACGATGCGACGGTTCATGGCAACAATCATCCTCGCAGCATCATCGCGCCGGGTGATCTCAGCGCCCCCCAACAATCGCGGCGAGTTCGTTTCGATCTTTCGTCGCCGTCGCGAGTTCACGCCTGAGGCGGTCGATTTCGGCCTTTGCCTCGTCCAGTGCGATCACGGACCACAGAATATTGCTCATTACTTTCCCCTCGCGCGGATGGCATCGGCGCACATTGTTGCTGCGGTGTGTGCGAAACTTCCCTGGTTGAACGGGGCGCTCAAACATACATTCGCACACGCCTCCCTCTCCATCGCCACCGCAGCAGCAATGCGAACTCGGTGCCATTCGCACGCAGATGCACACGCCTCCCTCTCCGCCGCCACTGCTGCGGCGGTGCGGGCAAAGACGTGGCGAGCGATCCGATGCACGGTATCTTCGCTGTATGTTTCACCACCCATGGACAAAAGCCTGCCAACATCAGTGAGCAGCCCTTTCACATCCCCCGCCCGCTCCGCGCGGTTGGCGTCGAGTGCGGCAATAACTCTTTTTGCTATTATGGTCTGTCTTGCTTTAGCGAACTCTTGCTCTCTAGCGGCATAATCTGTGTTGGTTTGAGCGTCCCATATTGACGGATCGATCGCCCGCGCCACCGCTTCCTCGTCAGTCGGCATTGACTTGCCCTCCTGCTACAGATGCCTCGCGCTGCCCCGCTCGGCTATTGCGAAACACATCCGCTGATATTTTCCCACGCTCGGTGCAGGATAGGCGGCCATATGTATCAGTGGTCAAATATCCCCATGCCATCAATGCAAGTGGCGTCTCTGGCATGCACCGGATGAACTCTCCGCCTGCCAGCAACCTACCGCCTCTCTGCACAACCGCGCTCCCGGCCTCATCTACCGCAACGAGGACTCTCGCTTGGGCCTCTGTGACTTTTGGCCGCTCGCTCATCCCTCTTTCACCTCCCTGATCTCGACGCGGCGGACGGTCAAGCCTGGGGAATACACGCACAAGCTATTAACAAGCCGTTGGACGTACTCCAGATCTTCGGAAATTGTGGACACGCAAACTTCTCCATCCGGCCGGAACGCAGCCCAGGCGAGGGCGGCAGGGATGTCAGGGGAGTCGCTCACCCCACAGCCCCCCCGGCCAGGTCGCCATCGAACGCCGGGCCGGCGGTGCGGTCGAGTGCCGCCTTGACCATGGCGTTAATGCGTGCCTTTACCTTGTCCGGGGCCTCTGCCAGAGCCCTGCGCACGTCCTCACGTGCAACGATGGCGTCTACCGTCTCGGCGGTCTGAGCGGCTGTCAAATCAGCCTGTAGCGCGGCGCCCCATTCGGCCAGCGTCATTGCCGGCGGCTCCGGTGCCTTCGGTGCCAGAGGCTCGACCTTAAGCGGTTGCACGGTGAACAGCTTTTTGCTTCCCTTAGTCTCAGTCAGCGCCATCGTGACGGGCGCATTGATGTGCGAGATGTGCGAAATGCGAATCCCGCCGACCGCCATGCCGCCCCATTTCACCTTCGGGTCACAGTAGAGCGTCATGCTGCGGCCGATGTAGGCATTGGCGTCTGGTCCCCAGCAGTGGACCATGACGCGGGCCATGCTCTTGCACGGCTTGTATGGCTTGCCGTCATCTCCATGGAAGTGGATCGAGACGGGCTGCTCAGTGCCGGGCCTGATTGTGACTTCAGCAATCGTGACCGTCAGCGGGCCGCCAATAAGATGATCCGCATTGATCTGGTCTGATTTGGGGATAATTACCGCTCGCATGTCGTTCATACATACATCTCCTGCACAACGCGCCGCTCAGTCGGAACCAGCCGCGCCTTCGATGCCAGAACCTCGTGATACAGCGCTAGTTTTTCCGAAACCTTGCGCTCGAACGCCGCCGACGCTGCCAAGATTGCCTCCTGAATTTTCGCGTTCGGATAGACCCGAATGACGCTCATTGGCAGTCCGCCGCTGTGGCTGATGTGGTCGATCCATTCGCGTTCGGACACCAGCAATCCTGTCTGCGACTGTATTACGTAATCCGGGTGGATCGCATTGCCCGGCACAAATTCAACGAGGTTTTCAAAATGATATTTTTGCCGCCGCGACTTGGCTTCGATCGCGCCGTCATCGCCCACGAGGCCATCCGGTGAATAGCCAAGCGTAAAGCCCCATTTGTCATTCGTGATGAAGCCCATTTCGGTGACTGGAGCGTAGTGGCGATGGTAGATCAGCCGAGCCTCAACCTCATCCTCGTGGCCGCGCAGCATGTCGTCAGAGATGTAGCGAGGCTCTACGTATTCCGTCACGCGCTGCACGGCTAGTTCATAGACGTGCGCGCGTGTCTTTTCGTTGTCCGCAATCTTGAGCGTCGGCGTGACGATCAGCTTCATTTCGCTTGCGGTCAGAAGTCCAAGGCGAGCGGCAATCCATTCTTCGCTGCCTTGGATCAGGTCTGGGTAATAGCGGATTCCGGTGGGTGGCTTGATTATGGCGCTCACGCCACCCACTCCCGCACAA
>CAIXPL010000010.1 GCA_903921325.1 uncultured Pseudomonadota bacterium
CGGATACGCGGCTCAGCGTAAAACCCCTTAACCCCGCGTCGCTACGCTCCGACTGTCCAGTTTGACGTGGAATGCGTGTCCAGTTTGCCGTGGAATCACTGTCCAGATTGCTTGGAATACGCAGGAACTGGATCTGCAGCGAAAACTGGATGCAGAGCTCAAGAAGCTATCGAGCGAGATTGGTCAGAGGGAGGCGGAACGTTTCGGCTTGGTAGAAGCGGACTACAAAAAGAAAATTGAAGACGCCCAGAAAGCCAACGAGGATCTCCGCCGCAAGCTGGAACAAGGCTCGCAGCAGCTCCACGGCGAGGTACTGGAACTCGAACTCGAGCACGCCCTCGCAGCCAGTTTCCATCACGATCAGATCGAAGAGGTCAAGAAGGGACAGCGCGGCGCCGATGTCATCCACACTGTTCGCACCTCTAATGGCGAAGTCTGTGGAAAGATCATCTGGGAAGCAAAACGAGCCGAAAACTGGTCGGACAAATGGCTTACCAAGCTCAAGGACGACCAACAGGAGGCCCAGGCCGATTTCGCCGTACTGGTTACCACGGCAATGCCGAAGGGAGTCACAGAGCCATTGGCAATGGTCGGCGATGTTTGGCTGGTTTCCCCTCATCTTGTGCGACCAGTGGCGGAAACCCTGCGCGTCGGCCTGATTGAAATCAACAAGCTGCGACTTGTAAATACCGGGCGCGGCGAAAAAATGGAATTATTGTTCAACTACCTGTCGAGTCCGACCTTCGCTCAGAAGGTTCGCACCGTATTGGAATCAGTGGAAGCGATGCGTCACGACCTTGAGGCTGAAAAACGCGCGATGCAGAGAATCTGGGCAAAGCGTCAGGGCCAGATCGAGCGCGTGACCAATACGATGGCTACCGTAGTCGGGGACATCAACGCCATTGCTCATGATGCGATTCCGGAACTCGACTCAATCGATCAACTGGCGCTACCAGCCAGCACCGAGGTTGATGCCTAAAGCGCAAACGCTTCGGACACTGCAAGCTTCACTTATCTTGACCATGGTCACGCGTTGAAGCGTCTCCCGCACGAAATGCGCGGCACAGTGGGTTCACTTATGCTGCTCTGGCACAGTCGCGGGAATGTACGTCTGCTTTGAAGATCTGAATCCGAAGATCTGAATCCGAGGCTAGCCCCACGTCATTTGATTTGCCTGGCATATTGGTCGGCGGATTGGCGATAGGTAGTCCCTATGTTCCTAAATGGCTTTACATATTTGCAAGTAACGTCGATTAGGAACATAATCCCACATCATGCCTACTCAGCCAAGCCATACTGATCGGCTCCTGCTGCTCGCCCAGCAGAAGGGCCTGCTACGCTCCAGCGATCTGACTGAGCTCGCAATTCCCCGGGTCTACCTCACTCGTCTTACAGCCAGCGGCGAGCTCTCGAAAGCCGGCCGCGGCCTCTACCGGCTTGTCGAAACCACCCTCTCGGAAAACGAAGGCCTGACCATCGTGGCGGCGCGGGCGCCGCAAGCCGTTTTCTGCCTACTTACGGCCCTGCAGTTCCACGGTCTGACCACGCAGCTTCCGCGGCAGGTCTGGATCGCCCTGCCCCAGGGAAGCCACGCCCCGAAGATGGATTACCCCCCAGTCAAGCTCATCCAGTACAGCGGCGACGCGTTCACGCAAGGCATCGAAACGCACCACATCGACCATGTCGATATCCGGGTCTACAACGCCGCCAAGACGGTGGCCGATTGCTTCAAGCATCGCAACAAGATCGGGCTCGACGTGGCGCTGGAGGCGCTGAAGGATGCCCGCTCACAAAAGAAAGCCTCCGCCGACGACCTCTGGCGTTACGCCAAGATCTGTCGCGTCGCCAATGTAATGCGCCCTTATCTCGAAGCCACCGAATGACCAAAGATCTCGCCGCATCGATACGGGCACGCTTGCTGAACATCGCAAAGTCCGAAGGATCGAACTTCAACCAGCTTCTGGTACGCTATGCCCTGGAGCGATTCCTGTACCGCTTGAGCCAATCTGCGCACGCGGATCGCTTTCTGCTCAAAGGCGCCCTGCTGTTCACGCTCTGGTATGACATGCCGCACCGGCCGACACGGGACGCCGACCTGCTTGGCTTTGGGCCGAGCGACCTGCAATCCATCGGCCAGACATTCCGTGATATCGCCTCCATCGCAGTCGATGACGGCATCACCTTCGATCCCGAAAGCGTTACTGCCGAAGACATCCGCAAGGAGGCAGGTTACGCAGGCGCCCGGGTCGTGATTACCGGCGAACTCGCCAAGGCACGCTGCAAAACCCAAATCGACATCGGCTTTGGTGACGCGGTCACTCCAGGCCCGGTCCAGTCCGAGTACCCCGTTCTGCTAGAGGACTTTCCCGCACCACGCTTGCGGACCTATCCGGTCTACACCGTTATCTCAGAAAAGCTGCACGCCATCGCCCTGCTTGGTATGACCAACAGCCGGATCAAGGACTATCTCGACCTCTGGGTCATGCTGGATCGCGAATCGCTGAACATGAACACGCTGGCGCAAGCCATCTCGGCAACATTCACGCGGCGCGGCATGGCGGTACCCACGGACCTGCCGATGGGACTTTCCGATGAATTTGCAGCCGATCCGTCCAGACAAGCCCTATGGGCAGCGTTCGTGAGAAAGAATGATCTCGCGATGATTCCTCTTGCCGATGTGGTCACGCGAATCCGCTCTGCGCTTGAGCCGGCCATGGGTCTTGCGGCACGCACACCGAAAACCTGACGTGGACAGAGCAGGCCTTATCCGCGGTCGCGCGTGGAGGCGCCTCTCACGCACGGAACGCGCGGCGGTGGGTA
>CAIXPL010000011.1 GCA_903921325.1 uncultured Pseudomonadota bacterium
GATGCCCTTGGCCGCGTCGCCCCACGCGTTGGCGATGCACCCGAGCTGCGGTGCGCTGTCGTAGGAGCCGGCGTCCAGCCAGCTAAGCGCCTGCCCGAGGTCGATCGCCTCTATCCTGTTGCACCAGCCGTTGTCGTCGATGCTCTCGACGAAGAACTCGGCCGGGATCGGGCTGCGCCGGCTGGCCTCGATCTCGCGGCGCTCGAACACCTTGAGCCACCGCTGTGTGTCAAGGCTCACGCCCTTGTTCCAAGTCTTTGCAATCTTGGTCGCCATGATCTGATCCTCGATTAACGCGTTAATTCAGGCCATGCCCCAGTGGGGCGATCCGATGCGGTGCGCCCGGATGTTCTTCGGGTGCCTGGTCTTGGCGCAGTCCTCCTGCGTGATGCAGTTCGAGACGAAGGGCCGCTCACCCGCATCGTTCGGGTGAGGCCGCTCGTGCTTGGGCAACGCCCGGCTCGCCGCGGTGTGCGTGGCGGGCAGTTCGGCAGTGGCGAACGCTTTGCGCCAGCATGCGCCGGCAATCTCGCGCTCCCGCTCCATGCGGTAGGCTTCGTCCCGATCGCGACGGAGCTTGAAGGCATCCAGCTCTCGCTGGCGCTCGGCCGCCGCGTCGTGGCGCATCCGTTGCTGGATGAGGGCTAGGTTAATGGCCTTGGCCATTGTGTGTCCGATCTAGGTTGTGCTCGGATTAACACGTTAATCGAGCTTAGTGGGTGGCCTACCAGGTAGTCATGTCCTCCGGTAGGATTATAGAATATCACACTCTACAGGATAAGTCAAGTCCCCGATGTGGGATATCGAGGCACTGACCTATCCAGCACTTTGGGGTTACGCTGCCTCGGCGAGCGTCTTGCGTTCCAATGCTCTGCAATACGCGCACGGGCAGCCGGGCGTGAAGATGCGCCGCAGCTCCCGCGTCTCTAGGCCGAGTTCGTCGCGGCTCGCGCGGTTGGCGTCCGCCCGGACGTGGTCATAGACACGCTGCCGATCCTCTTTGGAGATGCGGCCGGCGATCGTGCCCCGCTGGTGCCGCATGTCCGCCAGCCAGCGCATCTTCGTGCGCGGGGTCTCGATGGACAGGGTCTCCCATGTGTTGGACCAGCCGAACACGTCTTGCTGCTCGATGAACGAGAGCGTCTTCTGCAAACGCTTGCTGGCAGGGTTGCGGAAAAGCTCTTGTGACAGCCAGTCGCTGAGTTCGCCCTCGGACTTCGGGGTACGCAGTGACACCAGCCGCACGTGGTTGGTCGGCTGCACGCGCGACACGAAGAAGCCTTGCGACACGGCCCACGCCTGATCCTCACGCGTCCAGTACAGTGCATTGAGGCGAACCGCGTCGGGCACGGCGAACATTCGCTGGCCGCGATGGACACGCTGGCCGCTGCGCAGATATTGGTAGCGAGGCAGGCCGTTGTAGGGGAATGTGGGTCTCGCTGACATCGCTGCGGTCCTTCGAGCTGAGTGACTTACTGCACTGACAGTGACATGGGCGCGCACGCTTGTCAACCCATGTCAGTGCAGAGACATACTCAGTGCGGATGCGTGCGCTGTGTCAGTGGCTTGCGAGAAGTATGTCTGGAGGGTCGCTCGCGTGGTCAGTGTAAGCCATTGATTTCGACGCCAAAGACATGGGCGAGCAACTCATCTGGTCATTTCCAAACAACACACACACCCGTGTAGATAGTGGGAGGCTGCTTGGTTACCGTGGGAGCATTGTAGGCTCGCGACAAAAGGGTCAGCATACCTGACGGGGATATGTATTCTTTCTAAAATGATAGATGAGTTGCTCGCCCA
>CAIXPL010000012.1 GCA_903921325.1 uncultured Pseudomonadota bacterium
GGCCTTCGCCTCACCACCGAACTTGCGCGACAGGATCGTCGTGATCGCCGCCGTCAGCGTCGTCTTGCCATGATCCACGTGTCCGATCGTCCCCACGTTCACGTGAGGCTTGGTCCGTTCAAATTTGCCTTTGGCCATGATGCGCTCCTTACTTGTCCTTGCCGGTCATCTTGTTGATCACGCCATCGGCCACATTCTTGGGCGCTTCGGCGTAATGCTTGAATTCCATCGTGTAGGTTGCCCGGCCTTGCGACAACGAACGCAAGGTGGTCGAGTAACCGAACATCTCTGCCAGCGGCACTTCGGCACGAATGGCCTTCGCACCACCGATGTCTTCCATGCCCTGAACCATGCCGCGGCGTGAGGACAAGTCGCCCATCACGTTGCCCATGAAATCCTCGGGGGTTTCCACTTCCACAGCCATGATCGGTTCGAGCAGGACCGGCGAGGCCGCACGGCAGCCGTCCTTGAACGCGAAGATCGCGGCCATCTTGAAAGCGTTTTCGTTTGAATCGACATCGTGATACGAGCCGTAGAACAGCGTCGCCTTGACATCGACCACCGGGAACCCGGCCAGCACGCCATCACGCAGGGCTTCTTCAACGCCCTTCTCGACCGCCGGAATGTATTCGCGTGGCACCACGCCACCCTTGATCGCGTCGACAAACTCGAAGCCCTTGCCCGGCTCTTGCGGTTCGATCTTCAGCACGACGTGGCCATACTGACCGCGACCGCCTGACTGCTTGATGAACTTGCCTTCGATTTCGTTGCAGACCTTGCGAATGGTTTCGCGATAGGCCACCTGGGGCTTGCCGACACCGGCCTCAACCCCGAATTCACGGCGCATGCGATCAACAATGATCTCAAGGTGCAGCTCACCCATGCCCGAGATGATCGTCTGGCCCGATTCTTCATCGGTACGCACGCGGAACGAGGGATCTTCCTGCGCCAGGCGTTGCAGCGCGACACCCATCTTTTCCTGATCGGCTTTGGTCTTCGGTTCGACAGCCTGTGAAATGACCGGCTCGGGGAATTCCATACGCTCGAGCACGATCAGCTTGTCCGGATCGCACAGCGTCTCACCCGTGGTGACTTCTTTCAGGCCGACCACGGCCGCGATGTCACCGGCGTGCACTTCCTTGATTTCATCGCGCTGATTGGCATGCATCTGCAGCAGACGACCAATACGCTCCTTGCGCCCGCGCCCGGAGGTAATCACCGAATCGCCGGAATTAAGCACACCGGAATACACGCGCACGAAAGTGAGCTGACCGACGTAGGGGTCGGTCATGATCTTGAAGGCGAGGGCCGAGAAGGGCGCCGCGTCAGAGGCTTCGCGGGTGTCGGGCGCGCCGTTGTCGGCCTCACCATTGACCGGCGGGATGTCAGACGGGGCCGGCAGATACTCGATGACGGCGTCAAGCATCGCCTGCACGCCTTTGTTCTTGAATGCCGAGCCACACAGCATCGGTACGATTTCGCTCGCAATGGTGCGCGTACGAATACCGAGCTTGATTTCCTCAAGCGACAGTTCGCCGGTCTCAAGATACTTGGTCATCAGATCGTCATTGGCCTCGGCGGCCGCTTCGATCATTTTCTCGCGCCATTCGTCGCAGGTTGCCTGCAGATCGGCCGGAATGTCGCGTTCTTCGAACTCGATCCCCTGGGTGGAGTCATCCCAGTAGATGGCGCGCATCTTGACCAGGTCGACCAGGCCTTCGAATTTGTCCTCGGCACCGATCGGCACCTGGATGATCACCGGATTGCCGCGCAGGCGGGTGCGAATCTGATCGTACACACGAAAGAAATTGGCGCCAACGCGGTCCATCTTGTTGACGAACGCGAGCCGCGGCACCTTGTACTTGTTGGCCTGACGCCAGACGGTTTCGGACTGCGGCTGCACGCCACCGACCGAGTCATACACCATGCAGGCGCCGTCGATGACGCGCATCGAACGCTCGACTTCAATGGTGAAGTCGACGTGGCCAGGGGTATCAATGATGTTGATGCGATGCTCGGGGAACGAGCGATCCATACCCTTCCAGAAGCAGGTGGTGGCAGCCGAGGTGATCGTGATGCCGCGCTCCTGCTCCTGCTCCATCCAGTCCATGGTCGCAGCGCCGTCATGCACTTCACCGATCTTGTGGTTCACCCCGGTGTAGAACAGGATCCGCTCGGTCGTGGTCGTCTTGCCCGCATCGATATGCGCGCTGATCCCGATGTTGCGGTAACGGTCAATAGGCGTCTTGCGAGCCACAGCAGATCTCCAAAAAACAAGACAAGGGGCAGCCCCTTGTCGTCACGCTATCAAGGCAGTCACGCCGCCGGTTGCAATCGCCAGGACTTCATCCCGGCGCAACACGGCCGCTGAAACAGGGCGTACCGGCGACTGCCTGGCGCCGGTCGGCCAACCGCTAGAACCGATAGTGCGCGAACGCCTTGTTGGCTTCGGCCATGCGGTGCACTTCCTCACGCTTTTTCATTGCCGCGCCACGTCCTTCGGCGGCTTCCATCAATTCGGCAGCCAAGCGCGCGTCCATCGACTTCTCGGGACGCTTCTTTGCTGCTTCACGCAACCAGCGCATCGACAGCGCGATACGGCGCACCGGGCGCACTTCAACCGGGACCTGGTAGTTTGCGCCACCGACCCGACGGCTCTTCACTTCCACCACCGGACGCACATTCGCCAGGGCGTTGTTGAACACCTCAAGCGGATCTTTGCTCGACTTGGTGCGGATGTTGTTGAACGCGCCATAAAGAATGCGTTCGGCGACCGACTTTTTGCCAGAGTCCATGAGGACATTGACAAACTTGGCGACGTCAACACTGCCGAATTTCGGATCGGGCAGGATGTCGCGCTTGGGTACTTCTCTGCGTCGTGGCATGCTTTTCTCGTCGTGAATTCAGTGAGCGGCCGACTCAGGCCTTCTTCGGGCGCTTGGCGCCATACTTGGAACGACTCTGCTTGCGGTCCTTGACGCCCTGCAAGTCAAGACTGCCGCGAACGATGTGGTAACGCACGCCCGGCAGATCCTTGACGCGGCCACCGCGAATCAGAACCACCGAGTGCTCCTGCAAGTTGTGCCCTTCGCCACCGATGTAGCTGATGACCTCAAAACCGTTGGTCAACCGCACCTTGGCCACCTTCCGCATGGCCGAATTGGGCTTCTTCGGGGTCGTGGTGTAGACCCGGGTGCATACGCCGCGTCGGGCGGGCGAACCACTGAGCGCCGGCACCTTGCTCTTGGCAGGGACACGGGCACGCGGCTTGCGGATAAGTTGGCTGATTGTGGGCATGGAGCAGGGAATTCCATTACCGCGGACGCATCGAATGCCGCCGCAGAGAAGTCAAAAAAAGCGACCCGCGCCGACGGGCAGGACAAGCTGCCTGCCGCTGGCTCGCGGATCAACGTCCAAAACGGGACTGGTTACCTGCCAGACGTCATCCGGCGGGACCGAAGTCCAAAGACTTGGGAGTATAGCGTGCTATTTCTGCTGGCGTCAACCCAGTTGGCAGAGAAGATTGCACATCGGGCCGGCTGCGCAAACGCGCAACCGGACCACTGCCACCTTTTGCCTACTTCTGTCCGGGCAACTGACCCTCGACGCCCTCGACATACCAGTTGACGCTGTCGATCTCCTTGTCGGTGAGCGATTTGCCGGCGGCAACCTTGACCGAGCCATCCTGGCCCATGATGGGCCCGGTGAACACCTGCATGCCGCCGGCAATCTCCGCTTTCTTGGCGGCAACAATCTTGCGTGCGGTCTCCGGAATGACCGGATTGACATTAACCAGATCGTTCATGCCTTCGCGAATACCACCCCATACCGTCTGCTTGAGCGGCTTGCCCGCCAAAGCGGCCTCGGCCAGTTTGGTGTAGTAGCCACCCCAGGTCTCGATCGCCGAGGCCAGATGCGCCTTGGGCGCATAGGCTGCCATGTCGGAATCCCAACCGAACGCATAGACGCCCTTGTCCTGTGCGGTCTGCAAAGTGGCCGACGAATCGGTGTTTTGCAGCAGCACATCGGCACCTTGGCCAATCAGGGCTTCGGCCGCCTGACGCTCCTTGCTCGGGTCATACCAGGTGCTCACCCAAACCACCTTGGTGGTGATCTTGCTGTTCACCGACCGTGCGCCCATCGTGTATGCATTGATGTTACGCACCACCTCGGGAATCGGGAACGAGGCGACAAAGCCGAGCTTGCCGGTCTTTGACATATGGCCGGCAATGATGCCTGCCAGATAAGCCGGCTCATACATGCGCGAGTTGTAGATCGTCACATTGGATGCCGACTTGAACCCGGTGGCGTGGTAGAACTCGACTTTGGGGAAGCTCTTGGCGACCTTCAGCGTCGAATCCATATAGCCAAATGACGTGGTGAGAATGATCGTGTTGCCTTTGGTGGCCAGATCGCGAATCACCCGCTCGGCATCGCCGCTCTCAGGCACGTTCTCGACAAAGCTCGTGCTTACCTTGCTGCCCAGCGCCTTTTCCATGGCCTTGCGACCCAGATCGTGCGCAAAAGTCCAGCCGCCGTCACCCACCGGGCCGACATAGACAAACGCCATTTTCAATGGATCGGCCGCCTGAGCAGCGCCCAGCGCGCCCACGCTCAAGGCGATGCTCGCCAGTGCCACACCCAACAGTCTGCTTCGTTTCATGGTTCCACTCTCCGGTTATCGATTCAAAATTCAACTACTGTTAGCTATTGCCAGCCTTCACCGCGCCGACACCCTACCTCAATCACCATCAAAAAACGGCTTGCCAAGCGCCGCCGGCGCAAACCGGCGCAGCGCCTGCTGATCGGCCGAGATCGACACCAGAACAACGACGGTTGCCAGATACGGCAAGCTCGCAAGTGCGAATGTCGATACACCCACGCCGACCGTCTGCAACCACAACCCGAGCGCTGTGACTCCACCGAACAGCAGTGCGCCGATCGCCACGCGACCCGGCCGCCATGTAGCAAACACCACCAGGGCGAGCGCGATCCAGCCATTGCCACTGGTCAGTCCCTCTTGCCACATCTTGAGCTGTGCCAGCGCGTAGTAGGTGCCCGCCAAGCCTGCCATGGCCCCGCCGAACAGCACCGCCGCATAACGAATACGGGTGACCTTCAGGCCCAGTGCGCGCGCAACCACGGGCGACTCGCCGACCGAGCGCAAGGCCAGACCGGCGCGGGTACGGGCGAGCAGCCATCCGACCGCAATCATGATGACCACGGCGGCGTAGCCCAGGATATTGAGCTCAAACAACGGGCCAATGATGGGCAGGTCAGACAACCAGGGTACGGCGATCGGCTCGAAGCTCGCCGGTGCACGATATCCGACGTAACCGCGCCCCAGAAAGGAGCTGATACCAGTGCCCAGAATCGTGAGCGACAGACCGGTGGCGACCTGGCTCGCCTGCAGCGAGATGGTCAACAGCCCGAACACCAGCGCACCGGCCATGCCGGCCAGCAGCCCGCAAGCCACAGCGAGCGGGAGCCCTGCGCCGTGGGTCACAGCCACAAAAGACGCCAGCGCACCGAGCAGCATCATGCCCTCGACCCCGAGGTTTAACAGCCCGGCCCGCTCGGTCACCAGCTCACCGAGCGCGGCAATCAGCAAAGGCAGCGCGGCGGCAACCGCACTGGCCACCAGTGGTGTGATCGAGACACTCATTGGCCGTCCCCTCGTGCTGCACTCACGCGCCGGCGCAGTCGAAATCGCACCAGCACCTCACTGCCCAGAAGAAACATCAGCAGCAATCCCTGGAATACTTCGCTGATGGATTTAGGCAATTGCAATTCGATTTGAACTGACTCGCCGCCCAGGTAGAGCAGCGCCATCAGCAGGGCCGCCACCGGCACCGCCAGTGGATTGAACCGCGCCAGCGCGGCAACGATGATTGCGGTGAAGCCGTACTGCGGGGTCCAGCGATCATTCAACTGTCCGATAGGCCCTGCCACTTCGCTCACACCCGCCAACCCGGCAGCAGCACCGCTCATCAGCATTGCGATCCAGACGGCACGCGATTCCTTGTAGCCGGCATAACGTGCGGCACCGGGGGCACTACCTGAAACCGCCAACTGAAAACCGGCAAAGGTGCGCTGTGAGAACACCCAGGCGAGCGGTATCGCGAGCAAGGTGATAACAATCGACAAGTTCAGCCGCGTTCCTTCGAACCAGTCCCAACCGAGCTCGGCCAGCAAGGGAAACAGGGCGTTGTCCTCAAACGCCACGGTGAGCGGGAAATTATTGGCTTGCGGGTCCTGCCAGGGGCCGAAGACCAGATATTTGATCAACAGATTGGCCACATAGGTGAGCATCAGACTCACCAGAATCTCGCTGGCGTGAAAGCGCGCGCGGCACCATGCCGTCAGTGCCGCCCACAGCATGCCGCCGAGCGCCCCTGCCACGATCATCGAGGGCAGCATGAAGGCACCCCACTGTTGCTGATAGTGGATCGCCAGACCCGTGGCAAACACCCCGCCGATATACATCTGCCCCTCGGCACCGATGTTCCATACGTTGGCACGATAGGCAATCGCCAGACCAAGGCCGATCAGACACAGCGGCGAGGCCTTGAGCAGCAATTCGCTCACGCCATTCGGGGTGGACAGTGGCGCAATGAAGAACTGGTGAAACGCATGCAAGGGATCCTGCCCGAGCAGCGCGAACAACCCCAGTCCGGCCAGCAACGTCAGCAGCACGGCCTGTAGCGGAGCGATCACCTGCATGGCCTGCGAAGGGGCCGCACGACGGACTAATTCAAAACCGATCATGCGCTCACCTGTAATTCGGGCTGAGAAAATCCACCCGCCATCCAGCGCCCAATCTCAGCCGCGTTGGTCGCATGCACGTCGCGCTCGGGTGACAGCCGGCCCGCTGCCAGTACCGCCACGCGGTCACAAATTTCGAGAATTTCGGTCAGATCCTCCGAGATCACCAGCACAGCGACGCCAGCGGCGGCCAGATCAATGACCCGCTGCCGTATGAGTGCCGTGGCGGCCACATCCACACCCCAGGTCGGCTGAGCGAGTATCAGAACCCGCGGCGACTGGGCAATTTCACGGCCGACAATGAACTTCTGCAGATTCCCACCGGACAGGCTTGCCGCCGGCGCTTCCACTCCCGCGGCACGCACACCATAGTCATCGATACACTTGGCCGCGTATGCGCGTGAGCGCTCGGGTACCACAAATCCATGGGCGACCAGTCCCTCACCATAGGCAGTCAACAGCGCATTCTGCGCCAGACTCATCTCGGGCACTGCTCCGACGCCAAGACGCTCCTCGGGGACAAAGGCGAGCCCGCGTGCACGCCGCTCGGCCGCGCCGAGACGGCCAACCGGGAGGTCGCCGAGCATGATCGCCTGTGCGCTCAACGGCACCGCACCAAGCAGCGCTGCCAGCAATTCGGTTTGTCCGTTGCCTGAGATGCCGGCAATGCCGAGCACTTCACCGGCATGGACACGAAATGAAATCGAGCGCAGGGCCGTGCCGAACGGACCATCAGCCGGCACATCCAGCCCGGCCACCTCCAGGGCCACCGCACCTTCGGATTTGGCACGACGTTCGGTCTGAGGAAAACTGCGCCCGATCATCAGCTCGGCCAAACCCGATTCGGTCTGCACACGCGGATCGACCGTACTCACCACGCGTCCGCCGCGAATGATGGTGGCGCGGTCGCACAGGCGCCGAATCTCATCGAGCTTGTGACTGACGTACAGAATCGCGGTGCCTTCGGCGGCCAGCCGCCGCAAAGTGACAAACAATTGATCAATCGCCTGCGGCGTAAGCACCGAGGTCGGCTCATCCATGATCAGCAATCGGGGAGACTGCAGCAGGCAGCGCACGATTTCAACCCGCTGCCGTTCGCCTACCGACAAGCGATGAACCGGCTGCCACGGATTGACCGGAAGTCCGTAGCGCGTGGAGACTTCGGCCACCTGATTGGCCAGGACACGCAAGGGCGTATTCCCCCCCAGCGCCAGTGCCACATTTTCGACAACGGTCATGGACTCAAACAGCGCGAAATGCTGAAACACCATGGCGATGCCACGACTGCGCGCAGCGATCGGTGAATCTATGGTGACGGATTCGCCCTGCCATTCGATACGTCCGGCATCGGGCTGGACCGCGCCAAAGATCGCTTTCATCAGGGTCGACTTGCCGGCCCCGTTCTCGCCAAGCACTGCGTGGATTTCGCCAGCTCGGACGTCAAGATCGACCCCTGCGAGCGCCTGAACGGTCGCATAGGTCTTGGTGATGCCGGTCAGTCGCAACAGCTGTATATCGCTCATCAGAGGCTGGCCCCAACATGACTCCGGGCACCGCTGGGGTGCCCGGAGGATAGGAGTCTAGCTGTAATGACTGGATTCAGGTGAGGCTCAGAAATGAGCTTCTGCTTCGAGCTGCCAGACGCTGGCCGAGGCACCCGAAAAGGTGTTTGCATCGGTACCGAACTTGTTGTGCCAGTACTGGTAGCCGGGGCCGACATAGAAGGTTTCTTTCTTGCCAGCAAAGCGGCCGACGTCAAACAGGAAACCCAGCTCGGTCAGGAACTCAGGCTTGGTCTCCGTACCGTTGTAGTCCTTGCCCTTGGGCCCGGTGTAAGTAGCCCAGCCCTGGAACTTCGCGCCGACTGAGGCGACCGGGAACATGAACGCGGTGGACAACTGGTAGCTGCTGAAACTGATGTCAGGCTGAGGATTGCTGCCGTAGTTGGCGAACTGATTATGGTTGTGCTCATAGTAGTACGTGACCGCCGCAGTCAAGAACCCGGACGGAACCGCGAACTGGAACGAAGGACCAACCATATACTTGCGCACTGCCGGGGCAATACCGCCGTCCTTGGCGTTGAAATCAAACCCAGCCTTCAGACCGACGTCCTTGACCGGACCGAAGGACATGTCTTTCGCGAACACCTTGCCCAGGCTCAGATTATGCGCATAGGCTACGTACACTTCATTGGCGCCGCCGCTACCGGTGTAGCCGCTGCCCGTGGACGAACCGCAGCACACCAAAGTGGCCTTGTCAGCCA
This sequence comes from uncultured Pseudomonadota bacterium, assembly GCA_903921325.1. Lineage (GTDB taxonomy): Bacteria > Pseudomonadota > Gammaproteobacteria > Burkholderiales > SG8-39 > CAIXPL01. The sequence goes on from CAIXPL010000012.1 coordinate 9,029, forward strand.
TATTGGAATGCAGCATGTCGACGTTGAAGAAGTTCGTACCATAGGCATATCCGCTCACGTGCTGGAGCTGGATGATTTCCTTGGTGATGTTGCCCTGGTTGGGCGACCCGGGGGGTTGCGGTTCTTTGAAGGTGGTGCCATAGCGAAACCCGATGAAGGTATCGCTCCAGTCGGCAGCCTGTACCGACTGGGCGGTCACCGCGCACAGCCCGAGGGCAAGCGCAGAGCTCGCCAGGAGTCTTGTTACAAATCTGTTCATTTAGTTGAATCTCCCTGATGAAGGTAATAGCGCCCCGGGCCGAATGCAGGCGCATGGATTGGCTATAAGCGAGATTCGTGCCCAATGGCGCCAACCCGGACGTTGCAGACCTTCTACGGCGAGACTAAATGCAGAAAACTTGCAATCCAAACGGCTGCCAGGTGAGCGTTCCTGCCCTAGCACACAAATCTTGCACCATTATGACGCACTTGAAAAGCAAGTCGCACTCATTTGCGCCACCGACGTCGGTCAGGTTTCCGCCCTTGGCGTGGCCAAAAAGGTCACGTACGCCGCCCTGAAGTCCGGGCAATTGTGCCGGGCCCTGCGCAATTCAGAACGGTCACGCATGCGTCACTACAAGGTCGGCGCCGGTGGCGGGCGGAACAGCGGGTATGGTGGCCGGTGTTCAGCCGCCAAACACCGCCATTGCGGCATCGACGGCAGCGCCGCGACGTGCCGGGTAGGACTCGGCCGCCAGCACCGCTTCGAATCCTGCCAAGGTGGCGAGAACACAGTCCTCTCGGGCGTTATAGCCCATGGTGCCAATACGCCAGATCTTGCCTTGCAGTGGTCCGAAGGAACTGCCGATTTCAATATTGAAGTGCCGTAGCAGCGCACCGCGCACCCGATCGCCGTTTACCCCTGGCGGTATGTGCACGCCGACCACGTTAGGCATCTTGTGCTGCTTGTCCCCATAGACGGTGAGCCCCATCGCCTCGACCCCGGCGACCATGGCCGCACCAGCCCGGGCGTGACGCGCAAAGCAGGCTTCGAGCCCTTCCTGCAGAACGATACGAGCGCATTCGCGCGCGCCATAGAGCATGGTGGTCGCTTCGGTATGGTGATTGAGCGCCGCATCCGACCAGTAATCCATCACCATCGCCAGGTCGAAATAATTGGAATTGATGCGCACGCCGCTGCCAGGCTGGTATCCCGACGGTTGCAAACCTTGCTCGATATGGCGACGGCGACGAATGTGCCCGCCCACCTGCGCGGAAAACGTGATGGGCGCCGCGCCGGAGGGGCCGCCCAGGCACTTTTGCAGACCGGCCGTCACCACATCAATCTGCCAACGATCGACGGGCAATGGGGTGCCGGCAAAAGAGGCGGTGGCATCAACCTGCAGCAGCACGCCATGGCGACGGCAGATCGCTCCGATTTCCTCGAGCGGCTGCAACATCGTGGTCGAGGTGTCGCCCTGGCACAAGGCGAGCAGCTTGGGCCGGTGCGTCTTGATACCGGCTTCAATCGCAGCTGCCGTAAAGACCTGCCCCCAGGGTGCCTCGATGACCCGGACATCGGCTGCACAACGCTGGGCAATTTCAGTCTTCAACTGACCGAAACGACCGAAGCTGGCAATCAGAACGCGGTCGCCGGGTTCAACCAGCGACGCCATGGCGGCCTCAATCGCCGCCCGGGCCGTGCCGTCGATCAGCATCGTCCATTCATTGTCAGTCTGGAACACCTGACGATAAAGCGCGCTGGTTTCAGACATGTACTGGCGGAATTGCGGGTCGAATTGACCCAGCAACTGCGCCGACATGGCACGCAGAACCCTGGGATAGGCATTGATCGGGCCTGGTCCCATCAACAGGCGCGGTGCCGGATCAATCTGGTCAAACAATTCTGGCTTTGCTGGCATAGCGTGGATCACAGTAAATTAAACATACGAACGCGCGATTGTAGGACCGAACCGGGTAGCAGGCGATTGCGGGATAATCCGCAGCCACGAGCCAGCCCCTCGACGCGATGGTTGCAAAGGGCAGTCAGCCCCTGCACGGGCGGCCTACTTAACAACAGGATCTGCGATGAAACCCATCACCCTCACCCAATACCTGATTGAACAACAGCGCCTTGGTGGCCATGTGACCTCGGAATTACGCCTGCTCATTCAAACAGTTGCGCAGGCTTGCATCGCCATCGGCCATGCCGTCAACAGAGGCGCCCTGGCCGGTGTGCTGGGCGGCGCCGGCAGCGACAACGTGCAAGGCGAGGCGCAAAAAAAGCTCGATGTCATCTCCAATGATATTTTGATCGAGGCCAATGAATGGGGCGGCCATCTGGCTGCCATGGTATCCGAGGAAATGGAACATCCGCACCTGATGCCGGCTGGCTACCCCACGGGGCCCTACCTGCTGCTGGTCGATCCCCTGGACGGCTCATCCAATATCGATGTGAATGTGTCGATTGGAACGATCTTCTCGGTGCTGCCCTGCCCGGCCGCTGGCGCGCCGGTGACCGCGGCAAGCTTTTTGCAGCCCGGTTCAAACCAGGTGGCGGCCGGATTTGCGGTGTACGGTCCGTCCACGATGCTGGTCCTCACCGTGGGCAATGGCACGGTGAGTTTCACGCTGGATCGCGACATGGGCACCTTCGTGCTCACTGCCCCTGCGGTGAAGATCAACGAGGACACCGGCGAATTCGCCATCAACATGTCCAATCAACGCCACTGGACCGCGCCGATCAGGCGCTATATCGACGATTGTCTGGCCGGCAAGACCGGACCACGCGGCAAGGATTTCAATATGCGCTGGGTGGCCTCAATGGTGGCCGATGTCTATCGCATCATTTCGCGCGGCGGCATCTTCATGTACCCGGCCGACCAGCGCTACAAGGAAGGCCGACTGCGCCTGATGTACGAAGCCAATCCGATGGCCATGGTGATAGAGCAGGCCGGCGGTGCGGCAACCGACGGGGTGCGGCGCATACTCGACATTGAACCGAGCGCCCTGCACCAACGGATCGGGGTGGTGCTGGGTTCAAAAAATGAAGTGGCGCAAGTGGCCCAGTATCACCAGTGACGGCGCGCAACTGACATCACCGGGTCTATCAACGCCATCGTCTATGCGCAGTCCGCCACAACACAGGTCATCGGACCTTGATGGTTGTGCACCGGTGGCCACGTGCCCGGCGCTAGGTTTCGGTTTTCTCCGGGCGCGCCAGGGTGAGCGGTGCCGCGCCTTGCTTGCGTTGCCGATACCAGCGCTTGTGCGGTGAGGGCTTGCCGCAGGACGGGCACCACGTGTACTGCCACTGTTTTGCGCAACCGGGGCACAGGCCACGCGTCCAGAACGTGTTGAAGGTTGCACCACAGCCAGGGCGGCACACCCAGCGGTTGTCAGCCGCTGGCCGATAGGCGCACTTCGGGCAGTGAATCGGTCGCGCCTTCAGCTCAGCCATGACCTGGTCACGCAATCACGCTGCTGCGCTAGCCGCAGGCGCCGACGGCCCCACATGCGGTGCAGAAATCGCAACCGTCGCGGCGGATCATGGCGTGGTTGCCGCACTCGGGACACAGGGCACCTTCCATCAACTGACTTTCGTGCGCGGCGCGCGGAGCACTCAGCACCCCCATCGACTGCAGGGGCATGCCAGACTCATCCAGTATGCCGAGCATGGCATAACGATGAATGATCAGCCGCGCCATATAGGCCACCGTCGAGGGCCACACCTGCTGGCGCCGTTCCCCGGGCACAAACGCCATGAAGTCGCCCAGCGGTTCGGAGTAATTGAGCAGCTTGCGCAGCTTCATGCCGATCCAGGCCGGATCAATCACCCGCATGTCGAGGGAAAGGATGCGGGCGAGGCCATCGAGCGCACGCGGATACTGTCCGGCGAGCCACATCGCGTAGGGCCGTGTCTGCCCGCTCGGCAAGGTCACTTCCTTCAATCCGATGACAAAGTCCTCGGCCGTGGCCGGGTTCTGGATATCAACGGTCCAGGCCAGCGTGCCATCAGCGCCGGTGCGTGGCTCGGCCACGGTAAACATCGCATCGATGACCGGCGTGGCGCTCGCGCCGTCCAGGTCGAGCGTGGCCTCGCGGTCGTGTGGCAGCGCGTCGAGCTTGTCGCAACGATAGCGGATCAATTGCGCCACCGCGGCCACCGGGCCGGGCAACCGTCTGAGGCTGCCGTCCGGGGGGAAAGGCATTTCAAATTCGACTTCGCCCGCAACCTTGGACAGGATGTCGAGCTTGAGCGCGAGCCATTTGCGATCGTTGGCACGCATGTCCATCGATAAGGTCTTGGCGACCGCCCCCAAGCCGCGCGGCTGTTCAGCCCCATTGACCCAGGCCTCGAACGGGAACGCGCCGGCGGCACTGTCGACGTGGCCGACAAACAACGCGAAGTCGCCCTGTGGATGACGCACCATGTAAGTCCACGCCAGATTGCCATCGGGCATTTCCGGACGATCGGGCCAGCGCAGTGAAGCGAGTACCGTCGCCGGAAGCGACTGGATAGCGAGGCGCCGGTTCGCATCCCCGCCGGCAAGCTCACCGCTCGCCGTGGTCGACACGCTCGGCCCCGATGAAGCCGGCGCCAGTGCGGACGCCGCCGCGCTCCCCACCGGCACTGGTGCGCCGGGCACCATGGCAGCGCCGCCTTGGGGCGTCGCAGCATCAGCCGCCGCGGCACTGGGGGCAATTGCCGGTACGCTGACCGACAGAACCGAACCCAGCACCTTGTTGGGACGATAGGTCGCCAGACCCTTGAGACCGGCCTTCCAGGCACTCATGTAGAGATCTTCGAATTCCGAGTACGGGTAATCCTCGGGAACATTGACGGTCTTCGAAATGCTGGTGTCGATATAGGGTGCGACCGCGGCCACCATTTCCATGTGTGCGCGTGCCGAAATGTCGAGAGCGGTCACGAAAGCATTGGGCAACTGGCGCGTATCGCCGCCGAGATGTCGATACAGACGCCAGGCGTGATCCTCGACCGTGTACTCCTTCCAACCACCATCACCGAGCCGCTTGCGGCGGGTGTACACCCACGAGAATGGCGGCTCGATACCGTTGGAGGCATTGTCGGCAAACGCCAGGCTGATCGTTCCAGTGGGGGCAATCGACAGCAGGTGGGAGTTGCGAATACCGTACTGCCGAATTTTCTGTTTGATCTCGGCAGGCAGGCGCGACGCAAAATTGCCGCCCGACAAATAGAGGTCGGCGTTGAATAGTGGAAAAGCGCCGCGTTCGCGGGCGAGTTCAACCGATGCAAGATAGGCGCTATCACGCATCAGCTGCGAAATCCGGCTCGCCGCTTCGCGCGCCGGTGCCGTGTCGTAGCGCAAGCCCAACATGATCAGTGCATCGCCCAGGCCGGTAAAGCCCAGGCCGACGCGACGCTTGGCGCGCGCCTCTTCCTGTTGCGCCGCCAGCGGCCAGCGGGTGGCGTCGAGCACATCGTCAAGCATGCGCACCGAGCGATCGACCACCGCGGCAAATGCCTGCTCATCGAATTGCGCGTGATCGCTGAATGCGCCCTGTACAAAGCGGGTCAGATCAATTGAACCGAGGCAGCAGCACCCATAGGGCGGCAAGGGCTGCTCGGCGCACGGGTTGGTGCTCTCTATCGATTCACAGTAGTAAAGATTGTTGTCGCGATTGATACGGTCGAGAAACAGGATGCCAGGTTCGGCATGATCATAGGTCGAGCGCATGATCTGGTCCCACAGCTCGCGCGCGCGCAATCGTTGGTAAATCCATTGCCCGTCGGCACGCTGCTCAAGTGCAACGACATGTTCGCTGGATGGTTCGGCGCGGTGGACGAGCTCGACCTCACCGTCGATCTCCACGGCGTGCATGAACTCATCGGTGACCCCCACCGATACATTGAAGTTGCTCAGGTCACCACTATCCTTGGCGTGAATGAAGGTTTCGATATCGGGGTGATCACAACGCAGCACCCCCATCTGCGCACCGCGGCGCGAACCGGCCGACTCCACCGTTTCGCATGATCGGTCAAACACACGCATGTAGGAGACCGGGCCGCTCGCATGCGACTGGGTGCCACGCACCCGCGCCCCGCGCGGGCGAATCGATGAGAAGTCATAGCCCACCCCACCACCACGGCGCATGGTCTCAGCCGACTCAGCCAACGCGGTATAAATGCCGGGGCGACCATCGACATGCTCGGTGATCGAGTCACCGACCGGTTGCACAAAGCAGTTGATCAATGTTGCCTGCAGCGCCGTTCCGGCCGCTGAGTTGATCCGGCCGGCCGGGACAAAACCGGATTCCTGGGCGGCGACGAAGCGGGACTCCCATTGCGCGCGTTCTGCTTCGGGCTCTACAGCCGCAAGTGCCCGTGCAACGCGACGGCGCACGTCGGCGACCGTGACTTCATTGCCTTTGGCATATTTCTCCACCAGCACTTCGCGGGAAATTTCCTGCTCTGGCAGCGTGGCGGCGGTGGTTTCTGATGGCGATTGCGCGATGGAGGACATGCGGTGCTCTTGCGTTGGGTTCTTGTGACGATACGCAATCAGACCGGTGCCCGGCAAGTCGATTTCGTGCCTAAATTCAACTGCTTGATTTCATGGGCATAAATTACACCCACAGACGGCGTTCAGACGGTGAATGCACGTCCCGGCCAGCGTGGCAGCGCCCGGCACGCGGCCAGCCATGCGCGGACCCCCGGATAGGGCTCAAGCGGGACTTTCGACTCCGGGGCCGTTTCCACATAGGGGAAACAGGCGATATCGGCGAGCGTTGGATGGTCGCCGACCAGCCAGGTGTGCTCCGCCAGGCGAAATTCCATGGCATCCAGCGCGACCCGGCTCATGGCCTGGCAACGTTCCAGGTCGCCCAGCGTCCAGCGCCCCTGTACGACACCGCGGCGCCCCAGCTGCAACCCGAATTGAATCTCGCCACCTGCGAGTGCCATCCATTGTGCGACTTCAGCGCGGGCGCCCGGCGCGGCGGGCAGCCAGGGTGCGCCGCCATGACGCTCGGCAAGGTAGAGCAGGCAGGCAGAGGAGTCCCATAGCACCGTGTCGCCATCGACCAGCACCGGCACCTCGCCACGTGGATTCAGACGGAGAAACTCGGGAGACTTATGCTCGCGTCGCTCAAAATCAAGCACCACCATGGGGCACTCGATGCCCAGCAGTGCCATGAGAATCCGCACCTTGTAGGTGTTGCCCGATACCAATCCGACATACAGCTTCATAGTAACTCCCGTTTGCAAACAGAAAGACTACTCGGGCGAGAGCTTGGCGATACGCATCAACTCCGCCATCTCGCGCAGATAAGCTTCCAGAAACACCCTGAATTCAGCCGGCGTCTGAGTCACCGGCACATAGCCTCCGGTTTCCAGAAAACTGCGTACTTTTGGCGCTTGCGCGGCGCGACCGAAATCCCGCGCGATGCGTTCCACCAGAGCAGGTGATGTCGCCGCGGGAAGGAACACACCATGCCACGCGGCCTCAAAGGTAAACCCTGGCAAGGTCTCGGCGACGGTGGGGACCTCGGGCATGCCAGGCCAGCGATGCGGACCGGTATAGGCGAGCACGGTCAACCGGCCCGTCTTGAGATGCGGCAGCACCACCGTTGGTGCAGAAAACGCCAGTTGCACCTCGTTTGACAACAGGGCCGTGACCATCGGTGCCAGCCCTTTATAAGGAACATGGACCAATTGCAGGCCGGCACGGTGGTTGAGCAGTTCCCCTAGCAGGTGCTGGCTGTTGCCCACGCCTCCTGAGCCGAAATGCAAGGGTTCACCGCGGGCGCTTGCCTCGCGGGCGACGATGACCAGATCGGTGATGTTGCGTGCGGCTACCTGCGGATTGGACAGCACCATGTAGCCAGGCAGATTGGCAAGCATGGTAGTCGGTGCAAAATCGCGCAGCAGATCGAATGGCAACTTGCGATACAACACCTGATTGTTGGCAAATGAATTGGAGGTATAGAGCATCGTGTAGCCATCGCCGGGGGCATGCGCGAGCAGCTCGCCCGCGATGATGCCGTTCGCGCCGGCGCGATTATCAATAACGACCTTCTGCCCAAACTCGCGCTCAAGCGATTCCGCCATGGCGCGCATGTTGGCGTCCATCGAACCGCCCGCAGGCTGCGGCACAATTACCCTGATCGGACGGGCCGGCCATTCTTCGGCACCTACCGCCGCGGGCGCTGCGCCCACCGCGGCCAGCGCAAGGATCAAATAAGCGGCGAGTGCGGCCGCCCGATGCGCGTATCTACCAGCCACGAGGCTCATCGGCCAGTGGCGCAAACGCCTCCAGCGCAGCGGCCAGGCGTCCTGCCTCAGCACCGGAGAGTTCGTGCACCGGCGCACGATGCGGGCCGCAATCGCGCCCCAGCGCTTGCAGCGCAAACTTCAACCCGGCAAAGCCAAAGTCTTTGAGCAGTTTGCGCAGGGCGGCGAGCGATTCCTGCGCCTTGCGTGCCTCCCACAACCGGTCGGCATGGCAATCGTCGTGGCAACGGCGCACCAACCGCGGGGCGATCGCCGCCAGCGGAGAAACAGAGCTGCTCGCCCCGATGGAGTAGGCCGACACAAAATACTCGTTGCCAGCCAGCAGCCGAAAATCGGGCCGCACCGGACGCACCAGATACATCAGGTCAAGCATGAATTGCCAGTCGAGACTGGCATCGATCACGCCAACAAAGTTCGGCAAGGCCTCGACCAGTTTCATGGTGATGTCGGCGTTGATGCGTGAACCGGAATTTTCTTCCGGGACGTTGAGCGCCAGGAAGGGGATGCCAATGGCCGCACCGATCTGGCGAAAATGCTCGATCACCATCGGCTGCGGCGGGGTCCAGTAATACGGCGTCGTCGTAAGAACTGCAGTGGCACCGGCTTTTTCGGCGTGGCGTGCCCGTTCAACGGCCACCGTGGTGCCGGCGTCACTCACATGCGCAACAACGGGCACGCGACCGGCCACGGTACGCACCACAAATTCAACCACCGCTCGCTGCTCGTTGTCGGTGAGGGACACCGATTCACCGGCATGCATTGGAGCGGCGATTGAATCGGCACCATTGCGCAGATGAAATTCAATCAACCGGCCGTAACGGTCAAAATCGATGGCGTGGTTTTCAGTAAATGGGGTGACTGGCGTATGCACCAGCCCAAGATCGATCGAAGTCATCAGAGTTCCTTGTCGCCGTGCGTGCGATTACCAGCCGTGCGGCTCGGTGTCCAGAATGCCAAGCAGACCCAACTGCTCGCGAATGTAGTCCTCACGGGCGCGGGTCGCCGTAGGCAGCGGCGCGCGGGTGGGGCCTACTGGCCGGCCCATCATGACCATGCCGCCCTTGAGGGAAGACGGATACTGGTCACGAAACAGATGCCACAGTCGCGTGACCTTGTATTGCAGTTCGCGCGCCAGAGGCCAGTTGCCGGCGCGGCAGGCCTCGTACAACTGGGTCACCAGGTTCGGGCAAATCGAGCCCGCAGCGGAGTAGGAGCCCACTCCGCCGAGCGGCATTGAGGGCAACAGAAACTCAACCCCCGTGACCAACGCAAAGTCAGGACGCATTGACAGTGCGACGCGGGCGATTTCGGCAAACTTCTCGCTGTTGAAGCTCGCCTCCTTGACACCTACAAAGTTGGGCAGTCGCTCGATCAATCGCGCCATCAGATCGCCGCTGATTTCCACGCCGGCCAGATAACTCGGCGAGTTATAGGAGAGAACGGGAATCGAGATCGAGGTGCACAGGCGCACGAAGTAATCGTAAATTGCCTCTGTACCCGGGTTCCAGACATAGGGCGTGATCGCCAGGATGCCATCAGCGCCAATGGACTCGGCATGGCGCGCCAGCTCGAGACTGTCCTCGACCGCCAACGCGCTCACATGAACGGTCACCGGGATTCGTCCTGCCACTGCCTTCACTGCCACCTCGGCAAATTGCTTGCGCTCGGCGATTGACAGATTGAGCGATTCGCCTTTGTGATGAGGCCAGGAGATTGCGGTCGCGCCCGTGCGAACGTGGAAGTCAAGCAGGCGCTCGAATGTTGCGAGATCAGGACTGAAATCTGCCTTGAGCGGGGTGACCGGGCTTTGCATGACGCCCTTGAACTGAGCTACCACTGACTGTCTCCAAAGAGTGTGAATTGCACCCGGATTTTATCCCGCCGGCCGGCGGCGAAACCGCAACACCCGGGTGGCGAGCAGCGTTTCAAAGAAAAATCCGAGCAGTGAACAATTGAAAAAAACGATGCCCGCCAGAAAACTGATCGACACGATGCGCGTGGTATGCAATCCGGTCGTCTCCCCGACAAACAGGGCCATCACAGTGACCCCGATCAACATGGCACACAGAGTGAGCAGCAACATGCAGATGTTGACCACCCGGCCGCGCAAACGCAGCAAGTCAAGCTCGCGATACGCCTTGTCGATATCGTGAACTGCATGTGACTCCAGCCGCTCCTCAATGACGCGGGCACGGTCAATGATGCGCGCCAGACGGGTCGCCACCGCACCGATCAGTGCGGCGACCCCGGTGAGCAGGAACACCGGGGCCAGCGCGAGCTGGATGCCGTGAGTCAGCGCATCGGGTTCGACGACTACGCCGGGGAACGGCACCAGCAGTCCTTGCGCACACGAAAGATGCGTTGCGCATTGCCACCGAGAATCGCGGAGCGATCGGCGTCACGCAAATAGGCACCCTCAATCACCTTGCGGGGATCAGGGTCACCAATGTGAAACGGAATATCCGAACCGAGCATGACCTGCTCTGGCGAGGCACGTTTGATCAGATATTCGAGCGCGGCTGGCTCAAACACGCAGGAGTCGAAAAACAGCATTTCAAATCCCTTGCGCGGATCGGCAAATTTGCCAGGAAACGCATCGTAATTGCGACCAAGTCGACCCATGGCGTAGGGCAGTGCCGCGCCGCCGTGCGCCATGACCAGCTTCACCCCGGGGAAGCGCAGCAAATGACCGGAGAACATCAGGCGCGAGACCGCAATCGTGCTGTCTGCCAGTCGCCCTGCCACATTCACCAGCTCGTAGTCCTCCAGCCGCGGCTCGCCGCAGACAAACATCGGATGCAGGAACAGCGCGGCACCAAGCTTCGATGCGGTTTCCCAAAACGGATCGAGCGAGGGATCATCAAGGTTGCCGCCGCGAATGCCGTTCGGCTGCGTGCCGATCATCGCGCCGCCGAAGCCGCGTTCCATTGCCTCACCGAGCACCTCGGCGGCTAATGCACCGTCTTGTAAAGGAACGCTTGCCAGTGGCGTGAAGCGGGGCTGGTCGCGCAATTCCTCGTAGGCGCAATCGTTGATATAGCGGCTCCACGCCAGTCCTTCCTGGGGCGGGAGCTCGTAGCCCTCAAGGTCAGTCCACAGACCCAGCAACTGATGGTCAATGCCTTTTTCATCCATCCAGCGCACGCGCTCGGCCAGATCCGACAGTTTCGGCGTGATCGGCCGCGTCATCTCGGTGCCAGGAAACTGCATGCGATTGGCCTTGCCATCGCGCTTCAAAGTGATGCCTGGAAATTGAGCGGCATGGGCGTCAAACCGGTCAAAGGCGAGCTGCGGAACGTAGTGCGCGTGTACATCGACAACCAGTGTTTTCATGAGGCTTCCGTTCGTTTCAGGTTTGTAATCAAGTGCGGGTTGAAAGTTCAGTCGAGCGAGATATTCGCCGTGCGGATCGTCTTTGACCACTTGGCGGTCTCGCTGCGAATGAACGCCGTCATTTCATCCGGTGTGCCGGCGAGGAATTCAGCACCCAGATCGGCCAGCTTCTGCCGCGTCGGCGCATCGGCCGCGGCGAATGCAAACGCCGCATTCAAGCGGGCGATGATGGCGGCGGGGGTGCCGGCAGGCACACTGAGCCCTTGCCAGGCCGACGCGTCATACCCTGAAATGCCCGCTTCGGCCACGGTCGGGATATCCGGGAGCGCCGACAAACGCCGATCAAGCGATACGGCGAGTGCCTTGAGCCGCCCGGCTTTGAGCTGCTGCGACATGGTGGTCAGATCCAGAAACATCAGCGGAATGCGACCCGCGAGCAGGTCTTGCGCCGCCGGACCGCCGCCCTTATACGGCACGTGGACCAAGGTGATGTCGCTCGCCTGACGCAGCAATTCCATCGCCAGATGGTGCGGGCTGCCCGACCCTGGCGAGCCATAGTTGATCGTGCCCGGAGCGGCTTTGGCAGCCGCGATGAATTCGCGCAGGGTGTTGTAGGGTGCGCTCGGATGGGCGACCAGGACCAGAGCGAATCGCGCGGTCAGTGAGATCGGCGCGAGGTCACGCTGCGGATCATAGGGCAATGATTTGAACAGGCTGGAGTTCGCCGCATAGGTGGCGGTGTCTCCCAGCAGCACGGTATAGCCATCAGCAGGCGACTTGGCCACGAGCTCGGCGCCGATGATCGTGCTGGCACCCGGCTTGTTTTCGACCACCACCTGCTGGCCGAGAGATTCGGCCATTTTGACGCTGACCGTGCGTGCGAAATAGTCGCTGCCACCGCCGGGGGGATAGGGCACCACCAGACGCACGGGGCGAGCAGGAAAATCCTGTGCGTGCGCAACTGGGATGAGCACGGCCAGCGACAGCAGGCTTGCCAGCAGCGATATCAACGCAGCACCAATCCGTTTGGGCGGGATAGTTTGCTTGAACATTAGGGACATCCTTTTTTGACCACGCGCGAGAGGGCATGGCGAGGGTAGCATACGGCTTATCCTGCGCACAGAGCGCCCTTCGAACCGAGAACGTCATGACCGAATCGACCCCTGACCGTCCCTCTTGCGCAGCGCACCCAGGTGCCATTGCCACCCTGGGCGGCGGATGCTTCTGGTGCCTTGAAGCGGTGTATGACGATCTGCGCGGTGTGACTGCCGTCGAGTCAGGCTATAGCGGCGGCGCCAGGCCCAACCCAAGCTATGAACAGGTATGCACCGGTGCCAGTGGCCACGCTGAAGTGGTGCGAGTCTGGTTCGACCCGGAACAACTGAGCTTTCGCGAAATCCTTGAAGTGTTTTTTGCGATCCACGATCCGACCACGCTCAATCGCCAGGGCAACGATGTCGGTTCGCAATACCGCTCAGTCATTTTCTGTCATGACGAGGCCCAGCAAGAGACGGCACGCACCCTCATCGACGAATTGACCCGCGATGAAGTGTTCCGTGATCCGATTGTCACCCAGGTGATGCCAGTGGCGCCCTACTACCCGGCCGAGCAATACCATCAGAACTATTTTCGTGACCATCCCGGGCAGGGCTATTGCATGGCCGTCGTGGCGCCCAAGCTGGTCAAATTTCGCAAGCGCTACGCGAGCCGGCTTAAATCGAATGGCTGAGCAGACACCTGGCGTGCCTCAACGAGCCCGGTTTTGAGCGGACTCACGCGTCCGCGCAACGCCCGGTGCGACCCTTTGACGACGCTGTGACGGCCGCATGGCTGGTTGCACAAGTAGTGATCACGCCTATGGTGCGAGCAGGCGCAGCAGTTCGCTCTGCGGCGAGCGGGCACCCATCGTATGGCCCGGCCGGTCGTACTCGCCGGCGGCATTCATGGTCCACACCGCATCGCTATCTTTCAGGTACATCTTCAAGCCCTCGCGCATCACGCGCTCTTTCTGCTTGCGCTCAAGGACAGGAAAGCAGGTTTCAATACGCCTGAAGAAGTTGCGATACATCCAGTCGGCGCTTGACAGATACATGTCTTCACGGCCATCGGCATGGAAATAGAAGACTCGGCTGTGTTCGAGAAAGCGGCCAAGCACCGAGCGCACGCGGATATTGTCTGACAGTCCGGCAACCTGCGGCCGCAGCGCGCACACGCCACGCACGATCAAGTCGATCTGTACACCGGCCTGCGACGCCCGATACAGCGCCTCAATAATGTCCAGATCGAGCAGGGCATTCATGCGCGCGATGATCTGCGCCGGCCTGCCCGCGCGCGCGATGCACGCTTCAGCTTCGATTGCGGCGAGCACCCTGGCATGCAGCGTGAACGGAGCCTGCCAGATATGGTGCAAATCGCTTGCCAGCCCCAGCCCGGTGAGTTGCTTGAACATCTCATTGACGTCTGCACACATCTCCGGATTGGCCGTGAACAATCCGAAATCGGTATACATGCGTGCAGTTCGAATGTGGTAATTGCCAGTCGACAAATGCGCGTAGCGACGCAGCTTGCCCTGCTCGCGGCGCACCACCATCAGCATCTTTGCGTGCGTCTTGTAGCCCACCACGCCATAGACCACATGGGCACCGACCTCTTCCAATCGCGCCGCCCAGTTGATGTTGGTTTCTTCATCGAAGCGCGCCTTCAATTCCACCACCACGGTGACTTCCTTGCCGTTGCGCGCCGCCTGGATCAGCGTCTCCATGAGTGCAGACTCCGATCCGGTTCGGTAAATCGTCTGCTTGATGGCGGCCACGTCCGGATCGATCGATGCGGCACGCAGGAAATCCAGCACCGGTTGAAACGATTGATAGGGATGATGCAGGAGCACATCGCCTTTTGCGATCACCGAAAATGGATCGACGTTGCCCTGCCACAAGCGCTCAATACGCCGCGGCAAACCCGGTTTGAATGGCGGAAATTTCAGATCGGGTCGATCGATCAGGTCAGGAATCTGATTGAGGCGGACCAGATTCACCGGACCATCGACGCGGTAGACATCCCGTGCAGTCAGATCAAACTGCTGCATCAGAAATTGCTCCATGCTGGCAGAACACCCCGAGGTCACCTCAAGGCGCACGGCGTCACCAAAATGGCGCTCGAACAGTTCGCCCTCAAGCGCGGTGCGCAGATTTTTCACTTCTTCGTCGTCGACGAACAGATCGCTATTGCGAGTCACCCGGAATTCGTAACAACCCTTGAGCGTCATGCCGGGAAACAGCAGATAGATGAACTGCCGCAGGATCGAACCCAGGGTGACGAAATTATTGGGTACCCGCGCGACCTGCGCTGGCATGCGTATGACGCGCGGCAACACCCGGGGCGCCTGGACGATGGCAAAGCCCGAACTGCGGCCGAACGCATCTGCGCCTTCCAGTTCAATCGCGAAATTCAGTGATTTGTTCAGCACCCGCGGAAACGGGTGAGCCGGATCAAGGCCGATCGGCGTCAGCACAGGCAGCACGTCCGTCTCGAAATACGTACGTGCCCAGGCTCGTTGCGATTCGGTCCAGGCATCGCGCTGGATCATCGCGATCCCTTCGCGTTCGAGGGCCGGAATCAATACCGAGTTGAACACCGAATACTGGCGTGCCACAAGCGTGCTTGCGCGCACGCTGATCTGCTCGAGCACATCGGACACGGCCATGTCGTCCGGCGTGCGGGCCGCTGGATCATGCAACAGTTCCTGCCGTAACCCGGCGACCCGAATCTCGAAGAATTCGTCCAGGTTTGACGACACGATGCAGACATAGCGCAGGCGTTCCAGCAGGGGGACGTGCGCATCCTCAGCCAAGGCAAACACGCGCTCGTTAAACGCGAGCGATCCCAACTCACGGTTGAGGACACGTGGGCCGGTCGGCGCTGTCGCAACGGGGGGCGCGGAACTCATGGCAATGCTCTCGAGGGTGCTGGGCGCTGGGTCTGATTATGACGGATCAATGGCAAGTGGTGATTTGTCTGATCACCCGGGTCTGTTTACCCTGTGTCGCGGTCGATTCGGGCATTACAATAGCCCCATGTCGGAATCCTCGCCTTCGCTACTGGCTGCCATTGACCTCGGCTCGAACAGTTTCCGGATGGAAATCGGCCGAGTGGTGGGGAGCCAGATCTACACGCTTGACTCATTGCGCGATACGGTGCGCCTTGCCTCCGGCCTCACCCGTGAGAAGTTTCTCAGTCGCGAGGCCTTTCAGCGCGGATTGGACGTGCTGGAGCGATTTGGCGAACGCCTGCGCGGGTTTGCACCGCATTCAGTGCGCGCTGTGGGCACCAACACATTGCGCGTCGCGCGCAACGCGCCAGAGTTCCTGAGCGAAGCGGAGCGGCGCCTCGGATTTCCGATCGAAGTGATTGGCGGCCGCGAAGAGGCACGTCTGATTTATTTCGGCGTAGCCCATCTGCAGCAGCCAGGGGCCCGACGACGGCTGGTGGTCGACATTGGCGGCGGATCGACCGAACTCGTGGTCGGTAACGGCTACACACCCGAGGTGATGGAAAGTCTCTATGTCGGTTGCGTCAGTTATTCACTGCGCCATTTTCCCGACGACACGTTTACCCGCGCTGCATTTCGCGAAGCGGAACTGGCGGCGCGGCGCGAATTTGAGGTGGTTTCGCGGGGACTGCGTCGCCTGGGATGGTCCGATGCGATCGGCTCATCGGGCACCGCACGCGCCCTGGCCGATCTGCTCGAGCAGAACGAGTTGAGTGATCATGGCATCACCCTTGAGGGCCTCGAAGCGCTCAAGGCCGCCATGATCAAGGCCGGGTGCGGCGCCGATTTGCGTCTGCTCGGATTACGGCAGGATCGGATCCCGGTGCTCGGCGGTGGCCTCGCCATCATGTTGGCGGCGTTCTCGGAATTGTCGATCGAACACATGGATGTATCGGAGGGGGCACTACGCACCGGTGTGCTCTATGACCTGCTCGGTCGGGTGCGCCACGAAGACATGCGCGAGACGACGGTGCGCGAGTTTGCTCAGCGCTATAGCGTCGATGAGGCGCAGGCACAACGTGTATCCGGACTGGCGAGCCGACTATGGGCGGGATTACGCGCGTCTGAGCTTGCAGGGCGCAGTGCCGATGACGACAAGGATGATGATGCTCTGCAGTTGTTACTGTGGGCCGCGCGGCTGCATGAGATTGGCCTGTCGATTTCCCATAATGGATATCACAAGCATGCAGCCTACATTCTGACCCATGCCGACATGCCCGGCTTCTCGCGCAAGGAACAGGGCGAACTTGCGACGCTCGTCCTGGGTCATACGGGCAAGCTCGCCAAGATGAAATCGGTGCTTGAATCGGGCGCCGACGTGCGCGCGTTGCTGTGCCTCAGGCTGGCCGCCGTCATGTTTCGCAGCCGCACCGACCTGGCACCAGCGACCCTGCAACTGAGTGTCTATCGGTCGCGTTATCAGATTGAAATCTCTGCCGACTGGCTTGAGGCCAATCCACTCACCGAGTATGACTTACGCCAGGAGATGGCTGAGTGGGAGCGACATGGCATCGCGCTGGAGATGAGCGCACGGCGTTAATCGCCTGCGAGGGATCAAACCAGATCCGGGGTCATCACGGCACGCAAGACACAATGCGGCCCCTCTTCTCGGTCGCGGTTGGCGAACCACCACGCCGCCCCTTTCTTGATTGACCAGACTGCACCGGCATCACCGAGCAATACTGCGGCGACTGCGCCGAGCGTCGGCTGATGGCCCACCACCACGACCGTGCGCCGGTTATCCGGCCAGTTCACCAGTGCTAAAAGCTCAGCCGCGTCCGCTCCCGGTGCCAGTGCAGGCACGACTCGATAGCGTCGCTCCAGTGCATCGGCTGTCTGGCGCGTGCGCACCGCCGGACTCACCAGAAAATCGCAATCAGCCGGCAACCGCGCGTTCAACCACGCCGCCATGATTTCCGATTGCTTCTGACCGCGCTTGGTGAGAGCGCGGTCCAGATCGCTACCTGAATCACCGCTGGGCAGATCCTCCGCCGCGGCATGACGCCATAGAATCAGGTTCATGGGACTCCCCATTGCAACCGGACTTGGCCCGGGTGCGCGTTGCGCGAACTTCGACATGGCAATATGTCGATTATGCCCTGTACGGCCGCGGCCGCACCACCTCAGACTGTTATCATTTTATGACTACAAGTCAGTGATGTTTGCGCCTCAACGCGAGAGCGCGAAGGTCGCGCTCAATCTGTCGCAATCAAGCACCCGCTCGACGCGTGAGTTCGATTGAAGGAACCTATGGGAATGACTTTGCTATTCGACCGTTCAAGTCTGATGGATCGCATCGGCCAGGACGAAGAGGTGTTCCACGAACTGATCGATGCGTTTTTTGAATTGCAGCCGGGTCGGGTCGCTGAGTTGCGCGACGCAATCGCCAGCGGTGACAGCGCACGTACCGCGAAGCTTGCGCATTTGTTGTGCGGTGGCTTTCGCAGCCTCTCCATGGACCCGGTGGGACAGCTGGCGAGCGCCATCGAGCAGGCAGCACGCCACGGCGATCGCGCTGGTTGCGGCGATTTGATGGTTGCGTTTGACAATGCCTTCAGTGACCTGCTCACCGATCTGGCACCGATGCGTGGTGCCAACCCGTGACAATCCGAACAATCAATTAGGCAGCAAACGAGGCAGACCGAGCAATTCGTGGCACATCCCCTTACTCACCTCAGAAGCGCGTTGGTGGTCGATGATGACGCGTTGCAACGGACCATCTCCGCGGCGGCCTTGCGCGCCATCGGATTTGCCGAGTTGCACGAAGCGGGGGATGGCGCACAGGCGTTGCAGATTGTCGCGCAGAGCCAGCGCTCGGTTGATCTGGCCTTGTGCGACCTCGACATGGCCGGCATGGACGGCATCCAGATGCTGTCGCGCCTCGCGCGCGAGCATCCAGGCATTGCGGTGGTCTTGCTGTCCTCGCAGGATCAGGCGCTCATCGCGGCCGTTGGCACCATGGCGGCAGCGAGCGGATTGAACATCATCGGCACGATGCAAAAGCCACTTGACCGCGAGCGCCTGCGCGGTTTTGTGGAAGCGCTCGATCGGCGCATGGAACGTCCTTTGCGCGCAACGCAACCCGGCGCCATGCCGCTTGAGGAAATTCGCCGCGGGTTGCAGGAGCACGAGTTCGAACCGTTTTATCAACCCAAGATCAATTTGCATGACGGTCGCGTGTGGGGCGCCGAAGCACTCGCACGCTGGCGCCATCCAGAACTGGGGATATTGACGCCGGCTCGATTCATCGCCCGCGCGGAAGAGGCAGCTCTGATCGATGAATTGACCTGGCAGATGCTGGATCAATCGCTGGCCAGCCTTGCCGGTTGGCTCAAAGCCGGCCTTGATGTATCAGTATCGGCGAATCTGAATGTCAATTTTTTCCAGGATGATAGCGTGGCCGATCGGGTGCTCGCCCTTGCGCAGCATCATCAGGTCGCGCCGTCGCGCGTAACACTGGAGTTGACCGAGAGCATGGCGGCCAGCGATCTGCCTGGCATGATCGCCGGGCTGTCTCGCCTGCGCATGCGCGGATTCGGTTTGGCAATTGACGATTTCGGCACCGGTTATGCGTCTCTGCAGCAACTATCCCGTGTGCCTTTCTCGGAACTCAAAGTCGATCGATCGTTTGTGGCCGGGGCGTGCGACCAGGCACATTTGCGAGCCATTCTCGAATCGAGTATCGAGTTGGGGCAGCGCCTGGGTTTATCGACGACCGCTGAGGGCGTCGAAACCGTTGCCGAGCTCGAACTGGTGCGCTCGTTAGGCTGCCAGATTGCGCAAGGCTATTATTTCAGCGGGGCATTGAGTCAGGACGACTTCAGCCGTTGGGTGGAGCAATGGCAGCACGCACATCCTGACGCCGCCTGAACCCGCCATGACCGGACGCTGGCTGAATCAGCCGAAGCGTCCGGTAATGTAGTCCTCGGTTTCCTTGCGCGCCGGCTTCAGGAAGATCTGCGAGGTCACGCCGAATTCCATCAGCTCACCCAGATACATATAGGCGGTGAAGTCCGATACCCGGGCTGCCTGCTGCATATTGTGGGTGACGATGGCGATGGTGAATTCATGCTTCAGTTCACTCACCAGCTCTTCGATCTTGGCCGTCGAAATCGGATCGAGTGCCGAGGTCGGCTCGTCAAGCAGCAGAACCTCGGGTTTGACTGCGATTCCACGCGCGATGCACAGGCGCTGCTGCTGACCTCCGGAGAGGCTGGCACCGTTACGTGTCAGGATGTCTTTCACTTCATTCCACAAGGCGGCCTTGCTCAGTGCCCACTCGACCCGCTCGTCCATTTCGGCGCGTGTCAAATTCTCGTGCATGCGAACGCCAAAGGCGATGTTGTCGTAGATGGACATTGGAAAGGGCGTGGGCTTCTGGAACACCATGCCGATACGGGCACGCAGGTCGAGCAGGTCGACGTGGCGGTCGAGCAAATTACCACCATGGAACAACAACTCGCCTTCGGCCCGTTGATCCGGATACAGGTCGTACATGCGATTCAACGCTCGTAACAGCGTTGATTTGCCACAACCTGACGGGCCAATAAACGCCGTCACGCGCTTCTCCTGAATGTCCATCGAGACATTCTTGATGGCGTGAAACTTGCCGTAGTAGAAGTTGAAGTTGCGCAGGCTCAATGCAGGAGTGCCTGCCGTGCCAGCGGCGTGGGGCGGCACGGCACGTGCGGGATCAATGCCAGCGGCTACCAAGATGTTGGGGTTCATGTTCATATTCATCGCTTGAGTTCGTCCTTGAACAGCGTACGCGCCAGTATGTTGAGAACCAGCACACCCATGGTGATCAGGAATACTCCGGCCCAGGCCAACCGCTGCCAGTCTTCATAAGGGCTCATCGCAAATTTGAAGATGGTCACCGGCAGGTTCGCCATCGGCGCGTTCAAGTCGGTGCTCCAGAACTGATTCGAAAGCGAGGTGAAGAGCAGCGGCGCAGTTTCTCCGGAAATGCGCGCCACCGCGAGCAACACGCCAGTGATCACGCCGGCACGGGCGGCACGCAATGTCACGCTGGTGATCACTCGCCAACGCGGCGCGCCCAGAGCAATGGCCGCCTCACGCAGGCTGTTCGGCACCAGGAGCAGCATGTTTTCGGTGGTACGGATGACCACCGGTAACATCAGCAGCGTGAGTGCGACGATGCCTGCCCAGCCGGAAAAATTGCCAACGGTGGCAACCATCACCGCGTATACAAAGAGACCAATCACAATCGAAGGTGCCGACAGCAGCATGTCATTGACAAAGCGGGTGACGTTGGCAAGCCAGCTTCTCGCGCCGTACTCGGCCAGGTAGATACCCGCCAGAATGCCGATGGGTGTACCAAGCAGCGTGGCCACACCCACCATGAGCGCACTGCCAAATATCGCATTGGCCAAGCCCCCTTGACTGCCAGGGGCCGGGGTCATCTGCGTGAACAAGGCCCAGCCCAGTTCACCCACGCCCAACGAGATCACGTTCCAGAGTATGGACAGCAACCAGGCGAGGCCAAAGGCCATGGCGGCAACGGAGGCACCAATTGCAAGCCGATTGACCAGCTTGCGCCAAGCGCGCCGATTCATGATTTCGATCCTTCTGCGCGAGCCATGCGTGAGAGCATCAGTTTTGACGCTGCCAGTACCATCAGGGTGATGATGAACAGTATCAATCCGAGTTCGATCAATGCCGCCGTATGCAGTCCAGGCGATGCTTCCGAGAACTCATTGGCCAGCGCCGAGGTAATGCTGTTGCCGGATTGGTAAAGCGAGAAGCTTTGCAGCAGATTGGTATTGCCAATCACAAAAGTGACCGCCATGGTCTCGCCCAGTGCTCGGCCAAGGCCGAGCATGATACCACCGATAGTGCCCGCCCGAGTGTAGGGCAGCACGACCTTTGACATCACTTCCCAGGTTGTTGCGCCCAAGCCATACGCAGATTCCTTGAGCATCGGCGGGGTCAGTTCAAACACATCCCGCATCACCGAGGCGATGAACGGAATGATCATGATGGCCAGAATGACGCCGGCACACAGCAGGCCGATGCCGATCGGCGGACCGGAGAACAGGATGCCGATTCCGGGGACGTGCCCAAGCGTCGCAGTGAGCCAGGGTTGCACGTACTGGCCAAAGATGGGGGCAAATACCAGTAAACCCCACATGCCGTAGACAATGCTCGGGATTGCGGCAAGCAGTTCAATCGCGGTGCCAAGCGGACGCTTGAGCCAGCGCGGCGACAACTCCGTCAGAAACAGGGCGATCCCGAAACTGACAGGTACGGCAATGATCAGTGCAATCACCGAAGTGACGATCGTGCCATAGGCAGGAACCAGCGCGCCGAAGCGTTCTTTCGGCGGATTCCATTCACTTGACGTAAGAAACCCGAACCCGAACCGCTCTATGGACGGCCAGGCCGAGATCACCAGTGAAACGATGATTCCAGCCATCACCAACAGTACGAACACCGCAAAAAACCAGGTGGTCCACTTGAAGATCAGGTCCTGCAGTCCCTGCCGGTTAGGGCCAGGGACTGACGCGCTCGTCGGACTCGCTGCCATCGGTGTTCCTTTTCTATGCGCCGCACAAGCCCGAGCCGTGGCGCGGGCCGGCTATCAGTTGCCGGTATAGACCGGTTTGCCGTTCGCGTCCTTGATGTCGCTCCATGACTTGTGAATCAGGCTGATCAAAGAGTCTGGCAGCGGCACATAGTCAAGCTGGGTTGCCATTGCGGCACCATTTTCGTAGGACCAGCTGAAAAACTTCAGCACATCCGCCGCGCGCTCAGGTTTGGCCTGCACCTTGTGCATCAGGATGAACGTGGCGCCGGAGATCGGCCAGGTCGCCTTACCCGGTTTGTCGGTCAGGATTTCAGCGAAGGCGCTTTTTGTCCAATCGGCGCCGGCAGCGGCTGACTTGAACGCTTCTTCGGTCGGATTCACCCACTGGCCGTCGCGGTTCTGCATGGTCATGTAGGCCATTTTGTTTTGCTTGGCGTAGGCGAATTCGACATAGCCAATCGAGGCCGGGATGCGCGTGACGAACGCAGCCACGCCTTCATTGCCCTTGCCACCCAGGCCCACTGGCCACTGCACTGCCGTGCCTTCACCGACTTTTTGCTTCCATTCGGCGCTAGTCTTGGACAAATAGTTGGTAAAAATGAATGTGGTACCCGAACCATCCGCGCGCCGCACCACGGCAATGTCCTGGTTGGGCAGCGTTACTTTGGGGTTGAGGTCGGCAATTTCCTTGTCATTCCACTTGACTACCTTGCCCATATAGACGTCAGCAAGGATGGGACCGGTGATCTTGAGGTCACCCGCCCCGACACCCGGCAGATTGACCACGGGAACCACACCGCCGATCACGGTCGGAAACTGCATCAAACCGCCTTTTTCCAGATCCTCCGGGCTCAACGGCATATCCGAGGCACCAAAGTCGACTGTCTTGGCGGTAATTTGTTTGATCCCACCGCCGGAACCGATCGACTGATAGTTCATTTTGTTACCGGTCTTGGTGGCATAGCCTTCCGCCCAGCGGGCATACACCGGAGCGGGGAAGGTAGCGCCAGCGCCGGTGATGTCGGCTGCCTGAACGCTGCCAATACCAAAGGCGCTCGAGGCGGTGATCAAAGCCAGCGCGCGGACAGCGGCCTGGCGAACAATACGGGAAGGTGTCATGGCGACTCCTGTTTGGGATTCTGGTTCGAGGGGCGCATTATCCGATCTGGATCATTACAGGATCGTGACAATCGATCAGGTACACCCGTCAATTTCGTCGGGAGTTTTTGTGCATCCGGGCTGCGCTGGCGAGTGCCGACGCGGACACTTCTTGTGACCGGCAGGGAACGGACTTGATCGATTGGCACCCGCGAAGCGACCGGATTCCAGTAGGATGATCAAATCGCCCGTTCTGGCCTTTACCTCTACCGATTTTCATAATGGACGAACCGTTTCCCAAGACTGAAGTCGCCGTGCCCGCCTCTGACGGACATTCGTCCGGGGGTGGTAATGCGCTGCCTGTGGGTACGCGGCTGCGCGAATTCGAGATCATCAAGGTGCTCGGCGAGGGCGGCTTCGGGATCGTTTACCTGGCCAATGACCACACCCTGGGGCGCCAGGTTGCGCTCAAGGAATTCATGCCTTCCTCGATCGCCGTGCGCGGCGCCGGCCTCTCGGTCACGGTGCGCGGCGGCGATGCCGACACGTTCCAGCTCGGTCTGCGCAGTTTCATCAATGAAGCGAAGCTGCTGGCGCAGTTTGATCACCGATCGGTCGTCCGGGTCTACCAGTTCTGGGAAGACAACGGCACCGCCTACATCGTCATGCCGTTTTATTCCGGCACGCTGCTGTCGGACTGGATTGCGGCGAAATCCCGCGGCGAGCCGCTGCTTTGCGATGATGAGCTTTGGTTGCAAAACAAACTCATGGCGCCGCTGTTTGATGCCCTTGAGACGTTGCACGCCGTGCAGTGTTACCACCGGGACATCGCACCGGACAATATTTTGATGCTGGCCGAAGACAATCGGCCGATGTTGCTGGATTTTGGCGCCGCGCGCCATGTGATCGGGGGCGCAACCAGCGTGTTGACTGCCTTCGTAAAGCCCGGCTACGCGCCGATTGAACAGTACGGTGAGATGGGCGAATCGGGGCGGCAGGGGCCGTGGACCGATATTTACGCCTTGGCAGCGGTGCTTTATCACTTGATTGCCGGTGAGCCTCCGCCCGCCTCGCCGATGCGTATGCTGCGCGATCCGCTCAAGCCGTTGGCTCAGCGCGCGAAGGGCCGCTACACCGACATGCTGCTATCGGGCATTGATGCCGGGTTGTCGTTACGACCCGAGCATAGGCCGCAAAGCATCGGGATCTGGCGGTTGCTTGTAGGTGAATTGAAAATGCCGGGAGGGCGTGGCGGCACTGCGAAGGCTGCCCCCGCGCGGCTTGAACTCGCTTTGCTGGATTCTCCGTCTCCAACTAAAGAGGCGCCTAAAGCGCCCGTTCGGCTTGACCCAGTGGCGACGCCTGGCGCCAAAATCGAATTGTCTCCGGGAAGTCCGGCGATCGGGGCAAGACAGCTGAATCTGACGCCTGAGGCATTGGAGCCGACTGTCGAAAAGAGGCCACCTCAGCGGCCGATTGCTCCTGACTCTCCGGGCCTGATTCCGAAAACTGCGGTCGGGCGCGACGGCGGCGGCGCGCTGTTCGGGAAGGAAGTCGCCAAACCGCCAGCGCGAGCCAGCCGTTATGACGGGTTGGTTCAGTCTAGTGGTCCGGAGTCTATTTCCGCGATGGGTCGCGCTGGCGCCGCCAACTACGGTGCCACGCCCTCGGTTGTGCCCCCCGAGGCGCGCGGATTGGCGTCGTTTGGTGCGCTGCTGCCGGCGGGCCCCGATTCAGTGGCTGGCATTGCAGAGCCGAGCGCTACGCTGGCGCGGTCGAAATCTCGCGAGTCGCGTTCACGCGCCCGTGTTCACGCTTCGCGCATGGGTATTTCATTCCGCTGGCGGGACCCGACTGCCGAGGGTGGCATTTTTGGCAACCTGTTGCGGCGCAAGAAGCTTCTGATTGGCTGCGCATTAGCTGTCGCTTTTCTGCTTGGTGGTGGCCTCTTCTGGAGCATGGCACCGGGCGGTATTTTCGGACCCAAACCAGTGCCGGTTCCGGGGGCGCTAGAAGTGCAACCGCAAACGACTCCAATCGAACCGACAGCGACACCCGGCGTCGAATCCGCAGCCCCTGGGGATACGCCGGCTTCATCGAGCACCGATCCGGCGATTCGTTGCGATGACATTTTGCGTCGCGCAGCGGCCGGTCAGACGGTGACTGAAAAGGAACTCGATTTCATCGAATCTCAGTGCAAGCAATGAGTGAGCGGCAACGCACTCGCGATCTGGCGCAGGTGGTCCTGGCTGCGACCTGTCTCGGTGGATTGACCGTTGGATCATTTTGGGTTCTCCGGCCATTTCTCGCGGGATTGACCTGGGCAGTGTTGGTCGTCGTGTCGACCTGGGGATTCTTATTGCAGGTGCAACGTCGCTGCGGGGGCAGGCGCTGGCTTGCAACGGTCGTAATGACCTTGCTGTTGCTTCTGCTGTTTGTGCTGCCATTACTGCTGGCGATCTCTGTCATGGTGCATAACGCGCCTGCAATATTGGGTTTTGTCCGCGGTTTGGCAGACTTTCACCTGCCGGGGCCTCCCGAATGGCTGCATTCGATTCCGATGATTGGCGGTCCGCTGGAAGAATTCTGGCTGAATGGCGCCGCCTTAGGGGCAAGTGAACTCGCGACCCAGCTCGGACCGTTCACCGGTGAAGCAACCCGCTGGCTCTTGCTGCAGTTGGGGGGGCTGGGTCATGTCATGGTGCAGGGATTGGTCACCGTGGTGGTTTCGGCCATGCTGTATCTGCACGGCGAATATTGTGGACACTTGGCCCTTGCCTGTGGCGCGCGTCTGGCCGGCGCGCAAGGACGCTCTGCAGTCATGCTCGCCGCGGGGGCGACTCGTGGCGTTGCCATCGGCATCGGGGTGACAGCATTGGCGCAGGCCGCGCTCGGCGGCATCGGCCTGGCTATTTGTCAGGTACCTTTTGCCGGACTGCTCACTGCGGTCATGCTGCTTCTGTGCATTGCCCAGCTCGGGCCCTTGCTGGTCCTGGTCGGTGCCGCCGGGTGGCTTTATTGGCACGGCAGTGTCGGTTGGGCGCTGTTTCTTTTAGTCTGGTCTCTCATCCCAGTGGTGATGGACAATGTGTTGCGGCCCATCTTGATTCAACGTGGCGCGGATTTGCCCCTGGTGCTAATTTTTGCCGGAGTGATCGGCGGTTTACTCAGCTTTGGTTTGGTCGGACTCTTTCTCGGGCCGGTCATTCTAGCGGTGACCTACACATTGCTTCTGAGCTGGGTGAACGAATCCCCGACGTCGTAAAACGACCGGATTAGCCCGCGGCGGTACGCCCGTAAAACGAACCGATCAGCACACGAGAGTACGCCCGTGCCGGGCGCACACGAAAAAAAACCCCGGACAGTTTCCTATCCGGGGTTTTTGTACAAGCTAGCCTGGCAGTGACCTACTTTCGCACGGGCTACACCGCACTATCATCGGCGCTGCGCCGTTTCACGGTCCTGTTCGGGATGGGAAGGTGTGGTTCCAGCGCGCTATTGCCACCAGGCAATTCGTCAGACACAGATGCTTTGCAGCATCTTGCGTCGTTTTCTTGATGCACAACGCCTTGCGGCACTGTGCTATGGACGATCAGTCGGTCTGCATGCAGACCCCAATGATCGACCACTGGGAAGAAGTTGGGCGGTAATGACTACCACAATACATTTACTTCATCGAGTCGCCACAGCGCCGGTTGGCTATTTGCCAACACCGATCGCTATAGAGTCAAGCCTCTCGGGCAATTAGTACGCCTTAGCTTAAGAGGTTACCCTCCTTCCACATGGCGCCTATCAACGTCCTGGTCTTGAACGACCCTTACAGGATCAAGTCCTGGGAATCCTCATCTTCAGGCGAGTTTCCCGCTTAGATGCTTTCAGCGGTTATCTCTTCCCCACTTAGCTACCCGGCAATGCCACTGGCGTGACAACCGGTACACCAGAGGTGAGTCCACTCCGGTCCTCTCGTACTAGGAGCAGCCCCCGTCAAGATTCCAACGCCCACGGCAGATAGGGACC
>CAIXPL010000013.1 GCA_903921325.1 uncultured Pseudomonadota bacterium
CAGGAAGGGCAGGCACAGGAAGGGCAGGCACAGGAAGGGCAGGCGCACGAAGGGCAGGCGCAGGAAGGGCAGGCGGAGGAAGGGCAGGCGCAGGAAGGGCAGGCGTCGAACGAACTCGCTGCTTCGGATTTACTGATCCGAGTGCGCTGCAGCAAAGGGACTTATATCCGTACCCTGGCCGAAGACCTGGGCGCGGCGATCGGATGCGGCGCTCATCTGGCGGCGCTGCGGCGCACCCAGGTGGGTGAATTCCGCATCGTTCAGGCGATCTCGCTTGAAGCGCTCGAAGCGCTGGAACCGGCGGCGCGGTTGGCCACTCTGCTGCCTGTTGATGCACCGATTGCACGATTACCGCAACTGCAACTGGATGCTGTGGCGAGTGCCCGCCTCGCCCATGGGCAGAGCATTGCCGGTGCAGCACCCGATGGTCTGTCCGGTCCGGCCCGTGCCTACTCTGCACAGGGCCGTTTTCTCGGTCTGGTCGACTGCACACTGGGGGTCGCGCGGCCGCAGCGCCTTGTGCGCTCGCGCGATGACGCGCCCGGTTGATGATTGTTTGCAAAGCGCTTTTCCGCTATACTTACCGGCTTAGCGAAAGCCCGAGAGACAGGACCGTCCACGATGTCAGTCAGCACCGCCAGCAAGGCGCAAGTCATTGAGTCCAACCAGCGTACCGCGGGTGATACCGGTTCGCCTGAAGTGCAGGTCGCATTGCTGACCTCACGCATCAACGGCCTCACTGAACACTTCAAGGCCCATGTGAAAGATCATCATTCACGCCGTGGCCTGCTCAAAATGGTGAGCCAGCGCCGCCGTATGCTCGATTACCTGAAGCGAACCGATCTGGGTCGCTATCGCCAGGTGCTCGAACGGCTTGGCCTGCGCAAGTGACATTCCACCCGCCGTCATACGGCGGGTTTTTTGTTTCCGGTTGCGTCCGCCCTGTCGTTCATGCGGCGAGGCGCGTTCGTTTCTTTCCCCGCGGTAGAGCACATAGCACGGCCATGCCCGTGCACGAAAGGATATCCACGTGATCCCACAGGCCATCAAGAAAAGTTTCCAGATCGGTTCGCAAACCTTCACGCTGGAGACTGGCGAGATCGCCCGTCAGGCCGGTGGTGCGGTGCTGGTCACCGTTGACGACACGGTTGTTCTGTGTACCGTGGTGGCAGCGCGCTCACCGAAGCCCGGTCAGGACTTCTTCCCCCTGACGGTTGACTACATCGAAAAGTTCTACGCCGCCGGGCGCATTCCCGGGGGCTTCTTCAAGCGCGAAGGCAAACCGTCTGACAAAGACACACTCACCTCACGGTTGATCGACCGCCCGCTGCGTCCGCTCTTCCCCGAGGGCTTTTACAACGAAGTGCAGGTCGTTGCCACAGTGATGTCGTGCAACCCGGAAGTTGATCCGGACATTCCTGCCATGATCGGATGCTCGGCCGCGGTGGCGCTCTCGGGCGTTCCCTTCAACGGTCCGATTGCCGGTGCGCGAGTGGGATACAAGGATGGTCAGTACCTCATCAATCCCACGGCAAGCGAACTTAAAACCAGCCAGCTCAACCTGGTGGTGGCTGGCACCGAACACGCCGTGTTGATGGTTGAATCGGAAGCCAATCAACTCTCCGAAGAGATCATGCTCGGTGCGGTGGTGTTCGGGCATGAGCAGATGCGTGCCGCCATCGATGCCATTCATGAACTGGTCGAAGCCGCTGGCAAGCCGGCCTGGGACTGGAAGGCGCCGGCGCAAAATGACGCGCTGGTTGCGCGTATCAACGAGCTCGCCGAATCGCGCGTGCGCGAGGCGTTCTCGATTCATGCCAAGCAGGCGCGCAATGAGCGTTTGCACGCCATCCGCAATGAAGTGATCGACGTGTTGTCGCAGTCCGACACCCCGCCCGATGCACAGCAGGTCAAGGATCTGTTTTTCAATCTTGAGGCGCGCGTGGTGCGCAGTCAGATTCTTGAAGGTGCCCCGCGTATTGATGGTCGTGACACGCGCACTGTGCGCCCGATCACCATCCGCCTGGGCGTGCTGCCGCGTGCGCATGGTTCGGCACTGTTCACCCGTGGTGAGACGCAGGCGCTGGTGGTATCGACGCTGGGCACCGGACGCGACGAGCAGATCATCGATGCGATTCAGGGCGAGTACAAAGATCGCTTCATGCTTCATTACAACATGCCGCCATTTGCTACCGGTGAGACCGGGCGCATGGGCTCGCCGAAGCGGCGTGAGATCGGCCACGGCCGCCTCGCCAAACGCGCCTTGATCGCGGTGCTCCCCTCGGTAGATGAATTTGGCTACAGCATGCGTGTTGTGTCCGAAGTCGTTGAATCCAACGGCTCGTCCTCGATGGCCTCGGTGTGCGGTGGCAGCCTGTCGCTGATGGATGCGGGTGTGCCGCTCAAGGCGCATGTGGCCGGTATCGCGATGGGCCTGATCAAGGAAGGCAACCGCTTTGCCGTCCTCACCGATATTCTGGGCGATGAAGATCACCTGGGCGACATGGATTTCAAGGTCGCCGGCACCGACGGTGGTATCACCGCGCTGCAGATGGACATCAAGATCGAAGGCATCACCAAAGAGATCATGCAGGTGGCCCTGGCGCAGGCACGCGAGGCGCGCATGCACATCCTGCAGATCATGAAAGATTCGCTGGGTGGATCGCGCGGCGAGATTTCGAGTTTTGCACCGCGCATCATCAAAATGAAGATCAATCCGGAAAAGATTCGCGATGTGATCGGCAAGGGTGGTGTGGTGATTCGTGGCTTGCAGGAAGAAACCGGCACCACGATCGAAATCGGCGACGATGGCACCATTTCAATTGCCTGCATCAGCTCCGAAGGCGGCGAAGCGGCGCGCGCCCGCATCCAGGAAATCACGGCCGAAGTGGAAGTGGGCAAGATCTATTCCGGCACCGTGCTCAAGCTGCTCGATTTCGGCGCGATCGTGAGCATCCTGCCGGGGAAAGATGGTCTGCTGCATATCTCGCAGATCGCCCGCGAGCGTGTGAATGCCGTATCGGATTTCCTGAAGGAAGGCCAGCAGGTCCGTGTCAAGGTCATCGAATCGGACGAAAAGGGCCGCGTGCGTCTGTCGATGAAGGCGATTGCCGAAGAAGAAGCCGGCACTGCAAGCTAGAATCACCGCAGGCAGCGTTCCGGGCCTGTAATCGGTCCGGAACGTTGGGCCACTATCCTCGGTAGACCCATTTGCAGCACGCTCCAGACGCTCGATGGCCAAGATAAAGCAGACGTACAACGCCGAAGATATCGAAATCCTGGAGGACCTCGCGCCGATCCTGCATCGGCCGGGGATGTACACCGACCCGGTCAATCCCAACCACGCCCTGGTCGAGGCACTCGATAATGCATCCGATGAAGGTCTGGCGGGCTTTGCCAGCCAGATCACCGTCAGCCTGTTCGAGGATGGCTCGGCTGCAGTTGAGGACGATGGCCGCGGTATCCCGGTCGATCTGCATCCGCAGAAAAAAGTACCTGCCGTCCAGGTCATTTTCACCACGCTGCACTCAGGCGGCAAATTCCGCAAAACCGATGCCGATGCCGCCTACCGGATTGCCGGTGGCCTGCATGGGGTGGGTGTCTGCGTCACCAACGCGCTTGCATCTCGTCTTGAAGTCGAGGTCAAGCGCGATGGCGCACGCCATCGCATTGTGTTCGCCAACAACGGCAAACTCGAGCAGGCCCTGACCCGTATCGGCGCAGTGGCGGCTCGGGAAACCGGCACGTGGCTGCGCTTTTGGCCTGATCCGCGCTACTTTGATTCCCCGCGCATTGTGGCTGCTGAACTGGCCGCGCTGATGCGTGCCAAGGCCATGTTGCTGCCGGGCGTCAAATTTACACTGCGGGTGGAAAAGGGCGCCCAGTTCGAGGAAACCACCTGGCATTTCCCCGAGGGCATTGCCGGCTATTTCAATTCGGCCATTGCCGCTCTTGATCCGGTGGCCGCGCCCTTTGTGGGCGAGCGCTATGTGACGGCAGATGCCGGTACCGAGAATTTTGCCGAGGGCGAGGGCGCGCTGTGGGCGATCGCCTGGGTGGCCGATGGCGATCCGGTGGCCGAATCCTATGTGAACATGATCCCGACCCGTCACGGAGGCACCCACAGCGCCGGCTTGCGCGAGGGGGTGTATTCGGCGATCCGCAATTTCATTGATCACCATGCCATGGGGCAACGCGGCCTCAAACTCGTGCCTGAGGATGTCTGGTCGCGCGCTTCTTATGTCCTGTCGGTGAAGATGCTCGATCCGCAATTCAAGGGGCAGGTGAAAAGCGAGCTCATCTCGCGCGATGCAGTGAAACTGGTCGCCCAGATGGTGCGCGATCCGTTCGAGCTATGGTTGTCGCAGCATGTCGATGAAGGCCGTCGCATTGCTGAGCTGGTAATCCGCCAGGCGCTTGCGCGTACGCGCGCGGCGCAACGGGTTGAACGGCGCAAGGCCTCCGGTGTCGCCGTGTTGCCAGGCAAGCTGACTGACTGCGCGTCGGATGATCCGGAGCGTAACGAGCTTTTCATCGTGGAGGGCGATTCCGCGGGTGGTTCGGCCAAGCAGGCGCGCGACAAGGAGTTCCAGGCGGTATTGCCCCTCAAAGGCAAGCCCAAGAACACCTGGCAGGACGACCCCGATACCTTGTATGCGAACAAGGAAATCGAGGCAATTGCACTGGCGATTGGCGTCGATCATCACAAGGCCGGCGGCGAGCCCGATCTGCGCGGGTTGCGCTATAACCGCATCATCATCCTGGCCGATGCGGACGTCGACGGCTCGCATATTCAGGTGTTGCTGCTGGCGCTGTTTTTCCGCCATTTTCCGCAGCTCATCGTGCGCGGTCATGTTTACGTCGCGCAGCCGCCGCTGTATCGCATTGATGTGCCTGCCATTGGCAAGTCGCGCCCGGCGCGCAAGCTCTACGCGCTCGATGAGCAGGAGCTCGACTCGATGCAGACGAAGCTTGCCGACGAAGGGTTGCGCGAAGGGGCATGGGCAGTGAGCCGGTTCAAGGGCCTGGGTGAGATGAGTCCGGAACAACTGTGGGAGACCACGCTCAATCCGGATACGCGTCGCATGCTTCAGGTACGACGCGATGAGGATGGCGCGGCCGACGAGGGCACCTTCAACATGATGATGGGGCGCGAGAACGCGCAGCAGCGCCGTGACTGGATGGAAACTTACGGGAATCTGGTCGATGCCGACATCAGTTGACCGACACCAGGCGTTGCCGCAACGACGGGTGATTCATGGCTGAGCAAAAGGATCTTTTCGGTGACGCCACCGAAGGCAGGCAGCCGCCGGGCGAACCGCGCGGTGCAGCACCTGCCACAGCCGCCACCCCAGGTGAGCTGAGCCAGTGTGACGCAGCAGCAACACCAGGGGACGGTCAAATCAGTGCCAGCGGGGGCGGCAACGCGGGCGCGCCGCCGCCCGAGATCGGTTCAGGCGATTTGCCACTGGGCCGCTACGCCTCGTCGCAATGGCTGCAATATGCGATTGCGACAGTGAAGGACCGGGCCCTGCCGCGCGTGGGTGATGGGCAAAAGCCGGTGCAGGCGCGCATTCTCTACGCCATGTGGGAGATGAGTGCTCGCGCTGGCACGGCGCGCAAGAAATCAGCGCGGGTGGTCGGTGATGTACTCGGTAAATACCATCCGCATGGCGATGCATCGGTGTATGACGCCCTGGTGCGCCTGGCGCAGGCGTTCACACTGCGCTATCCGCTCATCGATGGTGAGGGCAATTTCGGTTCGCGCGATGGCGATGAACCGGCGGCAATGCGCTATACGGAAGCGCGCCTCACGCGATTTGCCGATGTCCTGCTCGCCGAGATCGATGGCGGCACCGTTGACTACGTGGCCAACTACGACGGGTCGACTGAAGAGCCTGCCATGTTGCCGGCGCGGCTTCCGGTCCTGTTGCTGAACGGGGCTTCGGGCATTGCGGTGGGTATGGCCACCGAGATTCCCAGTCATAACCTGAACGAAGTGGCCAACGCAGCCATTGCCTTGATCGAGAATCCCGATCTGTCCATTGCGCAGCTGATGCGCTACGTCAAAGGGCCCGATTTTCCTGGCGGCGGGCAGATCATTTCCACTCGCGATGAACTGCGTGAGGCCTATACCAACGGGCGTGGCTCGGTCCGGGTGCGCGCCCGCTATAGCATCGAGAAGCTCGCCCGTGGCCAATGGCAGCTGGTGATCAACGAATTGCCCCCAGGCACATCGTCGCGTCGTGTGCTTGAGGAAATTGACGCCATTGCCGATCCGAAACCCAAGGCAGGTCGTAAATCGATCACCCCAGAGCAGCAGCGCGAGCGCCAGCTGTTGCTATCCCTGCTGGAACGGGCGCGCGATGAATCAGATCGCCAGAATGCGGTGCGTCTGGTCTTTGAACCGAAGTCCTCACGCACGGAGCAGGAAGAGTTTGTCAACCTGCTGCTCGCCAAGACCAGCATGGAGACCAATGTTTCATTAAATCTGGTCCTGATCGGTCTGGATGGACGTCCAACGGGAAAGAACCTCAAGTCGATTCTGTCCGAATGGGTCAGCTTTCGACTCGCCACAGTCAAGCGCCGCACCCAGCACCAACTCGATCGCGTACTTGATCGGATACACGTGCTCGAAGGGCGCATGGTGGTACTGCTGAATGTGGACGAAGTGATTCGCGTCATTCGTAATGCCGAAGAGCCCAGGGCTGATCTGATTGTGCGATTTGCCATCACCGAGCGGCAGGCCGATGACATCCTTGACATGCGCCTGCGCATGCTGGCGCGTCTGGAGCACTTCAAAATCGAGCACGAGCTGGCCGAGCAGCGCATCGAACAGGCGCGGCTCGAAGGCATCCTGGGCAGTCGCGACACACTGGCCGCACTGGTGACCAGCGAGATCCGCGCTGACATGGCGCAACATGGCGATGCGCGGCGCACCCGCATCGAAGCGGCCGAGCGAGCCGAGCTCGAAACGCCGGTGGTCAATGATCCGGTGACGGTGATCTTTTCCCAAAAGGGCTGGCTGCGGGCGCGCCAGGGGCATGGCATCGACCTGGGGACGCTGTCTTTCAAAGAGGGCGATCAACTGGCAGCGGCGATTGAGTGCCGCACCGTCGATCCGGTTGTGTTTCTGGATTCTGCGGGTCGCGCCTATACGACACAGGCGGCCGAGCTACCGTCGGGGCGCGGTGATGGCGCACCGGTCACATCGCTCGTTGAAGTTCAGGATGGCGCCCGCGTGCTGCATTGTGTCGCTGGCGCAGCCGATACGCCGTTGCTCGCGTGCAGCAGTGCCGGCTATGGGTATTTGACGCGAATCGGAGACCTGGTGTCCAACCGGCGTGCCGGACGTGACTTCATGTCGGTGCCCGAGGGCGAAGAGCCAGCTGTCCTGCTTTCTTACGACGCAGCACTTGCCAAGGCGGGCTATGTGGTGGCGCTCTCGAGCGCCGGCAAGATGATTGCGGTGGCCATCGCTGAGTTGCCGACTCTGGCCAAGGGGCGCGGTGTGACCATTCTGCGCCTGGACAAGGGCGAGCGTCTGGTTGCCGCGGTCGTGGTGGCAAAAGCGGAAGTGATTGTGACTGGCAGCAGCGTGCGCGCTGGCAGACCACGCGAACTGCGCATCGTCGGTGCCAATTTT
Source organism: uncultured Pseudomonadota bacterium (assembly GCA_903921325.1). GTDB lineage: Bacteria > Pseudomonadota > Gammaproteobacteria > Burkholderiales > SG8-39 > CAIXPL01. The sequence continues at coordinate 7,646 of CAIXPL010000013.1, forward strand.
CAGCACTACGTCAGTCGCCGCGGACTCAAGGGCCGAGCCCTGTCCGAGAAACTGACCGGACTCGGACTGCGTACAGCGCAGAGCGCAGCCTAGACTGCTACACTTCGCGCTGGCGGGCCTCCCCGCATTGCAGCGTGGTCAATCGGGTCAGGTCCGGAAGGAAGCAGCCACAGCCGCTCACTGCAAGTGCCGGGGGTTAGGCTCGCCAACTTACTCGCATCGACTCAAGGTGCCACCAGGCGCACCGCCCACACCAGCGTGCCATTGAGATACTGCACGGTGAAGGGCAGGGCGGCAAGCAGGATGAGTATGCCGACCAATAGCGTGACAGAGAAGCTGATCGACAGCACATTGAGCTGAGGGGCGATGCGAGCGAGTACGCCAATGCCGAGGTTACAGATCAGCATTGCAGCGATGATGGGCAGCGCGGCATGCACGCCAATGGAAAACATTTGTCCTGCAGCGAGTGACAGTCGTTGCCATTCGCTGCCAGGCAATATCTGGGCGCCAATCGGAAACACCCGAAAGCTCTCGCCGATCGCATCGATCATCATCAGATGACCGTTGATCGACAGAAAGGCGAGCGTGACGACGACACCGAGCCATGAGCCCACGGGCGTGCCTTCGCTTTGCGTTTGCGGATCGAAGAAGCCGGCAAAGTTCAATCCCATCTGCATGCCGGCGATTTCACCTGAGAACTGCACCGCGGCGAACACCACGTTGATGGTCATTCCCATCGCAAGCCCGAGAATGATTTGTGCAATCAGTGTCGCCAGACCCTGCGGCGAATCCAGGCCGATCAGTGCCTCGCCCGGCAGGGTCGGTGCCACCAGGAAGGCGAGCAGGGCAGCAAGACCGATTTTGACTCGCTGTGGCACCGCCGGGCCTGACAATATCGGTGCCGAGGTGATGAAGGCCAGTATGCGCACAAACGGCCAGAAGAAGCCGGCGATCACCGCCTGCAGCGCGTGTTCATGCAGTTGAATCATCGTCCGCTCAGCCGATCAGCGCTGGAATGCTTTCGAACAGCCGATGGATATAGTCAACCAGCATCTGGATCATCCAGGGGCCAGCGACCACCAGCACGGCGAGAATCGAGATGAGCTTGGGGATGAAGGAGAGCGTCGATTCGTTGATCTGCGTGGCGGCCTGAATGACGCTCACCAGCAGTCCGACCAGCAACGCGACCAGCAGCAGCGGACCGGCCACCATCAGCATGACGCCGATGCTCTGTTCGGCGAGCGAGATGACAGTTTGCGGAGTCATTGCAGTTCGGCGATGATTGATCGAGACATGGCCTTACGCCGCCTCATGTTCCAAAGGAGGCGACCAGCGAGCTCACCAGGAGCGTCCAGCCGTCAGCCAGAACGAACAGCATCAGTTTGAAGGGCAATGAGACGAGCACCGGTGAGAGCATCATCATCCCCATCGACATCAGTACGCTGGCGACCACCATGTCGATGATCAGGAACGGGATGAACACCATGAAGGCAATCTGAAAGGCCGTTTTCAACTCGCTGGTGACATACGCTGGCAGCAGCACGCGAAACGGAATTTGATCGTCCGTTTGCACCGGACCGGCATGGGCGAGTTTCATGAACAGCGCGATGTCGGGTTTGCGTGTCTGGCGCAGCATGAAGCCGCGCACCGGGACACTGGCCACCTCGATCGCGGCTTCAAAGCTGATGCGTTTTGCCGCGTAGGGGGTGTAGGCGTCTGTGTAGACCTTTTCCATCACCGGACTCATGATAAAAAAGGTGAGAAACAGGGCGAGGCCGAGCAATACCTGGTTGGGCGGCGAGCTCTGCGTGCCCAGGGCCTGACGCAGCAGTGACAGCACGATGATGATCCGGGTAAAGCTGGTCATCATCAGTACGATGGCCGGTAGAAACGTCAGTGCAGTAAAAAATACCAGCGTTTGCAGTGGCACCGACCAGATCTGGCCGCCGCCACTGGCCGCTGTGCTGGTAATTTGCAGTGGCGAGGTTTGCCCCTGGGCGGTGAGCGGAATCACACAGGCGATGCCGAGCAGCGCGATGATGCCGGGCAGGCGTCGCAGCATGGATGCCCTGCGCACGCGGTTCATCGGGGACCCTCGCGCAACGATTTTGCGCGATTGAGCCAGTCGGCAAATCCCGCTGCGGTCACCGCCACCGGGCGTTCGTTGAGCTCGGTACGCGGCAGGGTATGCAGGGTGGTTATGGTGTGCGCAGTGACACCGAGCACCAGCCATTGCTCACCGATCTCAACGACGAGGACACGTTCACGTGGCCCCACCGACAGGCTGCTGCGGGTGTGCAGCAGGTGATGGTCAGCGAATCGACCGGGCTGGACCCGCTTCAACAGCCAGGCTGCACCGAGGATGATGAGCAGGACGATGACCAACCCGGACAGGGCGTTGCCGGCCCCGGCCCATGACGAGCCGGTCTCACCTGTCACCGGCTCGGCGGCCTGGCTCAGGCCGCTCCAGAGCGATATCAGGCCGATTGCGTTCGCAGCAAAGAATCGATGCATGGAGATCCTACCGATTGAGGCGCCGCAGACGCTCTGACGGGGTCACGATGTCGGTGAGACGGATGCCGTATTTATCGTTGACGACCACCACTTCGCCTTGCGCGATCAGGCAGCCATTGACCAGAACATCCATTGGTTCGCCGGCCATGCCATCGAGCTCGATCACCGAGCCTTGCGCGAGTTGCATGATGTTCTTGATCGGTATGCGGGTGCGCCCCAGTTCCACGGTGATATTCACCGGGATGTCGAGAATCATGTCGATGTCATTCGCCATGCTCGCGCCACCCGCGGCGCCGGGTGGTTTGGTCGAGGGAAACTGCTGAAATACATGCGGCTGCCCAGTCGAGGTGGCCATGCCCGGTGCGTCTGCACCCGTGAGCACCGGACTGTCGTCGGTGAATAGATTTTCTGCGTCGTTCGTCATGGGGTTCTCCGGAATGAGCGGTATTGCGCGAGCCATCGGCTCACGCCATGAAATCCTTTACGGGTCGCAGGACCTGCTCCACATTGAGCGCGTAGTGGCCGTTGGACGTGCCAGGCCGACAGTTGGCCAGAGGCACGCTGTCGACCTGAGCCACGATCAATTCCTTGATCTGTATGGGCATGACATCGCCCTCGCGCATGCCCATGACCTGACGCAGCGTCGCAGTGCGACTGGCCAGCGTTGCAACCAGTTCCACTTCTGCGCTCTGCAGTTGCTTGCTGAGCGCTTGTGCCCATTCATAGTCGGCCACCCGGCTTTCGTTCTGGCTGGTGGTGAACAGGCTTTCGCGGATCGGTTCCAGTGCGAGCTGAGGCAGGCAGATGTGCAAAATGCCGTGCGCGTGACCGACCTCGATCTGAAATCCGGTGGCCACCACCATGTCATTGGGTGCCGCAATGGTGGCGAACTGGGGCATGCTCTCGGCGCGGGAGAATTCGAGCACCATCGCATGTACCGGAGCCCAGGCCGCGCTGTAGTCTGCGAGGGCCAGATCAAGCAGCTTGCGAATGATGCGAAATTCGATGCTGCTGAATTCTCGTCCTTCGACCGGTGCAGGTACTTTGCCATCACCCCCAAACAGCATTTCAACGGCGCTTGAAATCAGCGTTGCATCGAAGGCAAACAGCGCCAGCCCCTGCAGCGATTTGAGCGTCACCAGATTTAACTGAGTAGGCTGTGGCAGGTCATTTAAAAACGATTTGTACTTGAGCGAGCTGACCTCGCCCACGGTGATCTCGGGTGGGCGACGCAGGTAGCGCTGCAGGCTGGCGCGGAAGTTTCGGGCAAAGCGCTCGTTAACCAGCTCGAGGGTGGGCATGCGGCCACGTGCGATGCGTCCCTCATTGCCCAGGTCGTACGCGCGGACCCCTGAGCCACCTTCATTGCCGGCCTGCAGCGGGCCATCTTCCTCAAACAGGCTGTCAACTTCGTCCTGTGACAGTAGATCGCTCATGGAAACGGGTTACTGAATGACAAAGGTTGAAAAGTCGACCGCTTTGATTTCCTTGCGTTCCCGCGAGGGCAGCGTCCCACGCGCCAATTCGAGAATCTCGGCAGACAGCACCTTCTTGCCCTCGGCGCTGAGCAGTTCGCGAACTTTCTTTGTACTGAGCAGGAGCAGAACCGATGAGCGTACGCTCGGCATGCGCTCCTTCAGTTCATCGCCGACCTTCAGGTCGGTGATTTCGAACACCAGACCCATTTGCAGATAGCGATCGTTTTCCTCATCGGCAAGATTGACGGTATAGAGTGGATCACCAACCAGGTAGTCGAGCACCTTCTTGCCTTTCTTGGGCGACTTGGGTTTGCTTGCCTCTGCCTTGCTGTCGGCCGCTTTGCTGTCGGCCGCCTTGGCCGGGGCTGGGTCTTCGTCCTCGTCGTCCTCTTCGCTCATATCCGCTGGCTTGGCGTGGCTCTTCGCGTTCATGAAGTACCAGCCGCCGCCCGCACCCAGCGCTAGCGCAACCGCGGCAATGATGATGATCAACTTCTTTTTGCTCTTCTTCGGGGTGGCATTACCGTCAGCCGGTGCCGCGGCAGTCGCTAGAGTTGACACGGTTTATGTTCCTCTTGTCATGTAAGGCGAAGCACGAAGGAAAGTGGCGTGAAACACGGATGATCTGGTGCGCGCGACCTGGTGGTGAGTCTGCGCGCCGGTCAGATGCCATTGTGTCGACAGGGTGCTGTCGCGTTGGCTCAAACAGACCGACTTTTCATGCGCTAATCGGCAATTGATGGTGGCAGTGTGGTGCATGTCACGCACGCACCGATCCGGGTTGCTTGCAAAGGTTCGCGAACTTTCTGGCGACCACGACGTCGACCGAGCGCGGTATCAATGAGGCTCGGTACCGATCAGGCACGCCATCAACCAGTCCTGGTATCAATCGGGCAAGGGACGGGTCAGGCAAACGTGTCAACCAGACGCACCGACGGTGTGCTAACCGTGCTCTGCACCGTGCCGCCGGCCGAAGCGCTTGAATTTTGATAACCGTCATTCGAATTGAACATGGCGCGCGCGTTGGACTGTGCGAAGTGACCGGCAGCGTTATTGCCTCCTTGCTGGAAGCTTGCCGTGCTGCTGCCTGTGGCCGACTCGCTCGATGACTGTATGGCGCTGTCGGTCAGTTGAATGCCCCGCTCGTTGAGCGCGTGGTGCAGCTGCGTCAATGACCCATCGAGCAGTGCGCGGGTTTCACTTGTCGCTGCGCTGATCACCAGAGACATTTTGTTGCCGTTCATCGTGATGTTGACGCTAATGGGACCAAGCGCTTCCGGGTGGACCTGAATTTGTGCGTTTTGCAGACCTGCCTGCACCGCCACTTGCAGTGTGTTCGCAAATCCGTCCGACCACCCCGGGCTTCCCAGCGGAGCACTGACCGAGAGGGTTGGTGTCTGGCTGCCCGGTGTGACGATCGGGTTAGCCGCGAGCAGGCTCGCGCCAGCCGCATCCGTTGCGGTATGCGTGTTGTTCGGGTTGGCACCGGAGGCCGCCGCGAGCGAGTCCGGTGCAACGCCATCCGCGGTGTAGAGGCCACTGGCTTCAAGGAGTTGACCAGCCATTGGGCTCGCCACGCTCGCATTGGTGCTGACCGATCGGCGGGCCTCGGCGTTGCCGGTTGCAAGCAGGTTCGCGGTAGCGGCGAGGGTGTCGGCGCCCCGATCGGCGCCAACGGTGCGCCGGGAACCGGTTGCGCCACCCTGGGCTGCACCCGGTGTGCCAGCGGCACCATTGAGGGCCACCGCGGCGCTGTTCAAAGTCGCTGCCGTTGCACTCAATGCGCTGTCACCGCTTGCCGCCAGAGCAGCCAGGCGATTGGCTGACTGATTCGGACCGGCGGTGCCAGCGGCGCCTTGCGCAGTCGTGCCGGCACCAGCTGCAGAGCCTATAGTGACGCTCGGGTCGGGCAGTGCCGTACCCTGTGCGCCTGCGGCAACCCCGGCGGCAATGCCCCACAATGCATTGCCGGGATAACCTCCTTGGGCCGCTGCGCCGGTCAAATCAAGCATTGCTGATGTATCGCCGCCGTTCAGACCTGCGCTACCGGTCTGACCGTCCGTCCACCGGCCAGCCGAAGTGACATCCGCTTGCGTGCCTCTCACGCCCTGCGCCAAGGCGAGCGCGCTCGCAGTCATCTGAGCGGCATCCGGAGTGACCAGGGTCGTGGCGGTGGCCAAGCTGCGATGCCGCCCAAGGCGGTTGTCTGCCAATCCATTGGGCCCCGTGGAATCGTTTGCGACGAGCAGATCGGCGCCTGTCTCGTCGCGGCCAAGGCCCCCTGACGTATCGCCCGCAGCGGCATTGTCCTGTGCATGCTTGAGCGCGTTGCGCGATGCAATCCGGTCGCTGCTGCTGTTGGCGCCTGCACTGTTATTGCCGTTTTCACGGGCAGCGCCACCCGCGCCCGACACGCCCTTGGCGCCGTTGCCAGCATTTGAACCATTGTCGCCGATGTTACCGTTGCCACCGTTCGTGCCAGGGGCATCATTGACGCCACTGGTACCGCTTGCAGCCGCTGTCCCGTTGCTGTCAGTGGTTCCATTGGTATTGTCGGCATGGCCCGGACCGCCGTCGCTACCGGTGCTGTTCGAACCCGCACGGCGACCGGCAGTGGTGCCATCGGTGTTCGACGGCGATTGAGCGATCAGAATGGATCGAAAGCTTGAATCGGTCGTGCTCGCATCGTCGCTTTGACTGCGCGTGACGCTGGGTGCGCTCGCACTCGATCGAATTTGCGAAATTTGTAGTCTGCTCATGGCATGTCCTCGGTGGGATGTCGGATTCAGCGGGCGGTAGGGCGCGCAAAGCCGGTACGCGCCCGGCGTCCACGGCTTGCCATCTCGTCATGCTGCTTTTGTTCGCGGCGCTCTGCGCTCACCCTTGCGACCGCTGCGCGCCGCTCGCTCACCGTCTGATAAGACAGGTGTTTGCGCTCAGCTTCATTCAAATCAACCCGCGCGCGGCTGCTCTCGCCGCTGCGCTGTGCGACCACGCCTTCCTGCTGTTGCAGGGCGGCGTCGAGGCGACCGAGGAACTGCCGATAGTTGGCAAGCATCGCGGGCGTGATGCCCTCGCGCTGTTGTTTCTCCAGTCGGTCGCGATACTTGGTTCGATAGTCGAGCAGCAACTCCAACCGCTCGGTTTCCGACTTTTCGCGGCCGAGCGCTACAACCAGTGCGCGCAGGCGGGTGTCCGACGTGCGTTTGGCAAGATCGATCAATACATGCAGGGCGTCAGGAGCAGTCATGTTCGATATCAATAATCGGCGGGCAGAATGTGCATGGATCAGCGGCAGGTTTGGCGGTGGCAAATCGTCAGTTGGCGTAACGGTCGGGCATCGGCGGTTGGCGTAGCGTTTTTGAATCAGCGGCGGCCGGCGTCGGGAACGAGCTGTTCGAGGCTGCGGATGCTCAGTGCAAGATTGGCCGGTTCGTGTTGGTCTTGCTGCAAGTAGGCCTCCATGGCCGGGCGCAGCCGTATGGCTTCGTCGAGTACCGGATCGCTGCCAGCGACATAAGCGCCGACGGAGATCAAATCGCGGCTTCGCTGGTACCGTGAGTAGAGCTGCTTGAAGCGCCTGGCGCGCACCATGTCCTCGGCCGGACAGATAGCAGAGGCGACGCGACTGATCGATGCCTCGATATCAATGGCCGGGTAATGGCCTTGTTCGGCAAGCGAGCGCGAGAGCACGATATGGCCATCGAGGATGGCGCGGGCTGCGTCTGCGATCGGATCCTGCTGATCATCCCCTTCGGTCAGGACGGTGTAGAACGCAGTGATCGATCCACCGCCAGCGCGTGCATTGCCGGCCCGCTCGACCAGTTGTGGCAGGCGTGCAAACACAGAGGGTGGATAGCCTTTGGTGGCCGGCGGCTCGCCCAAGGCCAGTGCGATCTCGCGCGCCGCCATGGCGTAGCGGGTGAGTGAATCCATGATCAACAGGACATGACGGCCTTCGTCGCGAAAATGTTCGGCCAGCGTGGTGGCATACGCTGCCCCCTGCATGCGCAACAGCGGTGAGGCATCGGCCGGTGCGGCGACGACCACCGATCGATGCAGCCCCTGGGCGCCGAGAATGTCTTCGATGAACTCTTTTACCTCACGGCCGCGTTCGCCAATCAACCCCACCACAATCACTTCAGCGGCGGTGTAGCGCGCCATCATGCCCAGCAGCACGCTCTTGCCGACTCCTGAACCGGCAAACAGGCCCATGCGCTGGCCGCGTCCAATGGTGAGCAGGCCGTTGATGCTGCGCACTCCCACATCCAGGCGTTCGCGAATCGGGTCGCGATTGATCGGGTTGGTTGCACGTGCACTGATCGGGCGGGTTGCTTCAAGTTCAATAGGGCCGCCATTGTCCAGCGCGGCGCCATTGGCATTGATCACGCGCCCCAACACGGCATCGCCAACCGGCAGGCGGCGGGAGCGATCTTCGGCGCGTCGCCAGGGATGGTTTTTCGCGCCGTAGCGCAAGGTGATGCCTGTGGCCGGGGCCTCGGTCACGGTTGCGCCGGGGCGCAGCCCGTTCACCTCCTGAGTCGGCATCAGGAAAATTCGATCATCGGCGAACCCCACCACCTCGGCCTCGGCGAGCACGATGCCGTCCTGAATGATCAGACAGTTGTTGCCCACGGGCAGCGCGATGCCGGTGGCCTCCATGATGAGACCGGCTACCCGGGTGAGGCGACCACTCACCATGAGCGGTGGTGGTGCGGCAACTCGCACTCTGGCCTGGCGCAGGAACGCCTGCCAGGCGGGCAGGTGCGACGCTGTTGCAAATTGGCTCATGCGCGCTCGCGGCCGCCCGGCCCATGGGTCTTGCCGTTCTGAGCAGGCGTGGCGGCAACGGCTGTGGCGTCACTGTCTGGATCGATCCAGGCGGCATCGCGACCCAGGCAGAGCATCGCCTGCGCCCAGCGCGTTGGGAGCGTGGCGTCGATATCACACATGCGGGATCTCAGGTGGCAGCCGCCTGGCTCGATCGTTGGGTCGCCAACGCACTGCCAGGATTCCGGGTGCGCACTGGCGTCAAGGGCAGTGCGCACCATATCAAGATCGTCCGGGTGCACTGCCAGTTCGCGTGGCGCCTGACCTTCAGGGGAGGCGTCGAGCACTTCGCGCACAACGGCAAGCAAAAGGTCCGGATGGGTGCGCAGCTCGGTGCGCACGACCTGTTGCGCGATGGCAATACCCAGCTGCAGCAACTGTTCGGCAGCCTGCTCTTCAAAGCGGCTCATCGCGCCTTTCAAGGTGTCGAGCACCGCTGCCAGGCGCTCCAGGTTGATCCTCGCTTGCGCCTGCCCCTCCAGAAAGCCCTCGCGCAGTGCTTCGGTACGCACGCGCTGCAGCTCTTCTGCGTGGGCTGATGTCCTGGCATGCGCCGGATCGGCCGATTGACGTGATTTGGCTGGATCAGCCGGTGCCCCCGGCTGATTCGCAGCCCGCCGTTCCGCCCCCGGGCCGCGTGCCGAAAACACATCAGGATCCCAGCGACGCAAGTCCTTCAGACTGGCCTTGGGCATGCGGATTGGATCAGATTCGCTCATGGTGATCGTCCATCAGACAAATGCATCGTCGGCCTTGCCGGCGAGCACCAGAGTGCCTTCCTCGGCGAGACGACGGACTGTTTTCAGAATCTCGCGTTGCTGCGCTTCGACTTCTGACAGACGCACCGGCCCGCGCGTCTCGAGGTCCTCACGCATCTGCGCCGAGGCACGTTCGGACATGTTCTTGAAGATCTTTTCGCGCATGGCGACATCGGCCCCCTTGAGGGCGACGATGAGCGCGTCAGAGGCCACTTCGCGCAGCAGCGTTTGAACGGCCCGATCGTCCAGTTCAAGCAGATTTTCAAACTTGAACATTTCATCCTCGACCTTTTGTGCAAGGTCGATATCAAATTCGCGAATGCTCTCCACCGCCTCGCCTTCGGCGGCGCCCGGCAGCAGGTTGAGAATGCCCGCGGCCATGGTCACACCACCGATCGACTTCTTGGCTGGGCGTTCGGTGGCCGCCATCTGCTGCAACAGCGAGTCGTTCAACTCGCGCATCGCATGCGGCTCCACGCTGTCCATGGTGGCAATCCGCAGCACCACATCGTTACGCAGGCGCGGTGGCAGTTCGGCGAGAATGGCGGCCGACTGGTCTTGTTCGAGGTGTACCAGGATGGTCGCGATGATTTGCGGGTGCTCGTTGCGAATCAAATTGGCAACGCTCACCGGATCGACCCATTTCAGTCGTTCGATACCAGGGGTATCGGTGTTCTCAACAATGCGCTCGAGCAGCAGTTCAGCCTTTTCAGCGCCCAGCGCGCTGGTCAGCACATTGCGCAGAAAGTGCCCCCCCTCGATGCCAAAGGAGCTCTGCTTGGCGACATCATTGTGAAATTGCTCGAGCACTTCACCGAGCTTTTCGCGGGCGATGCCACTCACCTTGGTCATCGCTTCCCCCAGACGTTGCACGTCGCGGGGCGAGAGGTGCTTGAACACCTCCGCGGCTTCCTGCTCGCCAAGCAGAATCATCAATATCGCACTGCGATCGAGTCCCTCGTCAGCCATTGTTGACCCACGCGCTAACCATGTTTGCCACCAGCTTGGGGTCGCGCCGCGCAATGTCGCGCGCGCTCTCCAGCGGGTCGGGGAGGGCGAGAGTGGCCTGATCGCCCGCTCGGGTACCTTGAGCGCCCGCACCGCTTTCATCGGTGAGCGCACCGCCCTCGGCGTTGGGTGCCTGCAGACGTGCGCTTACCAGGTGCTTAAGCGCCGGCTTCACATAGGAGAAGAACAGGTAGGCGATCAACAAGGTGGCGAGAAGATACTTGCCAATCTCGATGGCAAGCGAAATCACCTCCGGTTTGCGCCACAGCGGGATCTCCTGCACCGCCTCGACCGGGTCCAGTGCAAAGCTCGCACTGCTCACCTTGATCGTGTCACCGCGATCCTCGCGAAAGCCGATCGCCTGCTTGGCGAGCGCGGTGATGTTCTCAAGCTCTGCATCCGACAGCGGCTGCGGTTTGCCGTCTGGCTTATCGGGTTTACGCAGATTGATCACAATCGCAGCGCTGAGGCGCTTGACTGCACCGACCTGCGGCCGTGTATAGCGGACGGTCTTGTTCAACTCGTAATTGGTGACGGAATTTCTCTGGGTGGCTGTGGTGCCCTTCGCATCAGCCGATGCGTTGCTCACGGCACCGTTGCCCGCTCCCTGTCCGGTCACTGCGGGCTGATTGGAAAGTGCACCGGGTACACCTTGCGCGCTCACCGGATTGTTCGAGATCGCCTCGGACGTATTCTCACTGCGCACAATCGCCTCGCCCGGTGTGCGATTGGGTTTGTACAGTTCGTCGCTGCTTTCACTTTCTGTGAAATCGACCTCGGCATGGACCTGTGCACGATAATTGGTGCGACCAAGCAACGGCGCGAGAATCTGATCCAGGCGGCGCGCGAACCCACCTTCGAGAGTGCTGACATAGGCCAGTTGAGTCGGGTCCAGATGCGTGTCATCGGTACCGGATGAGGACAGCAGTGCGCCGCTCTGGTCGACCACGCTGACTGCTTTCGGGGCCAGATTGTTCACGCTGGAGGCCACCAGATGCACAATGCCAGCCACTTGCGAGCGGTCGAGTGTCTGTCCACCGGCGAGTGTCAGCAGAACCGACGCAGTCGGGCGTTCCTGTTCGCGCATGAAGCCAGATTCGCGCGGAATCGCGAGGTGCACGCGAGCGCCCTGGACGGCGGACAGGGATTGAATCGAACGTGCAAGCTCGCCCTCCAGCGCGCGCTGGAAATTCACTTGCTCCTGAAACTGGGTGATGCCCCATTTCTGGGTTTCAAACAATTCAAAGCCGGGTGTGCCGTTGCGCGGCAAACCTTGCGAGGCAAGTTTCAGGCGCACGTCATGAATCTGGGTGGCGGGCACCAGGATCGCGCCGCCGTTATCGGCCATCTTGAAGGGCACATTCATTTGCTGCAAAGACTGCACGACGGCGTTGGCGTCACGATCGGGCAGGCTGGCGTAGAGCGGTCGCATTTCGGGCTCGCGAGCCCACAGGGCGACGGCCACAATCAGTGCAATGGCAGCGGCCACCGACAGCAAGGTGGTCACACGTGTCTTATCAATGATGGAACTGAAGGTGTTGGGGGCGTCATCTGCCGTCGTGGTAGCCATGTCGCTCGATCAGTGTGAGGGTGCGGTTGAATCATCGGGTGCGGTGTGCGCAGACGAAGCGCTGACACACCGAATGCGACGATTATCGCGACGCGCAAGGGATCACAAGCCCTGAAAAGAGCCGTGATTCACAAGCAGTTCGTTCGACCGGATGGTGTGATCGCCCGGTAATCTTTGCCGCATGCCGGGGATGGTCCCTGGGCGGATTTTGCGGAGCGATTGCCATGGATACGATTGCATCACGCATTGAAGCGCTGGAGGCCCGAGTGAGCCTTTCCCCTGCCGCGCGCGCCTTGCATGGCGATGCGACGACTGGCAGCGGGGTATCGGGAAACGGACTGCTTAGACAGATTGGATCAGCCAGTGGCGTCGGCAATTCCGCCGCGATCGGCAGTGCGGGTGGGGCCCCGGGTGCATTTACACAGGCCTTGCATCAGGCCCTGCAATCAGTCGACAACACGATGGCGCAGGCCGATCAGATCGAGACCCAGTTTCAGTTGGGCAATCCACAGGTGAGTCTCGAACAGACGGTGCTGGCCGGTCAGAAAGCCTCGCTCAGCTTTCAGGCCGCGGTACAGGTGCGCAACCGCTTCGTACAGGCCTATACCGAGATCATGAGCATGAACGTCTAGGTTTGCCTGCGCGGTGCACTCAGTCTTCCATTCGCTTCAGTGCATTTTCCCGTTCCAGTGCATGGATATAACGGGCAATACGCATGCTATCGGCCGGTGATACATGAATCATCGCCGCTCCGCAGCGCCGCAGATTGGACGGGTGTCGCGACCCCGCCGAGAGCAGGTAGCGCACTTCCAGGCCGCATTCGAACAGGCCAAAATCAGGCAGGTCGATGGTGACCCGTTCGATGATCGTACCTGCCGCCAGGTCCATCCGGGCAGGATCAATCAGCAGGCTCACTCCGAGCGTGCTGATGTCCAGGACCGGGACGGTATAGCGCTCACGCAGGCTCAAGTGGATGCTCGCCCGCAGCGGGCGCGAGGCGGGGGCCACAGCGCGATACGCATTGCGCCGCTGCAAGCGCAGCAATGTGGTTGGAATCGGCGCGCGCAGTGCGGGGAACCCACCGAAAGTGTCCCGGCTGGTGTCGCTGGTCAGAAATTCGATGCGCACGCCGTTGAGCGCTGTTCGCCAGGACAGTGTCTCGGCGAGCAAAATGGCTTCATTGGCCGCCACATTTTCGTCGCTGTCAAACCATAGGGCATTGACTGCGTCATCGACGCCAAGAAGCAGCGCGGCCATCACCCCGGGTGGTTGCTCGAATTCAACGAACGATCGCGTACGCGTGCGCACAATCTGTTGCAGCACGGCGAGTATGTCCACTGGGTCGCTCAGCACGTACTGGCTGAAATCCTCCTCCCTGGAGGCGCGACTCGGGTTGATCGGGGCAGATTCGTTCATGTCACGCATTGTCGTCGAAGATCAGACTGAACGCGCTGGCAGCGCCACAGGGTCGGGGTGTTCCATGCGGTAGACCCAGGCAAGGATTTCGGCGATTGCCAGATAAAGTTCAGGGGGGATACGTGAGTCAAGGTCAAGGCGTGAGAGCACGGCAACGAGTTCGCGCGATTCGTGCACGAAGACTCCGGCCTCGCGCGCCCGTCGAATGATTTCGTCTGCGAGCAGGCCCAGGCCGCTGGCAACTACGCGTGGCGCGGCATCGCCTTCATGATAGGCAAGGGCAACAGCACGCCTGCGGCTGGCGTCACTTGCCTGCAATGCATGCTCTGCGCTCATTGTGTTTGACCGATCGCTGTGGTTGTGCGGGAGCGTGCGTAGGACGAGGCCGCGGGCGCGACGGCAGCGGTTGCGCCAGTTGTCGCAGACGGCTGTGTTGCCGGTGCGACGCTAAACTGTGCCGACGCGTTCATACCCCGCGCCTGCAATGCGCTCAGAAGTACGTCACGCGCGACGGTGAGCTGCTGACAGTGTTCAGCGCTATCTGCGATGACGGCGAGTTGCAGTCGGTGAGTATCGAATTGCAATCCGACTTCCATGCGACCGAGCCCGGGGGTATCAATGGCGATCTGGGCATGCCAGGTGCTCGGGCTCGGATGATTGTCAGGGGCGGTTTCCTCGCCGATAAGAATTTGTGCGGACTGCGCCGGCCAGGGTTCACCCGTCCAGGCAATAGCCTGGGCCGACAGCGCCTGCAATTGATCGCACACCACATGACCGCTATGGGCCGGGTCTGGGGATGGGTTTGACCTAAGCTCCGATTTAACGCTCTCCAGCGTGCGCTCACCGCTCACCCACTGGGCCAGATGCGATTCATAGAAGAGACCACTGCTGGCAATTGAACGGGAGAGTCGCTCGGCAAGCGCACTGGCGTCGTTCGGAGTCGTACTGAGCGGTTCAGCATTCAGTGCTTTGGGCAAAGGGGCTGCATCGAGCGGGGAGCGGGCACTGGAATGGGGTTCGCTTGTGGGATCGAGCGCATGTGCGATCAGTTGACTGGCGCTGCTCAATTCGGGCAGATCGCTCGCCGCTGGCGCAATGACCTCTGCCAATAGCGGGGCCGGCACCGGATGGGCCTCGCGTCCCGCCGTCTCGATGGTTGCTTCGATCGGGCGCACGGCTGTCAGCGCGCTGACCGCTTCGAGTTCAGTGTTGCCGATCGCGGTGCCTGTCAGAGGCACCGGATAGGTCTTGAGCAAGGCGGACATCGGTGCGATAGCCATGATCAGCGATGATTACCAGTCAGGGGCGATTGCGACTATTGGGGTGACTGCGCTCAGGCACCACGAGTGGCCGGATGCAGGGATCGCTCGAGGTTGCCAAGCCAAGGCTGGGTCATGGCGCGGATTTGCGCGTCCTCGGCGAGAATTCTGCGCATGATTTCAAAGCGCCGGCGCCGCTGCGATTCGGGCAGGGGGGGCGCGCGATCGCCCGCCGGCATGCTGGCGATCAGGCCCGCGCATCCGCGCTCAAGCGTGCTGACTTGATGCCAGTCGGCCACGAGCGCGGCTGCCAGCATTGCCTTGCTGGCAAGCGCCAGTTCCTCATAGCAATTCATCAGGGTGCGCCAATCGGGCATGGTGTCCTCGGCCATTACCGCACGGCGACCCGCGCTGGTTGAGCGGAGCGTGGGCGTGAGGGTATCGTCACCGCGCCGCTCACAACCTTGTCACGTATCGCATTCCAGGCGCCACGCAGTTCGTTCAAAAGGGATTTGACCTCTGCGATCATGGTCACATTCGATTGCAGATTGGCGGTCAGGAGTCGGTGCGCCATGTAGCTGTACAGCTCGTCCAGATGCATTGCAACGGAGCCACCGGCTTCCTTGTCAAGAGCGGCCTGCAGCCCTTCCAGAATGATGCTGATCGCATTCGTTATCCACTGCGCTTTGGCGGCAATGTCCTTATTGTGAATGGCGGTCTCGGCATGCGAAAGGGCGAGAATCGCACCGTCGTACAGCATGGCAATCAGCTGGTGTGGGTCGGCGCTGGCGACTTTGGATTCCAGCTGGACACGGGCATAACTGGCGGCATTGGGCTTCATTTGATAAAACATGGACCATTCTCCAGCGCTGATTGATTGCTTGACTTGATCGCAGGGGGATTGGTGAGGCGAGTCAATCCTGCTGCGTCCAGATCACGATTGCCTACACTGACTGTATCGGCCCAGATGGTGCATTCTTGAATCGCATTTGACCTTCATTGCTTGCGTGGCGCGGCGTGGTTCACCGCCTCAATGCATTGCGCCGGCGCGACCGTATGCTGACATGCACTGCTTGAGCCGGCGCACTTCGCTCAGTTGCTCGGAGACCTGTTGCATGTGCGACAGCGCCAGCGACTCTGCCTGATGCAGTGCGTGCAGTGCGTTCTGAATCACATGGACAAGCTCATCGCTCTGGGTCGCGTCCAACGGTGGTGAGTGCGCCTCGTTCACTTGCAGACGCAAGGCGCCCAGGCGCTCGCTCGCCTGACTCAGTTCGCTCCACTGCGATGCCTGCGCGGCAGCGAGCATCTGTTGGGCCAGATCGGCGAATGCCCGTCCAGTGGAAAGCGCGATGAGATTGTGCGGTGTCATGTCCGTTGCTCCGGGCGTGAAGTGAAGTCGTTGATCAACCGAGCTTGTTGGCGGCGTTGATGTTGGCGTACTGCAACTGCTGCGTCAGAAATGATTGCGTGGACTGCATTTGCGAGACGGTGGTGTCCATTGCCGCGAACTGGTTGGTGAACTGCGTTTGCAATTCAGCGAGGCGCGCCTGTTCGGCCGTTTGCTGTTTGGTCAGATTGCTCACCTGCGTTGTAAGACTTGAGCTCTCACGTCCAACCGAGCCACCCGAGCCCACAAAGCCCTTCAGCAGATTGTCGATCTGGGTGGCGAACCCCTGCTGACCGGCACTCAGCGAACCGAACAGCGATGCAATGTCGTTGGCCGGATTGGTAATGGCAGTCAGCAGGACGTTGGAATTGATGGCCATCGTCCCGTCGGATTGCAGCGTAATGCCGATATCGGCGAGTGTGCTGGCACCGCCGCCCACACCGGTAATTGAATGCGAGAAGATCGCTGGCAGCGTGGCCTGTAAAGAGTTGATGACACTGTCGCCGCTGAGCGGCTGTGCAACGTTGGTGGTGACGTCATAGGCTGACACCGAACCCAGTGTCTGGATGACCGTGTTGTAGGCGCTGATGAAGGCACCGATGGCGGTCACCTGGCCGCTGGAGTTCGGACTTACCGTCAGGGTTGTCGTGGCAGGTGTCGAGAGCGTCGAGGCCTGGGTCAGCGTAAGCTTCACACCCGGTATCACGTCACTCACCGTGTTGCTCGATCGGGTGATCGTTGTGCCATTCAATGTAAAACTCGCATCAAGCGCCGGTTGCGATTGCACCATTGCTGCCGTGTTGCTGCCGGCATAGTTGAAGTCGTTCAGGCTCTGGCTCCCCGAGCCGTCATAGCCGCTCACCGCAACGCTGATGGCTCCCGCTGCGCCACTGGTGGCGGAGGTGAGCAAAAGCCGGTTGGTCGTGCCATCGTTGATCACGCTCGCGGTGACTTTGGCCCCGCTCGCATTGATCGCACTGGCAATGCCTGCAAGGTTATTGCTGCCGCTGCTGATCGCCACATTGGTCGTTGACCCTCCCACCGTGATTGCGAGGCTGCCATTACCGAAAGTGTCGCTGGTCGAGTAGGTCTTGTTCGAGCGGACGATGTCCGTCGAAGCGAGCGTATTCACGGTGATCGAGTAGGATCCGGCGCTTGCTCCGGTGGCGGCAATCGAGCTCAGCACCGCAGGGTTGCTGGCGTTGGTGTTCATTGATGTGAAAGTGTCAGTGATCGATCCGCTTTCAAGGGCTTGCGCCGCGGTTTGCAATGAAGCAAGGGCGCTGCTGACCGTGCCCAGAGCCGAGATTTTGGCTTGATCAGCGCTTTGCTGCCCTTGCAGCAGCGTCAGTGGCGCTTGCTCTGCCCCCATCAACGCAGTGACAATCGAGTTGACGTTGAGGTTGTTCGCGAAGCCCAGGGATTGCAGGATAGTGTTGCCAATGCTGGAGGTCGAACTCCCGCTGGTGCCCGTGCTCGTGCCGGTGGTCGCCGATCCGCTGGTCGTGCTGGTCGTGCTTGCCGTCGGCGTGCTGCTGGTCGATGAAATACTCATGTGACGGTTCCTCTCGGTATTCGACGCTCATGCTTCACAGGCTCGGCTCGTGCCGAACCATTGGGTGAATGCGACCCTGACAACGCGTATGGCCGGTGTTGATCGCACGAGAGTATCGGATGACTGAGTGTGATCTGATCGGCCGAACAGCAGCGCTAAGCACCTGTTCCTTGCGCCCTCGACTACGCCTTGTCGGGTTGCATCAGGCTCAATTCTCGGCTGATATTCTGCGCAATGGCGAGGGTTTCCTCTGACGGAATCTGTCGAATGAGTTGCCCGGTGTTGCTATCGGTCACCCGCACGATTGTGGCGCCGGTCTGGCGGTCAATATTGAAGCTGATCGCGTTCTGGGTGCTCTCGACGGCCGACTGCAGTTGCGAGACGGCTGCGTGCAGTGCTTCATCGGTGGGTTTCGCCGCGCTGCTCGCTGATGGCTGCGCCGCCGCTGCCGCCACCGCGGGCGGCGTTGTCTCCGCTGCGGCGAGTGTCTCGGCGGCGGTCACGCTACCCTCGCTTGCGGGGGGCGGTGCGCTACTGGCAACAGGCGCAGGACTGCTCACATATTGGCTCACAAGATCACTGGATATAGTATTGCTCATGATTCCACTCCACAAATGAGTGGGCGGACGCGGTAGCAAGGGAGCTGTCCCTTGCATCCGCATCCGCCGGCCGCGCCTGACTGTGGCGCGTCAGTCAATCAACTTAGGCGAGCTTCTGGAGCAAGGTCAGCACCTGGCTGGGTGCCTGGTTGGCTTGCGCCACCATCGCCGTACCGGCCTGTTGCAGCACGTCTTCCTGGCTCAGTTCTGCCGTGGTCTGCGCGAAGTTCGTGTCCTGCACTGCGCTGCGCGCCTGAGTCAGATACTGCGACTGCGTCTGCAGCGTGGCCACCGCCGACTGGAAGCGTGCCGATATGGCACCGATCGAAGCGGCCAGGCTGTTGACCTGAGCCAGTGCGCCGTCAACCGTGCTGATCATCGCCGTTGCATTTGACACCGTGGTCAGGCTGGCGCTCGACAACGCATTCAAGCTCACTGCTGCACCGTTCAACCCGGAATTGGTGCTGGCATCAACCAGGGTGAAATTGGATGAACCGTAGGTCGTGATGATGCCGTGCGTGGTGGCAGCCGACAGACCTGCAGTACCCGGTGAGGCACCCGCGACAATAATATCGGCCCCGGTTGTGTTGCTGAGGGTGATTTTACTGGTCGAGATGTTGAAGGTGGCAGTGACTCCGGTCGTTCCCGTTACCGCATTGATGGCTGCTGTGACGTTGGCACCGAAATTGGCGAGTTTGATGGCATTCGTGCCACCGGTACCAACAGCGACGGCACCGATATCCGTACCGTTGATCAGTACGCCCCCCGCAGCGATCGCGGTCGTACCGTTGGCGATCGCGCTTCCCAGAATCGACGTGGCGGCGGTGGCCGATACACCCGTGGTATTGGTTACCGCATTAATTGAGGTCGCGATGGTGCTCGCCTGACCGTCCGCGGTGGCGCCGGTGTTGGTCGTGACGCCGTTGACCGTGATCGAGATGCCGGTGCCGGCCAGCGCGGTGCCGGCGGTGGCGCTGCCGGTCGCGGTGTAACCACCGATGGCAGAGGTCTGTGCGTTACCGGTGGTGGCAGCGAGTGTTTGTCCGGCATTGGCGCCAACCTGGAAGGTGGCCGTGCCGAACGTGCCGTCGAGAATGTTCTGCCCGTTGAACTGGGTCTGCGTGGCGATCGTCTGCACCTGAGCGATCAATTGCTGGGCTTCGGTGTTCAGACCGGACAGGTCAGTCGCCGAGTTCGAGGCGTTGGCCGCTTCAACGGCCAGCTGACGCACTTGTTGCAGGACTTTAGTCACCTGTGTGAGCGCGCCGCCGGCGGTCTGGGTCAGCGACACGCCATAATTGGCATTCTGCACGGCCTGGTTGATACCGTTCACCTGAGCAGTCATTCGGGCGGCAATGCCAAGGCCTGCCGGGTCGTCCTGGGCCGAATTGAGTTTCATCCCGGTAGACAGACGCTGCACTGAGGTGTTGATCGCCATCTGGGTATTCGCCACTGCGTTTTGCGCGATGATCGAGGCGTTGTTGGTCATGATTCCAAGCATGGTAAGGCTCCTTTGTGGTCATTGAATATGCCCGCCGGAACTGGGTGCCCGGCCCCGACCGGCGCGCACTGCGTTGTGCTTGCGTACCGTCGATGTGCTGGTTATCGGTCGCGATGGGCGCGAACTTGAGAACGATTTGCAATTCACGTCGCGTGATTGGTGATTCGGTCACACATGGGATGTGTTTGCCCGCTGCGGTCCTGTCGCGGTGCACTACAGTGGCACGCGCTTTGTTTGTCTCTTGCTGGCTGGCGAACGCAGTACGCTGCGGGTGACTGGGGCGTTGGTGATTGCCGCACCGGCAGCGCCGCGGTGCTGAACGGCTGGGGAACTGCATCGGGCGCGGCAAGGCCGGTGTGATCACGACGCGAGATCGCGCGGCGCCGCCAGAGCGCAATGGAGTGGTGTAGGAAAAACGCCTACACGAATGCGCGCCCAACGCCTACCGAACGTACGGGTGAAACCCTGTTCAGGTTTTCGCGTGCCTTGCCGACAATGGCAACTCCTCTTCACCCGCCGCCAGGTGCCCCATGACAAACGAACAGATCCTGAATGAAATTCGCGAGGCCAACCTGTCCTACCTCTTGTTGGCACAGACTTTGATCCGCAAGGACCGCGCCGAAGCGCTTTACCGGATGGGCATCTCCGACGACGTGGCCGACGTCATTGACGGACTCACCCTGGCGCAGTGCCTGAAGATCGCCGCCCGTAATGTGCTGATCTCGCGCTTTCGACTCGAGGACGATATGGTGTGGTCGCTGCTCACCGATCACGGCCGCGATGACACCGCTCGGCAGATCCATGCATCCATATTGGTGGCGAGCCATGCCGCAGAGGTGGCGCAATGAAGAATCGCAGCCTGGTGGGTGAAGCGCAGGAAGTGCAGCGCGCCGTGGCCTTGATCCGGTTCGGTGCCCGGCTGCAGGTACTCGAGGGCGAGATCGCCTTGTCGCGTGAGCGCCTGCTGCGCCTCTATAAGGAAGTGGCAGGGAAGTCACCCGCCAAGGGCATGCTGCCTTTTTCAACCGACTGGTTTACCACCTGGCAGCCGTCGATTCACAGCTCGCTCTTTTTTAACATCTATCAGACGGTAAAGCGCGCCAAGGGTATTGCCCGCGTCGATGCTCTGATCCGCGCGTTTGGTCTCTATACCGAGCACCTGACGATCGCTGGACTGCCTCAGGTATTGACAGTGACGCGCGCGTGGCGTCTCGTGAAATTCTTTGATGCGGGGTTGCTTGACTCTGCACCGTGCACGGAGTGCGCCGGGATTTTCGTGATTCAGAAATACGATTTGAAGCGTAACTTTGTGTGTGGTCTCTGTCATATGCCTGCCCGCGCTGGCAAGACACGGCGTGCAGCCGAAGACGCCCTGGCGCTGGACACCGGCGACGCAGTGCTGGCAGCCGCCTGACTGGCACTCACGCCAGTACCAAGAGGCAGCGCCGCAAATAGATCGCAAGAAGTAACAAAGCAACGGGAGCAGGCAGCCGGTCAGCGCCGTGTGTTGGTCCCCGTTCAGGCCGGTCTGCGAACGGCGCTTTAAACAAGTCCCCGCCTTGCGGGGATTTTTTTTTGGGGATTTTGCACGTTCCCACATCACATAGGGCTCACGAATGGGCGGGCCCTGCCGAAATCAACAGTGTAGATCGGTGGTGAAGGCAGTGACCCTGTTTGCTATCGATGTGCCGTTCCTTCTGCCCGGCGCGCTGCGCTTTGTTGGGCGTGTGACAGACCCGTTCGACGACACAAGAACCACACTATGTTCCTGATCATTGGTTGGCTGGTGGTACTGGGTTCGGTGTTCGGAGGCTATGCCGCATCGGGCGGGCATCTGGGCGCCCTGATGCAACCGCTAGAGCTGTTGATGATCGCCGGTGGTGCCATCGGTGCCTTCGTCGTGAGCAACCCTCTGAACACTCTCAAGGCCTGCCTGAAGGCGCTGCCAGCGTGCTTCTCGGGCTCTAAATACACCAAGGAGCTCTATATGTCGCTCATGGCGATGATGTTCGAGCTGCTGCAGAAGGTGCGCAAGGAGGGCCTGATGGCGATTGAGGGTGATGTCGAGCGACCCGAGGAGAGCGCCATCTTCAAGAAGTATCCGAAGGTTCTTGCCGACCACCATCTTGTCGAGTTCATCACCGACTATCTGCGGCTCATGGTGAGTGGCAATCTGAATCCGCAGGAGATTGATGTTCTGATGGAAAGCGAAATCGATACGCACCATCATGAAGGCATGGGACCCTCGTCGGCGATTCAGAAAGTGGCCGACGGCATGCCCGCATTTGGCATTGTCGCGGCGGTCATGGGGGTTGTGCATACCATGGGTTCAGTGGGGCGACCGCCGGCCGAACTCGGTGAGATGATTGCCGAGGCACTGGTGGGCACGTTTCTGGGCATCCTGCTTGCCTATGGATTTGTCGGTCCGGTTGCCTCACTGCTTGAACTCAAGCTATCCGAGAACAGCAAGGTGTTTCATTGTGTCAAGACAACGCTCCTTGCCAGCATGAACGGCTATCCGCCGGCCATCGCTGTCGAATTCGGTCGCAAGGTGCTTTATTCGACCGAGCGTCCCACCTTCAGTGAGCTTGAAAGCTACGTCAAGGGTCAGAAGGGCAAGTGAGTATCCCTTGAGTGCAGGGGGGACGTAGGGCATTGCTGCGCCAGCGATCGCGTCTGATGACATGTACCGCACACCGAGTTCATAGAATCCATATCCTTCATGGCTACCAAGGACCAACGCGCACCGGTGATCATTCGCCGGGTCAAGAAAGGGGGGCACGGTGGCCACCACGGTGGCGCATGGAAAATCGCTTACGCAGACTTCGTGACTGCCATGATGGCGTTCTTCCTGCTGATGTGGCTCCTGGGGTCGACCACCAAGGGCGATCTGCAGGGGATCGCTGAGTATTTTCGGACACCGCTCAAGGTGGCCATGAGTGGCGGTT
The DNA here is from genome assembly GCA_903921325.1 of uncultured Pseudomonadota bacterium. Classification (GTDB taxonomy): domain Bacteria; phylum Pseudomonadota; class Gammaproteobacteria; order Burkholderiales; family SG8-39; genus CAIXPL01. The sequence continues at coordinate 30,472 of CAIXPL010000013.1, forward strand.
CGGGTTCGGGTGAAACCTCCAGCGTCCTGCACGGGGGCAGCAAAGGGTCGAGCAAAGACGACACCTCGGCGCAGGTCAAAGTGCATCGCGTTACCCGTCGTACGCCGGAGGAAAAAGCGCGTGAGGCCGAGCGCATGGTTGCGCTCAAGCTTCGGGTCGACAAGCGACTGGACGAAAGCGTACGCATCAAACCGATGCGCGGACAGATTCGCACCGATGTGACCGGAGAGGGCCTGCGCATACAGATTATTGACGATCAGAATCGACCGATGTTTGATTCTGGCAGCGCCGTGGTGAAGGACTACATGCGCGACATTCTGCGCGAAATGGGCAGTGTGTTGAATGGTATTGAATACCGTGTTGCGCTGTCAGGGCACACCGATGCAGTTCCCTACGCTGGCGGTGAGCGCAGTTACAGCAACTGGGAGCTGTCAGCTGACCGTGCCAACGCCTCGCGGCGTGAACTGATTGCTGGCGGCATGGAAGAGTCAAAACTGATCAGGGTAATTGGCTCAGGATCGTCAATCAGCTTTGATCGTGACAACCCGAATGCCGCAGTCAATCGTCGCATCAGCATTATTGTGATGAACAAGGAAGCCGAAGAGCGCGTACTGCAGGAAATGGGTGCACTCACCGCCAGTGACGCGCAGCAACTCACTCAGCAATTGCCAGGTGCTGAGTCGCTGCAACGTCCGCGCGCCACCGTGGTAATGCCTGACGCGGGCAAATAGATGGGGAAATAGCCCGGTAATCGACCGTATAAGGGCTTGCCCGACAAGGAACAATGGGTACCGCGGAATGATCCGCAGACGGTATTCATTGCTCCATGGCTAACGGTTCTGACAACGACGAGGACAGACTGCTTCCACCAACCGAGCGGCGCTTGCAGCGCGCGCGCGAGGAAGGGCATGTCCCACGGTCACGCAGTCTGACGACGACCCTGATGCTGGCGGCATCGGCGGCGGCGTTGGCATTCATCGGTCCGGACTCTTTCGCTGCGGCCACACGCATGTTCGCCGCAGCCCTGCACTTCGGCCACGCAGAAGCGTTCAACGCAGACCTGGTGGCGCGACAGACTCACCGCTTTGTGCTCGATGGGTTGCTCATTGCAATGCCGCTGTGCCTGGCTGCGATGGCCGCGGCCGTGGCGGCCCCGCTTGTGGTGGGTGGCTGGGTGTTCCGAACTGAATCGCTGATGCCTGACTTTTCGCGCCTCAGTCCGATGCGCGGTCTGGGCAATATATTCTCAATCACGGCACTGGCCGATCTGGGCAAGGTACTGCTCGAGGCAACCCTGCTGATCGCGGTGGTGATGGGCTTTGTGTATGGACATTTCAGTGAGCTGGCGAGCCTGAGTGCATTGACCGGGACGGAAGGTCAGGTCCACATGGGCAGCCTGGTTACCAGCGCGTTTTTCTTCATCGTTCTCGCCATTTCTGTCGGTGCGCTGCTCGACGTGTTCATCGCCATCTGGCGCCATCGTCGGGCGCTGCGCATGTCGCTGCAGGACATCCGCCAGGAGGCACGAGAATCCGAAGGTGATCCGCAGATAAAGGCAAAGATCCGCAATCAGCAGCGACAGATGGCGCGTCGCCGCATGATGCAGGAAGTACCCAAGGCCGATGTCGTAGTCACCAATCCGACCCACTACGCCGTTGCGCTGCGCTACGACGAGCGACGCAACGCGGCGCCGCGGGTGGTCGCCAAGGGTAGCGGCGCGGTGGCTCTGCGCATTCGTGAGCTCGCCGCCGACGCGAATGTGCCGTTGATTGAAGCGCCGGCGCTCGCGCGGGCACTGAATCGGCATTGCGAACTCGGTGAAGAAGTGCCACAGGCGCTCTACAGCGCGGTCGCGCAGGTACTGGCCTATCTGTTCAGTCTGCGCGCGGCAGCCCGATCGATTCCGCGTACACCACTGACCGGCATCGAAGTGAGCGTGCCGCCAGGCTTTGATCCGTTGGAGGCGGTGGCATGAACTTGCTGCAACGCTTTCCGCTGCTTGCCAACATCCAGCCCGGGGCACTTGGCACACCGCTGCTGATCATCTTCATCCTGTCGATGATGATGTTGCCGCTGCCGCCATTCCTGCTCGATCTGTTCTTTACGTTCAATATCGCGCTGTCGATCGTGGTGCTGCTGGTGGCAGCCTATACGCGCAAGCCGCTCGACTTTGCGGCGTTCCCGACGATCTTGCTGGTGACGACGCTGATGCGTCTGTCACTCAACGTGGCCTCGACACGTGCGGTGCTGATGTATGGGCATACCGGTACCGACGCGGCGGGAAAAGTGATCGAGTCGTTTGCCCAGTTTCTGGTGGGTGGCAATTTTGCCGTAGGCCTGGTGGTGTTTGCCATTCTGGTGGTCATCAATTTTGTGGTGATCACCAAGGGCGCCGGGCGGATCGCTGAGGTGAGTGCGCGGTTTGCGTTGGATGCGATGCCGGGCAAGCAGATGGCCATCGATGCCGACTTGAATGCCGGTCTGATTGGCGAGGCCGATGCGCGTCGCCGCCGTCTGGAAGTGGCCAACGAAGCCGACTTCTACGGCTCGATGGATGGTGCAAGCAAGTTCGTGCGCGGCGATGCGATCGCCGGAATTCTGATCCTCTTCATCAACCTGATCGGTGGCTTGGTGATTGGGGTCGCGCAGCATGACATGGCGCTGTCGCAAGCTGCCAATAATTACATTCTGCTGTCGATCGGTGATGGCCTGGTGGCCCAGGTGCCTTCGCTGATTGTTTCCATTGCCGCCGGTCTGATTGTTTCGCGCGTAGGCAAGGAAGATGACATCGGGTCGCAACTGGCCAGTCAGTTGTTCAGCACACCACAGGCCCTTGGGCTGTCAGCGGGTCTGTTGTCATTGCTTGGATTGATTCCGGGTATGCCGCATATCCCGTTTCTCATGGTCGCTGCGGCGGCCGGTTGGGGTGCCCGGGCCGTTCACCGCAAGGTACAGGCAACCAAGCGGGCCGCGGAGAATGCCGCTGCCCCGGCGGCGCCGGTCAAACCTGACTCCGTCGATGCAACCTGGGACGACATTACGCCTCTGGATGTGCTCGGCCTTGAGGTCGGCTATCGCCTGATTCCCCTGGTCGATCGCGGGCAGGACGGTGAGCTGCTCAAACGCATCCGCGGCATCCGGCGCAAGTTTGCCCAGGAAATCGGCTTCCTTCCGCCTTCGGTGCATATTCGCGACAATCTTGAATTACGCCCCAATGCCTATCGGATCACCCTGAAAGGGGTGACCATCGGTCAGGGCGATGCGATGCATGGCATGCACCTCGCGATCAATCCTGGCAACGCCACCGGTCAGTTGCCCGGGCAGGTGACCACTGATCCGGCGTTTGGTCTGCCGGCAGTGTGGATTGATGACAGGTCTCGCGAGTACGCACAAGTCTCAGGGTTCACAGTGGTCGATTGCGCCACGGTGATTGCTACTCACCTGAACAGTGTGTTGTTCCGCCACGCCGGACGCTTGCTTGGACGCGAAGAGGTGCAGCGCCTGATCGAACACATGAACAAGTTGATTCCGCACCTGTTTGACGAGGTGGTGCCCAAGCTGATCGAGCTGCCCGTGTTTCAGAAAGTCTTGGTCAATCTGCTCGATGAGGGTGTGCCGGTGCGTGATGTGCGCAGCATTATCGAGACTCTGGCCGAGCTCGCACCGCAGACCAAGGACCCGGCGCAGCTCAGTGCGGCGGTGCGCGTTGCGCTTGGCCCGGCAATTATCCATGCCCTGTATGGACCGGCCGATGAGCTGCAGGTGATCGTGGTCGAGCCTGAACTGGAACGCATGCTCAACCAGGCGGTGGCCAATGACGAGAATCTTGCCATCGAACCCAATCTGGCCGAAGGACTGCTGCGCGGTGCCTCAGCCGCCGTGACGCGCCAGGAGGCACTCGGACATCCCGCAGCTTTGCTGGTGCCCGAGCGCTTGCGGGTGCCGCTTGCTCGCATGTTCAGACGTGCCGTGCCCAGCCTTCGAGTTTTATCCCATGCCGAAATCCCCGAGTCGCGCACGATCCGTGTGAGCTCGGTGCTCGGTGCCTTGTCTGCTTGAGATGAACGCACTACTGCTCCCGCAACACACAACCCTCCTGAAATCCTTAATTGACCCCCGGTGACACTATGAAAATCAAGAAAATCGTAGCAGCGACAGTGCGGGAAGCGCTTCAGGAGGTACGAGTGCTTCTGGGTGACGGCGCAGTGATTCTGTCCAATCGGGAAACCGACGAGGGGGTGGAGATCCTCGCGATTGACGAACATCACCTGCACGAAGTGGTGGCGCCGCGCGAGACCGATTTTGCAGCGTCCTCCCCCAGGGAGGACCGCTCCTACAGTCATGCCGAGCCCTCGACGGGGCCCGGCAAATTGGCGTGGGGGACGCCGAGCGATACGCCGGCACACCGCGATGCCGTTGTCCCGATCGATGCCGTGCCTGGCCGAGAGGCGACACAGACTCGTGACGCCACAGGGGCCAGAGAGATGGCAGCAGGTCGTGACGCGCTTGCAGGTCGTGACGCCTTGCTGTCGGCAGATCCCTTTGCCAGTCGCACCAGCACGACGATGCCTGTGCGCGAGCAAACGTTTACTGCACCCTTGGTCAGCGCAAGCGCAGCGGCCCAGGCGTCGCGACGCAGCGGCGCGTTCCCGAGTGCGCAGGGCGGGCGTGGTGTAGCACCGGCGTTCACGGTGCCACTGCCAATTGTCACCGATGATCTGTCGCCATCGCCCGCTTCATCGTCATCGCAGTCGTCCTCGTCATCGGCACTGTCCTCGACCGGCGCGCATGGGTCGGCGAGCGGAGCGGGTACGGCACGCGGAGCCGGATCAGCGTCCTCCGATCCGGCGCCTCACGAAAGCCACGGCAGCGCCGCAGAGCTCGGGCGCAACGATGCGGTGGTGCTGGATGAGTTGCGCTCGCTGCGCGGGATGATGGAGAAGCGCCTTGCGTCGATGAACTGGCATGAAGGCATGAAGCGGCATCCGGTCGCCGCAACCCTGCTGTGCCAGCTGCTTTCCTCGGGATTCAGTACCGCACTCGCGCGTGCCGCATCCAGTGCGTTGCCGACCGATTGCGACGAGGCCGCTGCGCTACCCTGGCTGCGTACCCAGTTGGCCAACAAGCTGAACTGCCTCAATGGTGAGGAAGAACTGATCAGCGCCGGCGGGGTGTTTGCATTTACCGGCCCGACGGGTGTGGGCAAGACCACCACGGTGGCCAAGATCGCCGCGCGCTGCGTTGTGCGGCATGGGGCTGAAAGTCTCGGTCTGATCACCACCGATAGCTACCGGATTGGTGCTCAGGACCAATTACGGGTGTTCGGCCGCATTCTCGGTGTACCGGTGTACACGGTGCAGGATGCAACGAGCCTGGCCGATACGTTGAAGCAGATCGGCCACAAGCGGCTGATTCTGATCGACACCATCGGCTTGGGGCAACGTGACCAGCGGGTACTCGAACAGATCGAACTGCTCAAGGGGTGCAATGTACGTCGCGTCGTCGTGCTGGCTGCCACCGCGCAGCTCGAAACACTCGAAGATGTCATCCAGACCTATGGCAGCACCGCGCAGGGTGAATCGATTGCCGGCGTGATCCTGAGCAAGATTGACGAAGCGGTCAAATTGGGATCGGCGCTGGATGTGGTCTTGCGCTATCGGTTGCCGGTCCTGTTCTGCACCAACGGTCAGCGTGTTCCTGAAGACATCGCCGTCCCGAACAGGGACGATTTACTCGAATTCGCATTGTCGCCACCGAGTCCGGACTCTGACCACAATCACGACGAGGATGTAAGTCTGTTTGCATCCTGGTCCATGTCGGAGAACATCGGCGGCGGGGTAGCGTATGCCTGAGGCAAAGACACTTGCGACAACCGATCAGGCGAGCGGCTTGCGACAGCTCTTTGCAAGCAAGGGGCTGCGCATACTGCCTATGGCCAGCGCGACCTCCCATGCTCGGCAGCCGCGCGACCTGGCGCATGCACTGGCCGCCGGTGGCACGCGTGTACTGGTGACTGACCATGAGTGGACAGCCCGGGCGCATGCCCACCAGAATGAATTACCGAGTCTGTCAGACGTGTTGGCCGGTCGCATCGAGCTGTCGCGGCTCGCGCGCGAAATCGCACCGGGTGTCCGCTGGATGCCGCTGGTGAAAGGGTTCACGGCGCAGGAGGCGGCCGGGGCCGGTGCGCATGCCATGTTTGCCCGGTTACATCAATTGGCCGATCCGGTTGACGTGATCCTGCTGGCCACCATCCACCCGCAACGAATCGCACCCTTTCTCGATCCGGGCTCGGAGTTTGTGGTTGTCGTAGGTGGTTCACCTGAAGCACTGACCAGCGCCTACAAGATGGTGAAAAGTCTGGTCACCCGAGGGTGTCAACCCAGGCTCATTATCGAAGGGGCTAGCGACGAGGCGGCTGCGGAACGCACGTTTCGGCGCATTGCCGCAACCGCGCATCGGTTCCTTGGTGTCGTGCCTGCGATGGGCGGATGGCTCGGTCCAAGCGCGACGCGGAGTTTTGGCAGCGGGGTGGCGAACAACGCGACGCACTGGATGAACATTGCACGCGCCAGCCGTCAGTGGCACCTGACCGCGCAGGGAGATCCGACCCATGTTCGGCCCGAGCGTCATAACTCAGGCGCTGGTGCGGCGCATTCATCGCTGGCACACACCAACGGCAGCCGCTCTGCATCGGCGGTATCACGCAAGATTTTTGGTATGACTCAACCGCTTGCAATAGGGAGCCACTGAGCGCATGTATACGGCAACCGGGACGCTCGATCGCGAGGACTACCTGACGCGCTTCTCACCGATGGTGAAGCGCATGGCACACCACCTGATGGCGCGCCTGCCTGCGAGTGTTGAAGTCGATGACATCCTGCAGGCCGGAATGATTGGTCTGATGGATGCGGTCAACCGCTTCGAGGAGGGGCAGGGCGTACACTTCGAGGTCTACGCGTTGCAGCGAATCCGCGGAGCAATGCTCGATGAATTGCGCGCCAATGACTGGCTGCCGCGCAGCGTGCGCAAGAGCCAACGGGAAATAGAGGGCGCAATCTCCCGGGTTGAGCAGCGTCTCAAGCGGCCCGCCATGGAAGTGGAAATCGCACGCGAACTGGGCATGGCGTTGCCGCAATATCAGGAGGCCTTGCAGGAAGCGCGCGGCGGTCAGTTGATCTATGCCGATGATTTGAACGAACCAGGCAGTGAAGGGGGCGAGAGCTTTCTGGATCGCCACTGCATCGAGCCGGACGGTGACCCACTGACGCGCCTGCATGACAGCGCGTTTCGCCAGGCGCTGATCAAAGCAATTGAGGATCTACCGGAACGTGAACACCTGCTGATGGGCTTGTACTACGAGCAGGAAATGAATTTTCGCGAGATTGCCGAAGTCATGGGCGTCACCGAGTCACGGGTGTGTCAGATGCACAGCCAGACCGTGGCGCGGTTGCGCGGCAAATTACGGGAGTGGGTGCAGCAGCCGTCACGAGCACGCAATTAAGGATTGTCGCGTGTGCCAAGCAACGGCCAAAGGGCGCTGGTCACAGCAACCGCCCTTGCTTCAGCCTGTTGCATAGGAAACGTCAGACCAAGGCATCGGCCCGGTCTGACGTCTTGCTGCGCAGGGTGGTCAGATGACGTGCGACCGTGACGAGCGGCGCACCGTGCCTTTTCAGGCCGAGGCAATCATTCGACTGGCGCTCTGGCTATCCCCAGAACGGCCGCTCGGGTTATAGACGCCGGTACGCATCGCTGCCCCGCGTAATGCGTCAAGTCGCGCGGTAGTGGCCTGCAGGCGTTGGCTGATCAGCCGGCCATTAGCGGCATTGGTCGAACGCGTGCGATCCATGGTCGAACGCAGCCGCCGCCAGTTGTCCTGGAGCTCGGGGGTGATGGCAAGATGACGCTCAATGGCCTGGCCGTCGGCTGGCAGGCCGGAGGCGACCAGCTCCCGTCCGAGATCCTGGGCACAGCGGCTCACTTCGGCGAGTGCATCGTCTTTGTGGGCGAGCAGGTCGACGATGCCGTTGGCGTCCGCCGAAATGAGCATCGCACGCTCCTGCAGCAGCAGCGCTTCAAGGGACTCGATGGCGAACAGCTGATCCTCAATGGCGGTGCGCAGTGTCATGCCTGTCTCCCGCGCTGCCCGAGCATGTCCTGCACGCTTGCAATCAGCTTGTCAGCCACCACACTGGCATTCACCTTGAAGCGGCCATCGCTGATTGCCGCCTTGATGTCCTGCACTTTGCGCGAATCAAACGGGCTGCTCGCTGCGCTGGCCGCATCCACCCCTGACAGGCGGGCAGATATTTCCGACAATTGCACCGTGCTGCTTGAACTGGCAGTGGCTGCACTGGTGCTGGCGGTTGCTTGTGCGCCGGTGCGCGAACTCGCCGCGCTTCCGGTTGCGCCGGCGCTCGTGCCGGTGCTGCCGGCTGGCCCGGTGGCTGAGTTTGGACCGATTTTCACGATAGCTCTCCGTTGACGCGGCGATGGGGACTGAGGGATTCTGTAAAACATCTTCGCAAACTATAAACGGCAGTGTCAGGAAGAACTTTAGTCCGACCTGACAAATTCAATCTACTTTGTCCTTGATGCGCGTTCCGAGAGGACATTTTTCCGGCTTTGCGGGCTGCTGATGCTGCGCAGCGCCTTTCAGACAGGTCATTTCGCGCGCGAAACGGCGCATTTCTGGATCGGGATGCGACGCACTTGACCGGCGACACGTCGTTCCTGGCCTGATTGCCGGGCTGGCTGAACCGCAACGGCGGGTCGGACGCGCGGTTCATCAGTGCATCTCGACACGCCGGCCATCTCGCGCAGTGCCCGAGATGACATGACCGGAATCCACCTGCACTCGAACCGCATCGCCCTCTGCCGCGCCGTTGACTGCCCGGCCATCGCCTTCGACGGTAAAGCCGTTGCCCAGAAAAACCACTTTGACCGGATCACCCGACTGGATGACCACGCGCGATTTGCCGTATTCGGCGCGCAGGGGGGAGCCGGGCAGGAGCATGCGGGTGGCCTGTCGGCCGATCAGCTCCTGGCCGTCGGCGGATAGTCCCGGGGCTTCCCGGGTCAGTTCGACCTCACTGATGCGCACATCGTCCGGGGCGATGGTCTGTCCGATCGAGATCGATCGGGCGGCCACTGCCACTTGCGCATAAACGCGCACTTCTAGCGGTACGTAAATCGTCCAGCGGGCACCTTCGGTGCAGCGGACGCCAACTCGGCTGCGCCCCCACAGGCGCACATTGGGTGGCACGAACGCCTCGGCTGTCTGGCAAGGGGCTAAATGATTGCGTGGATCAACGCGGCTCACCTCCAATTCAAGTCGGCCGCTGACAGCCGAGGCGACTTGAATGGCCTCGGCCTCTGCCTTGTCATGCGCCAACCGTTCGATCGTCGCGCTGTTGACCGGATCATCTGCCACGGCCTGATGCGTGCCAGTGCCAATGCCAAATACGACTATCCACAACACGGCAAACAGTCTGGGATGGGTGGTCGGCATGTGCACAGAAATGATCCTGTGATCGATTGAATGTGCCACAGACTAACGCGCGATGCGCCGGATCAAAGCGCCGATTAGCACCGCTAGATGCCGTCTTATCGACAGATCGCCGGCACCATGAATTCGGATAATCGCTGCATCGAATCGTCTCCGTCAGGGGACGTTCCAACGGGAGTTAGCGATGATCAGTTCTATCGTCAATTCACTCGACTTTCAGGGCGAAGCACTCAAGCTCAGGGCCAATCGCCAACAGTTGCTGGCCGCCAATATCGTCAATGCAGACACCCCGGGATTTCAGGCGGTGGATTTTGATTTTGCGACCGCCTTGCGCCAGCAAACCGGTGGCATCAATCGGGCAAGCGCCCCCGGTGTGGCACTTGCCAATGCGCAATCGAGTACGACCGTACTCAACAGGACCAATGCCGCCCACCTGGGCGCAGGCGGCGCGGGCGCCGGACCACAGCTCGCTTACCGCATGCCGGCACAGGACTCAATGGACAAGAACACGGTCGATCTGGATATGGAGCGCGCGCAATTTGCCGAGAACGCGATCCGTTATGAAGCGACCCTTCGTTTCATCAGTAACAACGTCAAAACGCTGCAGGCCGCCATGCAGTCTGCCAACGGTGGTTGAACCAGGGAGTCGCCATGTCGCTGTTCAAAATCTTTGATATTGCCGGTTCGGGCCTGGTTGCACAAAGCCAGCGCCTCAATGTGGTCGCGAGCAATCTGGCCAATGCCGACTCCACCAGTGGACCGAACACGAGCGCCTACAAGGCGCGCGAAGTGGTGTTTCAGTCGGCGCAGGTTGCCGCCAACGCCCAGCTTGCCACGTCCTCGCCGGCAGTGCAGGCGAGCATGGGTGGCGTGCCGGCAGGCTATTCAATGGCGAGCAACGGTGATGCACTGGGTGTACGCGTCGCCGGTGTCATCGAGAGCAATGCAGCGGGCAAGCGGGTGTACGACCCGTCGAATTCGTCAGCCGATTCCGAGGGCTATGTCACCGGGTCGAATGTGAATGTGGTGGAAGAAATGGTGAACATGCTCTCGGCCTCGCGCTCCTATCAGACCAACGTCGAGGTCATGAACACCGCCAAGACGTTAATGATGCACACCCTGCAGATCGAGTCCTAATCAAGGAGTATTCAAAACCATGACGAGCATTTCTTCGATCTTCTCGCTGCCCAGCCAGGGCACAAGCGCTGCCATCAATGGCAACAGCGCGAGCAGCACGAGCACAGCCAGCGCGGCCTCGGCAGCCAGTAGTCTGGTCTCGGCCAATGGGCAGCAATTGCAGGACCAGTTTCTGAAGCTGCTGGTGAGCCAGATGAAAAATCAGGATCCCTTGAATCCGATGGATTCGGCCCAGATGACCTCGCAACTGGCACAGATCAGTTCGGTGCAGGGTATCCAGAACCTCAACAGCAGCATCACCTCGCTGCTCGGACAAATGAACTCCCTGCAGACACTCGACTCGGCCAATACGGTTGGCAGCACGGCCCTGGTAAATGGATCAAGTCTGGTCCTGGCCAATAACGCGAGCACCGGTACGCCCATCGCGGTGGGTGGGTATCAACTGCCCAGCACTGCCGACGCCGGAACGATCAGCATCAAGAATGCGAGCGGCGCGGTGGTGCAGACCCTCCCGATGTCCGCGCTGACCCAGGGCGTTAACACATTCCAGTGGAATGGCATGCAGGCCGATGGCACACAGGCACCGGCGGGTACCTATACCTTTGCCATCAATGCCAGCTCGGGCGGTAAAGCCGTCGCCGCCACAACGCTCTCAGCCGGTGTCGTCCAGGGCATTCAGCAAAACGCCAATGGTGTGCCCCAGCTCAACCTCGGTCCGCTCGGGTTGCAACCAATGAGCGCAGTCGTCGAGATGATTTGAACCCGCACTCTGACATCCACTTTTAATCGTACCGGCAGCACTTTGTGGTGCGAACGCAAACGACCTAAGGAGCATCAGCATGAGTTTCGATCAAGCCATCAGCGGCCTCAACGCCTCACAAACCAACCTGGATCTGATTGGGAACAACGTCGCCAATGCCAACACGGTGGGGTACAAGACCGCCACCGCCGAATTTTCCGACGTTTATGCAGCCACCATCAGCAATCAGGGTCTGGTGCAGACCGGTATCGGTGTGGCCATCAACCACACTTCGACCGATTACTCGCAAGGCGCGATCACGGTGACCAATAATCCGCTCGACATCGCGATCAATGGTGAAGGCTTTTTCCAGCTGAATCGCAGTGGTGCCCAGGTCTACTCGCGCGACGGTACGTTCCAGGTCAATTCGAGTGGCTATTTATCCAATGCCAATGGCGATCTGGTCGAAGGCTATGGGGTGGACAGCACCGGCGCAATTCAGCAATTTCCAACCCCCAACCCGATTTCGATCAGCCTGGCCGATATCTCGCCGCAGCCAACCGGAAAAATTGCGTTGGTGGCCAATCTGAATTCAAACTCGAAGGCCCTCAATCCAGCCAACTTCAATCCGACTGACACCTCGACTTACACCAGTAGCACCTCGACCCAGGTGTTTGACAGCCTGGGCCATTCGCACACGCTGTCGCTGTTCTTTATCGACAGCAACGCCGCCGCAAACACCTGGGATGCGCGAGCGCAAATCGATGGCGTATCGGTGAATTCGGGTAACTCGATCGGCAAGCTCAATTTTGCGAGCGATGGCACGATCGACACCGCGACTAGCACGTTTCCTGCCACGCTGAGTCTGACGATTCCAGGCGGTGCCACGACACCGCAATCGGTGAAGCTCGATGTGACCGGTACCACGCAGTACAGCTCGGCATTCGGAGTGACACAGGTGACTCAGGACGGTTACCAGGCGGGCAGCTTGACCGGTTTGTCCATTACTGCAGCCGGGATCATCAGCGGCACCTATTCCAACGGTCTGACCCGTGCGCAGGGACAGATCTCGCTGGCCTCGTTTACCAACAAGGAAGGACTGCAGGCCGAAAGCGGCAACTCCTGGAGTCAGACGCAGGCCTCCGGCGTGCCGGTAGTGGGCGCGCCGCAGTCAGGCACCCTGGGCAGTCTCCAATCGGGCTCGCTGGAACAGTCCAATGTGGATCTGACCACGGCGCTGGTGAACATGATTACCGCGCAATACGACTACCAGGCCAACTCGCAGACGATCAAAACCGAGAACGCCATCATGCAAACGCTGACACAAATGGGCTAAGCGAGTGGTCGATGCCTGCGTATCGATACGTCATGACCGCATTTTCCGAGGGGCATAGTCAATCATGGACAAACTGATCTATACCGCGATGTCGGGGGCCAATGTGCTCAGCCAGCGGCAGGACAGTGTGGCCAATAATCTGGCCAACGCCTCGACCACCGGCTTTCGCGCGGAATTGAATTCCTTCGTCGCAATGCCCCTGGGCGATCCGGGCTCGACCACGCGGGTGTCGGCTGTGGAGACCACGAGTGGCACGAACTTTACCCCTGGTGATCTGCGCGCGACCGGTAACGCGCTCGACGCGGCGATCAACGGTCCAGGCTTCTTTGCGGTCCAAGGCGCCGATGGCACCGAAGCCTATACGCGCAATGGCCAATTCCAGATCGGTGCCGATGGCACTTTGCAGACCAATAGCGGCCTGCCCGTTGTGGGTGACGGTGGCCCACTTAGCGTTCCACCCGACCAGCAGGTGTCCATCGGTCGGGATGGTTCGGTGTCGGCGATTTCTCTGGCCGGCGGGCGCAAGACCGTCATTCCGATCGGCAAACTGAAACTCGTCAATCCGGATACTGCCACGCTGACACGATCGACTGATGGCCTGTTTCGCACCGCCGGCGGCAGTCCGGCACCCAGTGATCCGGCGGTTGTGGTCGCCCCCGAGCATGTCGAAGGGTCGAATGTGAATCCAATCGAATCGATGATCACCATGATCGAATTGGCACGGCAGTTCGAGACCAACACCAAGCTGATGACCACGGCCGATGAGAATGCCAACAAGGCCGATCAACTGCTGTCGATCACCAATTAACTCCGATCACCCCCAACAGTCACTCAAGGACCCAACATCATGATGCGCTCCCTGTGGATAGCCAAGACCGGCCTGGACGCTCAACAGACCTCGCTCGATATCATCACCAATAATCTTGCCAACGTATCGACCAATGGCTTCAAGGCGCAGCGCGGGGTGTTTGAAGATCTGCTCTACGAAAACGTCCGTCAGCCAGGCGGTCAGTCGTCGCAGCAAAGCACCTTGCCCACCGGGTTGCAGCTGGGCACCGGTGTCCGGCCGGTATCTTCGGGGCGCATTTTTACCCAGGGTGGCCTGCAGCAGACCGGCAACCCGTATGACATGGCAATCAGCGGTGCGGGCTTCTTTCAGGTCACCATGCCCGATGGCACGCTCGCCTATACCCGCGATGGATCGATGCATATTGATTCGACGGGGCAGATTGTCAATGCGGTTGGCTTCCCCATGTCACCGGCACTGACGATTCCCTCGACCGCCACCAGCGTGACGATCGGGCAGGACGGCACGGTTACCGCAACGATTGCGGGGCAGGCCAAGAACCAGACTCTGGGTACGGTGCAACTGGCCAATTTTGTCAATCCAGCCGGACTGCTTGCCATTGGTGGCAACTTGTTTACCGAAACCGGTGCCTCGGGCACGCCCGCGCCGAACAATCCGGGTACCAATGGCATGGGCACGCTCAACCAGGGGTATGTCGAGAGCTCCAATGTCAATGTGGTCGAAGAGATGGTCAACATGATTCAGACCCAGCGCTCGTACGAGATCAATTCCAAGGCGATCAGTACGTCCGACCAGATGCTGCAGAACCTGGCGCAGCTATGAGGCTGCTCCGTTCAATCGCTGAATCGGGTCGGACAGTGCGGCTCGCCGCGAGCGGAATCAGCTTGATTCTGGCTGGGTGCGTGTCCGGTGGCCAGGTCGAGATGCATCACCCAATGACCGCACGGCCGACCCCCATTGCGCAGGCCGCTGAGCCCGTCGATGGCGCCATTTTTGTGGGTACTAATCAGTATCGACCACTGTTTGAAGACAGGCGGCCGCGCTGGGTGGGTGACACCATCGTGATCAATATCAATGAAGCGCTCAATGCGAGCCAGACGTCGGCATCCAGCGCCGAGCGCAACTCCAGCATGGCGATGGGCATTCCGCTGATCCAGGGCTTGCTCGGCAAGTCCTTTCAGGGTGCCGCTGTAACAGGCAGCGATGACAGCAAGCTCGCCAGTACGGGTGCAACCTCGAACGCCAATGTATTCACCGGCACGATGACAGTCACCGTGATTGATGTATTGAGTAATGGCAACCTGATGGTGTCCGGCGAGCGCCAGATCGGCATCAACCACAACGCGGAATTTGTCCGGTTCTCAGGCGTGGTGAATCCCGCCTCGATCCAGGTGGGCAACCAGGTCAGCTCGACGCAGGTGGCCGATGTGCGTCTGGAATATGTCGGCCGAGGCTATATCGACTCGGCTCAGGCGATGCCCTGGCTGCAGCGCGTCTTCATGAGCGTGGCGCCGTTCTGATGGAGACACACTTCATGCACATGTTTCGTCGCGCGACATTGTTCATCTGTGCGCTGGCCCTCGTTGTCAGCTCGGCCCGCGCGGACCGGTTGCGTGATCTTGCTTCCATTCAGGGTGTGCGTAGCAATCAGTTGATTGGCTACGGCCTAGTCGTCGGACTGGATGGTAGTGGCGATCAGACCACGCAGACGCCGTTTACCACGCAGAGTCTCAGCAATATGTTGCAGCAGATGGGCATCGTTTTGCCGTCTGGCGGAACAATGCAATTGCGCAACGTGGCCTCGGTTATGGTCACGGCCAGTCTGCCTGCCTTTGCACGACCGGGCCAATTGCTTGATGTTACGGTGTCCTCGCTCGGTAATGCCAAGAGCCTCAAAGGTGGCACCTTGCTGCTCACCCCCTTGCGCGGCGCTGATGGTCAAATCTATGCCATGGCGCAGGGGAACGTCGCGATCAGTGGCGCAGGCGCAGCGGCGGCTGGCTCGCAGGTAACGATCAATCACCTTAGTGCAGGGCGAATTCCCGATGGTGCCACCGTTGAACGCGCGGTGAAGAGCCCGTTGATGCAAGGTGACACGGTGAGCTTTGAACTGGGTCAGGGTGATTTCACCACGGCACGGCGGGTCGCCGAGGCGATCAATCTCGAGATCGGTCAACCGGTGGCGCAAGCGCTGGATGCACGTGTCATTTCAGTGCGGGCGCCAGTCGATCCGAGCGAGCGGACTGGCTTTCTGTCGCGCGTGGAAAACGTCAACGTGGCCACCGCGGTGCCCAGTGCGCGGGTGATCATCAACGCGCGCACTGGCTCGGTCGTGATGAATCAGATGGTGTCCATTGATCCGTGTGCGGTGGCACACGGCAACCTTGCAGTCACCGTGAACATGACCCCGTCGGTCAGTCAGCCCAATGCATTTGCGCAAGGCTCGACCGTAAAGACCAATAAAGCCGATATCACCATCCGCCAGGACGGCGGGCAGCTGTCGTTGATGAATGCCCCCAAACTCGACGATGTCGTCAAAGCCCTCAATGCGCTGGGCGCCACGCCGCAGGACCTGCTCGCAATCCTGCAGGCAATGAAGTCGGCTGGCGCGCTCAAAGCGGAGTTGGAGATCATCTGATGCCGATCAACATTGCCAGTGTCAATGCCAACGTCAATACCGGCGGCGTCGCGCTCGACGCCCATTCGCTCGATTCATTGCGCTATGCCGCGCATGTCGATCCCAACAAGGCATTGCTGGGCGCCTCGAAGCAGTTCGAGGCGGTGTTCATGCAAATGGTATTGAAGAGCATGCGGGCGACGGTGCCGCAAGGCGGGTTGCTTGGTGGCAACAGCACACAGATGTACAGCCAGATGTTTGACAGCCAGCTGTCGCAGACTCTCGCCAATCGCGGCGTCGGGCTCGGTGACATGCTGGCGACGGCGCTGGGTCGGCTGCAAGCGGCGCAATCGAGCGGTACGGCGAGCGCGGATGCTGAAGCAAATGACAGCGGATCAACGACTGCGACCGGCCTCGCCAATCCGCTCGGTGCGCTCAATGGCACCGCCAGCGCGCTCAATGCGCGCGTCGGCAGCAAGTTGTCGGGGCAGGGGGGGCGTCCCAGTGTCGCCCCAGGGGTCAGTCTGTCACCGTCGCTTGGCCAGAACTTGCCATTGGCCTCGAGCGCGGCGCGGTTTCTACCCTTGTTGCAATCGGCCTATGGCGGCGGAATGGTGCCCCGGGCGACCTGGCCGAGCGCCAATAACGTGAAGTCAGCTTTCAGGTCCGCGCCAACCGCCGCGGAGGCGGTGTCACCGGATCAGGGCACACAGCCGGCCAGTGGATCGCTCGATCCGGCTGCAGGTGGCGCAACGGGTGGAACAGCGGGCAGCGCACCACAGGCTTTCGTCAATCAGATGATGCCCTACGCGCGGGCGGCCGCGGCCAGCACCGGCATTCCGGCGCAATACATCGTCGGCCAGGCCGCCCTGGAATCGGGTTGGGGCAGGCGACAGATCATCGGGGCCGATGGCACCCAGAGCTACAACCTGTTCGGTGTCAAAGCCGGTCCTGACTGGAACGGGCCGACAGTCAACGTCGCTACCACCGAATACGTCAGCGGCGAGCCACAAAAGTCTGTGCAAACCTTTCGTGCCTACTCGTCCTACGCGCAGAGCTTTAATGACTACGCTCAACTGATTGCCAACAGTCCGCGCTATAGCACGGTGGTGGCCAGCGCGATGCGCGGCAATGGGGCAGCAGGATTCGCCGAGAGCTTGCAGCGATCGGGGTATGCCACTGACCCCCACTACGCGGCCAAACTCACCCAGGTGATCGGCCAGACCCTGCGCATGGTGAACACGCCCAACCGCTCTGCGAACACATGAATTCTGTAAAGGGAATTATTCACGATTGACCGGCGATTGCTGCAGCAATGCAGGGCTTGGATGCCAGCGATGGCTCAGGAATTGACGCGAGCAGCCGATTACCTAGGTGCGTAGCTGGAGCAAAAAAGCATGGAATCTCTGACATCCCTTGGTCTGACCGGGCTCAACGCGGCTCAACTTGGTCTGGCGACCATCGGCAATAACATCACGAACGCGAACACGCCGGGCTATTCGCGCGAGCAGGTGGCGCAGCTCGAGCAGACGCCGAACTATACCGACGGCCTTTATGTCGGCGGCGGTGTGCAAGTGACCGGCATCGTGCGGCAATACAGCGCATTCGCGGCGGCGCAGACAAGAGGCATGCAAAGCCAGCTATCGCAGAGCCAGCTCGTGTCAGCACAGATCAACCAGATTGGCACTGTCATCGGCAATGAGACCACTGGTATTGCCCCGGCAATCAACCAGATGTTCAGTGCATTGCAAAACCTGTCGGCGAACCCGGCCGACGCTGCCACCCGCGCGACGGTCTTGTCGAACGCAGCGGGACTCGCGCAAACCTTCCAGGCGGCGGGGGCCCAACTGGGTGTCATGCAGACCAATCTCAATGGTTCATTGACTGCAGCGGCGGCACAGGTGACCACCTATGCTGCACAGATCGCCGCGCTCAACACCCAGATCTCTGCAACCGATAGCAGTGGAAACCCCGATGTCAAGCTGATGGATCAGCGAGATACCGCATTGGACAATCTGTCCAAGCTGGTGCAGATCAATGTCATCGCTCAATCCGGCGCGCAGGTCAATGTCTATATGGGAGCGGGTCAACCGCTGGTGCTGGGAGCCAACGCATTCACATTGTCCACACAGGCTGATCCGACCTTGCCGATCAACCAGCAGCTTGTGCTCAGTGGCGGCGGCGGCGGTGGAACTGCCATCACCGCGAGCGACGTAGGTGCCGGATCGCTCGGTGCAACACTGGCCGTGCGTGAAGGCACGCTGGCGAGCACCCAGGGCGCGCTGGGGCGAATTGCAACGGTGCTTGCCACTGCGCTCAATCAGCAGCAGGCCCTCGGTGTTGATGTGAAAGGACAGTCCGGACAGCCGCTTTTCTCGCTGAATGCACCCAGTGTGGTGCACAATTCTCTCAACGTCGGGGTCGCCACGGTCGCGGCCAGCATCAGCAACGCCAATGCATTGACTGGCAGCGACTATACCGTCAGCTATACCGGCACCCAATACGTCGTGAAGCGATTGGCGGATTCGCAGGCGACAACCTTCAGTTCGTTGCCGCAAACGGTTGATGGTGTGACCATAGCTATCGCCGGTACACCGAGTGCCGGTGATAGTTATCTGATTCAGCCGACTAGCGACGCGCTCACCGGATTTTCCATCGCGCTCAGCGATCCGAGTCAATTGGCGGCAGCCGGTCCGGTTCTTGCCACAACGAATTCGAGCAATACCGGTTCGCTGCGGGCGACTCAGCCGACAGTGAGCGGGTACCCCGCCAGCGCCAATCTGACCCGGCCGGTGACCATCACCTTTACCAGTCCGACCACCTATAGCGTGAGCGGTACCGGAACCGGCAACCCGACCGGACTGAGCTACACGGCCGGACAAACACTCACCTATAACGGCTGGTCACTGCAACTGAATGGAACGCCCGCGGCAGGCGACAGTCTGATGGTCACGGCGAACGGTACACCCTCCGGTGATAGCCGCAACGCAAGCGCCCTGGCAGGATTGTCAACGGCGCAATTGGTAAACGGCAGCACACTATCCGGGGCGTTGAGCAGTCTCATAGCAACCAACGGTACGGCCGAGCAGGACGCCAATGCCAATGTATCTCTGCAGCAGAGCATGCTCACCGAGGCACAAAATCAGCAGCAGAGTATCTCGGGGGTCAATCTGGATGAGGAAGCGTCAAATCTCCTCAACATGCAAACCGCCTATCAGGCTTCATCCAAATACATTCAAGTGGTCAGCACCCTACTTCAGAATCTGATGAACGCGTTGGGTTGAACCGACCGATCGATAGCAGGAGCATAAGCATGCGTATCAGTACTTCCATGATTCAGCAGACCGGCGCCGGATCGCTGACCAGCACCCAGTCGAACATGTATCAACTGCAACAGGAACTGGCGACCGGACGCTCCATGCTAAGTGCCGGTGACAATCCGATGGCTGCTGGCCAGGCCATCACGGTGGGGGCGGCTCAGGCACAGAACAATGGGTTCACCAGTGTGCAGACCAGTGCCTACAATCACCTCTCACTGGTCGGTGGTGCGGTAAGCAGCGTGCAAAACCTGTTGCAGTCGGCCCGTCAGTTGATTGTGCAGGCGGGCAACACGTCGCTGAGCGGGGCCGACCGCAATTCGATCGCCACCAGCCTGCAATCGGATTATCAGCAGTTGCTGGGGCTCGCCAACTCCACCGATGGCAATGGCCAGTATCTGTTTGGCGGATTCAACACCACCAGCCAACCGTTTACCGGCACCCCCAGCGGGGCGACTTACCATGGCGATCAAGGCCAACAGCAGGTTCAAGTCACCACCGGGCGAATGATGAGCATCGGTGTGAGCGGTGCCGAGCTGTTTCAGAATGTGTCCACCGGCAACGGCACGTTTGTCACCGGTGTCGGGGCGTCTAACACAGGGTCTGGCGTAATCGACACGGGCACAGTGAGCAACTACGCACAACTGACCGGCGACACCTATTCAATTCAATTCAGCCAGAGCGGCGGCAAGCTGCAATACAGCGTGCACGATCAGACCACCAATACGACCGTGGTACCAGCCACCAATTATGTGGCCAATGCCGAGATATCTTTTGACGGTTTGGGAGTGAACATTTCCGGTACGCCGGCAGCCGGTGACACGTTCAGTGTGGCACCGAGCAGCAAACAGGACATGTTCAGCGGCATCCAGTCGGCCATTTCGCTATTGACTGCGCCGCAGGCAGGTCCGGCTTCTACCGCGGCCTTTACCACCGGCATTGGCAACAGTCTCAAGTACATGGACAATGCCTTGAATAATGTGCTGACCCAACAGTCAACCATCGGTGTCAACCTGCAGGAATTGAGTGCGCTCAAGACTTCGACCGCGACGACCGGTGCCACATTGAGTTCAACGCTATCCGGTCTGGTGGATGCGAATTACGCACAGACCGTGTCGCAGTATGTGGCGGCGCAGACGGCGTACCAGGCGGCGCAGGATTCGTATGCAAAGATCGCCCAGATGTCGCTGTTCAGTGTCATCGGGTGAGGCACGCGGGGCAATCTCGGCCCGCGCTTCGGCCCGCGCTTCGGCACGCGCCAGGTATGTAGAACCCGCGTGTTAGCGCGCACGATGCGATCCCATTGGGCTCGTCGATGCGCTCTAACCGATCTCAACCAGCTCGTGCCTGATCGCATAGTGGGTCAGTTCCGCATTGGAACTGACACCCATTTTTTCCAGAATGCGTCCGCGATACACCGATACGGTCTTTGGGCTCAGGGCCAGCTTGTCAGCAATGTCTGACAGTTTGCGGCCGCGTGCGATCATCTTGAGCACCTGAAATTCACGATCCGACAATTCTCGGTGCGGTGTTGCCGAGCGGTCACAACCGAGTGTTTCGGCAAGCGCTTCGGCGGTCTCGGCGCTGATGTACTTGCGACCGGTTGCGACCGTGCGCACGGCCTCGACAATGCGCTCAGGTGCGGTGAGTTTGCTGACATAGCCACGCGCTCCGGCCTTCAGTGCGCGCACCGCATACTGATCCTCCGGGTAGCTCGACAGGATGAGTATGGCAAGGCGTGGGTACTCCTCACGCAATGCCTTGGTCACTTCAATGCCATTCTTTCCTGGAAGCTGCAAGTCAAGGACCAGGACGTCGCAGGAGACATCACGCAGGCGGCGACGAATCTCGGGATAATCGGCGGCTTCACCGATCACCTCCATATCGTCTTCTGAATCAATGATCTGGCGGACACCGCGGCGCACGATGGCATGATCATCGGCGACCAGAATGCGGATCATGCTGCGATGTCCGCAATCCGCCTGAGCGGTATCTGCAACATGACCGTGGTGCCTGATCCGCAGCGCGAATCGATCTCGACCCATCCGCCAAAGCTGCGTGCGCGCTCGCGCATTCCAACGACACCGAGTCGGCTACTGGTCTCAAGGGTGCGCGGATCAAACCCCTTGCCGTTATCGGTTATCTCCAGAGTGAGGGAGCCACCATCGCGAAATAGCTGTATATCGACTCGGGTGGCCCGGGCATGCCGTGCGACATTGGCAAGGGCCTCCTGACACACCCGATAAACCGTGAGGCCTTGACCACTTGGGACATCAAGGTGTTCGCGATTGCAGGAAAAGTTCGCCTTGATGTGGTGGCGATGTTCGAATTCGCCCACTTCCCAGCGCAGTGCGCCCACGATACCGCGATCAAGAACCGCCGGGCGCATCGCGCGAATCATGCGATCGGCCGATTCCATCGTTTGATCGAGAACACTCTCGATCTCGGCGATTGCCGATTGCAGGCCACTGGCGTGGGCCTGTGGGCGCAGGGCCACCAGCATCAGCTTCATCGCGCTGAGTGATCCACCGATTTCATCATGCAGTTCGCGCGCAAGGCTGGTCCGTTCTTCCTCGCGGGCACGATCAATGTCACGACTCACCGCCCCTTGTGCATCGCCGCTGGCGAGGCTTGATCGGGTGTCGGTGTCCGGAGGAGCACTAATAGCGTGAGGCAGGCCATCCATGATGCGTGATCGATCAGTTCAAAGGCTCGAACACGCAAACGGTGTCGCTCCTATTACATTCCGTAACAATGCTAGCACTGTGACATTTATGCGCAAGCGAGGCGGCAGCCAATGTGTTCAATAGTAGGCAGTCTTGCGATCGATCAACGAGTTCAGGCTGGCGGCAGGTCGCGCCTGTCGTAGAACGCTTGGGCGATTGTCCCCGGGTCGACAAACTCCAGTTCACCACCGACTGGCACGCCGCGCGCAAGACGCGTGATGCGCAAGCCGCGGGCGCCCAGCGTTTCGCTCAGAAAGTGCGCCGTGGCTTCACCTTCATGGGTGAAATTATTGGCAAGCACCACTTCGCTGACCACACCATCGGACACGCGCTTGAGCAGCGCCTCGAGGCCGATCTCGCTCGGGCCGATGCCATCGAGTGGTGACAGCCGTCCCAGCAAAACGAAATACAGGCCGCGATAGGCCAGCGACTGCTCGATCATCACCTGATCAGCCGGGGTCTCGACAATGCACAACTGGGCCGGATTGCGTTGCGGCGAACTGCACAGCGAACAAATCGGAGTTTCGCTGAAGCCGTTGCAGCGCTGGCAGCGCACCACGGCCTGCAAGGCGCGCTCGAGTGACCGGGCAAGCCGCACCGCACCGCCGCGCTCATGCTGCAACAGTTGGTAGGCCATGCGCTGGGCCGACTTCGGGCCGACCCCGGGCAGGATGCGCAGTGCCTCGATCAAATCGTTCAGTGCGCCAGGTGGAGTCATCGCGTCAGTTCACAGTGGCCAAAGCACATGCTTTGAGCGGTGCTCGCACTTGAACCGAGTCCGGGTAGCGCTTGGACACAGCTGGTGCAAGGGATCAGAACGGAAGTTTCATGCCCGGGGGCAGCCCCAGCCCGGCAGTCACGCCACCCATGCGCTCTTGCACTGTGGCTTCCACCTTTGCCACCGCATCATTGCTTGCTGCGGCGATCAAGTCCTCCAGCATCTCGCGATCATCACTCATGAGCGATGGATCGATGCTGATCTGACGCACATTGTGCTTGCAGGTCATGCGCACTTTAACCAGTCCACCGCCGGCCTGCCCTTCAACCTCAACGGTGGCCAGTGCGTCCTGCATCTTCTTCATTTTGTCCTGCATGGCCTGTGCCTGCTGCATCAGTCCGGCCAGTTGTCCCTTGTTGAACATGCTCAGTGGTCCTTCGAAGGTTGCGATGGGTCTTCGGCACGCGGCGCGATCGATTCGATCGTGGCACCAAATTGATTCACCAGATCGGCCACGAACGGATCAGCGTCCATGGTGGCTTGCGCCTGCGCCTGCGCGTCTTCACGCTGACGGGCATTCTCGCCGGCGACGCTGCGCGTGGCCACCTCGGCGATTTCAATTTCGATCATGCAGCGCATGCCCCATTGTTGCTCGATCGAACTACGCAGCCGGTCGCGATAGCTTGCCAGTGCGCGCGCACTGGAGGGAATGCGCAAGTACAGGCGCTGGCCATCGATGCGCGACAGCTCGGATTGCTCGGCCAGTTGCCGGGCAAATCCGGACAGCGTGAGGCTGCGCACCCGCTGCGGCCAGTCTTCGGGGGTGGGCAGCGTTACCACCGCAGCTTCGGGCGCGTTCGCTGAGACCGGCGCTCGTGCCGCGGTTGGAGCTGGTTCTGAACTCGGCGCTGGCGCAGTCGCGGCAGTTGCCCTCGCTGTGGCGGCCGGTTGAACTGGCGCCGGTGCGGGCGACCGGGCACCGGCGGTCAGCGAATCGGCGCTGACCGGCGCGAAAGCGTGCATGCGGATCAGCGTCATGCTGAATCCGGCGAACTCATCGGGCGCCAGCGGCAGGTCGCGGCGTCCGATCAACGCAATCTGGTAGAGCAGTTGAACCGATTCGCGATCGATCCGCCCGGCCAATTCAACGATGCGGCCGCGATCAGGTGTCGATTCGGGCAGGATGTCCGCAGCGGCCTGGCTCAAGGCGACGCGATGCAGCAGTGTGGCCAGATCCTCCAGCGCGTTTTCAAACGACAGGCTGCGGTCTTGCAACTGGTAGGCAACGCCCATTGCTCGTGTCAGATCACCGGCAGCCAAGGCATCGAGAATGTCAAACAGATAGCCCTGATCAATGGTGCCCAGCATCGCGCGCACCTGCGCTTCGGCGAGCTGGCCGGCGCCGTAGGCGATGGCCTGGTCAAGCAGCGACAGCGCATCGCGCATGCTGCCGTGGGCGGCTTGCGCGATGACCGGCAGGGCGGTGGCCTCAAAGGGTATCGCCTCAGCGCCCAGGATGTGCTCAAGGTGGCCGCAAATCGCCGTAGGGGGCATTTGCTTCAGATTGAACTGCAGGCAGCGCGACAGCACCGTGGCCGGGATCTTTTGTGGATCAGTGGTCGCCAATATGAATTTCACATGCTCGGGGGGCTCTTCCAGCGTCTTCAACATCGCGTTGAAAGCGGAATTGGAAAGCATGTGGACTTCGTCGATCACATACACCTTGAAGCGGCCGCGGGTCGGCGCGTAGACGGCGTTTTCCAACAACTGGCGCATCTCGTCGACCCGGGTGTTGGTTGCAGCGTCGACTTCAAGCAGATCGATAAAGCGTCCGGCGTCAATTTCGGTGCAGGCCGAACAGATGCCGCAGGGGGTTGCGGTGATGCCAGTGTCGCAATTGAGTGCCTTGGCGAGAATCCGTGCGATGGTGGTCTTGCCGACTCCGCGGGTGCCGGTGAAAAGGTAGGCGTGGTGCAGGCGTTGCTGCTCCAGGGCGTGCGTCAGGGCACGCACGACATGCTCCTGGCCGACCAGCGTCTGGAAGGAGCGCGGGCGCCATTTGCGCGCAAGGACTTGATAGGACATGGAGCTATTCTAAGCGGAATTGCCCGCTCGCCTGTTTCACCGCGGCGCGGGCAGTCTGACGCGGCGGTTGTGCTGCGCCTCGGAATGGCTGGTGCACCGGTTGTTCTGCCAGGCACACTGGCGGGCCCGCCTGTTGCACCGTTCCAGGGCTTAGAATCCACACTTTTGGTTCAGGCGGCCATCGAGGCCGGCTTCTCTATGACGCAAGCGCGTGCACAGGCTCTGCAAGGCCTCAAGGTGGTTGAACTCGGTCAACTCATTGCTGGCCCGTTTGCAGGAAAGTTTTTTGCCGAATTCGGCGCAGAAGTGATCAAGATCGAGCCGCCGGCAACGGCGACGTCAAACGGCGGCGATCCGCTGCGCAGCTGGCGCAAGCTGCATCAGGGCACCTCTCTGTGGTGGTATGTGCAGAATCGCAACAAAAAGTCGGTCACTGCCGACCTGCGCTCGGAAGAGGGCCGCGACGTGGTGCGGCGCCTCGCGCTCGAAGCCGACGTGGTGATCGAGAATTTTCGTGCAGGCACGATGGAGAAGTGGGGCCTCGATCACGCCAGCCTGGTGGCGCAGAACCCCGGTCTGATCATGCTGCGCCTGTCGGGGTTCGGCCAAAGTGGTCCGATGAAAGACCTGGCCGGTTTTGGCATTGTCGGTGAGTCGATGGGCGGATTGCGCTATATCACCGGCTTCCCGGATCGTCCCCCCGTTCGGCCGAATCTGTCGATCGGCGACGGTCTGGCCGCGCTGCACGGCGTGATCGGCGTGATGATGGCCTTGCAGCATCGCGCGCGCACCGGTCGCGGGCAGGTCGTTGATGTCGCGTTGTATGAAGCGGTGTTTAACATGATGGAGAGCCTGGTGCCCGAATTTGACCGCTACGGGGTCATTCGCGAACGCACCGGCACCAATCTCACCGGCATCGTGCCCTCCAATACCTATCCGACCGCCGATGGTACCCACGTAGTAATCGGGGGAAATGGCGACAGTATTTTCAAACGCCTGATGGCCGCGGTCGGCCGCGCCGATCTGGCCAATGATCCGGCCCTTGCCGACAATGCCGGGCGCGCCACCCGTGCCGATGAAATTGACGCGGCGATTGGTGCCTGGACGGTACAGCATTCCGCCGACGAGGTATTGCGCGTCATGGGCGCCGCGCAGGTGCCTTCGGGCAAAATCTACACCGCCGCCGACATCGTGTCCGATGCGCAATTCATTGCGCGCGAAATGATCAAGACCATCGAACTGCCCGATGGCACACCGCTCAAGGTGCCAGGCATTGTTCCCAAGCTCTCGGAGACCCCGGGCGATCTGGGGCAATTGAGCCCGGCGCTGGGCGCGCATACCGAAGAGGTGTTGCGCGGGATTGGCATCACTGATCAGCAGATTGCGCAGATGCGCGAGCGCGGCGTGATCTGAATTCGAACGCCGATTCGGGGCCGGATGAACTTTAGGAGACAAGATGAACAATCATTCGCGGCGGTTCGCGCGCATCGGCCTGTTGTCAGCACTGCTGGCGCTGGCCAATTGCTGTGTTGCGCAGTCCCAGGCGCAGGCGCAGACGCCCGAGCGCAAGGATGTGCATATCGCGGTTGGCGGCAAAGCCTCGTTCTATTACCTGCCGCTCACCATTGCCGAGCAGTTGGGTTATTTTCGTGACGAAGGCTTGAACGTCAAGATCAGCGATTTCGCCGGCGGATCGCCGGCGCTGCAGGCGGTGGTGGGTGGCAGCGCCGATGTTGTGTCAGGTGCCTACGAGCACGTCATCAATCTGCAGGCCAAGAAGCAGATCTTCACGGCTTTCGCGCTCCAAGGTCAGGCACCGCAGATTGCCGTGGGCATTGCCAAGGCGCGTGCTGCCAGTTACCACACGCCGCGCGATCTGAAGGGCCTTAAAATCGGTGTGTCGGCACCCGGATCGAGTACCAATATGGTGGTCAACTACCTGATCGGACGCCAGGGGCTGAAGCCTTCCGATGTCGCCATCATTGGTGTTGGCACGGCGGCCGGCGCGGTGGCCGCGTTTGGTGCCGGCCAGATCGATGCCATTTCCAATGTGGAGCCGGTAATTACCCGGCTGGAACAGGCCGGTGGCATTCAAATCATTGCCGATGCACGCACCCGCAAGGGGACCGAGGAGATCTTTGGCGGGCCAATGCCAGCGGCCTGCCTGTATGCACCCGAGGCGTTTCTGAAACGCTATCCAGTGACTACGCAGGCGTTAGCCAATGCCATCGTCCGCGCCGATCACTGGATTCAGCAAGCCTCGCCGCAGGATGTTCTGAAAACCGTGCCCGAAGCGTATTTCGCGGCTGACAAGGCGCTCTATCTGTTTGCATTCAACAAAGTCCGCGACGCGTTCTCGCCCGATGGCGTGATGGCCGAGGCCGGCCCGCGCACCACACTCAAGGTGCTGCCTACGTTCAATCCCGAGGTCGTACCCGCGCAGATTCAGCTTGAGCGCACCTACACCAATGAATTTGCCCGCAAGGCAAATCAGCGCTACTACCCGTGATGCCGGCCGCGGTCGATTTAAGTCTGGAGCTGGACCAGATCAGTTGTCGCTTTGCCTCGCGCGACGATCCGGGTAAGCCCTATCTGGCGGTGTCGCAGGCGAGTCTTGCGGTTCGCGAGGGGGAGTTTGTCTCCATCGTCGGTCCGACCGGATGTGGCAAATCGACCCTGCTCAATGTGGCCGCTGGCCTGCTGGCACCGAGCGAAGGCAGCGTACGGGTCCATGGCAAACCGTTGGCAGGTATCAATCGTGATGCAGGCTACATGTTTCAAGCCGACGCGCTGATGCCCTGGCGCTCGGCGATCGACAACGTGACGGCGGGGCTGGAGTTTCGCGGTGTGCCGGCGTCGCAGGCCCTGGCGCAGGGCCATCAGTGGCTGCAGCGGGTCGGGTTGGGGGGCTTTGCGCAACGCTATCCGCATCAACTGTCTGGCGGCATGCGCAAGCGTGTGGCGCTCGCCCAGATGCTCGTGCTCAATCCCGAGATCCTGTTGATGGACGAACCGTTTTCCGCGCTCGATATCCAGACCCGCTTGCTCATGGAAAACGAGTTGCTGGCGATCTGGAGTTCAAGTGCTGCGGCACTCGGTGGTCCGGGCAAGGGCGCGCAGCGCAAGTCGGTGATATTTATTACGCACGATCTGGAGGAGGCGATTTCGCTCTCTGATCGTGTCGTGGTGCTGTCGGCCGGTCCGGCCACGCGACCGATCGGGGAATTTGCAATCGACCTGCCGCGTCCGCGCGATGTGGCCGAGGTGCGCCTCACCCCGCGATTTGTTGAATTGCATCAACTCATCTGGCATGCCATGAAGGATGAAGTGATGAAGGCCTATAGCAAGCAGTTCAAGCCGATCGAGTTGGGCGCATGAAGATCCGCTTGGCCCAATTGAGCTTGCTGCTTGCCTGCCTCGTACTGTGGGGTGTCCTCACCAGCCCGCAGGTGCCGGCCTTCTATTTTGACAATCCGGACAAGGCAGCGTTTTTCTTTGGTGAACCGCTTAAAGTCCTTGACCGCTTGATCGCCTGGTTTGTGAGCGGTGAGATCTATTCGCATCTGTGGGTGACGCTGGTCGAGACGTTGCTCGCATTTGCCATCGGTACCGGGGCGGGGATCGGTATCGGTCTGTGGCTTGGCCTGGCACCGACCGCGGCCGCCAT
The DNA here is from genome assembly GCA_903921325.1 of uncultured Pseudomonadota bacterium. Classification (GTDB taxonomy): domain Bacteria; phylum Pseudomonadota; class Gammaproteobacteria; order Burkholderiales; family SG8-39; genus CAIXPL01. Next base: position 59,133 of record CAIXPL010000013.1, read on the forward strand.
ACTCGACCCGTATGTGAAAGGCTTGAACGCCATGCCGCGGGTGATCCTCGCGCCCATTTTCATGGTCTGGTTCGGCCTGGGCATGGCCTCGAAGGTGGCGCTCGGGGTGACCCTGGTGTTTTTTATTGTGTTTTTTAATGTCTATCAGGGCGTGCGCGAGGTGAGTCCGGCCATTCTGGCCAACGCGCGCATGCTCGGGGCGAGTCAGCGCCAGTTGTTACGCGCGGTGTACCTGCCAAGTGCGCTGTCCTGGGTGTTCGCCAGTCTGCACAATTCGGTAGGTCTCGCCTTTGTCGGCGCGGTCGTGGGCGAATACCTCGGTTCGGCCGAAGGGGTGGGCTACCTGATCCATCAGGCCGAGGGGGTGTTCGATATCAACACGGTAATCGCCGGCATTGCGCTGCTGACTGCGTTTGCCCTGGTACTCGACGCACTGGTCGGATGGATCGAACGCCGCCTGATGGTGTGGCAGCCCTCGGCAAACACGAGCGGCCAACTGTGAGGCGCATTGGTCGATCAGGCAGCCGCTTGGTGTATCGCCTGCCATACCCTTTGCGGTGTTGCCGGCATGTCAATGTGGCTCACGCCCATGGGTCGTAGCGCATCGATGATCGCGTTGATGATGGTGGGTGGTGCAGCGACACAACCGGCTTCGCCCACGCCTTTGACACCAACCGGGTTGGTCAGACAGGGGATTTCGATGAAATCGGCCGCCATTTGCTGCGGCATGTCATCGCTGCGCGGCATGGTGTAGTCGGTGAAGCTGCCGGTGACGAGCTGACCTGACTGAGGGTCGTACACGACACGTTCGTGCAATGCCTGGCCGAACCCTTGTGCGAGGCCCCCTTCGATCTGACCTTCACACACCATCGGGTTGATCACCACGCCCACATCGTCGACCACGGCGTAGCGATCGATGAAGACCTCACCGGTATCCGGGTCGACCTCGAGTTCGCAGCAATGGGCACCATTGGGAAAGTTGGGCGGGTCGCCGGCAAATGATGCTGCGGCTTCCAGGCCGATGCCGAATTGTCGGGGCAACCCGACCGGACGATAGAACATCTTGGCGACATCGACCATCGACACCTTGCGATCGGTGCCCGCAATGGTGAAATTCCCCTCGGCAAAGCTGACATCGGCAGCGGCAGTCTCCATCATGTGGGCGGCGAGCGGACGCGCTTTTTCGATCAATGCCTCGGCTGCCAGTTTGATGGCACTGCCCCCGATCATCGAGCTGCGCGAGGCATAGGTGCCACGGCCAAACGGCACCTGGCTGGTATCGCCTTGCAGATAGCGAATCGTCTCAAACGGCACGCCAAGGTATTGCGCGGCCAGTTGCGCGAACGTGGTGGCATGCCCTTGACCATGCGAGAAGGTACCAGCCACGATGGTGAGCGTGCCGCCCGGATCAAAGCGCAGTTCCATGCGGTCGTTGAACACGCCGCAGTCCTCGATGTAATAGGTAAAGGCACGCCCGCGCACACGTCCGCGTGCGGCGCTTGCGCTTTGTCTGGCGGCATAACCGGCCCAGTCGGCCAGTTCGATGCATCGATTGGTGAGCCGATCAAACTCACCGCTGTCATAGGTAAGACCGGTGCCGGTGGCATAGGGCATGGCCGCGGGGCGAATGTAATTGAGGCGCCGCAATGCGATCGGATCCATGCCCAGCTTGGCAGCAGCAGCATCCATCAGACGCTCGGTCAGGTAGACCGCCTCGGGACGCCCGGCGCCACGGTAGGGTGTGGTTGGCACCGTATGGGTGAAGATCGCACGGGTCGCCACATGCACCGCAGGCACCGCGTACACATTGGGAATGAGTTTGAGCGAATAGAGCACTGGCACCACGGCCGCGCCTGAGACATAGGCACCCATGCCGTGCAGCGCCTGTGCGCGGATGGCAAGAATGTGCCCGCTTGCATCGAGGGCCATCTCGCCACGAACGACCTGGTCGCGGCCATGATTGTCGGTGAGCAGGCTCTCGGAGCGGGTGGCAATCCATTTCACCGGGCGACCCAGCCGGCGCGAGGCGAGCAGCACCAGTCCTTCTTCAGGGTAGGCGCCGCCTTTCATGCCAAAGCCGCCACCAACATCGCGCGCAACCACTCTGAACTGGGTCTCTGGCAGGTGAAACACCGCCTGGGCGAGGATGGTGCGAATCGCATGCGGCCCCTGCGTGCTGGTATACAGGGTGTAGCTGTCATCGCCGCGCTCGTAGGCGCCGATGCAGCCGCGTGTTTCCATCGAATTGGCCGAAATGCGGTTGTTTTCCAGTCGCAGCGAGACGACGTGGGCAGCACTGGCAAAGGCAGCATCGGTGGCGTCTTTGTTGCCCAGCATCAGCGGGAAGGCCATATTGCTGGTCCACTCGTCCCAGACCTTGGGCGCGTCGGGTGCAATTGCCTGCTCGCTGTCGGTGACAAAGGGCAGCTCTTCGTAGTCGACTTCGATCAGCGGCAATGCTTCCTGCGCCTGTTCGCTGGTCTCAGCCACCACAAACGCGACGTAGTCACCGACATAGCGTACCTTGTCATGCGAGAGCAGAGTGCGAAACGTCCGGTAGCCCTTGGGGCCACCCATGTCCTCAGGCATGAACAAGGGGCCGATGCCGCCCAGCCCTTCGGCCTGAATATCTGCTCCGGTGAGCACAGAAAGCACGCCCGGGGCTGCCCGCGCGGCCGCCGTATTGATCGATCGGATGCGCGCATGCGGCAGCGGTGAGGTGAGCACCGCGCCCCAGGCCTGGTGGGCCAGATCAATATCGTCGACGTAGCAGCCGCTACCGGTCAGAAAACGCTTGTCCTCGACCCGTTGAACCGACTGTCCGATGCCAAACCTGTTCATATCGCTTTGTCTCCGCTAGCGCTGTGCCGTCTTCCCTGTCGCCCAGCCATGGCCGGAGGGCGACGCCGTGCTGTCTTCACCGTCGCCCAGCCACGACTGGAAGCTGACGGTGCGCTGCCCGCACGGTCGGCCATCGACCGTTGGAAGCCGACGGTGTGCGGAGCATAGTGTCGCAGAATCCGGTGAATCTTGGCGATGCCCGCGGTAACATCGGCCCTGGTGGGTTGTAGCATCTGGTAGCCGGCCAGATGAGTGCGATGACCCAATGAGCATCAAGGTGCAGGCACCACGACACATTGCCCGGAGACTTCATGAAAAAAATCGACATTTACAACCACGTCCTGCCCCCGCGGTATCTCGATCTGGTGCGCGCCAACTCCAAGGATCTGGGCATTTTGAAGCGCATGACCTCGATCCGCGTGCTGTGGGACATGGAGGCGCGCGTAGCCATGTTGCGTGACTCGTTCCCCGATGTCGTGCAGGTGCTCACGCTGGGGCAGCCGTCGCCCGAGATGCTCGGTGGTCCCGATCAGTCGCCGGAATTTGCCCGGGTAGCCAATGATGAAATGGCCGAGATCTGCAAACGCTGGCCTGAGCATTTTCCGGCCTTCGTTGCCGCGCTACCATGGAACAATCCCAAGGCAGCGATTGAAGAAATGGATCGGGCGATCGGTGATCTGGGCGCGCGTGGCGTGCAGACGGTCAATCAGATCAATGGCCGCGCGCTGGATGATCCCGAGTTCTTTCCGATTTTCGAGCGCGTTGCCAAGAAATATCAATATCCGGTCTGGATGCATCCGTTCCGCCCGGGTTCCCGCGCCGATTACACGACCGAACAGCGTTCGCAATACGAAATCTGGCAGGTGCTGGGGTGGCCTTTCGACACCTCAGTGGCGATGGCGCGCATGGTGTTCTCGGGCATGCTGGAGCGTCTGCCCGAGCTGCGTCTGATCACGCACCACTGCGGCGGGATGCTGCCGTATTTTGCCGGCCGTGCCGAGACGCTGTGGGCGCAGTTGGGCAGTCGCAGCGCCGATGGGGCAGAGGCCGATGTGCTGAAGCGTCTTTCAAAACCACCGATCGAATATTTCAAGATGTTCTACGGCGATACCGTGTTGGGCGGCTCGGCCTCGGCCTTGCGCTGCGGGCTGGATTTCTTTGGTGCCGACCATGTGGTGTTTGCCTCTGACTGCCCGTTTGATCCGGAAGGCGGTCCGATGTTCATCCGTGAGGGCATTCGATCAGTCGAATCCCTCGGTCTGTCGGATGAGGATCGCGAGAAGATTTACCTGGGCAATGCACTACGCCTGATGCGCATGAAGAAGCTCTGAGCGCGGCGACTGCTGATCTTGCAGCCGCAGTCGCGCTGATGTTGGCGCACCCGCGTAGCACAGGCGCTTGCCGACGCAGCCGCGCAGCACGTGTGGATGCCGCCCCGCAGCCGGCGGCAGTGCCGCCCTAGCTCAGAGCGGGCGGTACTTCCACGCCAAGCACCTGGGCAGCGCTTAACAATTCTCCGCGTATCGTCGCAGGAACGGGAATACCCATGCGTGCCCGTTCCTCGGCCACCCGCGCACCACGTTCACCGGGTAGGCGTATTTCGCTGAAACCTTCGGCGAGCGGGAGTGACTTGAGGGTGCGCGCCAGCAGGCCCATATCGGCACGGAATTCATCCAGTGGCCGGAACGCTGCAATATCCATCACCAGCATCAACGCATTCTGACTGTGCCGCTTGGCCCCTTCCGGGCGCAAATGATCGGTGACGAGCGGATTGCCGACGACCAGACTCACCAGCATTTCGATCATGATCGAGAGGCCCGCGCCCTTGGCGCCGGCGATCGGCAGAGGAATGCTGGCGCGGCGGGCGTCGGTGGTGACCGTTCCTTCGCTGTCGATGGCCGAGCCTGCCGGTAGCGATTCGCCACTGGCGCGAGCCTGTTGCAGTCGGCGAAATGACACAAGGCTGGTGGCCATGTCAAAGATCACGGGGTCACCCTGCGCACTGGGTAGCGCAAACATGACTGGCGTGGTTGAGGCACTCGGCACGCGTGCCCCGTGATAGGCCATCAGTGGGGGGCCGGCAACCAGTATCAAGGCGGCGCAGCCGCGTTCGGCGGCCCAGGCACCATAGCGGCCAATGGCGCCGGTATGGCTCGTGTTGCGTATGCTGCCGACACACAGGGCGTCGCGCTTGGCACAGTCAACTGCGGTCTCAATGGCACTCATCATGGCCACCGCGCCGACGCAGCGATTGCCCTCCAGGGTGAAGCGGGTGGCTTCGCGGGAGATGAAGCCCGGCTGGGCGCTCGCAACCATATCGCCGGCGGCAAGCCACTTCAGATACACCGGAAACAGTGCGCTGCCATGACTGGGACTGCCATGCAGATCGGACCACAGCAGGGTCTGCGCGACACACGCCGCATCGGCTTCGCGCAGTCCGCGCGCAATCAGCAGACGGCGGCCGAAATCCTCCAGAATAGCGGCGGGCACAGTGCGCGCGGCGGTGGGGTTTGCGGGTGGTGCGGCCGATAAGTTGACCGATAAGTTGACCGATAAGTTGACCGATAAGTTGGCCGATGGGTTGGCCGATGGGCTGGCTGGCGAGCTCGTCGAGGCCGCCGCGGGTGATGGCGCCGGTGAAGCGATATCAGTGGCAGCCGGTGAGCCAGCAGCTGAGCCAGCAGGGGAACTGGAAGACGGATTGGACGGGTTGGGCGGGTTGGACATCGGTCGACTCGATGAGTAAGGCAGAGATGATGACGCCTGCGCGGGTTGACCGCCGGCCGACACACAGCATAATGCTTCTCCCCAGATCAAGGAATCACCCGATGAAAGCCGTTGCACTGACCCGCTACCTGCCTGTTTCCGACCCGCAGTGCTTTGTGGATGTCGATCTTCCCGATGCGCAGCCCGGCCCGCGCGATCTGCTGGTGCGGGTGAAGGCGGTCTCGGTCAACCCGATCGATACCAAAGTGCGCACGCCCAGTGACAAGGTGGAGGTGCAACCGCGGGTGATCGGTTGGGATGCCGCCGGCGTGGTGCAGGCAGTTGGCGCCGAAGTGAGTCTGTTCAAACCCGGTGATGAGGTCTATTACGCGGGCGACATCACGCGCCCGGGATGCGATAGTGAACTGCATCGGGTCGATGAACGCATCGTTGCATTGAAACCAAAATCGCTCGATTTCGCGCAAGCGGCGGCGCTGCCTCTGACCGCGATCACCGCCTGGGAGGCGTACTTTGATCGCATGAAAATCGATCCGGCTGGCGCGCATCGCGGCGCCTCGCTGCTGATGCTGGGTGGTGCAGGTGGTGTTGGTTCCATCGGCATTCAAATTGCCAAAATGGCCGGGCTGGTGGTCATCGCGACCGCATCACGTCCGCAATCGCAGGCGTGGTGCCGCGAGCTCGGTGCCGATCACGTGATCGATCACAAACAACCGCTGCGGCCGCAGATCGAAGCGCTCGGCCTGCGCTATGTTGATTACATCGCCTGCTGGAGTGATCTTGATCAGTACTGGGACACGATTGGCGATCTGATCCGTCCCCAGGGGGCGATCTGCAGCATTGTCGGTAATCGCGCGCCGCTTGCGCAGGATGCGGTGCGCGCGAAGAGCGCCACGTTCAGCTGGGAGCTCATGTTTACTCGGGCGCGATTCACCACCCCCGACATGATTGAGCAGCATCGGTTGCTCACCAAAGTGGCCGCACTCATCGATGCAGGAGTATTTAGAACAACCTTGCGTGAGACGCTGAGCCCGATCAATGCGAGCAATTTGCGCACCGCGCATGCCCGGCTTGAGTCGGGCAGCATGATCGGCAAATTGGTACTGAGTGGCTGGGGCGCGTGATCACTCAGGACATGTCGACGGCACGCGCGAGCTGAAAATACAGCTGATCAAGATCGGCACGTTCGGCCAGCGCGCGGCTGCTCTCGTTCAACATGATGCGGCCTTTCACCATGACGCAGGCTTGAGCGGCAAAGCGCAGCGCGATGTCGAGTTTTTGTTCGACCAGCAGCATGGTGAGGCCGGCACCGCGCAGTCGCTCAAGCGCGTCATGGATTTCTTCGACCACCTTCGGGGCCAGGCCGAGAAACGGTTCATCGAGCAATAACAAACGCGGTGCTGACATCAGCGCGCGGCCAATGGCGACCATCTGTTGCTCACCGCCAGACAGTGTGCCGGTGGCCTGGTTGCGGCGCTCGGCCAGACGGGGGAACAGCCGATAGACACCATCGAACTGCGCTTGCAGGCGCGCGTTCGTCGGGTGGTGCAGGCGGATCGCGCCGAGTCGTAGATTGTCTTCCACCGAGAACGGGGCAAACATGTGGCGCCCTTCGGGCACCAGCGCCAAGCCGTGGGCCACGATATCGTGACTGGCGGCCTCGCCCATTTCGCGGCCGTCAAACCGCATGCTGCCCGATCGTTTGTCCAAAGTGCCGGTGAGCGCCGCCATCAGGGTTGACTTGCCCGCGCCGTTCGGCCCCAGCAGGGCCAGCGTCTGACCGGCGGCGAGCGTGAGGTCGATGCCATGCAGCACATTGCCGCCACCGTAGCCGCCACACAGATTGCGAACCTCAAGCATCGGCGGCTCCGCTCGTCGCACCACTGACAGTGCTCGCCACGGCAGGGCGGTTATCTACAGAATCCGCGGAGGGCGGGTGGACATTGGCAGAGCCAGTTGAAGCAGGAATGTTCTTCGCGGGGTCCGCCGCACCATGGCGGCTGCCCAGATAGGCTTCAATCACTTCCGGGTCGGCGCGGATCTCATCGGCTGTGCCACGCGCGATGCATTGCCCAAAATTGAGCACCACCACCTGGTCGGCAAGCGGCAGCAGAAACGGCATGTCGTGTTCGATCAGCAAGACGCCGGTTCCCTGCCGCGCGATCTGCCGCAGGATAAGCGCCATGCGCTCGCACTCCGAGGGTGTCAACCCGGCGGCCGGCTCATCGAACAGGATCAACTTGGGCCTGCCTGCCAGTGCGCGGGCGGTCTCCAGCAGGCGTCCCTGACCAAAGGACAGCGTGGCTACCGGTTGGTCGCGCTGGTCTGCCAGGCCGACGAATTCAAGCAGTTCATCGGCGTACTGCCAGGCGCGCGCTTCGGCTTCACGCTGGGCGCGCAGCGCGAGCATCACCTTCCACAGCGGGCGCTGCAGGGCACCGTGCATGCCGGTCAGTACGTTCTCGCGCAAGCTCATCCCGGGGAACAGGCAATTGTGCTGAAACGTACGCATGACACCCAGTGCGGCCAGTCGATGTGGCGGATAGGTCCCCACTGATTCGCCTTCGAGCAGGATTTCACCAGCGCTGGGAGCAAGCGTCCCGGCAATCATGTTGAAGGTGGTGCTTTTACCCGCACCGTTGGGGCCGATCAGGGCAAGAATCTCGCTTCGTTGCAAATCGAAATCGAGATCGCTCACGGCGATCAGGCCACCAAAGTGCCGGGTCAGGCGACGCACTTGCAGCAGTGGGGGTGCGGCGCGCGTCGCGTCGGACACGGTGGAGGGGGTCGCCGCGGATATCGGGCGCAGCCGGTCTGGGCTGGTGGCAGGAGGGGTCATCGACGTTTCCAGCGTGCCGTCAGACTCTCGATCACACCGATCAGTCCACGCGGTTGCAGCAGCACCGCTGCGACCATGACCAGGCCGAACACCAGCGCGTGGTGATGCCCGATCAGCGGTGCGAGCACAAAGGGCAGCAGGTAGAGCAGCACCGCACCGATCACTGCCCCGGGCAGACTGCCACTGCCACCGATGATCACCATGAACAGCAGCAGGAACGTATTCTCCAGACCGAAGATCGGCGGGTTGACCGTGTTGTCAACAAATGCGTAGACCATCCCGGCAACTGCCGCAAGGGCGCTGGTGAGCACATAGGCCATGACCTTGGTGCGCGCGATGTCAATGCCCACGGCTGCAGCGGCCTGTGGGTTGTCGCGCACCGCGCGGCAGGCGCGACCGAAGAACGAGCGGTCGACGCGCTGCAGGGCGAACCAGGTGAATACCACGACCAGCACAATGACCACCGTATAGCGTGGTCCGCTGAGTGCCACGCCGGCTATATCAGGCAGCCGGTAATTGGTGAGACCGCCAGTGCCGCCGGTGACCTCGCCCCCTTCGTTGAGTACAACAATAAAGAGTTGGGCCAGCGCGAGGGTGGCCAGCGCCAGGTAGAAGCCATCCAGCCGGGTGGCGGGAATGGCCACCGCGAGTGCAACCAGAATGACCACGACCAATGCGACGACCACCGCCACAGGCAGGGGCAGGCCCGCCTGAAACAGCAGAATCGGCATTGCGTAGGCGCCTATGCCGTAGAAGGTGAAATGCGAAAAGGCGACCTGGCCGGCGACGCCGAACAGAAAGTTGTAGCTGAGCGCGAGCGCTACCCACAACAGCAGCTTGCGATAGACATCGGTCTGATAAGGCCCCAGCGCGAAACCGATGGCCGAGAGCACGAGCACACTGAGCGTGACCAGAAGCAGCGTTCTCATCGGCTACCCGAGGGCGTGACCGAGCCCTCCCAGGGACGAACCGCAAGCAGCGCTCTCATCGTTTGCTCGCGCGCCGCCGGGCGCTTTCCGGGGCGCGGCTGAAACAGCGCGTTCATCGGCTGCTCCCACGTGCGAGCAACAGTCCCTGCGGCCGCACCAGCAGGAAGCCAATGAGCAGCACCAGGGGTACGCCCTGGGCGAGGCCGGCAGGGATCGGCGCGTAGCGCACGGTCAGTTGTTCGGCAAAGGAAAGTATCAGTCCACCGGCAAGGGCACCTTCGATACGCCCCACGCCGCCGATTACCAGCGCGGTGAAGCCCTGGATCGCTAGCGGAATGCCCATCAAGTAGTGCGCCGAGGTATTGGGCGTGAGCAGCAGCGCGGCGAGGCCCGCGATGGCGCCGCCCGCAGCAAAGGCGCACGCGGTGACTCGCCTCAGGTTGATGCCCATGAGTGCCGCTGCCTTGCGATCGAGTGCCACGGCTTCAAAGCTGCGCCCGGCGAGGGTGCGCTCAAAGAAATACCAGGTGCCACAGAACAGGAGGGCGGTCACACCCATGATGAAAAAGCTCTGGTATGAGCCGGCAATCAAACCCCACTCGATGCGACCATACCCCAGTGGTTGTGGCACCGGCAGCGGATCGGGGCCAAAGATGAGTGAAACCGACTCACGGAACACCACCAGCATGCCAAGGAGCGCAAGGATGGGGGCCAGTACCGGTGCGCCGCGTTCAACCAGCGGGCGCACCGCAATGCGTTCGGTCACCCATCCCAGCAGTGCGGCCAACACGATGACCAGTGGCATCCCGGCGGCCCAGGGCAGTTCATAGCGCGACAGGCCCAGATAGCCGGCGAAGGCCGCCACGGTGGCCCAGTCGCCGACCGCAAAATTGATAATCCCAGTGGGACGCAGTACGACCAGATAGGCCAGCGCGAGCAGGGCATAAATGCACCCGCCCGCGGTGGCACTGATCGCAAGCTCGATCAGATCCTGCATGGAAGTGATCGCTCAGATCACGCGACTGCGCTCAATTCGTTCCGACATGAACGACCTTGCCTTGCCGATCGCCTTCATAGATCCGCACGACCATACCGCTTTCATCAAAGCCAGTACGTTTGCCCTCGGGGAAGGTGTAACTTGATCCTTTGGCCCCCATGACGCCGTTGAATCCGCGGGTGGACTGCATCGCGGCACGCAGCTTTTCCTTGTCGACCGCGCCTGCCCGGCGCAGCGCATCTGCCACCAAGTAGACACCATCATAGCCATAGCCATGCAAGCCGTTGGGGTCCTCGGCGTGGTCCTTGCGCCACGCGGCAATGAACTTCTGCAATTCCGGTTTGGCCGGATCAAATGCATCGACATAGGCCAGGCCATCGAGCAAACCCTTTGCCACGTTCATGTAGACCGGCACCGACAGGTTATAGCTCGCAAGAATCGGCATCTTCAGACCGAGCTGGCGATAGGCGCGCAGCATCAGCACGTTCTCCGGGGTCACCACGCCAGCAAGGAAGATCGCATCGGGCTTGGCGGCGCGGATCTTTTGCATCTGAGGCTCGGCAGTGCTCGCGCCGCCCGGAACGACTTCCTCGGCGACCACCTCGATCCCGTTTCTAATCAACCCTTCCTTGAAGAACCGATTGGTCAGTTGACCCAGAGCCGAGGTTTCGGTGATCAAGGCAACCCGTTTCAATTTCATCGCACGGGCGTACGAGAGGAGTGTTGCCACCTGGGTCGAACCCAGCGGCCCGGACTGGAAGAACCACGGATTGTTCAGTTGCGTGGTGAGCGTATCGCCTGAGTTCGACGGCGTGTAGTGCGGTGTCTTGGTCTCCAGCGTCACGGTCTGCGCCTGCTGGGTGGCAGTGGAAAGTGACAGTGACAGAATGATGACCGCATTGGCATCGACCAGCTTGCGCGCCATGGTGGCCGACACATCAGGCTTGCCCTGATCGTCCTCGATCTGCAGTTCGATCTGACGGCCGAGCACGCCGCCGGCTGCATTGATTTCCTTGGCGGCAAACTGTGCGCCCAGGGTCACCGGCTCGGCGTAGGCCTTGGCCGGCCCGACCTCATCGGTGATGATGCCGATGCGAATCGGTGCGTTCGCGGGTTGCGCTTGCGCCGGTGCAAGGCCGCACAGCAGCCAGCCACTGGTGGCGAGCGACAGAGCCAGTGCTCGCGCTGATCGAGTGAGCTTCGGGTGATTCATGTCATTGTCTCCAGAGTTTCTGCCGCAATTTGGTTTTATTTGCCGTGACCGGCCACGCGCTTTCGCCGCGCGAACTCACTCGCGCGGCGCTGCCCGGAGGCGCTCTTCAGCCAGCAAACTCAGGGGCGACATGCACGTCCCAGCGGGCAATGCCTTGGATTTCACAGGTCATCGTATCGCCGGGTTTGACCGGACCCACGCCTTCCGGGGTGCCGGTAAAAATGATGTCACCGGGGTAGAGCGTGTACCACTCGGTGGCGTATTCGATCAGGCGATTGACGTTGTAGACCAACTGGCTGGTGTTGGATTTCTGACGGGCTTCGCCATTGACCCAGATCGCCAGATCAAGCGCGTTGGGATTGGGGATCTCGTCGGCGGTCACCATCCAGGGGCCCATCGGGGCATAGGTGTCGACCGATTTGCGAAAACACTGGAACTCGGGGCCGCGAATGGTCATGTCCAGGCCGATCGAATACCCCGCAACATAGTTGAGCGCGTCTGCCGCCTTCACCTTGTTGGCCTCCTTGCCGATGATCACGGCAAGCTCGATCTCATGGTCGTTACGCCGATCGGCTTTGCGCAGGCGCACCGGTTCGCCAAAGCCGATCAGGGCGCTGCTCGCCTTGAGAAAAAGCCCCCAATCGGAGATGTGCTTGCCTTTCAGATCCCGGCCGTGCGCAATGCCGGTGTCGGTCACCGCTTCATCGATATGTTTCTGGTAGTTGATCGGTGCGTTCACGATCTTGCTTGGGTTGGCGACTGGCGAGTTCAAAAGAACGCTATTCAACGCGAGGCGCGGGGCAGTCGCTTTGATCGCATTGGCACGTGCAAGGACAGCGGGGAGATTCGCAATCAACAGGTCATACCGTGGCAGTGGCCAATGCTGGGCGGGAATCGCCTCAAGTGCCGGTGTGACATCAATAATCTGGTCGCCTTCGACCAATCCCAATCGGTTCCCGTTAAAACGGCAAATGCGCATGGTCTCCCCCACAATGTTCGACGCCCTCTTGCGTCGCCTCGCAATATACCCGTGTTGGCGCGTGCCGGCATGGCAGACAAGCGCAGAATCAGGCGAGCGCTGCGGTAACATGAACTGGTTCCATAACGAGGCGAACCGATGCTGGCATGGCTGATCGGCCGGATTGAAGGCGGCTGGCTACCCGATCCCCTGGTGCGTGCGGGCATTCGCCATCTTTTGGCCGCGCGGATGCGTGAATCGGGCGCCGATGATTGCGAGCGGGCACTGGCTCTTGAGCAGGCGTTCATTGCACAGATGGACGCCGCGGCGCTTGCCTTGCTGCCGGAGAAGGCCAATGAGCAGCACTACGAACTACCGGCCGAATTCTTCCAGACCGTGCTTGGGCCGCGCTATAAATACAGTAGTTGCTACTGGGGCAAGCTTGGCGAACAGGCGCCAGGGCATGGTCGCGGCGCTCACGCGCCTGACCGTGCGATGACTGCCGGTGCGCAGGCAGCGGGGATGGGGATGAGCGATCACTCAGACCCCCGCACGGCATCGGTCAACACGCTGGTTGAAGCGGAAATCGCAGCACTTGAATTGACCGTGCAGCGCGCGCGCATCGGGCCTGGAATGCGCGTGCTCGAGCTAGGCTGCGGCTGGGGATCATTTTGTCTGTGGGCAGCCGAGCGCTATCCGGACAGCGAGTTTGTCGGGGTGTCCAACTCGCACAGTCAGCGCGAGGCGATTCTGGCCACGGCGCATATGCGCGGCATTGCCAATCTGCGCATCATCACGGCCGATATCAACGACTTCGCTACCGATGAGCGATTTGATCGCATCGTCTCGATCGAGATGCTCGAGCACACACGCAACTGGCGCTCGGTGTTCAGCCGTATTGCCGGTTGGCTGCGTCCTGACGGGCAATTCTTCATGCATGTGTTTTGTCATCGCGCCGCACCCTATGCCTTTGAGGACCGCGATGCTTCTGACTGGATGAGCCGGTATTTCTTCTCCGGCGGCATGATGCCCTCGGATGATCTGCCGCTTTATTTTCAGGACGATCTGCAACTGATCGGCCGCTGGCGCTGGAACGGCCAGCACTATGAACGAACGCTCAACGCGTGGCTTGCCCGTATGGACAGCGCGCGGGACACATTGCGGCCGGTATTTGATCGTGTCTATGGCGCTCAAGGCGCACTCTGGTGGCAGCGCTGGCGGCTGTTCTTCATGGCCTGTGCCGAATTGTTTGGCTACCGCGGCGGCGAGCAGTGGTGGGTTGGGCATTACCTGTTTAGCCGTCGTGCCGCGCGGGTTGATCCGGTTGGCAATGCAACCGCGGTGGCGTCGATGGCACCCCCTGCCAGTCTGTGATGCAGTAATGGACAATCGCAGGGTGCGCTGGTTTGCGGCGATTGATCTGGCGGCCAATCAGATCGCCTGGTTTTTCTGCCTGCTATTGGCCGCGGCCGGTCATCCCCTGTGGGCTGCGCTCATCTGCGTGCCGGTGTGTCTGTTGCACCTGTACTTGAGTGCCACGCGCGGTCAAGACCTTGTACTGATCTGCCTCATTGCATTGGCTGGTTGGTTGACCGATGCGCTGATCGCGCAATCGGGCTGGGTTATTTATCAGCCGGACGCTGTCGCCGATCTTTCCCGAGTCAGCGCCCTCGGCACGTCATTGAGCGCTGGCGCCGATATTTCACTGCGCAATGCCATTGCAGCCCCCGTGGGGAACGTGGCCGAGCTGCCGCCTGCGTGGACCGCCAGCTTGCCGCCCATGTGGATCGCCGGCCTGTGGGCCATGTTCGCCACTTTACTCGAGCGTCCGCTGGGCTGGTTGCGCGGCCGTGTCGTCCTCGCTGCGGCGCTCGGCGCGATCGGCGGAGTGATGTCCTGGATGGGCGGCGCGCGACTGGGGGCTGCGCAACTGGTAGCGCCCTGGGCGTATATTGCGGTTGGCCTTGAATGGGCACTGGCAACGCCGCTGCTCTTGGCGATTTCGGTGCGCATCCTGGGGCGTCCCATTGGAAACCCACGTCAGGATGGAACGGAGATCATATGAGTCAGTGGGTCTACTGGTTGTCGCCGCTTCCAGCCTTGGCCCTTTTGGGGGCACTCACCTGGTGGCGCAGCGTGCGCTGCAAGGATGTGGGTATTGTTGACTCGATCTGGTCGCTGCTGTTTCTGCTCGCGGGACTTGTATGGGCTGCGCAGCATTCCGGCCCGCGATCTGACAGCATGCTCATACTCATTGCCATCTGGGCCGCCCGCTTATCGCTCTACATCACGCTGCGGCATGACGGTCAACCGGAAGACCGGCGCTATCAGGCGATCCGGGCAAGGAACCAACCCAATTTCGAGCTGAAGAGCCTGTGGCTGGTTTTCGGATTGCAGGTGGTCATCGCCTGGATCCTGGCGATACCGCTGGGTGCCGTGATCGAATCACCGCGGGCGCTGACCTGGTGGGACGCCGCTGGCTTTGCCTTGTTCATGGTGGGCCTGGCCGTCGAGTCGCTTGCCGATGCGCAAATGGCGTCGTTTCGCAAGCGTCCCCAAGCGGTCGATGCAGTGATGGATTCGGGGCTATGGCGCTATAGTCGCCATCCGAATTATTTCGGCGAATGCCTGCTTTGGTGGGGTATCTACCTGATCGCCATCGGCGCCGGCGCCCCTTGGACGGTGTTTTCACCCCTGATCATGACATTGCTGTTACTGAAGGTGTCAGGTGTGGCCTTGCTTGAGCGCGATCTGACCGCGCGGCGGCCTGCTTATCGCGACTATATTCGCCGCACCAGTCCGTTCATTCCCTGGTGGCCACGGCGGTAGATGCGCATCCTGGAACTTCGCGGCCATCCTGCGTACTGATCCCGATCGGGCGCCCGTTCGCTATGACGCGGTGCCGGCCGATTCATGCCGGACATCGGCGATCGATGCCCACAGCTTTGCCGGGGAGAGCGGCAGCTCATGGATGCCCACGTTGAGGGGACGCAGCGCCGAGGCGACTGCATTGGCGATGACACCGCCCACCGGGATGATGCCGCCTTCACCGGCACCCTTGGCGCCTAAAGGATTATTCGGTGAGGGATGCTCCTCCAGGGCGAACACCCGGATATTGGGAAAGTCGCACGCACCCGGCAGCAGGTAGTCGGCAAATGAAGCGGTGAGCAACTGTCCGTGCTCATCGTGGACCAGATGCTCAAGAAACACGCCGCCGAGTCCCTGGACAATCGCACCGAGCGCCTGGCCGTGCAGCGTGGCCGGGTTGATGATGCGCCCGACATCCTCGACCGCGACATAGTCGATCACCTCGACCCGACCAGTGCCCGGATCGACGGCCACATGCGTGGCGTGCGCACCGTAGCTGTAAGTGCGCCGGTTGCTCGCAAAATGCCCTTCGGCTTGCACTGGCTCGGCGCGTTGCGCGCGGTGCTCGGCAATCTGCCGGAAGCTGACCGTCTCGCCGTGCGGGCCGCTGGCAATGGCACGGGCGAGACTGACCTGGTCGGGCGCACAGCCCAACAGGGGCGCAGCCGCGGCGCGAATATGCTCCTTGAAGGGTGCCGCCACGACTACGACCGCCGAGCCCCCCATCACCGTGCTGCGCGAACTGTAGGCACCAAAGCCCTCATTCACGTAGCGGGTGCTGCCGTGAAAGATGCCGGCAATGTCCTCCGGTGCGATATCGAGCGCATCGCAGGCAATTTGTGTGAAGACGGTCTCAAGACCTTGCCCGATTGACGAGGAGCCGACATAGACCCCAACCCGGCCATCGTCATGCAAGCGCAGCCGCGCGCCTTCGCGGGGACCCGAGGCACCGCCTTCGAGATAGCAGCCGATTGCAATGCCGTGATAACGGCCGTCGATCAACTGGCCATCGAGCGCGCGCTTGGCGTCCCAGTCGAATTCACGCAGCGCATGGGCGAGCGTGGAGGCGTAATCGCCGCTATCGCACTCAGAGCCCCCGCCCCAGGGCATCACCACCGGCAGGCTCCAGGGCATGTCCGTGCTACGCACCAGATTGGCCCGGCGAAAGGCAACGCGATCGAGCCCCAGATCCGCGGCAACGATGTCGAGCAATCGCTCGCGAAAAAAATCGGTCTCGAAACGTCCGGGGCCACGATACGTGCCCACCGGGGTCTTGTTGGTCATGTGCACCGATACATCGATCTGCACATGCTCGATCCGGTAGGGTCCGCAGCAGACTTGCGCGATATTGCGCGAGGGGGTGACCCCGTTGGTGCGGATGTAGGCACCCAGATCGGTGTGCGCATGACCACGCAGCGCCAGAATATGGCCCTCGCGGGTGCAGGCAATCTCAAGGTCGCACTCGGCATCGCGCGCATGGTTGGTGGCGAGCAGGTGTTCGCGGCGATCTTCCACCCATTTCACCGGGCGCCGGGCGTGACGCGCGGCGAAGGCGATCAGGTAGTCTTCGGGATAGAACTCGCCACGTGCGCCAAAGCCACCGCCGACATCGTTCTCCTGCATGTCAATGGCCGCTTCGGGCAGTCCCAGTTGACCGGCCAGAACGCGGCGATTGGCATGCGGTACTTTGCATGCGCCGAGAATGGTGAGGTGGCTGGCCTCAGCATTCCAGAACGCGAGCAGCCCACGCGGTTCCATTGGCATTGCGGCGTGCCGCTGCACCGAGAAGTGCTCGCGCCGGGTGTAGGGTGCAGCGCGAAAGATCGCGTCCACTTCGCCGCGCACGGCACGCAGGGTGACCGCAAGATTTCGCCCGGTGTCTTCAAACAGGAGGGCGGGTGCTTCGCCGCCGCGCGTGGTGACGACCGGTAGTGGTTCAATATCGACGATGAGCTGGTCAGCGCCGTCCTCGGCCAGAGCCGGGCTATCGGCCAGTACCACAGCAATCGGCTCACCGACATAGCGCACCTTGTGCTCGGCGATGACCGGTTGCTCATAGGCATGCAGCTCATCGAGCACATCGAGGCGCATCGGAATGCGTGGCACCGGAATACCGATATCGCGTGCCGTGATGACCGCGTGAACCCCGGGCAAGGCGAGCGCCGCAGTGGCGTCGATTGAACGCAATGTGCCGTGCGCGAGCGAACTGCGCACCACCACCGCATGCAGCATGTGCGGTAGCGTCAGGTCATCGAGGTATTGGCCTTCGCCGCGCAAGAAGCGCAGATCCTCGATGCGTTCGATGGCCTGGCCCGCCAGGGGCCGGCTCGCGGTACTGGTGTCGATCGGATCGCGCTTCACGATTTGGGTCGATAGGCCTCGCGTGCCTCAAGCACGGCCTGGACAATCGGGATATACCCGGTACAGCGGCACAGGTTGCCCGACAGGACGTCGCGGATGCGCTCTTCGCTGGCATCGGGCTCGTGCGTGAGCAGGGCGTGGGCGGTGGTGAGCATGCCCGGGGTGCAGAAACCGCACTGCAAGGCATGATTGCGCCGAAAGGAAGCCTGCAGATCGGTCAAGCCTTCGGGCAGGCTGATACCCTCGACGGTGACGACCGAATGTCCCACTGCCTGGACAGCAAGCATCAGGCAGGACCGCACGGCGGCACCATCGACGATCACCGTGCAGGCGCCACACACGCCATGTTCACATCCGACATGGGTACCGGTGAGCATCAGCTCATGCCGAAGGCAGTCAGCCAGGGTGGTACGGGCTTCGACCGTCGCCTCACAGGACTTGCCATTGACTTCCAGTTTCACCTGCATCGCGCTATGCCTTGAACCAGTGTCCGGGATGGGTGTTCCATGCAACAATTGCGCACGATATTAGCACTCTGCAGAAGGACTCTACCGATGGTTGCAGCAGCGAATTCCAGCGCGCCCGGCAAACCCGCTCATCGATTTGTCTACTCGGACTTGCGCGAGTGGATTGCTGCGGTGGATGAGCTGGGTGAGATCAAGCGACTCAAGGGTATCAACTGGGAGCGCGAGATCGGCATGGTGAGCGCCTTGCTGCAAAAGAGCGACCCGGCCCCTTGCGCGATTTTTGATGACATTCCTGGCATCCGGCCAGGGTTTCGGGTGTTGACCAATTTTTTTGGTGCCAAGCGCGCCAATGTCACGCTGGGTTTTGCACCGGGTCTGACGCGCCTGGATCTGAGTGATGCGTTCTTGTCGGTCTACAAAGATCCGGGCAATGTTCCGATCAAGCACGTGATCGTCGATGACGGTCCGATTCTTGAGAATGTGCTCACCGGCGATGCGGTCGATCTGCTGATGTTTCCTTCGCCGCAATGGCATGAGGCCGATGGGGGCCGCTATATCGGCACCGGCTCCTATGCCGTGACCCGCGATCCTGATGATGGCTGGCTCAATCAGGGCACGTATCGCGTGATGCTGCATGACAAAACCAGCGTGGGGCTGTACATATCGCCAGGCAAGCATGGGCGCATGCATCGCGACAAGTATGCGGCGCGCGGCGAGAAGATGCCCATTGCGATTGTGCTCGGTGGCAACCCGATGCAATTTTTGCTCACCGGCAATGAAGTTCCTTACGGAGTGAGCGAATACGACGTGCTGGGCGGTCTGTACAAGCGCCCGATCGAGTGTGTGCGTGGGCGGGTCACCGGCCTGCCATTTCCGAAAGATTGCGAGATCGTACTGGAGGGCTGGATCGACCCGAACGAGTTGCGCGACGAAGGCCCGCTGGGTGAATGGACTGGCTATTACCCGGGCGGCGCACGGCCTGAGCCGGTCATGCATGTGGAGGCCATTTATCACCGCAATGATCCGATCATGGTCGGCTGCGTGCATGAACTGGGCCCGAGCGAATACGCCCGCTATCGTGCGATCACCCGCTCGGCACTGCTCAAGGAAGCGCTCAAGAGTGCCGGGGTGCCGGATGTGAATGCGGTGTGGGCGCACGAGGTGGGTGGTGCACGCATGTTTGTCGGGGTATCGATCAAGCAACGCTATGCCGGACACGCCACCCAGGCCGGCCATATCGCCTCGCAATGCCAGGTCGGTGCCTATGCGGGTAAATATGTGGTGGTGGTCGATGAGGACATCGATGTGTCCAATCTCGAGGAACTGCTGTGGGCGATGTGCACCCGCTCAGACCCGGCCACCTCGATTGACATCATTCACTCTGCCTGGTCGACGCCGCTCGATCCACGCATTCCCCCTGAGAAGCGCGAGCGGGGTGATTTCACCAACAGCCGCGCGATCATCGATGCCTGCCGCCCGTACCACTGGCGCGATCAGTTTCCCAAGGTGAATATGCCGAGCAAGGCGGTGCAGATCGAGATGCGTGAGCGCTTTGGCTGGGTGCTCGAGAGCTGGCGCCGCGGCGAGCTTTAGTTAGTGAGTGGCGAGCGATGCCCCGGCCGCTGCAGGTTCGGCCGGCGGTTCGGCTCCACGCACGGCCTTGGATGCAAGCATCAGATACATCGCCGGCACAACAAAGAGCGTGAATAGCGTTCCGATCGCAATCCCGGTGGCGATCACCAAGCCCATGTTGAAGCGTCCAACCGCGCCTGCCCCGGATGCAAATACCAGTGGTAGAACGCCCAGCACCATGGCTGCAGTGGTCATCAGAATCGGGCGCAGGCGGATCGCGGCGGCATTTTCAATGGCCTCGCGCCGTGCGACACCCAGGACACGTTGCGCATTGGCAAATTCCACAATCAATATGCCGTGCTTGCTGATGAGGCCAATTAATGTGACCAGACCCACTTCGGTATAGATGTTGATGCTCGCACCGGGCACCAGGCCGATGAAGATGAGCGCGCCGCACAGCGACATGGGCACGCTCACCAGCACAATGAAGGGGTCACGAAAACTCTCGAACTGAGCTGCCAGCGCAAGATAAATGATGATCAGGGCGAACACGAACGTGATCAGCAGGGCCGAGGACTCCTGTTCGAACTGGCGCGACTGGCCGGCGTAATCCACCGAATAGCCTGCGGGGAGTACTTCGGCGGCGATCTTTTTCATGGTGCCGAGGGCTTCACCCAGCGTTACGCCGGGAAAGGGCACCCCCGAGATGGTCGCTGAATTGAGCTGCTGAAAATGGTTGAGCGCTTCGGGCACCACCTGGGTCTTGAGTCGCACCACCGATGAGAGCGGCAATGAGGCACCCGAGCGGGCCACGATCTGATAATGGTTGAGCTGCTCAGCGTTCAGGCGATGAATCTGCGCAGCCTGTGCAATCACGCGGTATGAGCGTCCACCCAGGCTGAAATAGTTGATGTAGCCACCGCCCAGCATGGCCCCCAGTGCATTGCCGACATCGCGCAACGTCAACCCCAGCTGGGCGACCTTGTCACGGTCGATTTCCAGATCAACCTGCTGCTTGTCGATCTTCAGATCGCTGTCGGCGAATATGAACACACCGCTTTTCATGGTGCGCGCGAGCACTTCGCGCGCGACCTGGTCAAGCTGTTCAAACGAATCGGTGGTGCCAATGACGAACTGCATGGGCAGGCCGCTGCCACCGCCTGGCAGCGGCGGCGGCTGAAATACCGCGATACGCGGGCCGGGAATCTGATCGGCTTTGGCCTGGACCGGACGCAGCAAGTCAATGGCACCGCGCTTGCGCTCATCCCAGGGCTTGAACACCATGCCGGCCAGGCTCGAATTGAGCCCGTTCACCCCGTCGATCTGGAACACGTGATCAGACTCAGGCCAGGAGGCAAAACTCTCATACAGGCGCCGCGAACTGACCTGGGTCTGTTCCAGGGTTGCGTTGGGGGCACTGTTGAGAATGGAAATCAGAATGCCCTGGTCTTCCTGTGGGGCAAGTTCGTTCTGGGTGGTGGCAAACAGCAGCCCGACGCTGATGAGCACCAGAACGGAAAACACCGCCGTGACGGGCAGAAAATCAAGCGTCCCATGCAGCAGCCGGTGATAGCCGTCGCGCAGTGCATCGAAGCGGCGATCGACAAATCGTGCAAAACGACCGCCCCCACCGCTGCTTGCATGGCTGCGCAGCCAATGCGCACTCATCATCGGGGAGAGGGTGAGCGCAACAACCGCCGACACCGTCACCGCCCCGGCCAGAGTGAAGGCAAATTCGGTAAATAGGGCGCCGGTGAGTCCACCCATGAATCCGATCGGAACATACACCGCCACCAGCACGACGGTCATGGCGATGATGGGACCGACCAGTTCGCGCGCACCGAGCAGGGCGGCATCGAGTGGACTCGCGCCTTCTTCCAGATGGCGGTTGACATTCTCCACCACGATGATGGCGTCATCGACCACCAGGCCGATGGCGAGCACCAGTGCAAGCAAGGTGAGCAGGTTGACCGTATAGCCCAGTGCAAGCATCACAAAGAACGTGCCCACCAGCGACAGGGGCATGGCGATGATCGGAATCAACACCGCGCGCAGCGAGCCCAGAAACAGAAAAATCACCAGTGTCACAATCAGCAGCGCCTCGAGCAGCGTGCTCACCACCTCGTTGATCGAACTGGATACGAATTTGGTGGCGTCGTAGACGACATTGCCTTGCAAACCACGTGGCAGTTGCTCGGCAATCGCCGGATAGGCCTTGCGCACCTTGTCGATGACCGTGAGCAGGTTGGCACTGGGCGCGACCTTGATGCCGATATAAACCGCGGTCTTGCCATCAAAGCCAACCGCGCTGTCGTAGTCCTCCGAGCCCAGAGTCACCCGGGCAACATCGCGCAAGCGAATGAGGGTGGTGCCTTGCGATTTGACGACCAGACTCTCAAACTCGCTCACCGAATGCAGACCGGTTTGCGCGGTCAAATTGACGGTGACCGTCTGTCCCTGGGTGCGTCCGATGGCCGAGATGTAATCATTATTGGCCAGCGCGGTGCTCACATCGGCTGCGGTGAGATTGAGCGCGGCGAGCTTGTCGGGGTCGAGCCAGGCGCGCATGGCAAACTGGCGCTTGCCGAGGATCTCGGCGGTCTGCACGCCTTCGATCGTTTGCAACCTGGGTTGCACCACGCGGACCAGGTAGTCGGTGATCTGGTTGGTCTCGAGGGTGTCGCTATAAAATCCGATGTACATCGAATCGATCGGGTCGCCGACCGAGATGGTCATGATCGGTTGCTGCGTCCCTGTAGGCAATTGATTCAGGATCGCATTCACCTTCGCATTGATTTCGGTGAGTGCGCGATTGCCATCATAGTTAAGCCGCAGCGTCGCCTGGATGGTGCTCGCATTCTGCGTGCTGATCGAGGACAGATAGTCGATGCCATTGGCCTGTGCAATCGACGTTTCCAACGGCGTGGTGATGAAGCCGGCCACCAGTGCCGGATCGGCCCCGGTGTAGATCGTGGTGATGGTGATCACCGCGTTCTGGGTTTCCGGGTATTCGCGGACCGACAGCGCGCCGAGCGAGCGCAGACCCAGCACGAGGATCATCAGGCTCACCGTGATGGCGAGCACCGGCCGGCGGATGAAAAGATCGGTGAAATGCACGGTGGTACGGCCTCTCTAGCGGTCCACCGGCGCAGGCGCCGGATTGTTCGAAGGCTGAACCGAATTGTCGATCGCGACCGGATCTCCATTTTTAAGTTTGAGCTGGCCACTGGTGACCACCTCTTCTCCCGGCTTTACGCCATCGAGGATGGCGATCTGGTCGCCCCGCGTCTCGCCAGTCTTCACGAATCGTTGTTCAACACGGCGGTTGGCCGGTTTACTGTCAGCCGGGGTGCCCGCCTTGCCGCCTGATCCGCCAGCGTTCACCGTGCCTGAGGCTGCTGCCGGCGAGCCCGCGGCGGCGGGCGCGCTGCCAGCAGGTGATGCCGAGGTACCCGCAGGGCTGCTGCTGCCATTGTCAGCAGGTAGAACAACAAACGCCGTTGCACCATAGGAATTGAAGCTGATGGCGGTGAGCGGTACGGTCAGTAATGATCGGGCGGCACCCTGCACGACGCTGACGTTTGCATACATGCCAGGCAACAGCTCATGGCGCGCGTTGGGCACCATGGCCTCTACCTGAAGGGTGCGGGTCGCGGTGTCCACTTTGGGGTCAATCGCATTAATCCGGC
The DNA here is from genome assembly GCA_903921325.1 of uncultured Pseudomonadota bacterium. Lineage (GTDB taxonomy): Bacteria > Pseudomonadota > Gammaproteobacteria > Burkholderiales > SG8-39 > CAIXPL01. The sequence continues at coordinate 82,591 of CAIXPL010000013.1, forward strand.
CGGCAAATGTCTTGCCCGGCCAGCTGTCGATCGTCAGCGTCACGGATTGGCCTACGCGCACTTGCGGCAGTGCCTGTTGTGGCAGGGCGAAATCGGCATAGACCTGATCGATCTGCTGTAGCGACACGATGCGATCACCCGGATTGATGAACTGCCCCGGCTGCATGGTGCTGATCCCGAGGCGGCCGGAAAACGGCGCGCGTATGGATTTTTTCTCTACCAGCGCGGCCTGTTGCTCGATTTGCCGCCGTTTGACTTTCAGGTCGTGCTCATCAGCATCCAGCAGCGCCTTGGAAATTGCATCGATGGCATATTGCTGTTTGTCGCGCTCATAGACTGTCTGTGCCAGATCGGCCTGCGCCTGCAAGGCTTTCAGATTGGCCAGCTCGGTATCGGCATTCAATTGCACCAGCACCGCGCCTTGGGCGGCGTTGTCGCCAGAATGAAATTCGACGCTACGGATGAGTCCGCCGACTTCTGCGGCAAGATCAACACCGCGTACGGCACGCAGGCTGCCCACCGCTGCCAGGGTGGGCTGCCAGGGTTGCAACTCGGCACGGATGGTGGTCACCACCGCCGGCGGCCGGCCACCCGCCAGAATGAATCCGCGGATCATGGTTGGCTTGTAGATCTGAAATCCGATCAGCACCCCAAACACGGCGAGGGTGATGACCAGCATGAGCGCCATGCGCCAGAAAAGGCGTTTATTCATTGCAGTCCTTGCGCGACGGTATCGAGGGTGCCCACTGCCGCGTTGGAGGCAAGCGGCTTTGCAGATTGTGGGAGGGGAGCAGGGTCGGGTATCGAACCTTCGGCAACCGGGCGATTCCACCACCCGCCGCCGATCGCCTGGAACAATGCAGCCGTGTCACTCAGGCGTGCGCTTTGCGCCTGGGCCAGCGCAACGCGGGCAATCTGGTACTGGCGCTGGGCATTAAGGACCACCAGAAAGCTCACCGCGCGCAATTGAAACTGCTCGCGCGACAGCGCCAGCGTGTTGGCCGAACTGCTCACCACAGCTGCTTGCGCCTGCAAGGTGCGCGCATCTTCATCCAGGGCGCGCAGGGCATCGGCCACGTTCTGTAGTCCGACCAACACTGTCTGCTGGTACTGCGCCTGCGCCGCCTCATAGCTTGCCTGGGCTGCGCGCTTGCGCGCCTGCAATTCACCGGCATGGAAGATCGGTTGCAGCAAAGACCCCGACAGCGAGCTCACCATGGAGCCAGGACCGAACATAGCCCCCTGGGTCAGCGACTGCGAGCCGACACTCGCACTGAGCGTGAGCTGTGGGTACAGGTTGGCAGTGGCGACGCCAAGCTGGGCGCTGGCAACATGCCATTGCGCTTCGGCGGCACGGATGTCTGGCCGTTGCCGCACCAGTTCCGAAGGAATGCTCAATGGCAATTCTTCCGGCAGACTGAAACTCGCCAGATCGAACTCGGGCAGGCTGGCATCGGGCGCATCACCTGCCAGCATTGCCAGCTGATGTCGTGCCTGCGAGAGTTGACGGCGCAGCGGCGGCAGCAGGGCCGCGCTCTGGGCGACCAGGGTTTCCTGCGTGAGCACTTCGGACCGGCTGACACCGCCGAGCCCGAATTGCTTTTTGACCAGTTCGAGTTGCCGGGTCTGGGCCTCGAGCGCATCGGTGGTGGCGGCAATCTGTGCGCGCAGCGACGCTTCGGTCACTGCGGCGGTGATCACATTGCTGGTGAGCGCGAGGCGGGCGGCTTCCAGTTGGAAGGTCTGGTAGTCGATCTGCGCGGCCACCCCTTCCAGCCCGCGCGAGATTGCTCCGTTGAAATCGAACGTGTAGGACACGTTGACCGATGCGTTGTACAGCGTGAACAGATTGGTCGTGGGATTGGGATTGCCGAAATAGGCGGTGGAGATCCGCTGGCGGTTTGCCCCCAGGCTGGCGTCAACCTTCGGGTAGCCCCGCAAGGACGTCTCGGCTTGCAAGGTTTCCTGCGCATTGCGCAGGGTGGCTGCCGCGCTCGCCACGGTGGGGCTCGCCGCCAGGGCACGCTCGATCAGCGCATCGAGGGCGGCCGAGCGATACAGCCGCCACCAATCGGCGCGAACCTGCTCGCCGGGTTTGAACTGCTGGGCAGCGCCAATGGGCACCGCGACTGACACCGTCGGTTCAGGTGCGATTTTGCCACTGGCTGCCACGCCATAGCCGGCCGAGCCGGGTGCGGCCGGGGTATGGAAATCCGGACCGACCGTACAGGCAGCCAGGCCGCATCCAAGGGCGCTGAGCAGGAGGGCGAGCCGCATGCCGAGCGACAGGGGATGTGCAGGACGTTCGGGCAAGAAAGGAAAGTGCATCAGGCCGCAGTGGATCGGTGTCAGCTTCGATAGGAACGCAAAGTCTTCAGTGTCAAATTGATTATGACAGATGGCTGTGACCACTGATTGAACAGAACCCGGGATTTTCCAGTTGCAAGGTAATTGCCGGTCGACGTGGCCACCTGGCCACCCGACGAAGCATCGTTGCAGTGCGTTGGCAGCGCTGAATCGTCGGCCACTGGCAGCGCTGAATCGCCGGCCTCCTCTAATGCATCGAATGAGTGCATCGCAGTGTCGCGTGATTACGGCGCAGTGCGCATGCGGTAGACTCGCCCGCGTCCAACACAGCAGAATTCCGGAGGGTGCCCGTGCCCCAGAGACTTCGGCGCCCGCGTGCGCCTGTAGCGTCCAACCGCATTGCCGCCGACATCGGTGGCACCTTTACCGACGTGGCCGTATTTGATGAGGCCTCGGGGCAGATGCTGCTTGGCAAGACCTTGTCAACGCCGCGTGATCTGGTCGAAGGGATCAACACCGGGGTGGACAAGGCAGGCGCCCAGGTACGCGACGCAGCCCTGTTCCTGCACGGTTCGACAGTGGCTATCAACACCTTGCTTGAGCGCTCCGGTGCGCGCACTGCGCTGTTAATCACCGAAGGGTTCCGCGACATCTATGAGATCGGTCGCATCAATCGACCGGATGCCTACAACCTGTATTTCAGAAAGCATGTGCCGCTGGTCGAGCGCGCGCTCTGCCTGGAGGTGCGTGAGCGTCTGATGGCTGATGGCACGGTGTTGCACGCCCTGGATGAAGCGTGCGTCGAGGCGGCCTGTGATCGCATGGTGGCCGAAAAGGTCGAGGCGGTGGCCATTTTGCTATTGCACTGCTATCGCAACCCCGAGCATGAGCGGCGAGTGAAGGCCATCGTGCAGGCACGTCTGCCGCATGCCTTTGTGACCGCGTCGCATGAGCTCTCGCAGGAATACCGGGAATTCGAGCGCTGTTCGACCGCGGTGGCCAATGCCTACATCGGCCCGCGGGTGAGCCGCTATGTACAGGGCATCGATGAACACCTGAAGGAAGAAGGGTTTGCCGGCTCTTTTCTGCTGGTGCAGTCAACTGGCGGTCTTTATCAATCGGAGCAGGCACGCGTCGAGTGTGTTCGCATGCTCGAATCCGGTCCGGCCGCCGGGGTGGTCGGGGTGCAGGCCCTCGCGCGGGTGCTCGGTCTGGAGGATGCGGTCGCCTTTGATATGGGCGGCACCACTGCCAAGGCCGGGGTGATTTATCGCGGTGAGGTGATGACCACCAGTGCGGCCCTGGTCGGTGGCTATAACCAGGCCCTGCCGGTGCAGATTCCCATGGTGGACATCTTTGAGGTGGGCACCGGGGGTGGCAGTATTGCCCGGGTGGATGAGTCCGGTGCCCTCAAGGTGGGCCCGCAAAGTTCAGGTGCCGAACCGGGCCCTGCCTGTTATGGACGCGGCGGAGAGCAGCCCACGGTAACCGATGCCAACCTGGTGCTGGGCCGTCTGGGTGCCGAGCGCTTCCTCGGCGGCGAGATGCATCTGGACCGGGCGGCCGCCGAGCGCGCGATTCGCACTCAGATTGCCGAGCCGCTCGGGATGAGTGTGCGCGCGGCGGCCGACGGAATATTGCGCATTGCGGTGTCCTCGATGAGTTATGCAGTCAAAGGCGTGTCGACCGATCGCGGTCTGGATGCTGCGGCGTTTCCGCTGATTGCCTACGGCGGTGCCGGACCTTTGCATGCGGCAGCCATTGCCCGCGAAATCGGCATGGCGCGGGTGCTCGTGCCACAGGCACCAGGCCACTTTTGCGCCTATGGCATGCTGCATTCGGATCTGCGCTATGACTTTGTGCGCACCTGGTTTACGCCACTTGCGGCGGCCTCGTTCAAGGAACTCGATGAGGTGTTTGCCGCACTCATCGGCGAAGGCCGTGCGATTTTGAAGCGCAGCGGCGTCAAGGCTGAATCCGTGGCGATCGGCCGCGCCATTGATATGCGCTATGTCGGGCAGGAGCATCCGGTAACGGTGGATCTGACCCCAGAGGTATTCCGCAAGCGTGACCGCGACGCCATCAAGGCGCTGTTTGATGCCGTTCACCTGCGCCGCTACGGCACCTGCGCGCCAGCCGAACGGGCCGAAGTGGTGAGCCTGCGCGCCACGGTCACCGGCGTCATGAAAAAGCCGCCGCCTGCAGCCATCGCACGCGGAACCGCGCGGGTGCCGGCCGCGGCGCTGCGCGGGCAGCGACCGTGCTGGTTCAATGGCCTGGCGCGTGCCATTGCCACACCAGTCTACGACCGCACGCAACTGCGCGCGGGCAATCGTTTGCAGGGACCGGCATTGATTGAGGAACATGCCTCGACCACCGTGCTGCTACCGGGTGACAGCGCGCGAGTGGATCGCTGGGGCACGCTCGACATCACGATCGGGGAGGACTGACATGGCGAACAAAGCAAAGCCGGTACGGCGTCATACCGCTGATGCGGTGCTCACCGAGATCGTGCGTAACGGGGTTCTGGCGGTGACCGAAGAGATGAAGACCCATCTCATGCGCACTGCCTACAACATGATCATTTATGAGGCTCTGGACTTCACCGTGGGCCTGTTCACGCCCAAAGGCGAGACGGTCTCGATTGGTCTTGGGTTGCCCAGTTTCATTCGTGGCATGGCCAATACGGTGCGCGCAATGATCGAGCGCTTCGGCGCCGATGGCGTCGGTCCGGGCGACATCCTGGTCACCAACGATGCCTACACCACCGGCAGCCACCTCTATCACTTCACGTTTGCAGTGCCGGTGTTTTATGAAGGCCATCTGGCAGGCTGGACCGTGTGCATGGCGCATTGGCCTGATGTCGGTGGGCAACTGGGTGGCATCACGACCGACATTTACTCAGAAGGCCTGCAAGTTCCCATCCTCAAATACCAGCGCGCCGGGGTGGTCAATCAGGACCTGATCGACATCATTCGCATGAACGTGCGCATTCCCGATCGTGCCATGGGCGACCTGCGCGCCCAGATCACGGCAGTCAAAAGCGGGGAACGTCGCTATACCGAACTGCTCGAACGCTATGGCCGCGAACCGGTGCTCGCGGCGATTGCCCGGATCATGGATCAGTCGGAACGTTCGGCACGTGCGCGCACCCGCAGCATCCCTGATGGCAGCTGGGAGGCCGAGTCATTCATGGATGACGATGGCATTTCGGTGGGCCGTCGTGTGCCGATCAAGGTCAGGGTGACCAAGAAGGGCGATCGCATGACAATCGATCTTACCGGCGTGAGCCCACAGGTGAGCGGGTTCTACAACTCCGGTCCGTCGACGGGGATATCCTGCGCCCAGGTCGCCTACAAATGCCTGACCTCACCCACCGATTATCCGATCAATGAGGGCAGCTTTCGTGCCCTTGATGTGATCGTGCCAGCGGGCACCGTGGTGAGTGCGGTCAAGCCCGCGGCGATGCGCTGGTGGATGACCTATCCAATGACCATTGTGGACACGATATTCCGGGCCATGGTTGAGGCCATTCCCGAGCGCACGATTGCTGCGCATCATGCCGATCTGGGCGTGGCCATGATCAACGGGATCGCGCCCACTGACGGGCGGTTCTTCCTCTCAAGCGTTGGCCCGGCCGGTGGCGGATGGGGTGCCAAGGCGAGTGCCGATGGCATGAGCGGGGTAGTGTGCCTCAATGATGGCGATACCCACAATCATCCGGTCGAACAGATGGAGGCCAAATTCCCGATCCTGTTCGAGCGGCATTGCCTGCGCGATGACTCGGGTGGTGCCGGACGCCATCGCGGCGGGCTGGGCACCGAACAGGTGGTGCGCGCGCTCACGCCGATCAATTTCAATATCCAGGTCGATCGGGTGCATTGTCCACCCTGGGGCCTGGAGGGTGGCCTGAGCGGGGCCGGTAATCAGGTGGCATTGCGGCTGGAGGGGCGCGAGATCAACGATTTTCCGAATGCGAAAGTGCTCTCGCGCCGGCTTGCAGCGGGGGATGCATTCATCATTCGCACCGGTGGCGGCGGTGGCTTTGGCCCGCCTGTGGAACGCGATGCGGAGCGCGTGGCGCATGACGTCCGGCAAGGCTATGTCAGCCACGACAATGCGCGTGCGCTGTATGGCGTGGTCCTGGGCGCGACGGGCGGGGTTGATCCGGTTGCCACCAGGCGCGAGCGCAAGACCCGTGCGAGCAAAGCGCGCGCTCGTTCGAGTACGCAGTGACCAGGCAGTCTGCAAAAGGCGGAGTGCAGCGGGGCAATCGGGACGCTGAGCTACGCGTGCTGGCCCTGCAGTTACTCGGCCGCTGGACTCGAATAACCCAAGGGCATTTGTCCCTGGGGGCCGGTTGCAGTTGTGGCGCCAATGACACAGTGCTGCTGAGTGCCAGTGACCTGGAACCCGACCTTGTCAGATTTTTGCAGGCCCGATTCGGCAGCGAGGAGAGTCTTGCCGGGTTGTTCGTGGCGGCGCCGGCGTTACGAATGGATCAACTTCTCGGTGCGCTCGCGCGCTTGCCGCGCGTTCCTCGCGCCGCCGCGGCGCTGCTTGATCAGATTGGATCGAGTCTGGAATCCTTTGAGCGGCTGCATGGCAGTCCGCCCACCTCATCCATGCCACTGGGTTCATTGTGCGTGGCGCTCATTGCAGTCTCACTCACGCTGGGGCTTACGCTGTCGGCGTGGGCGGGCACTGCGGTTGTCAGCAATGAAGGCAGTGGCACGCTGTCGCTCATCGACACGCGCAGCGACGAGGTCGTGGGTGAGATCAATGCGGGCGGTAAGCCGCGCGGCGCGGCACTCAGCACGACGACGCAACGGATCTATGTCTCTGAGCAGAACAGCAATGGACTCCTGATCGTCGATCTGACCAGTCGATCGGTGGTGCGCAAAATCGATCTGGGTGAGTCGCCCGAGGGCGTGTACATCTCGTCCGATGGGGCATGGATCAGCGCTGCGGTGGAGCTGGCCAACGAGGTGGTATTTGTCGACACTGCACGCGGCGAACTTGCTTTCCGGGTCAAGATCAGTGCGCAGAATCCCGAGCATGCGGTGTTCTCACCGGATGGGCGGTTTGTTTATGTGAGTGCCGAGGAGGATGACAAGGTCGAGGTGATTGACTTTGTCTCTCGCAAGGTGATTGCTCAGATCACAGTCGGTGAGCGACCGCGCGGTATTGCGTTCACGCCGGATGGGGCCAAGGCCTATGTTGCCTGCGAGCGCGCCGACACGGTGTATGTGCTTGACGCCCGCACCCATCGGGTCATTGACAGGATCAAGGCGGGAGTCCGATCCAATGGCGTGGTCATGAGTCCTGATGGTCACCGGCTCTATGTCAGCAATGGCGGCGAGGCCAGTGTCAATGTAATCGATACCACGCGCGATCAAGTCATTGCGACCGTACCGGTAGGAGAGCGCCCGTGGAATATGTCGCTGACCCGAGATGGCGGCAAACTCTACGTGGCTAACGGACGCTCTGGGACGGTTACAGTGATTGACACAGCAAGAGCAATCGCGCTCAAGACCATTCCGGTTGGCAAGTTGCCCTGGGGCGTGCGGGTGATGGATTAGTTGTCACCCGGGCGTCGCGCTGCGGCGCCGCCGCCTGGCGACATCTCATCGGGTGCGCCTGCCTGGTGCGCCGCCGAGGAGATGGTTCAGGCAATGACAAGTTTTCGCATCATCATCGCATCGCCGTGTGCGAGGTTGTGGCAATGGAAGAGGTAGCGCTGCCGTCCGTCGAATGACGCGCTGAGCGGAAGCGAGAAGTCGATCTCGATCCAGACCGTTTCATTGGGCCACACCACCACGGTGTCCTTGAGCCCAAGGTCAGTGGCGAGCCGCCCATTGCCGTGGGTGGTGAGCGCGCGTGCCGGACCGAAGGTGCCGCGTCGGCGCAGGACTCTGAAACTGAACCCATGCAAATGCATCGGATGCGGCATGGAGAGCGGGCTGTTGCGGATCTCCCAGATTTCGGCACCGCCGCGTGCAATCGTGATGCCAGGTTCATCGCTTGAATAAGTAGTGCCATCAATCACGTAGCCGGCAGCTTCGTCAAAGTCGAGCCGGATCTGACGTACGAATGCCGGGTCCGCGCGCGGCGCAGGCGGTAGTGCAGACAGGCGCGCGGGCAAACGGCCAGGCGCAGGGCCAGAGGAGGGAGCCTGTGACCGCACGCGGATATGAAATAGAGCCAGTGGGGCGCCATCCTGCACACTGGCAGTCGCTGCAGCCCATGCGACCGGCACCGGCGCGAAAGGTGACGTTGGTGACGGTGACGCACCCTGCGTGGAGTCTGCCCCCGTGCACAGCGCGGTCGCAGATAAGGGTGGCTCGGCATCGTGCAAATGCGTGCGCGGTGCGCTGGGCGTGCGGCTTACCTGATGGCGTGGCGCAAAGGGCAGGCTGATCGCACTCACGATGTGTTCGGTCGCACCTGCACCGCTTGCCGGGTCACTCACCAGAAGCGATAGATCAATGGCGATGTCGATGCGCTCGGCCGGGTAGAGAAAGACCTGATCCAGCGGCACCGCTTCGGGCAGCAATCCGCCATCGGTGCCGAGCAGAAAAAAAGGCAGCAGGTCTCGCCCGTGGCGAATGCCGACCAGCAGCCCGCGCGCATTGCAGGCATTGAGCAACTGCAGGCGTACCCAGCCCGCGTGGCAATCGGTCGTGAACTCAAGCGTGCCGTTGACTGCCATGGCGTTGCCGAACCAGCCGTGCGCACACTCCCTGGGGTCGGGTGCGTACGGCAGGCGCAAGTCGCCGCGTAATCGCTGATCGGCGAGGACGAGGGCCAGTCGATTGCCCGGTGAGAGCGCCAGACTCTCATCCAGCCGGCGATCATCCTCATCGACCACGATGACGAGCCCGACCAGACCCGCCTGGATTTGCTCCGCCGTATGACCATGCGGATGAGCGTGATACCAGTACAGCCCTGCCCGGTTGCGCAGTTCAAATGAAACGCGCTTGCTCGCCCCGGGGGGGATCGGATCGAAGCCGGCGCCATCCTGCGTCTCAGGCAAGGTGAGGCCATGAAAGTGCACGGTGGTGGCTTGTGGCAGCCGGTTCTCGATCACGAAGTCCAGGTGCTCGCCTGCTCGTCCGATCAAGACCGGATTCACCACTTCGCGCAGGCCACCCAGCATGCTCAGCCGAAAGCCACCTGGCTCGGCGCGTGCGTCGGCACGCTCCGTTGCTCGAGCGGTACTGACCAGGGCGCGGTAGTGGCATTGACCACTGAGCGGATCGATGCGCTCGACCAACAGGCGGCGAAGCGCGCCGACCGGGATGACAGGCGCGGTCGCCCGAAACGACAGGTAGGGTTCAGGCGCATCAAACAGGGTGCACCCCGCCTCAATCGCAGCGATACCGCCCGCGCCAGCCAGCAGGAAGCTTCGACGTTTCATGACAAGTCGTCAGCCGAATGGTTTGCTGAGTCCCAGATACAGCGTTCGTCGCAAACCGAACTGGGGTGCGCCGACGCCCACCCCGGTGCCATCGCGCAGTTCGTAGGATTTATCAAACAGATTGAGCACTGATACTCGGGTATCCAACCGTCCCAGTTGTGGCAGCTGAAAGGTATGTCGAATGCTCGCATTCACCTGGGTATAGGCCGGTAGATGGTCGCTGTTAGGGGGGCCGTTGTGGGGCGTACGGCGCAAACCGGTACCGAAAATCGCGTCGGTTGAATAGCTGGTTGCACCTTGAGTCCAGGCGACTCCGGCGGACGCCGTCCAGCGCTGATCATGGTCCAGATAGATCGAGTTGTTGGCGATATAGGCAAGTTCTGCCGGAGCGAAATTGTACTGACCGCTTTCGATCCCGCTCGCCTTGGCCACCGAGTAGGCGAGGTTGCCATAGGCCGATAGACCCTCCTTGCGATAACTCGCCGAGAACTCGCCGCCGTAGATCGTGCCCTTCGAATAATTGAAGGTGGAAAAAATGAGCGCGTTGCCGAATTGCCCTTCATCCTGGAGGTGACGAACATCGCGATAGTAGGTATCGAATCCAAGCGTGACGTCGTGATTGAGCACATGCGCAATACCGAGATCGAAATAGTTCGAGCGCTCCGCCTTGACCGCGGTGTTGCTGCCGGAGGCTGGTGCGCTGGTGGTACCAGCGAACTTCTGGATGTCGGTGCTGCTGATTTTCTCGGTCGCGGGGGGCGTGAAATAGCGCGAATAGCCGGCGTGAATACGATTGCGGGCACTCAGGTCATATACCACGCCAAGGCGAGGGCTCAACTGCGACTCACGGGTGACGGTGTCGACAGAATCGAGGCGCGCACCATAGTTCACTGTCAGATCAGATCGCCATTTCCATTCATCCTGCACGTAGAGCCCGGCGGTATGACCGCTGCTCGCGCTGTTGTCGGTGATGCTGATCGGTGTGAACCCTGTCTGATTGCCCAGTGCGTCGGCGGCAAAGACCTGTGACGTATTGAGTGTCCCCCAGCGCTCCTCACTTGCAAACAGCCCATAGCGCAGCGTGTGGGTGGCACTCAGGCGCGCACTCAAATCAGTCTGAATGCCCGTGGTGTCATTGTCGCGGGTAATGCGCGAGGCCACGCCGGTGTAGATCAGATCCCCATTTGCATCAGGGTAGTAATCGATCGCACTGTAGCGATGAAAAAGCGATACTTGCAGATCGGTGTCGGCGACTGAGCGCTGGTAGGACACGATCTGAAAGCTGTTGGTCTCGCGCTGCCGTGCGGCCAGTTGCTCGGAGCTTGGTGCGCTCACGCCGCTGTAGGTGAATTGCGGCTGAACCCCGCTGCGGGTCGGAATCTGGAAGCGGTTATTGGTCGCCCCGAAGATCAGGCTCAGCCGGCTGTCATCATCGATTAGATAGGACAAATAGCCAAACCCCTTGGCCTGGTTGGTCCGATCGTGTGTGGCGTTGAACGCCGGGGTGGGATTTTCGATGCCGATCTCGTTGGTCATAAACGAACCGGTGAGGAAATAGGCCAACTGACCTTTGCGGCCACTCACATCGCCGCCCATTTCCTGATGGTCACGGCGGCCCGCGATCAATTGCACGCTGCCACCTGAATCAAACGCGCCATCCTTGGTGTGAATGTCGATTACCGCGCCGGTGCGATAACCGTATTGGGCCGGCAGCGCACCTGTCAATACATTGATTTCACTGGCAAAGCGCGTATCAAGAGTTTGCCCGAAGCCTGAGATGGATTCGGGCAGGATGGTGCCGTTGATGCGGTATTGCAAATTGGCGTGATCGCCTCGGACATGTAGCTGGCCGAACGAGTCCTGCGAGACGCCAGGCGCACGCAGGATGACTTCATTCAACGGCGTGGCCGTACCGAGCGGCAGAGCTTCAATATCATCGTGCGAAAAGTTGTATACCGAGCTGCCAGTATCGGGCGACAGGTTGTTGCGTGCCGCATCCAGCCGGTGCGTGACCACTTCAACGGCCTGCAGGGTCTCGCTGGCGGCTGGCGCATCGGCGGCCCGGGCGGTCAAAAGCTGACCACCAAGGACCGTCGCCACCATCGCGCCGACAATGCGCATCAATCAGTGCGGCTCCTGAAAGCTCGGACGCGAAGAACGCATTCCGGCGACATAGAATAGGCCGATGGTAGCCACCACGCCACCGCCCATGAACACCTGATGACCCTCACCCCAGGCATCAACGACCGGTGAGGCCATTTTGACCATCCCGTACAAACCTACTGCAAGGCTGACGATACCAATCGCCAGGGCCATCAAACGGGACGCGCGGGCGGCATGTTGATCAGCCCGTTCGATCAGGCGAGCGACCCACCAGCCATTGGCTCCATCGGTGGTGAGCATGCCCAGGGTAAACAGCAGTCCGAGCATCAAGGCGTAACCAGGGCCACCGAATCGGCTGGCGGTAAGCGCAAACAGCGAGGCCTGACTGATGGTGTCAAAGGAAATTGCGAACAGCGCGCCAACCATCGCCATCGTGAGCGGGTTACTCGCTCGCGTCGACCAGCCAAGAAAACGGCCTTTCACGCCCACCGTCTGCACGATCTGCCCCGGTGCGGTTTGAAACGCAGCGCGCAGGTTGAGAAGACCGAGTAAGAACAAGATGCCTGAGGACACCCAGGCGGCGAATGGCGACAGCCAGCCCGGCGGTGACCAACGCTCGGTCAGGGTGCTCACGATGAGTGCGATCGCGATGACGATGACGCCATGACCGAGGGAGAAGAGGGCACCGCAATAGCGCGCAAGGCGTGGCTGCGCCTGAGCGTTGAAGCGAGTGAGCGAATCGATCGCGGCCAGATGGTCGGCGTCAAACCCGTGTTTCAGGCCCATTACCAGAACGAGCAGACACACGGTCAATAAATCCTGAGGCAGGGATTCCATGCAATCCAGATTCAATACTGAAGGCTAACCGGCCAAGCAGGTGGCGCCATGCGCGCCACCTGCTTGGGTGACCGTCGGGCCGTGCCTTTGCCCTTGACTAGCCGAGCAGACCTTCGGCCTTGAGCGCCTCCTGCACTTTCGGACGCGCCGCGATGCGTGCCTGATAGGCCGCCAGATTGGGCCATGGGCTCAGGTCGATATTGACCCGCTTGGCCCATTGCAGCATGTTGAACAGATAGGCATCGACCACTGTGAATGAGCTACCCATCAGGTAGTCCTGAGTGGCCAGGATGCCGTTGATCCAGGCAAAGCGCCCGGTGATCTTGGTGCGAAAGACTGCTTTGACTTCTTCGGCGAAGGTCGGGTTGAACAGCGGCGAGAACTGCTTGTGCAATTCGGTGGCAATGAAATTGAGCCACTCGATGGCCTGGTAGCGCTCACGGGTACCGGCAGCCGGGATCAAGCCAGAGGCCGGTGCGTGGTCAGCCAGGTATTGAACGATCGCTGCGCCTTCGGTGAGGGTGGATCCATCGTCCAGGCGCAGGGTCGGGATGTAGCCCTTGGGGTTGACGGCGTAGAAGTCATCGCCTGCCTCGGTCTTGTGCGCCTTCAGATCGACCTTGATCAGATCGCACGCAGCGCCCGATTCGCGCACCACGATATGGGGGGACAACGAGCAGGCACCGGGTGTGTAGTACAGTTTCATGAAAAGCTCCTGTTGTCGTCGCGGAGGGCCCGCGACTTGTTGGAATGGGATTGTCCTCGGTCTCAATGTCGGCGGCCTCTACGGCCCGGACCGATGACCGTCCATTGTCGCATAGTTGACCCGCGCCTCCGGGTGCGCCCGGTCGGCGTCGCCGGGTTGATCGGCGCCATGCTGTTGTACCCAAGGAGAAATTGAATGGCCAAAGCCTATTGGATTGCCGCGTACCGCGCGGTCAAGAAGCCTGAAGCGCTGCTGGACTACGCCAAATTGGCCGGTCCGGCCATCCAGGCAGGTGGCGGGCGTTTCCTGGTGCGCGGGCTTCCGGCCAAGACCTATGAAGCAGGCATTGCCCAACGAACGGTCGTCATTGAATTCGACAGTGTCGCTGCGGCGATTGCCGCCCATGACAGCCCGGGCTACCAGGCGGCACTGGTCGCGCTCGGTGATGCCGCCGAACGGGATATGCGGATTGTCGAAGGCATCTGAATCCAGCGCCGTGGTGAGCTGAGGCTGCCCGTGCGCCTCAGTGCCGCGTCCCTGGAGTCGCCGGGTTGGCCGCTCGCTACAGCTTGCGGTCTGCCAGGCCTACCCTGGAATAGATGTCATTGATGTGTTGTTTGACGCTCTCGGGTGTGTTGTCTTCTGCCGGGGTCGCTGACCAGCCTACCTGGGCGCGGGCATATTGGCCAATCACCTCATCCTGATCGCCGGTGGCGCCGCTGATCCCGTAAGCGCCAACCATTTCGTTGCCCTTGAAAATGGGCGCGCAACCACCCGAGGCCACCACCAGTCCATTGGTGAACACCGAGGCATTGGCAAGCATCTGCGGATTGCGCTCCTTGAACCATTGCTGGATCACCAGGCCATCGGTGAAGCGCGGGCTCATCGAGCGAAACGCCGCCGCAGTATAGGCCTTGGCCCTTGCGGTATCCGGTGTAATGAAGCCCGCCTCGTCCATGCGCTCCAGTGCGATCAGGTTACCTTCCGGGCCCACCACTGCAATCGACACAGGCACGCCCATTGATTCGGCCTTCGCGGTGACGGCGATCATGAAGGCGCGGCATTCGGAGATGGTGATTCGGGCCATGTCGGGATTCCTTTGAGTTGTGGCACTTGGATTCGATCGCACCGCCATACAACCAGAAGGTGCTACCGCAGTGGGCGGCAAGGCACGCGGTGGTAGGCAGACGCCGGAAGGGCGGGCGGTGGTGTGGCAGACGGTGGTGTGGCAGACGGTGGTAGGGCAGACGGTGGTCGGGCAGACGGTGAGATCAGCAATCGATTATTCAGGATGAATGTCAGCCTCGCGGATCACGGCTGACCACTTGCTTGCTTCGCTACGCAGATAGCGCGCGAATTCTTCGGCACCGGCATCGACTATCTCGATTCCTTGCGCCTTGAAGAGAGATTGCACCTCGTTGCTTGCGAGCGAAAAACGGGTGGCCATTGCGATTCGCTCGATCGGCTCCCTGGGAGTGCCCACAGGCACGACCAGGCCATACCAGACCGAAGTCTCGAAACCTTTCAATCCCAATTCATCGATGGTGGGCAAATCGGGCAGTACGCTGGCACGCCGAGCGCTGGTCACGGCCAGCGCATCAAGGCGGTGGGCACGAATGTATTGCAGCACCGATGAGGCTGGCGAGAACATGATCTGGACCTGCCCCGAGAGCAGATCGGTGACCGCCGGCGTGCTGCCCCGGTAGGGAACATGACTCATTTGCACTCCGGTCAAGGTGCTGAACAACACCCCTGACAGGTGCGGCGAGGTGCCTATGCCCGAGGAGGCATAGGTCAGCTTGCCAGGCTGCGCTTTGGCCAGCCGGATCAAGTCATCCAACGAACGCAGGTGAAGCGCTGGGTTCGCGACGAGCACGTTGGGTACGCTGCCGATCATCATGATGGGCGTAAATGCGCTCACCAGGTCAACCGAGTGCGAGCCAGGAAAGGCCGCGTTGATGGTGTTGGCAATGGTCGCGACAAATACCGTGTAGCCATCAGCGGGTGCGGCCGCTACCGCGGCGGCCGCGATGTTGCTTGCCGCTCCTGTGCGGTTCTCGATGATCACCGGCTGACCGAGTTGCTGCGCCATCGGTCCTGACAGCGCACGGGCGGCCACATCCGTGGCGCTGCCAGCGGGGAAGCCGGTCAGGATTTTGATGGGATGGAGCGGGAAGGTGGATTGGGCGTGCGCCGCGGCACCCATGAAGAACGCTGCGGCAAGAATCACAAACGGAATGGTACGGCTCATGGATGCATGTCGGTCGGTATGATGAATCGCGCATTATCGCGCCGCAGCGGCGTCGCACATTATCGCGCCGCAGCGGCTGGTGCGGGGGTTGCAACAGTGACTCAAAAAGTTCCCTGCGACCGGAAGAATCGCCTCGCGGTGAATGGAATACTGCATTTTGCGAATCTATAATCGGTCGATCGGTCAGTCGCCAGACCCGCATCAGGCGCTTGGCAAGTAGCCGTGCGAGCACAGCGGTTGAAATCAATCGAACGAATGACATTCTCGCTTCGTCCACTACGCGTTCAGGAGACCCATGGATCAAACGGGAGACCGGAGATGGCGCCGCCGCCTGCTTGGCGCAGCGACCGGGCTGGCCAGCGGCTTGCTGCCTAGCGTTGCCTCATTTGCACAGTCCTATCCAAACCGCCCAGTAAGGTTGATCGTGCCGTACTCGGCCGGTTCGGGCGCCGACGTGTCGGCACGCGGCATTGCCCGGCTGCTGCCGCGCCAACTGGGCCAGGAAGTGGTGATCGAAAACCAGCCCGGCGGGGCGGCCATTCCGGCCAGTCTCAACGTGGTTCGTGCAACACCGGATGGCTATACGCTGCTGTTCTCGGCGACCCAGCATGCAATCAATCCGAGCTTTGGTCCACCGCTGCCGTATGACTCCATCAATAGCTTTACGCCAATTGCGCGACTGACCAGCCAGCCCCTGCTGCTGGTGGTCAGCAGCACCGTCCCGGTGAGCAATGTCGCCGAGTTGGTCGCCTATGCGCGAGCCCGTCCGGGCAAGCTCAACTACGCCTCGACCGGTGTGGGTTCCTCAATTCATCTGGCGGGCGCTTATTTTGCGGCACGCGCCGGTCTGGATATCCACCATGTCCCCTACAAGAATGCCTCTGAGGCCCTGGTGGACCTGGTGCGCGGCGATGTGCAATGGATCTTCTATCCTTTCCAGAGCGTCCAGGCGCAATTACAGGGTGGGCGGGTCAAGCTGCTCGGCAGTACGGGGGCAGAGCGATCAGGCTGGGCACCTCAGGTGCCGACCATGGTAGAGGCGGGCTTCGCTGATTTTGTAATGCCGGCCTGGCAGGGCATCTTTGGCCCCGCCCACTTGCCTGGCACTATCGTCAACAAGCTCTATGAGGCGTTCAGCGCCGTGCTCACCGATCCGTCGATTGTGAAATCGCTGGAGGCCGGGGGCACCGATGTGTATCTGGCCGACCCGCCGGCTTTTGCACAGTTCCTGAGCCGCGAGATCAATCGCTTTCGCGAGGTCGTGCGAATCTCGGGCGCGCAACCCGAGTAGTGGCGGCGGGTCTGGGCAGCGATGCAGTGACGCACCCAGTGTGCGCGAATGAAAGCGCGGGCGCCTTGCAGCGATCGGTTGCCGGCCGTTGACCTGAGGCTATTCGGTGCTGTGCGACAATCGGTTGTTAACCGAAGGTCTCAGTCTGCCTCGCGCTCAGCAATCAGCAGCTGAGCGAGGATGCGCTTGTAGCGCACCGGCCCCGCATCGATTTCAAGCAAGGTGGGTTCGAGCACCCGCCGCGCGCTGTCCAGATTGCGTTGCTGGGCTTCTATGATCGGCGCATCCTGCTCCTCGAAGGCAAAGCGGCGCAAGCGGGCGATGGACGCCTGCAGGGTACGATTAAGGTCCAGGTCACTGGTCTTGACGCCAAAGCGCACAGCAGTAAAAAAATAGTGCGTGGTGCGTTCGGTCTCGGGCGTGAGCAGATGCAGCGCATGAAATCCTGTGCCCGTCATTGGGTCGGTCCCGACTTCGCAGATGCAACTGATCAGGTGCATCGTGCTCGGTGCCATCCAGCGCATCGCTGTGAGCTTGTCGACTTTGTCAGGATGTCCTGGCCAGCATTGGGCGAAGATGGATGGTGCGGCGGCTTTACTCGCGTGGCGTGTCACCATCACATCGTTACCCTCCATCCGGCAGTCAATTACCGAATGCACTGTGTCGGCGTTGCCGATCAAGCCTTCGTGCAGATAAGAGGTGTGGCTCAGATCAAGCAGGTTATCGATGATGAGCTGATAGTTGGCTTTCATCAGCATGTAGTCAAGCTTGGTGGTATGGATCTCAGGCGGACTGTCGAGCACCGAAAAATCGGGAATTCGATCAAACAGCGCGGGCGTCGAGCCCATCCAGATCCACAGTATTTTGTGCTTCACAGCCACAGGCCAGGCGCGCAGGCTGGATCGCGGCGGAATCTTCTGATTGCCATGCGGGTTGTAGACGCAGGCGCCGCTGGCGTCGTACTGGAGGCCGTGGTAAGGGCACTGCAGCTTGCATCCATCGACGATCTGGCCACGGCTCAACGGTGCAAAACGATGGACGCACCGATCTTCCAGGGCAATCCACTGACCGTCACCCGTGCGAAAAATGGCGATCGGTTCCCCGAGCAGCGTCTTGTGCGTGATCGCGTCGGCCGCGAAATCCTGCAGCCAACCGGCCATGTACCAGGCATTGCGAACAAACCCCCTCGCGACCATCGGCTGGTCAAGGAAGGGCACCGTGGTTGCCGATTGGGCGTGGTCTTGGTTCATAGGGAATATCGGGACATTGGCCACACCGGCCCGAGCGATTCAGGCAGCAGCCTGATTGATGGCAGGCGTCATGTGCTCGAGCACTTCATCGGTCGATTGAACGTCGCCGAAATAGGTGATGAAGTTGCGTAGCGCCATGTCATGTTCGGCCTGGGTGAATGAGGCATTGCCATCGGACACCATGACAGTCCGGAAACCGCGCATCATGCAATCGCGCGCGGTGGACTCGCAGCACACGTTGGTCGCCACACCGGTCACCAGCACGGTGTCGATCGCATGCCGGCGCAAGACTGACTCGACATCAGAGGAGCCCTGGATGAAGGCACTGTAGCGGCGCTTGATGACCGTTTCATCGGCTGCTGCGGGCGTCATGGCCGGCCACAGCTTGAAACCTTCGCCTTGCAGGCCAAGGGACCCCATGCGCCGCTCGAAGGCTTCGGTATGAAAGAGTTCATGAAAATTGGCCCAGGCACCGCGCGATTCTTCGCTCGCTTCCATCACGATCCAGACCACCAGACCACCAGCGGCGCGTAGCGCGGCGGCGAGTCGGTTGACCTGCGGAACGATGTCGCGCGCGGCGGGTGCACACATCAACTCGCCGTCCTTCATGAAGAAATTCTGCATGTCGACGATCAGCAGCGCGGTACTTGAAGCCGTAAAGGCGTCATAGGCGTGCAGCCGACCGCGGCGTGCGATCAGTCGGCTGGCCAGATCAGCAGGAACCTCATAGCGGGTCATATGAAAATCCTCCAGGTGACGTATGTTCAAATGGCGATGCACTGCAGCGGAACGACATGTTGATGCGCTGCAGGAGAGCTGCGTTCCGGATCAGCGGGCGCGTAATCCCGTTCACACCGTGACTATGATAGCGACACTACGGGTGCCATGGAACGCTGGTTTGCCGGAGCAGTCCGCGCCGCCCGACTCGTCGTCGGGACAGTTGCGACCAAGCGATTCGTTGCCAGCGCCACGGCACACCCGGCAGGGGGAATGGGAGAATGGAGGGATGTCAGAGAAACCCAGGGTGCTCGCCAGTTACGAGAACGATGAGCGCAATCGCTGCATCGACATTATCGTGTCTGACAACGGGCGCATTCGGTTTCAGGAGTGGCGCCGCGAGCCGGAGGATTTGAGCGGCTGGTTTCTGACGTTTGACAGCATGCCGCATCAGTTTGCTTCAGAAGCAGAGGCGACTGCGGCCGCGCGCTTGGCGATTGCCTGGTTCGATCACCAGCGATCCTCTGCGCGTCGGATCGCAATGCCGTAGAGTAAGAAAACCAGAACGAGGAGACCTCATTGGAAAATTCATCCGAGCGGCCGGGCGAAGTGCCGGTCCTGTATCACAATGACATGTCGGTCTGTGCTGCCAAGGTGCGCATGGCGTTTGCTGAAAAGGGCGTTGTGTTCGATGGCATCCACCTCGATATCCGTGCGGGCGAGGCGCAGCACCCTGACTATGTGAAGTTGAACCCCAACCAAGTGGTGCCCACGCTGCTGCATCGGGGGCAAGTGATCATTGAGTCCAATGTCATCTGCGAATACATCGATGATGCCTGGCCGGATCGGGGTACCGGCGCGTTGCGCCCACAAGGCGCGCTGGATCGGGCGCGCATGCGCTTGTGGATGAAGCGACTGGATGAGGGCATGCACGCAATGACCGGTGTGGTGTCGACTTGCGTCGCATTTCGTCATCAGCATCTGGCGCGCAAGCCCGAGGACGTACAGGCGTGGCTGGACAAGATGGTCGACTCGGCGCGACGCGAGCGGATGCGCTCATGCGTCTACCAGGGACTGGATTCAAGTTATTTTGTGGACGGGGTGCGACGCTTCGACCGCCTGATGGCCGAGTTTGACCAAGTATTGGGGCAATCGCGGTGGCTCGCTGGCGATCAGTTCTCACTGGCAGATATTGCCTATGCGCCCTATCTGGTCCGCCTGCATCACCTCGGACTCGATGACATGATTCAATCGCGGCCGGCAGTGCGTGATTGGAGCGAACGTGTGCTCGACCGGCCGAGTTTCAAGGCGGGCATTGCCGATTGGTTCAACAGCAAGTACCTCACGATTTTTGAGCGCGAACGTGATCAGGCGCGCAAAAAGGCGGCGGAAATCTTGTCGACCTGAGGCGGGCCGGGCCTGAGGGGATGCGGCCGGTGGCCCAAGAGGGTAGCTGAGGAGAGGCGATCGCTGTGTGGTGGCGGGCGTCTGACCCCATTCGGTCGGTGGCTTTGCGCTGATCAGCGCAACACGGCCGGCAGCCACAAGGCGATCGAGGGCACCAGGGTGAGCAAGGCAAGCAACACCAGATCGGCGATGATGAATGGTGTCACGCCGCGATAGATGGTGCGAAGCGGTATGTCAGGCGCCAGGCCATGGAGGATGAACACGATGATGCCAATGGGCGGGATGATCATGCCCAGCTCGATCACCACGACATTGATCACGCCCCACCAGATCGGGTCATAGCCCAACTTGTCGATAATGGGCAACACGAACGGGACTGTGATGAGCATGGCCGCAATTTCGTCAAACACGGCACCGAGGATCAGGTAGGCCACCAACAAGGCAAAAATGATGGCTACCGGTGGCAAATTCAGCTCACCGATCGCGCCGATCAACGCATCGGGCACTCGCGCGGTGCTGATGAAATAGCTGAATATCGATGCACCGATGATCACGCCGTAGATCATCGCCGTGGCCGCAGCGGTCTCGCGTAACCCGGTCCATAGGACCGTGCGATCAAGTCGCCCGCGCCACAGCGCAAGCGCAAGTGCGAGCACGGCAGCCACGGATGCGGCCTCGTTCACGGTAAACACGCCGCTGTAGAGGCCACCGAAGAGCACCAGCATGAGCAGGATGACCGGCGCCGCCTTGCGCAATGCAGCGATACGCTCTGACCAGGGCATCCGCTCGCCGATCGGGGCAGCACCTGGGTTCAGGCTCACCATGATACGAATGGCAAGGAGGTTGAGCACGATGGCAAGTAGCGCGGGAACCAGCGATGCGGTGAAAAGGTCGAATATGAAAGTGCGCGCGACGATACAGTACAGAATCATCACGATCGAGGGCGGAATCAGCGCCTTGAGGGTGCCGCCCGCGGCGATCGTGCCAGTGGCAAAGGCGGGCGAATAGCCGCGGCGCAGCATCTCGGGCAGGGCCGCCTTGGCAAAGGTGGCGGCCGTCGCAGTCGATGAACCACACACCGCACCGAACGCTGCACATCCACCAATGGTGGCGTAGGCGAGTCCACCCCGTCGATGGCCGAACAGGGCCGCGGCAGCAGCATAGATATCACTTGAAAATCCGGCCACGGAGGCAAAAGTGCCCATCAGCAGAAAGAGCGGCACCGTGGCCAGATCGACACTGGCAAGCAGCCCGGCCGGTTCGCTCGCCAGAATGGTGAGGGCAGGGCCCCACCCAGTTTGCAGTGCAAAGCCAATCACACCGACGATGATCATCGCAAACGCGATGGGCACTTGCAGCAGGATGAGGGCAAACAGGGCGCCCAGGCCTGTTGCACCGACCAGGAGCGGGGTCATTCGAGGGCGGCCTTGTCAGAGGCCGTGGCAGAACTCGGAGCCGAGGTTGAAGTAGAGGCAGCGGTTGAAGCAGGGGCAGAGGTAGAGGCAGTGCCGAGCAATGAACGATGACTGGCGAGCTGCGCCACATCCAGAATGAGCACGATGAGCTGCACCAGCACGGCAAGGACCGTTATGCAGGCAACGGCGTACCAGAACGGCGCGACGGGAATTTTAAGCACCCAGGTCGTTTCGCTGGCACGAGCCAGCTTCCCTGCATGCAACATGAACTGCCAGGCCATCCCGGTCATCACAACAAGGATCAGCAGCGATGCCATGCTGTCGGCCCACTGTCCGGCACGCTGACCCGCAAGGGAACTGAAAAAACGGATGGTGATATTGGATCTTTCCATTAATCCCACCGGCAGGCAGCAGGCAATGGCGACTGCGATGGCGAGCGAGCCGATGTCGCGTACACCTTCGATCGGCTGATTGGCGAGCCAGCGCAGCAGCCCATCGGCAAGGGTGAGGGAGGCGAGCAGCATGAGCGCGGCTAACCCGAGAACCGATAGTGCTCGGGTGCCGATTAACCCAGCGCGTTCGATCAGTGCAAGCACAAGTGGCGCGGGACTTTGCAAGGGCAGCGAGCCGCCGTGGAAGGGCGACGCGCCACGTTGGAACGACGACAAACCACTGTGACAGCGCGTCGAGCCAAGCTCACCGACTACTTGCCAGCGCGTACGGCAGCCAGCTCGCTTTGCACGGCCGCAAGCAGCTCAGCATTGCGGGCAGTTTTTCCAGCCCACTCAGTGACCACCGGCTTGAGTGCGGCATCCGTGGCGGCAAGATCGGTGGCAGAGGGAAACACCACCGTTCGATGGGAATCGGCCTGCAGCCGTTTCACCAGATTGTCGTTGTAGGCACCAATGCCTTCGATGAAACGGGCAGCGGTCCAATCGCCTGAATACTTGTCGATGGCTTGACGGCACGCGGCCGGCGCTGCAGCATAGCGCTTTGCATTCATCAGGATGGCCAGCGGCACAATGCCCAGCCGGGTGAAGTAGTCGTGCTGGGTTACCCGATCGAGGCCGAAATCAAACAGCGGCGAGGGATGCGATGTGGTGCCATCAATCGTGCCACGCCCGACGGCCTCGGCCACTTCGGTGACGGGCATACCGATTGGAACCGCGCCCAATGCCTTGAGCGATGCGCTCTCGACTGCGCCCGAAGCGCGGATTTTCTTGCCGCGAATGTCGGCGATGGTGTTGATGGCGAAACGCGCGTGCAGGCTGTAGGGGGCGGTTGCGAATAGGCCAATCGGATAGAAATCGTCATAGCCGCGCAACTTGCCCGCCTTTACCAGCCGGGTAAAAACGAGCGTCCCCTCACGCAGATCGCGAAACGTGCCGGGCAATTCCAGCACTTCATTTTCCTGAAAGCGCCCCGGTGTGTAGGAGGCAATCACCCAGGCGATATCGGCCACGCCATCGAGTACCATCTGCGCCTGCTGCACCGGGCTGCGGCCCAGGGCGCCATTGGGGAAGAGGTCAATCTCGCAGGTGCCAGCCGCGTCTTTCTTGACGGCCTCGGCAAAGGGACGCATCACCGTCAGAAAGGTTTGTTCCTTGTCTGGCGTGAAGACGGCGAATTTGAACCGCTCGGGCTGTTGCGCAAGCGCGATACTTGTACTGCCGCATAAGAGCGCGCTCAGGGCGAGTCTGGTCGCATGGATGCTCAGTTTCACCTTAGTCTCCTCGTCGTTATACTCACCACCGGGGGAGCGGTAGTGGTTAATGGGGCGCCGCGTGCCTTGCCCGGCACGATGGTAGTCGATAACAGCGGGTGCGTGCGCGGCAGTCGGCTGATTGCGGTCAGACGACCGACGAGGGTATTGCGCTGCGAGAGCGAGCTGCTTTGATGAGGAGACCGGCATGAACCGACGACCGCTCAATGCGATCAGCGCCGCCGATGTTGCGCAGTTTCGTGACGATGGGGCGATTTGTCTGCGCGGCATGTTCGATCAGGACTGGATCGATCGAATGCTGGGCGCCGTGGACCGCGTGATGGACAGCACGCATGCCCTGGCCCGGCCGCGCGAGGTCACGCGCGCCCTGGGCGGCACGAGCGGGCGCTATCACATCAACACTTTTGTCTGGTGCTGGGACGATGATTTTCGGGCCTGGTGTATGGAATCCCCTTGCGCCGAGATTGCCGCCAGCTTGATGCAGGCCGATTCGGTGCGCCTGTTCTATGACCAGGTTTTCGTGAAAGAGCCGTTGACTCAGGAGATGACCGACTGGCACCAGGATCTGCCATTCTGGCCAATGATGGGTGAAGACATTCTGTCGGTGTGGGTGGCCCTCACCCCGGTGTCACACGAAAACAGCGCCCTGGAATACCTCGCGGGCTCGCACCGCTGGGGCAAGTTCTACGCGGCGAGCATTCCGGACAAGGATCCCAATTTCAAATCGACACTGGAGACCTGTCCCAATTATTCGCTGCAGCGCGACAACCCGGACCTGCGTTTTCTCTCGTGGCAGATGAATGCGGGCGATTGCATCGTGCATCACCCGCTGACGTTGCACGGCTCGGAAGGCAACTTCTCGCCAACCCGTCGCCGCGCCGCGATCTCAACCCGCTATATGGGAGCCGACGCACGCTGGGACCCGCGACCTGCCACCATGCGCGTCACGGGCGATCCGGTAGTCCAACCCGGTGCGTATCCCGATGACGATCGGTGCTTTCCATTGGTTTGGCAGCGACAATAGGCAAGCCTTTCACCTGCGCTGTCCGATGATGATGCCATCTCCCAGCGGCCTCGCCGCAGCTGCGATTGGCGGTACGGTCAGGCAGGTCCGATAGATCGCAATTGAGATGATGCAATGAACGGTAGGACGGTGCATGCTGAAAGTCTATAGCTTCAACAATTCGATCTGTACACAGAAGGTGTTCATCACGCTCGCGGAAAAAGGGCTCGCCTACGAGACGCAGAACGTGAACCTGTTTGCCAATGAGCAGTTCACGCCCGAATACCTGAAGATCAATCCCAAGGGCGTGGTGCCGGCACTGGATCATGATGGCAAGATCGTGATCGAGTCCTCGCTGATTTGCGAATACATCGACGAGTGTTTTCCTGAGCG
>CAIXPL010000014.1 GCA_903921325.1 uncultured Pseudomonadota bacterium
CGGACGTGCGCAAGAAGCTCGATCTTGACCAGCGCGAAGCCGCCGAAATCTTCGGCGGTGGCATCAATGCGTTCTCGCGCTACGAGAACGGCAAGACCAAGCCGCCGCTGGCCCTGGTCAAGTTGTTCAAGCTGCTGGATCGTCACCCCGATCTGCTCAACGAGATCAGAACCGCCTGACCTTCTCGAAACTCGCCCTTCCGCACTTCCACAAGCGAGAACGGTTTTCGAGAACTACCGGGCTACATCGGCCCTACGCTACGTCGCGTTCTCGACAAGGTTTCTCGCAGACCATGGAATGGATTAGGCCCTGTGCCGTCGTCTACTTAATCGCTCCAGTCAATGGGCACAAGCATCGTTATCACGCATCACCGCTGATTTGACTTCCAGTTGCGGAATTCCGACAGGCGCAACCGATAGCGGGCAATGTTGCCTTCGTGCAGCCCCTTCAGTTCGTCAGCCGCCATTTCGACGAAACGCGTCTTATCTTCCGCCGGAACCAGATTCGCTGCTTCCCGCTCGATGACCGCCGTATCGGCCGGCCACGCTTTGCGCACGATTTCCCCGATGACATCGGCCAGCGCGTCGCGATACGTTCGTCTGAACGGGTCTGGCTGCGGGAGTGAATCGGCGATCGCGCGGTATTGCTGGCAGGATCGTTCATAGGCCCAAGTAAATACATCGGCGAGCAGCTCGACCTTGTTCAGCTCATAGACAGCCAGAGTTCCTTCGACGTAAGCGCGTTCAGGCACTTCGACAAAGGACAAGGGACAAAGGTTGTGCTTGAGCAACGGAATGTTGGCGCCCAGCCGCGAAACCCGCTTGTTCACGTCTTCGAAAGGCTGCAGGTAGGGAATCTGCACCATCAGAAAGAACGCCTGTTCAAACGGGTCGCCGATCGCCGCTGCCTTGTCGAGGACAGCACGAAAGAATTCGTCGATCTGCTGCGGGATTGCCAGCGGGCGAAACACCGTGCCCGAAATATCCACGATGCGCTCGCGCAGTTTGCCGCTCGCGCCGGGATCTGCGAGCAGATTCTCTGAAAGAAGTGCGTGCAGGTTTTGAAAAGTGTGAATGTCATAGCCGAGCTCGTCGGCACCATCCACCAGGTACTCGATGGCGCGCTTGTGGTTCAGGATCATCTGCGTTTCGCGCGCGTCCTTACCGGTGGCCGCTTCACCGTGCTCGATCAGGCGCTGGGTGTCCAGCCGCGTGTAGGTGTTGCCTTCGAGTTTGGATGAAGCCCAGGAGAGGTCGATCAACAGCCGCCCGAGCACATCGCGCGCATAGGTGCCCGCCTGCCGCTCTGGCGACGGAGCTTCGCCCAGGCCGCGCAGGCGAGTTCGCGTCTCGCTTGGCAAATACCAGGTTTCATTGGGGCGGTAATCGAGCAGGAATTCGCGCCGGTATCCGACCGGCGTTCGTTGCGTGAGCGGCCGGCGCACGAGGTCGCGCAGGCGCGAACCCTCGGCTGACATCGGGACATAGACCTCCGCTGAGACCTGCCCTCCCTCCGCCGTCATCGCCCCCGCTTCTGGCCTGACCGTAACGCTGCCTTCTGCCGGCAGGCGATACAGGGCGCCGCGTTTGCGGCCCTCGGCAACAAGACGGCCCTGCTTGACCAGTTCATTCAGCCGGCGTTGCAGCGTTCTTCTGGCCACGTCCTCGCCGAGCGCCGACTGAATCATCTCGATGCTCGCGCCGGCCGGCCGCGCGCGGACCGCGTTCAAGACCGCTTCGTACTCGCCGGCTGAGATGATTTTCGGCATGGATTGACTCGAATATTGGGTACCAATTGCGCCATATCCTACGCCTGTTTTGGCGCAAATCCAACAATGCGCCAGTTAAAATGGCGCATTTATCAACCTATTTGTCGCAAAATAACCAAAATGCGCCAGAATAAATCCCGTACCGGATTCACTTTTATTAGAACATCGTAAATAATCGTAGTATGACTACGATTTCTAAGAGCAAATTAAAGACTCTCTATACCCGCCTCCCCATGGGTGCCCCGATCACCTCGGCCCAGCTCGCGGAATTCGGGGTCTCGGCCGATCTCGCGGTTCACTATGCGCGCTCTGGTTGGCTCAAGCGACTGGGACGGGGATCTATTGCCGGCCAGGCGAAGCGCTCTCGCTGCACCCAAGCCTCGTCGTGCTCCAGCAGCAAATCGCCGGATTTCATGTTGGCGGCAAGACGGCGTTGGATTGGTATGGCGTGCGCCACTATGTCTTGCTGCGACCGACCCTGAGACTTTACGGCTGGGCGACCGCGCGCCTGCCCAATTGGTTCGGCCAGCATTTTCCGGGCGAGTATCACCGCAAGCGGCTGTTCACCGAGGAGCCAGAGCAGATGCCCGGCGTGGGCCCTTTCGAAAACCGCGACGGCGCACCGCTGGTCTCGAGACCGGAGCGGGCGCTGCTCGAATTGCTGGATGAGGTCGGCGTTCGGCAATCACTGCAGGAAGCGCGTGAAATCGCCGAAGGCACCCACAGCCTGCGCGCCGAACTGCTGATGGATCTTCTCAAGCGCTGCACAAGTGTCAAGACGGTCCGTCTCTGCTTGCGTCTCGGACGCGAGTTCTCCCTGCCGTGGGTCGGCAAGCTCGATGAGGCCGTGCTGCCGAAGGGCAGTGCCCGGCCGTGGATATCGAAGTCAAGCGATGGGTTACTGGTGCTCAAACCATGAATCAGATCTATCTCGATACCGCACGCCTGATGATCCAGATCGCGCCGCTGGTGTTCGCCGACAACGTGTTTGTGCTCAAGCCGCGCGCAGCGGCGCCACGTTGCTCACGGTCAGCGCCTCAAGATAATCCGCCCACTTCTGCAGCCATACCTCGAAGCCACCGAATGACCAAAGACCTCGCAGCGTCGGTACGGGCACGCCTGCTGAACATCGCAAAGTCCGAAGAATCGAACTTCAACCAGCTTCTGGTCCGCTATGCCCTGGAGCGATTCCTGTACCGCCTGAGCCAATCTGCGCACGCGGATCGCTTTCTGCTCAAAGGCGCCCTGCTCTTCACGCTCTGGTATGACACGCCGCACCGGCCGACAAGGGACGCCGACCTGCTCGGCTTCGGGCCGAGCGACCTGCAATCGATCGACCAAACATTCCGTGATATCGCCTCCATCGCGGTCGATGACGGCATCACCTTCGATCCCGAAAGCGTTACTGCCGAAGACATCCACAAGGAGGCAGGTTACGCAGGCGCCCGGGTCGTGATTACCGGCGAACTCGCCAAGGCACGATGCAAAACCCAAATCGACGATGGGACTTTCCGATGAATTTGCAGCCGATCCGTCGAGACAAGCCCTATGGGCAGCGTTCGTGAGAAAGAATGATCTCGCGATGATTCCTCTTGCCTGCGTATTCCAAGCAATCTGGACAGTGATTCCACGGCAAACTGGACACGCATTCCACGTCAAACTGGACAGTCGGAGCGTAGCGACGCGGGGTTAAG
>CAIXPL010000015.1 GCA_903921325.1 uncultured Pseudomonadota bacterium
GGCAGGTCGCGGGTGTCATGGATGAGCTCAGCCGCGCCGCAAACAGGGCATTTCATAGTCATAGCTCCTTGAAAGACACGATCAGCACGTCATCAATGACCGTCAGCTTCAGGTACACGTCGCCCGCCTGCGTGTTTGGACGGTACACGTCCTGCCATACCGTGTGATCGACATGGGTGGTCATGCTCTTGTAGAAATCCGCTGGCGTCAGTGCCATCACCACGTCCAGCATGTCGGAGAAGGCAAAACCCAACTCATTTGCGCCAGTACGCGCTGCGTGCGTGGTGCGCACCTTGCCAGCCTCTACCAAGGCTTTGACGACTGACAGCTTGCAGTGCGGGGTTTGTTTCTCCATAGCTGCCTTCTAACCTACTTGGTTTATTTTGGCAAGTGGGTTAGTGCGGAATTTTCGGCGATTCCGGCTTACCGTACGATTTTTCCGTT
Source organism: uncultured Pseudomonadota bacterium (assembly GCA_903921325.1). Classification (GTDB taxonomy): domain Bacteria; phylum Pseudomonadota; class Gammaproteobacteria; order Burkholderiales; family SG8-39; genus CAIXPL01. Next base: position 445 of record CAIXPL010000015.1, read on the forward strand.
TTCTACAGCGACCCCCTCAAGAATATGGCCCAAGTAGTCGGGCACACGCAATGCTTTGTTCATACGGGGACCGGCGGCTGCGTCTGGCGGGCTACGAGGTGTACCGTTTCGGTGCGGCCGAGTTCATAGATGTTGATTTCGGGCGGTCAATGATTGGGCCGAAAACGCAGGCAATCCTTGCGGCGTTCTTCGACAGGCTGCTGAGAAAACACCATGTCATCTAAGCCGATCGCGGCCGTTTTTGGTTGGCCTCCAGGGGCGTGCCATGTCGGACGAGGCAGGCAAGACGGATTTACGCTTGACGTACATCGTATGCCGTACTATGTTGTCCGGCAATGATCCAAAGTTATCGCGACAAGCGCACGAAGGAATTTTCCGAAGGCAAGCGCGTCAAGGAGTTCGAGGGCTTTCGCCGCCAGGCGGAAAAACGCCTCGACATTCTCGACGCTGCAACCAGTCTTGCAGACCTTCAGGCGCTGCCATCGAATGCGCTGGAGGCAATGAAAGGCGACCGCAAGGGCCAGTACAGCACCCGCATCAATAGGCAGAGTGGCGGATCTGTTTCGAATGGCCTGAGGGGCAGAGCGGACCCTCGAACGTCGAAATCGTGGACTACCACTGAAAGGAACTTGACCATGGCCCGCACACCGATCCACCCCGGCGAAATTCTCGCCGACGAACTTGAGGAACTCGGCGTCAGCCCGACCGAACTGTCGCGGCAGATCCGTGTCCCCGCGAACCGCATCAGCCAGATAATCAACGGCAAGCGCTCGATTACCGGCGATACCGCGCTTCGTTTCGCACACTGGTTCGGCACGAACCCACAGTTCTGGATGAATCTGCAGGCGCTCTACGACGTGCGGATAGCCGAGGAAAATGCGGGCACGGAGATCAAGACGCTCCCGACCAGGCCGGAAAAATCCCTGACCGACCCACCGCAACCAGCGTAGCGCGGGAATCGTCATGCCGGGAACGAACGAAGCCTTTTCACGCGTCAAGATCGACGCCCAGCTCAAGGACCAGGGCTGGGACGTGTAGAAGCGGTTGAAGGCTGTGCTTGCCCGTCATGGGTTGAGCGGGAGTCAATGATGCGACGCAAAGACACACACAAGGGCACTGACAATGTGCTGATCGACCTTGGGTTCGACGACGCGGAAGAACTGTCCGCGAAAGCCATCCTTGCCGTCAAGCTCAACGAACTCATCCGGAGCCGGGGGCTCAGTCAGACCGAGGCCGCCGCGATCACCGGCATGACACAGCCCAAGGTATCGCAGGTTGGCCGCTACAAACTCCAGAATATTTCGCTTGAACGCATGATGCTGGCGCTGGTGTCGTTCGACCAGCAGGTCGAGATCACTGTAAAGCCGGCCCGCCGCGCGCATGCGGCCCGTATCACGGTTACTGCGTGACGCAGATGCTTTTACTCATGACCAGGACATCCCTGCAAACATCTAGCATTCGTGCCGCCATTGCGGATATGTTCGAGCCTCATCGCGTACCATCGACCTCAAGCGGCGTGCGCGGAGGCACGCTGGATAAGGAGGGTGACTGGTCATGAAATTTGCGCATTTTTCCCACGTCTGGTCCAAGCCGGGGATGACCCCGCACCAGCGCTACGAGCAATTGTGGCGGGAACTCGAGGTGGCCGATCAGACCGCCTTTGACTATGCCTTTTGCGTCGAGCATCACTTTCGACCCGATGAAAGTCTGATGTCCTCGCCATCGCTTTTTTGCGTCGGAGCCGGGGCGCGCACCAAGCGTTTGCGCATCGGTCCGATGGGCTACATCGTGCCGCTCTACCATCCGCTGCGACTGGCCGAGGAGATCGCAATCGTCGACCAGATGCTCGGTGGCCGCATGGAGCTCGGCTTGGTGCCAGGTATCACGGCGCCGTATTTCATTCCGTTTGAAGTCGATCACTCCACACGCAAATCACCGACTCTGGAATTCGTTCCCTATTTGCGTGCCGCCTTTGGCGAGCAGCCGTTCTCCTTCGAAGGCGAGAACCATCGTACGCGCAGTGCAAAGCTCGCCGTGCTGCCCATCCAGCAGCCGCACCCCGACATCTGGATGCAGAGCCGCGATCCGGCCACGCTCGAATTTTGCGCAGCCAATGGAATCAATACCGGGTATTTCATTGTCTTTCCACGTAAGGAAGCCGCCCCACGCTATCGCAAGTACATTGCCGATTGGGAGAAGGCAGGTTGGCCCCGCAAGCCGCGCATCGGCTACTCATTGCCGGTGTACGTTGATGAGACGGATGACATTGCCATTGAACGCGCACTGGATCGGGCCAGTCGTGCCTATTCCGGCTTTCTCAAGGAGCCAGAGCCTGGCGAGAGCTTCGAGGATCGTCTGAAGGCGTTCGCCGATTTATTCATCTCACGCGGCGAGGCCGGTGCTGCCCAGGTGTTCCTGAACATCTTCGATCGTGATTACATTCTGAAGAACGATCTGGTGTTCATCGGCTCACCGCAGACGGTGGCCGAAAAAATCCATCGTGCGGCGAGCGAGGGCCTGTTCAATACCTTTCTGGGTGAGTTCAATTTTGCTGATCTGCCCGAGGAGCACCTGTTGCGTTCAATCCGTCTGTTTGGTGAACAGGTGATCCCCGCGCTACGCGACTTCGAGCCTTTCTAGCGGTCCACGCGCGAACGGCAATCCGTTAGACGCATCAGCGGCTCGAATCAGGCAACGGCGTCTGGGCGGTTAGTGAGCGTCGCGGACGGACCAGTTCAATCAATTCTGGACGATCAGCAAGCGTCGTGAACGGCCCCGCTCAATCAATTCTGGACGATCAGCGAGCGTCGTGAACGGCGGCGTTCAATCGAGCTTGGTACCCGTGAGCTGCAGCAATTTGGCATAGCGTGCGCGGTCCTCGCGCAGGGTGCGGGTGACCAGTTCAGGCGCACCGCCGATGGACACGAAATCGATCCGCGCCAGGTCGGCCTTGAGATCAGGCAGGGCGAGGACGGCATTGAACTGCGCATTGATCCGGGCAGTGAGTTGGGCCGGCGTATGGGCTGGCACCAGGAAGGCGGCCCAGGCACCGGCTGAATAGCCCTCTAGCCCCGCAGTTTCGGCCACTGTCGGAATGTCCGGGAAAGCCTGCGAGCGTCGCGGGCTACCGGTCGCCAGCGCGCGTAATTGTCCCTGGCTGACCTGCCCGGAGATGCTGCCGATGCCTAGAAACATGAGATCAATATCGCCGCGAATGAGCGCCGGGATGAAATCCCCCCCCTTGAAGGGCACATGGGTCATCGCGATGTTGGCTCGCTGACGCAGATCTTCCATGGCCAGATGCGCTTCGCTGCCCAGGCCCAATGAGCCGTAATTGAGCGTGCGCCCGGTGCGCGCGGCGGCCAGAATCTCCGGTAGCGAGCGGTACGGGGATTGTCCGCCAACGATCACGTACAGTGCGGTGCTGAAGGCCATGGTCACGGGATCAAAATCGCGCTCAGGGTCATAGGGCAGTGCGCTGAACAGACCCGGATTGATCGAGAGCGCCCCAAGGCCTGCATAGACCAGCGTGTAGCCATCGGCACTGGCATGGGCGGCCGTCTGCATGCCGATGATGGAATTGGCCCCGGGGCGGTTGTCGACCGTAAACGGCTGGCCGGTGGATTGGCTCAGGCGTGTGGTGACCAGGCGTACCAGATAGTCTGGCGGGGTGCCGCTGCCGTAGGGCACGATCACCCGCACGGGACGCTCGGGCCAGGTCTGGGCCTGGGGGGAAGCGGTCGCGATTGCCAGCCCGAAGGCACAGACCGCTGTGAGTAACCTCTGCAAGACGTGGTGCCACTGCCGCGGCTGCGGCACGCTGGCCGCACGATCAGACGATAGGCAATCGGGGCCAGTTCGGACCAGGATAGGGAGGGGCTGTGGCATGGCGGGAGCCTCCTTGTCTCGTTGTTTCAATTCGTATTGGCAGCAATCTACAGCAAGGTTGCGTGGTGTGTCGCGTGCTGGATTGACTCGCCTGCAGCAGTACCAATTGCGCATAGCGCGCGATGTCAGCCGCGCGATTGGCCCAGCCCCCTAGCCCTCGAGCCCCGCGAGTAGGGCTAGGGGGCGATCGGGGTACCCATGAGGAGGACGGTATTTTTGACTTCCCCATGGTGCGTTTAGAGACATTGTGTCGTTTATGCACTAAATTGGCGCATTCAATGCCTAGGGGGTAATCATGAATGCACTACAACAGAGCGGAGATGCTCTGTTTATCTTGTTGGGCGCCGTCATGGTGCTGGCCATGCATGCGGGCTTTGCATTTCTGGAGTTGGGTACTGTTCGCAGCAAGAACCAAGTCAATGCCCTGGTTAAAATTCTGGTGGATTTCTCGGTCTCGACCATCGTCTATTTCGTTCTTGGGTATGCCGTCGCTTACGGAACGACCTTCTTTGTCGGTGCCGAGGAGCTGGCCGCAAAAAATGGCTATGAACTGGTTAAGTTTTTCTTTCTGTTGACCTTTGCGGCAGCCATTCCCGCCATCATCTCAGGCGGCATTGCTGAGCGCGCCAAGTTCTGGATGCAACTCTTGGCAACGGCTGTCATCGTGGGCCTTGTTTACCCGTTCTTCGAGGGCATTGCCTGGAATCAGCACTTCGGCGTGCAGGCTTGGTTGCTCGCGAACACCGGCGCCGAGTTTCACGACTTCGCCGGTAGCGTGGTGGTGCACGCAGTGGGTGGCTGGATTGCGTTAGGAGCGGTGATTTTGCTGGGGGCACGCAGCAACCGCTACCGCAAGGACGGCACCATTTCGGCGCACCCGCCCTCGAGCATTCCCTTTCTTGCGTTGGGCGCATGGATTCTGACGGTCGGCTGGTTTGGCTTCAATGTGATGAGCGCACAAACACTCGACAAAATCTCGGGGTTGGTCGCGGTGAACTCGCTGATGGCGATGGCCGGCGGGACATTGGTGGCGCTATTGCTGGGTAAGAACGACCCGGGTTTCGTGCATAACGGTCCGCTGGCGGGTCTTGTCGCGGTGTGTGCTGGTTCTGACCTGATGCATCCGCTGGGTTCATTTGTAGTTGGTGGTGTCGCCAGCGCCATCTTCGTAGTGATGTTTACGCTCACACAGAACAAATGGAAGATTGACGACGTTCTGGGTGTATGGCCGTTGCATGGCCTGTGCGGCACCTGGGGGGGTATCGCCGCGGCGATTTTTGGCAGCAAAGCACTGGGTGGTCTTGGCGGGGTCAGTATTGCCGCGCAATTGATCGGCACCGGACTGGGAGTGCTGTGGGCGCTGGCAAGTGGCTTTGTGGTTTACGGCGTGCTCAAGGTCTGCTTTGGTATACGTCTGAGCCAGGAAGACGAATACGACGGTGCCGACCTGTCGATCCATCACATCAGCGCCACGCCGGATCGCGAAACCAACTGGTGAACTGAAGGGGCACGCCGGCAGCACACAGACGCGGCCGGCGTCGAAATTTGACGCCATAAGCTGGGCTATGATCACACGCACCGAGTCGCCCTGAGAGCAGGCCATGCATGAGGAGAATCTGACATTTCTGTCCGGGCCGTTGCGGCTGGCCGGCACGCTGCATCATCCAGCATCAGGGGGCGATGCCGAGGGCGAGTCTGCCGGCCAGACAGGGGTGCGACGACGCGCCGCGATCATCGTACTGCAAGGCTTTGGCGGCAATCGCAACACCAATGTGATTGTCGAGACCGCGCGGCTGTTTGCGCGCCTGGGCTATTTTGCGCTGCGCTTTGATATGCGTGGCTGCGGTGAGAGTGAGGGCGAGCGCGGCCGGGTGCTTTGTCTGGAGCAAGTCGAGGATGCGCGTGCCGCACTCACTTGTTTGCAGCAGCACCCACTGATTGATCCGGACCGTATTGCGGTGATGGGGCACAGTTTTGGGGCTGCGGTGGCGATCTACAGTGCGGGCAGCGATCCGCGCTTTGCCGCCTGCATTTCATCGGGGGGCTGGGGCGATGGCGAGAAAAAATTTCGCCGTCAGCATGCCGCACCCGACGCCTGGGCCAGGTTCAGTGACATGCTCGCCACCGGGCGCAAGCGACTGGCCCGTGGTGAGTCGATGCATGTGCCACGCTTTGATATCGTGCCGATGCCAGAGCATCTGCGCGCCAATATCGCCCCCGGTTCGATCATGGCGTTTCCGTTCGAGGTGGTCGAGAGCATGTTCCAGTTTCGTGCCAACGAAGTGGTCGGCCGTATTGCGCCGCGCCCCTTGCTGTTGATGCACTCGGCGGTCGATTCAGTGACCCCCACCGAGCAGTCCATCGATCTGTTTGCACATGCCGGACAACCGACCGACCTGTATCTGTTCTCCGCGGTCGATCACTATATGTTTGCCGAGGGCAACACGGTGGTCTTCGAGGTGTTGAGCGCCTGGCTGGCAAAGAATTTTCCGGTGCTGCCAGCATGAATGCTCGTAGCAGGTCGCGCCTGCGTGTGCTGTTGATTGCGCTGTCGCTTGTCGGAGCGCAAGCGGCCGGTGCGGCGGATCTCAGCGGCAAGCCCGTGCATCTGGTAGTGCCTTATCCGGCCGGTGGCACGATTGATGTGGTGGCGCGACTGCTCGGGGCGCAGTTGCGCGAGCGCTGGCAGGTACCGGTCATTGTCGAGAACCGGGTGGGTGGCAACGGCGCAGTCGGTGTGGAATACGTGATGCGCAGTGCGGGCGATGGCAGCACGCTGTTATTCAACGGCTCGCCGCTGGTGACGGTGCCGCACCTGCAACGCACTAACTACGCGGTGGGCCGCGATCTGACGGCGATCGTCGAGACGGCCGAACTCGACTTTGTGCTCACCGCGAGCAAGCGCTCGGGCATCACCTCGATGGAGGCGCTGCTTGCGCGCGCGCGCGCCGAACCAGGGCGGCTCAACTACGGCAGTGGCGGCAATGGCTCGTTGCCTCATCTGAATGTGGAACTGCTCAAGAGTGTCGCTGCAATCGATCTCACCCACATCCCCTACAAGGGCAATGGCCTTGCGGTGCAGGCGCTGATGGCAGGCGAGGTCGATCTCACCTTTGTCGATACCAGTTCGATCATGCCGCTGGTGCGCTCAGGTGCGGTCCGCGCGCTCATGGTCACCGGGCATCGTTCGATTGACGGACTGGCCGGAGTGCCCTGGTTTGACTCGCTCTATCCGGGCCGTGGCATCGATGCCTGGCATGGTCTGTTCGGGCCCGCAGGCATGGCGAGCGATGTGGTCGAGCGCATTGCGGCCGATGTCCGCGCAGTGCTCGGCTCATCGGATCTGTCGCGTCGCTTTCGCGAGATGGGTTTTGAGCCTACCGGGCGCGGACCAGCAGAATTTACCGCGATCGTGCGCCGCGATGATGAGCGCTGGGGGGCGGTGATCCGCGCCAATGGCATCCGCGGGGATTGAGCCCGCGCGCCTGGAGCGCATCCTGCGGCAAGCGCGCGGCGCGCGGCGCGTGAGGCGAGCGTGCCGGCATGGGCGGGGTCTCAGACTTTCGCGATGACCTGGATACATCTGGCCCTCAAGCAAGGGCTGGGACGCAAATTCGCCCTCGGCGTCTTTTTGAAGTTTTCAAGCGGGTGTGTCTGCAGCGCGACGAAGATGAAGCGCTGCGTGCGATTGCGCTGATGGAGCAAGGAACGGTTGTTGATCTGGACCGCGCGACTGCGCTGGAGGCCGCGCGTCTATCGGTCCAGCACAGGCTTGCGATGGCCGACAGCGAATAGTGAGTCAGGCTGGAAGTCACAAGGCGCGTTTGAAGCGTGCTGTAGCAGATGCTCCATGAGTGCGGCTGGCCATAGGGATTTGCTCAGATACCCAACAGCAGGTACCAATTGCCGCTGAGCCTCCGTCCATCAAGCAGGCACGCGACTACCCGATCTTGTCCTGCGTGCGGGTGTCGAAATCGCTGGCCTCGTGGCGCTCGCGCAGTTGCTCGGATGGATTGCCATTGACCCGATTGACCATGCGCCCGCGTTTGACCGCGGGTCGCGCGAGAAGGGTGTCGGCCCAGCGCTGAACATGCTTGTAGTCCTGCACGCTGAGGAACTCTCCGGCGCCATAGGACCACCCCTTGGCGAGGCCACCATACCAGGGGAAGACAGCAATATCGGCAATCGTGTACACGCCTCCGGCAAGGTATTCGTTATCGGCCAGACGCCGGTCGAGCACGTCGAGCTCCCGCTTCACTTCCATCGCGAAGCGGTCGATTGCGTATTCGATCTTGGTCGGCGCGTAGGCATAAAAGTGCCCGAACCCGCCACCCAGATAAGGTGCGCTGCCCATCTGCCAGAACAGCCAGTTGAGCGTCTCGGTGCGCAGTGCGAGATCGTCCTTTGACAGGAACGCACCAAATTTCTCTGCCAGGTACACCAGGATCGAACCTGATTCGAACACTCGGATCGGTGCGGGGCCGCTGCGATCAAGCAGCGCAGGAATCTTGGAGTTCGGATTGATCTCCACAAAGCCCGAGCCGAACTGATCGCCCTCGCCAATCTTGATCAGCCAGGCATCGTATTCGGCACCGGAGTGTCCCAGTGCGAGCAACTCCTCCAGCATGATGGTGACCTTGACACCGTTTGGCGTACCCAATGAGTAGAGCTGCAGCGGGTGGCGACCGACCGGCAGTACTTTTTCGTGTGTCGGGCCTGCAATCGGCCGGTTGGTCGATGCAAATTTGCCACCATTGGGTTTGATCCAGGTCCAGACCTTGGGTGGGATGTAGGTGTCGGATTCAGCCATGATCGTTTCTGCCACGTTGAGGGAACGCTACGGGTTGATGGAACAATAGGTGTTGCCAGAACACTACTGGGTGAGGGAACCTTCGGTGACACGTAGAGCGCCTTGCACAGGCAGCAGGTTCGGATTGTTCCGAATGTTGTCGCTGCCGGCAGACGGTTTGTCGACTTCCCACCAGTCACGCACCCGGCGCCGTGGCTGCAGGTGGCAATCCAGTCGCATCAAAAATACCCTCGAACAGGGCCGAGCTGAGGTAACGCTCCCCGGAGTCGGGCAGCACCACCACAATGGTCTTGCCGGCGTGCTCGGTCCGTTGCGCCAGACGCACGGCCACCGCGGCAGCAGCCCCGCAGGAGATGCCGGCGAGAATGCCCTCTTCCCGGGCGAGCCGCCGCGCGAAGTCGATCGCCTCTTCGTTGGTGACCTGCTCGATGGCATCGATGAGGGAGACGTCCAGAACGTCAGGCACAAAGCCCGCACCAATGCCCTGAATCTTGTGTGGCGCGGGCTTCAGTTCCTGGCCGGCGCGCTGCTGTGTCAGCACCGGACTTGCCGTTGGCTCAACGGCCACCGACAGAATGGCCTTGCCCTTGGTCCGCTTGATGAATCGCGAGACACCGGTGATCGTGCCACCGGTACCGACACCCGACACGAAAATGTCCACGGCACCTGCGGTGTCCTCCCAGATCTCAGGACCCGTGGTGGTTTCATGAATCGCCGGGTTGGCCGGATTCTTGAACTGCTGCAACAAGACGTACTTGGGGTCGGAGGCGGCGATTTCCTCGGCTTTGGCGATTGCCCCTTTCATGCCCTTTGCACCCTCGGTGAGCACGAGCTTGGCACCATAGGCAAGCAGCAATTTACGCCGCTCGATGCTCATCGTCTCGGGCATGGTCAGGGTAATCGGAATGCCGCGCGCAGCCGCCACGAAGGCGAGCGCAATGCCGGTATTACCGCTGGTGGGTTCGACCAGTTCTTTGCCCGGTCCAAGCAGTCCTCGCTTCTCGGCATCCCAGACCATCGCCGCGCCGATCCGGCATTTGACCGAGTAGGCCGGATTGCGACCTTCGATTTTGGCGAGCACTGTGGCACCAGCGCCATTGGTGACGCGGTTCAGGCGTATGAGTGGCGTGTGACCGATGGAAAGCGAGTTGTCATCGTAGATTCGTGTCATGGGGTTGCGCTCCTCGCGGCTGTCATCTGCTCGGCATGCTATCAGTCATTGAGCCCAGGCAGGCCGTGGCGGCGTGCGCGGTTGCGCGGGCCGCGAACCCGGAACCCAGTCGTGATCGCCTCAGCGGTTCCCGGGGCCGCAAACCGAGTCATGAAAGTGTCCGCGCTTGCCCGCGTCGCAATTCCAGCCATGAAATCGCCAGTCGCAGCGGCGGCACGCTATCCGATCAAGCGGCGCACAGCGCGGGTTCGGAGAGTGAGGGCACAGCCTTTTTGCGACGCGCCGACGCTCTGGCGCTGGCTGCCGGCTGATTGCTCCATGCTTGCGCCCCGTCGACCAGAACCTTCAACTCGCCCGCCGCAAATGGTGTCCAGGCCTCGCCGTGCGTTAGGGGTTCGGTGGCAATCAGCACCATTCGATCGGCACGCTGGTTGGCCTCACCCAGATCGATCGTCAGATCGATGTCGCGCAGGCTCACGCGGGCAAACGGATAACGGCGAGTGAGTAGCGAGAGATTGGTTGAGCAATACGCAAATAGCGCCTCGCCATTGCCAAGGACAAAATTGAAGATGCCGTGTTGGGCGACCCGTTGGGCAAGATCAGCAAGCACAGGTGCCAGGTCGCGCCACTCGGGGCGGGGACCTGCACCAAAATGGGCGCGCAACTGTTCCAGAATCCAGCAAAACGCTCGCTCGCTATCCGTGCCACCGACCGGTTCGAAGACATCACCGGCTGCTGGATTGAAACCCTGCAGGTCGCCGTTATGGCAGAACGTCCAGTGTTGCCCCTTCCATTGCCGCACGAAGGGGTGGCAATTCGACAACTGCACTCGGCCCTGAGTGGCTTTGCGGATGTGCGCGATGGCAGCGCGTGAGCGGATCGGATGGCGCTGCAGGAATTCAGCCAGTGGCGACTCGCAGGCGCGTTCCTCATCGATGAACACGCGGCACCCACCTTCATCGTGAAAGGCAATGCCCCATCCGTCGACATGTTCTCCGGTGAGCCCGCCGCGGGCAGAGAAGCCGGCGAAAGAAAAGGTCACCGCGGTGGGTGAATTGGCACTCAGAGCAAACAACTGGCACATGGCATCTCGTCTCGCGCTGCAACATCCCCGCCCTCGAAAGACCTTAGGCCAGAGCGGAGGCCGACCAACGCAGTATGCCGAACCGGACAAGCGCTGCGAACGAACAAGATCGCACTTGCATAATCCCGATCGGCATATAGCGCAACGCGCTGGCAGCGGTAAGGGTTTACATCGCACCTATCCCGTTGCATTCGTTCTCCGAAACTGAGTGGGTGAGCCGTTGAACGACTGAGCTGCTGAGCGGCTTCGTCGTTGAGTGGTGGACCGGCGAAAAGAGGCATGGTCGTAGCCGTGGCACAATCCATGCCAGAGGGGAGGGGGCTATGCTGCGTTTTGACTCAAAAGTGGCTATTGTCACGGGGGCCGGATGCATCGGCCCGGGCTGGGGTAACGGACGAGCGATAGCGGTTCGTCTGGCTGAAGAAGGCGCCAAGGTCCTTGCCGTTGATCGTGATCCGGAGCGGCTGGAAGAAACACTCCAGCGAGCGGGCGCGGCGCGCGATTCGATTCAAACCTGTGCCTGTGACGTCACCAATGCCGCGAGTATTCGTGCCATGGTGCAGGCCTGCCTTGAACGGTTTGGCACGGTGGACATCCTGGTGAACAACGTCGGGGGATCGGCCGCTGGCGGTCCGATCGAGATGAGCGAGGAGGTCTGGGACACCCAGATCAATACGAATCTGAAAAGCGTCTTCCTCACCTGCAAGTACGTTCTGCCCATCCTGATTGCAAAAAAAGGTGGCGCCATCGTCAATGTGGCCTCGACTTCGGGGCTGCGCTGGACGGGTAGCGCGCAGGTCGCTTACGCAGCAACCAAAGCCGGTGTGATCCAGCTCTCACGCGTGGTTGCGGTTCAACATGCCAAGGACGGTGTGCGTGTGAACACGGTGGTACCCGGGCAGTTGCATACGCCTATGGTCGAAGCACGCCTGGCCAAGCAGCGCTCCGGTGGCGACGTCGAGGCATTATTGGCATCGCGCGTGAAGCGTATTCCTCTGGGATTCATGGGCGATGGCCGTGACACGGCCAGCGCGGCCCTTTTCCTGGCAAGCGATGAAGCACGCTTTGTGACCGGTACCGAACTGGTGGTCGACGGTGGTATGACCGTGCGTTGCGATTGAGCATGACTGCAAGCGGGGGAAATCGAATGAGTCTACGGGTGCTCTGCCTATGCACCGCCGCGTTGGTGATCAGCGCCAACGCTGCAATGGCGCAATCGAGTGCCCGGCCCTTGCGCATCGTGGTGGCCTTCGCTGCCGGCGGGCCTGTCGATGCGATGGCGCGATCTTTGGCAGAGCCTCTGGCCAAAGTGCTCGGGCGCGTCGTCCTGGTGGAGAACAAACCAGGGGCCAGTGGCGCAATCGGCGCCGCTGAAGTGTTGAAGGCCGAGCCCGACGGCGGCACCTTGTGGCTCACCAGCGTTGGCGCGGCGGCCATCAATCAGTCCCTCTATCCGAACCTTTCCTACCATATGCAAAGGGATTTCACGCCACTCAGCCTGGTGGCCAATAATGTCGAGGTGTTCGTCGTCAATGTTAAAAACCCGGCCAACGATGCGGCGCAGTTCATAGCCAACGGCAAACTGCGCAAGGAACCGATACCGATCGCCTCTTCAGGCAAGGGCAGCATCCCCCATTTGGCCCTGTTGCAGTTGGAACAGGCGACCGGGTTGGAGCTGCTGCATGTTCCCTATAACGGCATGGCTCCGGCACTGACAAACCTGCTGGGCGGCCAGGTGGCTGGCACGTTTGCCGACATTCCGGCGGTCATCGGACAAATCAAGGGCGGTCGGCTTAAGGCCCTGGGCATTGCCGCCGCGCACCGCCATGCGGTGCTGCCGGAGGTCAAGACCTTTGAGGAGCAGGGTATCCGCGCGGTCGATACCAATAACTGGTATGCCCTGTTTGTGGCCTCAAAGACCCCCGCGGAGGTGATCCGGTCGCTCAATAAATCAGTGCAACAAGCCATTGCCGATCCGCTCGCCAACGCAACGATCACGCAGTCGGGGGCCGAGCCCAAGTCATCCTCGCCCGAAGAGTTGGCCGCGATGCTCAAGGCCGACATCGACAAGTGGGCACAATTGATCAAGGCGCGCAATATCACCGGTGACGAGTAAGCGATGCGCGAGCCTACGACGCCAGAGACCGTCGTCAAGACCTATAGCGATAGCATCAGTCAGCCCAGTCTCACCCTGCCCGCCCTTGCCTGTGACAGTCATGTGCATGTGTTTGGTCCGCGCATTCGATTCCCCTATGCGCCCAAGCGTCGCAACACGCCGGCTGAGGCCCCCAAGGAGGCCCTCTTTGCGCTGCATCGGCGCCTTGGCATTGCGCGCTGCGTGATTGTCCAGTCAGTGACTCATGGCTACGACAATTCGGTCGTGGAAGATGCCATTGTGGCTGGCGCGGGAAATTATCTGGGCGTGGCATTGGTGCCGCTCGATGTCTCCGCTGCGGAGCTCAGGCGTCTGGCAGCTCGGGGGTTTCGCGCGGTGCGGTTTCATTTCATGAAACACCTTGCCGGTGGCCATGAGGTGAACGATGTTGTCGCGTTCACGCCGCGTCTGGCCGAGGTGGGTATGCACCTTCAGGTGCATTTCGAGAGCGAACTGGTGCATACGGTAGGACCCCGGTTGCTCAAGAGTGCCGTGCCTGTAGTCATCGATCACATGGGCCGTGTGGATGCGACAAAGGGCGAGCAACATGAGGACTTCAGCGCGCTGATGAGACTCATGGAGAGTGCCAGGATGCATATCAAATTAAGTGGCATCGATCGCATTGAATCGACTGCGCGCGCAGGCAGCGGCTATCCGCAGGGTGTGAGGCTGGCCGCCCGGTTGCTGCGCCATTGCCCCGATCGCTGCGTCTGGGGATTGGACTGGCCGCACCCGAACCACACGCACATTCCCGACGATGGGGAACTGGTCAGCGCGTTGACGCGCATCGCACCCACGCCCGAATTGTTGGAGCGACTCCTGGTGATCAACCCACAAGCCTTGTATCGATTCGCCTAGGACGCAGGCGAATCGGCGCGCAGCGCCGTGTACAGTGCGAGCCATGACGCCGCTGCCATCCGCCGATTCGCCCCAACCCGCCCGCATTGCAATCCCGCGTGGGGTCTGGGTGCTCGGTGGCGTGAGCCTGCTCATGGATGTGTCCTCGGAGATGATCCACAGCCTGCTGCCGCTCTTTATGGCCGGCGCGCTCGGGATGAGCGGACTCATGATTGGGTTGATCGAAGGGCTGGCTGAGGCAACGGCCCTGATCGTCAAAGTGTTCTCGGGCGCGCTATCGGATGTTTTGGGTCGACGCAAAGCGCTCGCGGTATTTGGCTATGCACTGGGCGCGCTGTCAAAGCCGCTGTTTGCGCTCGCACCCGGGGCGGGCCTGATCATCACCGCGCGCCTGCTCGATCGTTTCGGCAAGGGCGTACGTGGCGCGCCGCGCGATGCGCTGGTGGCCGATATCACACCACCAGAAATTCGAGGGGCTGCGTTCGGCCTGCGCCAGTCGCTTGACACCGTGGGGGCGTTCAGTGGACCACTGATCGCTACAGGACTGATGCTGCTTTGGGCCAACGATTTCAGGGCCGTATTCTGGGTGGCTGTTGTGCCTGGCCTTGTGTCGGTCGCCTTGCTCATGTTTGGCATCCGAGAGCCTGAGCTGACTCAGCCCGGGCGTCGCAGCAACCCGATCAGCGCGGCCAACCTTGCGCGCCTGGATGGCGGTTATCGCTTTGTTGTTGTGATTGGCGCGGTGTTCACACTGGCGCGATTCAGCGAAGCTTTTCTCGTGCTGCGCGCCCAGCAGTGCGGTGTCCCGATCGCCCTGGTGCCACTGGTCATGGTGGCGATGAATCTGGTCTATTCGGCGACGGCCTATCCTTTCGGGCGACTGTCCGATCGGATGTCGCACGAGCGGCTGCTCATGATCGGACTGTGTGTGCTGGTAGCGGCCGATCTCACGCTGGCAGCCAGTGCGCACTGGGCCGCCTTATTGGTGGGCGTTGCGCTCTGGGGCATCCACCTGGGCATCACTCAGGGGCTGCTTGCTGCGATGGTCGCGCACAGTGCGCCAGCGGACCTGCGCGGCACTGCCTTCGGAGTCTTCAATCTGGCTAGCGGCATCGCCATGCTGGTCGCCAGCCTGGTGGCCGGATGGCTTTGGGACGCATTGGGTGCATCGGCAACTTTCCTCGGTGGCGCCGCGTTTGCGGTGGTGTGCCTGGCCGGATTGTTGCTTAGATCCAGGCGTGCAGCGCTCTGATCGTCAGTGCCGGGTCTGCGGGAACGGGCCACCCGGCCGAACCCGATATACTGCGCGGCTCAATTAGAGCTTGCTGCGGCGCTGCCGCGTCCGCGAACGGAGACAGACCATGCAGGATGGATCAAGCGCCGCGAAAACGATTGATTTTGATCGGTTTCGATTGCGCACTCTGGTCGAGCGCCTGGTGGCTCAGGATGAATGCGCGGTTCATGCGGATCCGATCGACCTGGTCGACATGGCGGCGGTGCTCGATGGCAACCGTCGCGCGGTCTGGTTTCGTAAGGCGGGACCGGAGCAGGCCGAGGTGGTGGGCAATCTCATGGGTTCGCGTTCGCGTATCGCTGCGAGTCTTGGCACCGATGAGAAGGGCCTGCCCGGGTTGTTCCGATCACGCCTGGATGCGGTGTATCCCCCGATTGAAGTGGCTGGCAGCATTGCGCCGGTACAGCAGGTCGTGCTCACCGGTGAGGATGCCGATTTCACCCGACTGCCGGTGCATCTGCAACATGGCCGCGATGGTGGCCCCTATATCTCGGCTGGTATTGATTTTGTGGTCGATCCGGCCACCGGCTGGACCAATGTGGGCATACGCCGACTCATGGTGCGTGGGCGCCGCAGCGCTGGCATTGATCTGAATGCGCCGTCCGATCTGCGCGCCATCTATCTGGCCGCGGTGGCACGCGGTGAGCGTTTGCCGATTGCCTTTGCGGTCGGATCACATCCGGTGAACTTTCTGGGGGCGATGATCGGCGGCACGCCCACCGATGAGCTGGGCCTGCTCGGTGCCGCCCGCGCTGCGCCGGTGCCCACGGTCAAGTGCATCACCTGCGATATCCAGGTGCCGGCCGATGCCGAATACATCCTGGAGGGCTACCTTGACCCGCGCGGCCTGGTTGAGCCGGAAGGGCCGTATGGTGAGTATCTGGGCTATTACGGACTGGTCAAGCGCAATCCGGTGTTTCATCTGAGCGCGATCACGCATCGTCGTGATGCGCTGTTTCAGACCGTAACCATCGGCGGGCGCTGGGCCGGGCGCACCGATACCGCGCTGATTGGTGCCATCAAGACCGAGGCGACGGTGTGGCAATCGCTGCGCGCGGCGGTTCGCGAACCAGTGGCCGTGTGTTGCACCGGTACCAGTGGTGGCATGTACAACGTGCGTGTCTCGCTCAAGCAGCGGGTGCCCGGTGAGGCGCGTAACGCGATTGCCGCGGTGTTTGCCTCGCTCGCCGATGTGAAGCATGTGTTTGTGGTCGATGAGGACGTTGATGTGTTCTCCGATGAGGCCATCGACTGGGCCCTGGCCACCCGCTTTCAGGCCGATGTGGATTTTGTGGTGGCCAGTGGCTTTCGCGCCGTACCGCTCGACCCCTCACTCAAAGGGGCCCGCGTCGGGGCCAAGGCCGGCTTTGATTGCACGCGACCGTTTGGCAAGGCCAACTCATTTGAATATGAGATTCCGATGCCACCGGTTCTTGCCGCGCGCCCGCGATCGACCGTCGAGGCCGCGCTCGCAATCGGTCCGCACAGTTACCTTGAACTGATGGAAGTACTCGGCACCCGCGATGGGCGCGAGGTGGCTGTTGAATTGGAGCGCATTGAAGAAAGTGGCCGCCTGACACGCCGCGAAGACGGACGCTATCAAATCAAATCGGTTTGAACCGGTCAGTAACGAAGTGGTGTCGACCGAGCTGAACCAAACACGAGTGAGGCGATGCGAATCGCCCTGAGCCGATTACACGTAAAGCCATGAAGTGGCTGACTGGAGACTGACCATGAAGCGATTGTTTCTTAACAACTGGTGCGGCAGTCGTTTGATCCTTGCAGGTGTGCTCGCCGCGATCAGCCTGAGCGTTGCAGCGGCCGATCCGTACACCATCGGCATGATCGTTCCGACCACCGGTGTCATGGCCACGGTCGGCTCGCGCCAGTTGGCTACCGTGCAGTGGTGGGAAGGCGAGGTGAACGCCAAGGGCGGCATCAAGGGCCGCCTGATTCACCTGATCACGTGCAACGACGAGGCAAATCCTGAAAAGGCCGTGAGCTGTGTGCGCGATCTGCTCGCGAAGGGCGCCGTGCTGCTCATCAATAGCTCGGTTACCGGACCGATCCGCGCCACCATGCCGCTGATCAAGAATGGCCCGGTGATGGTAACTCCCTCACCGAATGTGCTACCTGAACCCAACACGTATGTGTTTCAGACCAGCCCATCGGATCGGGACCTTACGCGGGCGCTGGTTGAGTATCTGCATAAGAGCAAAGTGGACCGTATTGGTGTGATCGCCGCAACGGATGCAAGCGGTGAAGTGGGCGTGGCGACGGTCAAGAGTCTGCTGCCGGCTGAATCCATTCAATACAATCTTGCCCGTATCGATCTGCGTGCGACCGATGCATCCATTCAACTGGCTCAGGTCGCGCGCTCCGATGTGCGCCTGATCTACTCGACGTATTCGGGTGGAGGTGCGGCCACGGTGGTGAAGAGCTTCAACAACCTGGGGCTGGAGCAACCGCTGGTGGTGAGCTACGCCAATATTTCGGATGCCTTCATTGCGCTCATCAAGAACGATATGCCGCGGCGCTTGCTGGGTCTCGGACTCAAAGGTGTGGTGCCAGAATTGGTTACTGACGCAACCGACCGCGCGCACCTGGAATCATTCGCCGCGGCCTACAAGAAGTTCAAAGGTGAGCCGATTGATCTTTTGAACTTGAACGCGCTTAATCTGGTCGATACCATCGAGGCAATTCTGCGTGATGGCCCTGACCCTGCCGACGCACCGGCAGTCAAGGCGTGGCTCGAAAAAACCCCGATCCGCAGCTTCCAGACGCTGCGCTTCTCGCCAACCAGCCATGTCGGCATGAATGAGACACATGCGGCCATTCTTGAGTATGTCGGCGGACGCTGGATTCCTGCCGCGCCGATGCAGTGAACCTATTCACCCAGGCCATCTTTAGCGGTCTTACCTCGGGGGCAGTCTACGCACTGCTCGCCGTGGGGCTGGTGATCGCGTACCGCACCACCCGGGTGGTGAATCTCGCGCATGGCGAGAGTTATGCCATTGCCGGGACAGTCATATCGCTGCTCGATCATGCCCAGGTGCCACTGCCGCTCGCAATGGCGGCAGGGATCGCCGCAGCGATGCTGTTCCTGTGGGGGCTGGACCGGGTAATCCTGCGGCCACGCAGCCATTGGCCCGTTGGCAGTCTTATCCTCGTGACTCTAGGCGTGGCGTTCCTGTCGCGCGGCGTACTCATGCTGGCTGCCGGTGTTGATCCGCTGTCATTCGCGCGGATCCTGAGCGCACGACCGGTCCGGCTATTTGGCGGCATCATTGCGCGGCAGGCGATTCTGCTCATCGTGGTGAGCGCTGTGGCAGCCATTATCATCGGCTACTTTCTGGCCCGCACCCGCTTCGGACGACAATTGCGGGCTACGGCTGAACATCCTGAGGCAGCGCAACTGATGGGGGTCAACGTGCATGCCACCCGCGCGGTGGCATTCCTGCTGGCCGGCGCACTCGGTGGATTGGCTGCTGCGCTATTGGTGCCCCTGGTGCCTGTGGATTTCCAGGCCGGGCTCGGCATGACCCTGCGCGGTTTCATTGCCGCGGCCCTGGCCGGCATGGCCCCAGGCGCCTCGGTGATTTGCGGCTTTCTGCTCGGCTTATTTGAAGCCTTTGTGACCACCTATGGTGGGGCGCTGGCGAGTGATCCGGTCGTTTTTCTCGTGTTGATTGCTGCCGCCCTGTGGCGCAGTCGGGCAATCCGCTTTGAAGGCCGGGCGCGGGCATGAACGCGCGTTGCCTTGTCATGGCCTTCTGTGTCGCACTCGCGATTGCGAGTCCCTGGCTCGGTGTGCCCGGTTGGTCGGTTTCGGTGGCAACGGTGGCTGCGTTTACAGCGCTTGGTCTGATCGGCCTCAATCTCGTGTTTGGGGTTCTGGGCATGCTCGCTTTCGGTCAGGCAGCCTTCATCGCGATCCCGGGCTATGTCGCCGGCATGGCCGAACACGCGGGGCTCGACACTCTCTGGGCAATCGCACTGGGGATTGCACTGACCGGGATGATCGCCTATGTGGTGGCGCGGATTTTTGTTCACCTGCCGGGCACTTACTTCGCAGTGGGAACACTCGGTTTTGCCTTTGTGACCGAAGGCCTGGCACGCGCATTTCCGGAATGGACCGGTGGTGCCTCGGGCCTGGTATTTGATTCCGGTCGCAGCCTCGGGCCGCGGACCTGGTACTGGCTTGCGCTCCTTGCCTTGGGTGCGGGGCTGCTTGGCTGGCGCTGGATCATGCGGCCGCGCAATGCGCGCAGGCTCTACACGGTGCGCCATGATGAGCTGGCCGCTGCAGTCATCGGGATCGACGTGGCGCGGGTCAAGGTTGCCTTGTTCTCGGTGGCGGGCCTGTTTTGCGCGGTGGCCGGCATCGGGCTTGCCTACTATGTTGGCGTATTGGTGCCCGAGGGGGCAGGGGTGAACCGATCACTTGAGTATGTGGGTACCTTGTTGCTCGGCGGAGCGGGCTCCTTGCTCGGGCCACTGGTCGGGGCCGCACTGGTGCAGTGGCTCTTCGTGGTCTCAGGCTATGGCAAGGACTACGAGCTTTTGATCTATGGGGCGGCCTTCCTCGGCGCAGTGCTCTACGCGCGGCATGGCATCGTCGGTCTGGTGCGCCCATGGCTGGGGAAGAGGGCGCCCGCAGCGGCCGCACATTCGGTGCGGGCACCAACGGCCTCGGTGGACGAGCCGCGCGCGCCAGTGACGGTTGCAGGTGCAGAGTTGATTCCGGTTGTGGCGAGGGCAGTTGGTACGACCTCGCCAACCGACGGATCGGATTCGATACGGCCGAGTCGCGCGCCGATTTCAGCGCTCGATTCAGCGACCAGAGAACCTACTTTGCGCATCGAGCGCATCGCCAAGAATTTTGGCGGTGTGCAGGCCTTGCGCGATGTCTCGTTCGCGGTCAGCGCCGGTGAAATCTTTGCGCTGGTGGGTCCTAATGGTGCCGGCAAATCAACGTTGTTCAACATCATCAGCGGCGTTGAGCGACCCAGTGCCGGCCAGGTGCTTCTTGACGCAAATGATCTGGCCGATGTGCCGATTCATCGCCGAGCGCCACGCATTGGGCGTGCGTTTCAAGTGGCGCGGCTGGTGCCCGAATTGAGTGTCCTTGAGAACCTGCAGTGTCGCCTGGATCAGATTGAACCGGCTGCCTCAGAGGGCGTGAACCGCGCTGCTGCGCTTGCGCAGTTGCATGCGTTTGAACTCGATGCCCTGGCCGATCGCAGCGTGGGCAGCCTCGCCGCAGGTCAGCACAAACTGATCGATCTGGCGCGAGCAGCACTGGGTAGCCCGCGTGCGGTGTTGCTCGATGAACCGGCGGTTGGACTCACGCCTGTCGAACTGGATCATTTGCGCGATTTGCTGCTGCGCTTGCGCGATCAGGGTTGCGCGGTCGTGGTGGTTGAACACAACATCGATTTCGTCGCGAGTGTCGCCGATCGCGGGGTCGTGCTCGATGGTGGTGTGGTCATCGCGGCGGGTGAATTCGCCACCATCATCCGTGAGCCGGCGGTACAGGAAGCCTATTTCGGGGTGCTGCAATGAGCCTTGCCCTCCAGGTGCGCGGGCTTGCCGGTGGCTATGGCGCACTGACCGTATTTCGCGATGCCTCGTTTGACGTCGCCTCAGGGCAGACCATTGGCATCCTGGGTCCCAACGGGGCGGGGAAGACCAGTCTGCTCAAGACGGTATCGGGTTTATTACCGGCCCATGGCGGTGGCATTTGGCTGGGCGAGGAGAATCTTGCCCCGCTCAGTGCCTGGGAGCGCACCCGCCATGGGCTTGCGTTGGTGCCCGAAGGGCGGCAAATGATTGCCACGCTGACAGTGGCCGAAAATCTGGAGCTGTCGCTGGCCGCCACACGGCTCTCCAACGCGGCTTATCGCGAACGGCTGGAACAGGTGCATCGCCTGTTTCCCCGTCTGGCTGAACGCGCGAGTCAACCCAGCGGCTCGCTCTCCGGTGGCGAGCAGCAGATGCTGGCCATCGCACGCGCCCTGATGCTGGGGCCTCAGGTGCTGATGCTCGATGAGCCGACGCAGGGCTTGGCGCCTGTCATCGTGCGTCAGGTGCTCGGCATTTTGCAAAGCTTGCGCGGGCAATACACGATGATTGTGGTTGAGCAGAATCGGGCGTTTCTCGATGCCTTGGTCGAGCGCACGCTCATCATGCGCGGTGGGCAGCTTGAGGCCGCCGCATTGGATGATCACTGAACTGGAAGGCTGCAGTTGCGGTGCTCAAGGGCGTCTCCGATGTCTTAGGGTTTCTTGACAACAATGCTAACCCGGAGTCACGGGTGTCCGAGCCCTGCCGCTTTGACGGCGTCACCGTAGACAGACTGTTCCGCGCGGATCAGCTCGGCCATTTGCTCGGGCGTGGTCGTGGTCGGTTCCACACCAACGGCAGTCAATCGTTCGATCACCGCAGGGTCACGTGACAGTGCCTGGATGGCGCGCGAGATCGTGTCGACAATTTCCCGCGGCGTGCGTGCCGGTGCGAGGGTACCCTGCCAGGCGGTCATCTCGAAGCCCGGCAGCACTTCGCTTACCGCCGGCGTGTCGGGCAGTTGACGCATGCGCTGCGCGGTCGAAACCGCCAGTATGCGCAGCCGGCCATTGGATGAATTGGCCATCACTTCGCCTGAATTACCAAAGAGCATGGGAATCTGTCCACCGAGCAGGTCAGTCATTGCCGGTCCGCCGCCCTTGTAGGGCACATGTTGTCCGTTGATGCCAGCGCGCGCGAGGAAGAGTGCACCGGCCAAATGCCCTACGGAACTCGTGCCTGACGACCCGTAGCTCACGCCGCCTTTGATGGTTGGGGCATAGTCGATGAATTCGCGCAATGTATGCGCAGGCACATTGGCGTTGATTGCAAGAATCATGCTGCCGCGTCCGGATGCACTGACCGGAGCAAAGTCCTCGAGGCGATAGTTCACTTTCTCGGTGAGCGGCAGGCTGGTGGTCTGCGCCGATGAGGCGAAAATAAGCGTGTAGCCATCCGGTGCGGAGCGCGCGACGAAATCCATGGCGATCGCACCAGTGGCACCGGGCATGTTGCGCGCTACCACTGCCTGTCCCAATTTTGTGCTCAGACCACTGGCGAGCAGGCGCCCCTGGATGTCAATGGTGCCCCCGGGTGCGTACGGCAAGATAAGCGCTATGGGTTTGGATGGCCACGACACGCCCTGTGCCTGTGCAGGGGCGAATGGCGCTATCGCACAGGCGATCATGCACAGGTCCCGTGCCATCGCAGACCCGCTGCGGCGTGTTGATTTCATGTCGCTCATCTCCTCCAAAATCCCCAACAGGGTGAAACACTTGCCCGCACGTGTTGCTCGTCGCCCGCGGCAGTTTTGATGTTGATCGGCATCGAGTGGCGAAACGTTGCGGCTGACACTGATCGAATCACGATATCAGACTGGCGCGATATGGCGCGAAATGCAATCACCCTTGCGATGGAAAGTTCGTTGCTGTTGATCAAGGTCGAACAACCCAAGCGCTGATGGTGTCGGTATGATGATGCTGGTATGAATGTTGGCTCGTTTGCCAGGAGAGTAGCGTGATCGACAAGACCGTGCAGTCATGCCGCGAGGCGGTCGCGCAAGTGTTCGACGGGGCGAGCATCATGCTTGGTGGCTTTGGCAACGTCGGTATGCCAGCGCAGTTGATCGAGGCATTGCGCGAGCAGGGCTCGCGTGATCTCACCCTCATCAGCAACGGTGCCGGCACCGGCCCGTACGCTCTGGGTGCCCTGGTGGGCGATGGTCGGGTACGCAAGGTCATTGCGTCGTTTCCGTCACCCTCGGCGGCGGAGTTTCGTACCCGTTATCTGGCCGGTGAGATTGAGCTCGAGTTGGTGCCGCAGGGCACGCTCGTCGAGCGCATTCGCGCGGGAGGCTGCGGCCTTGGCGGTTTCTATACGCCGACTGCGGCAGGCACTGATTTGGCGGCAGGCAAGGAGACGCGCGTCATTGACGGGCAGGAGTATCTGCTGGAGCTTCCACTGAAGGCCGATTTTGCGTTCCTCAAGGCCCATTGGGGCGATCGACTAGGCAATCTCATGTATCGAGGCACCATGCGTAATTTCAACACCGTGATGGCAACCGCGGCCATTACCGTAGTGGCTGAAGTCGATCGGCTGGTCGCTGTCGGTGAAATCCCCCCCGATGCGGTGCACACCCCGGGCATCTTTGTTGACCGCCTGGTCTGCGTTGAGCGCCATCCCAAAGTGGTCGAGCTGCCGCGCGAGGCGAGCGCGACATGATGCTCACTCGGGATGGCATTGCATGGCGCATCGCACGCGATTTGCGCGAAGGGGATTATGTGAATCTCGGCGTCGGTATCCCGGTGCTGGTGTCCAACTACCTGGATCGCACGCAGGAGATTTTTCTGCATAGCGAAAACGGCATTCTGGGCGTGGGGCCACGGCCGGCGCGCGATGAGATCGATCTCGATCTGATCAGCGCGGGTAAGGGATTCTGTACCCTTGCGCCAGGCGCTGCGCTGTTCGACCAACCGCTCTCATTCACGATGATGCGCGGAGGACACTTGACCCATGCCGTTCTGGGTGCCATCGAAGTCGCCGAGAATGGAGACTTTGCCAACTGGAGCGTACCGGGTGAGGCCGTGCCCGGCGTGGGCGGTGCAATGGATCTGGCGGTCGGTGCCAAGAACATCTTCATCGCCATGAGCCATGTGACAAACAAAGGCGCACCGAAGTTGGTGGCCAGCTGCAGTTCGCCGCTTACTGCCCGTGCGCGGGTGCGTCGGATATTTACCGACATTGCCGTGATCGATCGAACCGAGGCGGGGTTCGTGTTGCGCGAAGTCATGCCCGGGCATGATCCGGACAGTATTCGGGCAAAGACCGGCGCAGCCCTGTCAGTGGCGCCTGACTGCCATGAGATGACCGTACCCGAGGCGAGTGCCAAAGGTGTTGCCCTTATCCGGCACGACTGATGCACGGCACACACGATGAGTGATCGGATGTTGCGTCGTGTGCTGGTTGCCAATCGTGGCGAGATTGCACTGCGCATCATTCGTGCCTGCGAGGCGCTTGGCATTGAGACCGTGCTTGCAACCTCCGAGGTGGACCGCGATAGCTTGCCGGCGCGTACGGCAACGCGAGTGGTTTGTATCGGGCCTGCCGCATCGAGTGAGAGCTATCTCAAGGTCGGCGCGTTGATCGCTGCCGCGCTCGGCACCGGCTGTGATGCCCTGCATCCTGGCTACGGATTTCTGTCAGAGTCCGAGACACTGGCCGAGGCCTGCGCCGCCGAGGGGATCACCTTTGTCGGCCCCACGGCCGAGCAGATTCACCGGATGGGCAACAAACTCGAAGCCCGGGCAGCCGCCCGCGAGCAAGGCATCCCGATGTTGCCCGGGTCGGCACGGGTGGCCAGTGCCGCCGATGCGCTCGCGGTGGCTGCGGGCATTGGTTATCCGGTGATGTTGAAGGCGGCCGCTGGAGGCGGTGGCCGCGGCATGAAAATCGTGCACGCCGAAGCCGAGATGGCGGGTCATTTCGCTGCGGCATCCGGTGAAGCGCGCAACGCATTTGGTGATGACACGCTGTACCTCGAGCGCTATGTGGCCAATGCACGCCATGTCGAGGTGCAGATACTCGGTGATCACCACGGCAATATCGTTCATGTCGGTGAGCGCGATTGCTCGCTGCAACGGCGACATCAGAAACTGGTCGAGGAATCACCCGCTCCCGGTCTGCCCGAACCGGTGCGGCAGGCGCTGCGCGAGGCGGCGCTGGTGCTCGGGCGGGCGATTGCGTATCGCAACGCCGGTACGGTCGAATTCATTGTCGATGCCGATACCAACGCGTTCTATTTTCTTGAGATGAATACGCGCATCCAGGTCGAACACCCGGTGAGCGAGATGGTGAGCGGTATTGATCTGGTTGAGGCGCAATTGCGCATAGCGGCGGGCCAGCCCCTTGGTTTTGAGCAAGCGGACGTTGTGCTGCGCGGCCATGCGATCGAATGCCGCATCAATGCCGAATCTCCGCATCTGGGCTTTCGCCCCAGTCCGGGCCTGATCACCTGCTGGGATGCACCGGCAGGCCCCAACATCCGACTCGATTCACATTGTCAGACCGGCTATCGGGTGCCGATTCATTACGATTCGATGCTCGGCAAACTCATTGTTTACGGCCGCACGCGCGATGAGGCGCTGCGTCGCATGCGCCAGGCCTTGAGTCGATTCAGGATCGAGGGGATTGATAGCACCATCCCGTTTCTAGAGCATGTGATGGCCGATCCTGATTTTGCTGCCGGCCGTGTGAACACCGGACTGGTCGAGCGCCTGATACGCACCTTTGAACCTGCGGCGCGCCCCGCTAACAACGCCATTGTCTGAGAGACCCATGGATCGCGTCGAATTCGTCGATACCACACTGCGCGATGGCCAGCAGAGCCTGTGGGCCGAAGGCATGACAACGGCGATGATGCTCCCGGTGATCGAACGGCTCGATCGAGCAGGTTTCGTGGCAATCGAGGCGCTGTCGCCCTCATTTATCGGCAAGTGCGTGCGTGAATTGAACGAGGATCCGATTGAACGCATACGTCTGCTCAAGGCGCGTGGTGGCCGCACGCCACTGCGGATCAATGGTGGCGGACTCAATGTGTTCGGGCTTGACCAGCAGGTGATGGTTGAGCTGTTCTGGCGGGTGATGGCGCAGGCCGGTATTGAGGAAGTTCGCGTGTCGGATGCCTGGAACGATCCGGCACGCTGGCGCCTCAGAGCCGGGGCGGCCGCCGTGGCCGGGGTGAAACCCATTATCAACATCACCTTTTCCATCTCGCCGCGCCATGACGATGCGTACTACGCAGAGCGCACGCGGGCGGCGGTGAAACTCGCGCCCTTCCGCATCTGCCTCAAGGACCCGGGTGGTCTGTTGACGCCAGAGCGCACCCGGGTACTGGTGCCGCTGATGATCGCGCACGCCGGGGGCATTCCGCTTGAGTTTCACACCCACTGCTCCACCGGGCTTGGGCCGCTGTGCGTCCTTGAAGCCGTGCAGCAGGGGGTGCGCATCGTCAATACGGCCATTCCACCGCTCGCCGATGATGCTTCTTTGCCCTCGGTGTTCAACGTGGCTTCCAACTTGCGCGCCCTGGGCTATGCAACCAGCCTGGATGAGACAAGTCTGGCGGAGGTCGAGCGCCATTTCACGCGCATCGCGCGGCTGGAAGACTTCCCGGCGGGCCATCCGGTCGATTACGATTATTCGCAATATGTGCATCAGGTGCCCGGTGGCATGATCTCCAACCTGCGCAGCCAATTGCGCGATGTGGGTGCCGAGGATCGACTGCCCGAGGCACTGGAAGAGTCAGTCAGGGTGCGGGCCGAATACGGCTATCCGATCATGGTCACGCCGCTATCGCAGTTCGTCGGCACTCAGGCCGCCATGAATGTCATTACCGGTGAGCGCTATGGTCAGGTGACAGATCAGTCCATTCGCTATGCATTGGGGCATTTTGGCGGTGACATCGAGCAGTTGATGGACCCGGCCGTGCGCGCCCGCATCCTCGATCGTCCGCGTGCGCGCGATCTCGCTGCGCTGGTACACGAGCAACGCTCGCTTGCCGATATCCGCCGTGACTTGAGCGCCGAGGATCTTTCAGAAGAGGACCTGCTGCTGCGATTTTTGCTGCGTCGTGATGACATCGATCGCATGCGCGCGTCGCGCTCGCCGCCACATGAATACGTCACCAGTGATGATCCGTTGATGTCGTTGATCGCCGCACTCTCCAGGCGCAAAGGTGCAGGTATGGTGCAGGTGCAGCGCCAGGGATTCAGCCTCACACTCGGGCGCAGCAGCACACGCTCACTTGGGTAAATCACGGATCGGGCCACGGATCGGGCCACGGATCGGGCCACGGATCGGGCCACGGTTCGGGCAATGGTTTAATCGGAGGTTTGGCTCAATCGGAGATTTGGGTTGATCGAGGATCGGGCCATGGATCAGGTAATTGTTTAACCGGAGGTAACACGGCATGTCCATCAGGAAGAAAGGTGAGGCGTCCTCGTCAATCGCGCACGCGACGCGCGAGAGCGTGACGGTGAGAGGACTTGATCTGTGCGAAGAGTTGATCGGTCGTACCAGTTTTACCGAGTATTTTCTGTTGCTTCTCACCGGCAGCAGGCCCTCGCCGAAACTCGCGCGATTGACCGATGCGTGCCTGGTCGCGATTGCCGAGCACGGTATGGTGGGTTCGGTGCAGGTCGCACGCATGACGCTTTCCTCGGCGCCCGATGCCCTGCAAGGCGCGGTCGCGGCCGGTCTGCTGGGGTGCGGGCCGGTCATTCTGGGTGCGGCCGAAACTGCGGGCGTGTTGCTCGGAGCGATCGTTGCCGATCAACGATCGAGTGGAAAACCGCTGACGCAGGTGGTGACCACGCATCTGGAACGAGTGCGTGATTCGCGCGAAGCCATGCCCGGGTTCGGACATCCCATTCACAAGGATGGCGACCCGCGCGCGGCCCGACTGCTTGCCCTTGCTGTTGAAATCGAAGCGAGCGGGGAGCACTGCGCAGCGTTTCTGGAAATCGATCGACAACTCGAGTCAGTGTTCGAACGGCGCCTGCCAATGAATGTATCGGGCGCGATCCCGGCCGTCCTCCTCGATGCCGGCTTTCCGATCGATGCGATGCGCGGCATCCCGCTGGTCGCGCGCTCGGCGGGACTGGTCGCCCATTTGGCCGAGGAGCGGGTGAATCCGATCGGACGGATACTGTCCGAGGCGGGCCACAACGCCATCGCCTATGTCGATGCATCGTCGGTTGCTACACCGACATCTCATTCATGAAACAACACGATCGCGTTCGTCGGGTCATTGCCCGATGCGAAGCGCGTATGCCGATCACGATAGTGAAGACAGGAGATATCACTTGAGTCAGCAACCGGATTCTCTGAGTGAAGATGACGTTCGTCAGATCACCCAACTGGTCGATGCGCTGGAGCGTTCCAGCTTCGATTACCTTCAGGTACAAAGCGGAAATCTGCGTGTGACGGTTGGCCGCGAGGGCTTTGTGCCGCCTGCGGCACCGGGTTTTGAGCAACCGGTGCAGGCCGTCTCATCGGCGGCTAGCGGCGCTGCGACCAGCGCGGCGCACGCACCGGTCGTGGTGCATGCCCCGGCTGCCTCCGCAGTCGCCCCGTCGGCAGCGTCGTCCGCCCATGTGCCGGCCAGCGCGCCCGCGGTCGCGACTGCAAGCGCACCGGCAGCAGCTGACCCCAGCCTGATCGAAATCCGTGCCCCGATCATGGGCAGGTACTACGCGCGGCCTGATCCGGGTTCGCCGCCATTTATCGCCGTGGGTGCGCAGGTCACCGCCGACAGCACGATTGGGCTGATCGAAGTAATGAAGATCTACACCGCTGTTCCCGCAGAAGTCGCCGGCGAAGTCGTTGAAATCTGCGTGAAGGACGCCGAGTTCATCGAATTCGGGCAGGTGATCTGCCGCGTGCGCCCTTAGCGTGACTCTGGACGTGCCGAGCGCAGCTCGAATGACAGGTTGGGCCGGCTGAAACTCACATAGCGGCTGCCCTGCCGTTCGCCCAGAGCAGTAATCAGGCGGGCGAGGTTGTCGTGGCTGGCGATCGCGGTGGGTGAGGGCGGCTTTGTGCGCATGCTGGCGACGTAGTCCTCGCCCGCGTAGTAGCACAGCAGCAGATCGTCGTCGCTCATTCTTGAATTGGTGAACTGCTGGCGAATCTCATCCAGAGTGGGCTGGGCGGGCCGCAACTGGCTGAGCTCGCGGGCACGCGGCCGGTCGAGCACGATGGCGCGCACCGCGGGGTCCATGCCATCGCGTTCCTCTTCACCCCAGTAGCCCAGGGCAAATTGGATCAGTTCATCGGATACCTGCGCGTAGCGCTTGCCAGACACGACATTAAGCGTGGCCTGGACGCCGATGAACTGTGAATAGGGAGTGACCATGATGGGGTAACCGAAGTCGGTCCGCACGCGTGCCGTTTCTTCCAGAACGTCAGGCAATCGATGGGCGAGTCCGATGCTTGAGAGTTGATGTCGCAGGTTGGAGATCATGCCACCGGGCACTTGATGAATGAATTGCCAGTGGTCATAGGGCGCGGGCGCACCCAGTGGCAGCTTGTGATCCTGGGCGACTCGGCGGAAGTGCGCCTCCACTGAATCCAGTGATTTGCGATCAATGCTCGAGGTATAGCCGAGCGCCTGCACATTGGATAGCAGGGTGAAGAGCGACGGATTCGATGCGGCATCGGCAAGCGGGGGGATTGCTGCATCGATATAGCGCACGCCCAGCTTGATGGCCTCAAGGCAGCACAGCGGCCCCAGGCCGGTGTGTGAGTGGGTGTGCAATTCCAGTTCAATGCCGGTTATGTTCTTCTGAATCGCCGGGACCAAGGTTCGTACACGCTCCGGGGTCAGCAGACTGGCCGGGTCCTTGAGGCAGATGCGGTACACATCGAGCTTGGCCAACTCGCGCGCCCGCGCTGCGTAGTACTCATCGGTGTGCAGAGGCGAAAGACTGAAAATCAGGTTCACGATCGGATCGATGCCGACGCGGCGTGCTGAGCTCACCTGTCGCTGCCATCCCTCCGCGGTGTTGGAAGCGTCGGACACGCGAACCTGACGTATGCCATGCGCGGCCATGCGTTCGTACCAGAGCTCATCCAGGCTTGCCGGGGTGATCTGGAATGCCGTCAGGTAGCGGCTGCGGATCACTCGCATCGGTGTCTGGGTGATGCGCTCACCCAGCAGGTCGATGCGTTCCCACAAGCTCTCGCCCAACTCGCGCGCCATTTTTTTGGTGAAACTGTTGCCGAACACTTCGATCGAGGCGAACCCGGCGCGGTCGAGTGTCTGCGCCACCGGCAGCATCATCGAGGTGCGCATGCCAATCGCCCACAGGCTCTGCTGACCGTCGCGTATCGTGGTATCGGTGAATTCAACCTGATTCATCATCACCCCTGGATTACGCCACTGGCGGTCATTGCCAGAAGGGCGTCATTGCCATAGCCAAGCCCTGCGAGAATCTCGCGGGTGTTCTCGCCCAATGTCGGTGGCGCTGTGCGCAATTGCGGCGGTGTGTCACTCATCCGGATGCCGCTACCCACCTGACGTACCGGTCCCATGGTCGGGTGCGACATTTCAACGACCATGCCCAGATGCTTCACCTGGGGATCGTCAAACACTTCTTTCATGTCGAGAATCGGGGCGGCTGGTACATCGCTTGCCTCCAATCGATCCAGCCATGTCGTGCGTGGGGCTGTTGCGAATACGTCGCGCAGGATCGCCTCGAGCGCATCGTAGTTGCGCACTCTGGCAGAACGGTCAATGAAGCGCGGGTCGTCGCGAAGCTCGGGCCGCTCGATGGCCACCACCAGGCTATGCCAGAACTTCTGGGGCGAGGAGAGGTGGACAACAAACGGTAGTCGGTCACCAGCGGCAAAGGCGTAGACCTGCGCGGTGTGCAATCGGGTGTTGCGATCGGCAACGATATCGGACTCAAGGTAGCGCACGCCATTTTCGCTGCAGAAGGCGACCGTGGCCTGGAGCAGTGAAGTCTCCACTTTCTGACCACGGCCGGTCTGCACCCGTGCGAGCAACGCGCCTTGAATCGCGTAGAGGGCGTAGAGGCCGGTCAGATGATCCGACAGCGATGCACCGGTGCCGGTGGGGTGGCTGCGATCGGTGAGCACACTGAGCAAACCGCCCATGGCCTGACCAATGGTGTCGTAGCCGGGTCGATCGCGGTAGGGGCCATCGGATCCATACCCCGAGATCGCGCAGTAGACAAGACGGGGGTTGGCAGCGGCCAGGGTGTCATATCCCAGGCCAAGCCGCTCCAGGGCACCGGGGCGCATGTTCTCTATCAATACGTCGGCATCGCTTGCCAGCTTCAGAAAGATTTCCTTGCCCTCGACTGATTGCAGATTGAGGCACAGGCTGCGCTTATTGCGGTTGAGAATGCGGAAAGTGGGGCTGTAGCCCTCGTGTCCCCAGCCACGGAACGGATCGCCCTGACCGGGCACCTCGATCTTGATGACCTCGGCGCCCAGATCGGCCAGCATCATCGAGGCAAAGGGGCCGCTCACGTAGTTGGCCAGTTCGATGATTTTGAGTCCTGCCAGCGCGCCGCTCATGCGTGTATCTCCGACTCTAGTGGGGCTGCACGAATTGGCGCATGCCAGCGTGCGGGCACCGGCATGATAGGCTAAAGGCAAGCAGTGAGCGCGCTCGTGCGAGGCGGCGACAGCACGCCGGCAGCGATGCGCGTGGCCCGCGCAGTTTGCCTGACAATGGAGACAACGATGATGTGGTTAGCAAGGGTTGGTGTGGCAATGCTTGTCGCCTCGAGTGCTGCCCTCGGTGCGACAGCGGCTCACGCCGCAGACTATCCGGGGCGACCCGTGCGTCTGGTCGTGCCGTTTACGGCGGGCGGTACGCTCGATATCGTTGCGCGGCTTGTGGCGACCAAATTGCGCGATGTGTGGCATCAGCCCGTGGTGGTGGACAACCGGGTCGGCGGCAATGGGGCGGTGGCGGTCGAATACGTGGTCAATAGCAAGCCCGATGGCCTCACGCTGCTCTACAACGGTTCGCTCCTTGCCGTGATCCAGCAGGTCCAACGCACCCCGTTTGATATCAATCGCGACCTCATTCCCGTCGTGCAACCGGTGGCTTACCTTCAGGTGCTCGGCGTGAATTCGAAACTCGGTGTCACGTCGATCGCTGAGTTGCTCGCCCTTGCACGTCGCGAGCCCGGGCGGCTCAATTACGGCAGCGGTGGGGTCGGGTCAGGACTTCACCTCTACATGGAACTGGTCAAATCAAGCGCACATGTCGAGATCACCCATGTACCGTACAAGGGCAATGCGCCAGCGATCCAGGCGCTGATGACCGGCGAGGTCGACATGGTGTTTGATACGGTAGGCGGCATGCTGCCCGCGATTCGTTCGGGCCGGGTTCGCCCGCTCATGGTGACCGGCCCGCGGCCCATTGACTCGCTGCCCGATGTGCCGACCATGGAATCGGTGATGCCCGGGGTGATGAGCGATGCAGGCTGGCACGGCATCTTCGTGCCAACTGGAACGCCGCGGCCGATCGTGGATCAGATCGCCACCGACGTGCACGCCGTGGTTTTTTCACCCGACATCGTTGCCCGATTGCGCGACCTGGAATTTCTACCCACCGGACTTGACTCGGTGGCGTTTGCCGCGATCATTCGGAAGGACTTCGATGTCTGGGGGCACCTGATCCGCGAAAAGAACATTCACGCGGACTAAGGTGGTACAGGGCTTGCTGGCGGGTATCTGTCGTGTCATTGACGTGGTCATGTCGTGCCGCTGACGTGGTGCCGTGCGCATGTTGCTGTCACAGTGGCCACACCAAATGCAAGGACGGGGGATTCGATGCTGATTCAGACACTACGCCTCAAGCACGGCTGGTCACAGCAGCAACTGGCACAGGCCAGTGGACTCAGTGTGCGCACGGTGCAGCGGATCGAGGCCGGTGAGCCGGCCAGCGTTGAGTCCCTGAAATCTCTTGCTGCGGTGTTTGGGGTGGATTTTTCGAGCCTCAGACCGGCCAACCGCACGACGGAGGACACCATGACAGGGCAGAGCAATACGACGCAGGATGGGCAGATCGACGAATCGACAGCGAGCAATCGTCAGGAAATGGACGCATTCCGCCATGTACGGCGCTTGCGCCAGTTTTATATGCATCTGTTTCGCTATGTGGTGATCAATATCGGGTTAGTGATCATCAATCTCATCACCTCACCGCATCATCTCTGGGTGTTGTGGGTGATCGGGGGCTGGGGGCTGGGCCTGCTGTCGCACGCGATGTCGGTGTTTGGACCGCACTGGATGCTTGGACCCGATTGGGAGCGTCGCGAGGTGGAAAAGCGGCTCGGGCGTCCGCTGTAGGGGCGCGGGCGGCTGTCATCGAGCGGGAATATCCTCGGCCTAAAGTAGCTTTGGCAGAATAGCCCTTGATGCGTCGAACACTTACCGGGCGCATGAGGTCTTCGCCTGATGAATCGGGCATCCACCCGATTCGTCGAGCAAGTGCAGAAAGCATTGAACATCTGCAAGGTGCATTGACCGCTCGCCCGATGGGTTGGGCGCAACCAGGGAGATTGCAATGACGAATCCAGTGACTTGGGTAGAGATCTATGTCAATGACATGGCGCGTGCCAAGGCGTTCTATGAAGCCGTGTTTGGCATTCAGTTGAGCAAGCTTGACAATCCGATGGCGGAAATGTGGGCCTTTAGCATGAACCCCGAGGGCTATGGCGCCTCAGGCGCGCTCGTGCAAATGCCCGGATTTGCAGCGGGCGGCAATAGCGTGTTGCCTTATTTCGGGTCACAGGACTGCACCACCGAACTGGCCCGGGTCATCGCTGCCGGTGGCCGCATTCAGAAAGACAAAACCTCGATCGGTCCGTACGGTCATATCGCGCTCGCGTTTGATAGCGAAGGCAACATGTTCGGCCTGCATTCGATGGAGTAATGCGAGAGCATTCGCTCGCCTGCCTGCCCGCAAGGAAGATAAAGCCCTCTACGGTTGGACGGATTGAACCTGCGGGCGGGTATTGGGAGAGACACGAGAAGCGCTTGCTCAGGTGAGTTGCTTTTCCAGCGCACTGATGTTTTGCCACATGAGGGCGCGCGGCAGCGTCATCGCCAGTGCGCGCATGCACTCGTCGAGCCAGCCTTCCTTTTGCTGACACCGATCGATTGCGCGCTTGAGGTCTTGGGTGACGGATGCACCATAGGCTGCGGCTGCCTTGTCGATCGCGCACTGCAATAAAGCCCGGGCGGGCTTTAGCATTGCAAGGTCGATCAGATCGCGCGAGTGAATCGCCTCGTCCGCCCATCGATCCGAGTTGGCCAAGAGCTTGCTGGCAACCTGATCGAGCCGGCACAGCGTTGGCACGCCGCACAGTTCGTCGGATGATTCCGGCGGAGCCAGTTCGATTCGCGCTTCGTGAACGATTTCAAACTTTACCTCAATGCCATCGATAGTCAGCAAGGTGCGAAGTCCGTATTGGTCGGCTCGAACCTCTCGCATACAAGTAAAAGCAGCCGCGTCAGGCTTCGCGATCGCAAACACACCGACAGGGCTGGTCAGCAAGCCCCGCAGCGCCCGGTAGCCGCTTTTGTCGGAAACCAGAAAGTCGATGTCCATTGACTCCCGATATTCGCCGTGTTGCAAAGCGATTGCCGTACCTCCGGCAAAGTAGCAGGCATGGGTGCGTAGCAGCGGTCCATCCAGATTGTCGAGGATCCGGGCAATCGAACGATGGCGGGCACGCTCAAACATGGATGCGTGTGCTCCCGAACGCGCGGGCAAGCAGCGTCACGAGCGCGCGCTCATCAGCTGCCATCGCGGACTGATCGGCATGTCGCCAGTTGCGTTCGTAGAGATCAAAGGCTTGCCGTGGAGTGAGCACGTGGGTGTCTTGCAAATGCCAGGATAGACGCTTTAACTGCGGAAAATCCGCAAGGCGAATAGACGTTGGCAATGCTCCGGACTTGCCTCTTTTCGGCTGATGTTTCGCGACAGCACTGTGACCCGGGCGGACACGATTCCGGGCTGACGCCTCGCGCAGATCCATGCGTAGTCCCAGGGCAT
This sequence comes from uncultured Pseudomonadota bacterium, assembly GCA_903921325.1. GTDB lineage: Bacteria > Pseudomonadota > Gammaproteobacteria > Burkholderiales > SG8-39 > CAIXPL01. Next base: position 35,371 of record CAIXPL010000015.1, read on the forward strand.
CCAGTACCGCCATCCAGGCGGCGATCGATACGGATGGCTCGCCAGTTTCGATTCGATGCAAAGTCACGCGGGACAGTCCGGCCGCCTCAGCAGTCGCAACAGCGCTCACTCCGAGTTGCTTGCGCTGCGCGCGAATGAGGATCCCCAGTTCGCGGGCACGATCCACTGCAGGGCCGTCAACGATAGGAGAGCGAGCGGGCATAGTGTTTCTCATTCTATGCATAATGGCCGTCAAGTCCAATCCTTACACTACGATTGACGAGGTCCGTCGCCGGCAGCTTCCAGCGAGCACCCATGCCGAGCGCGGTCAGATCAACAATCCGTATGCCTTCGAGCGCGCCTGACATTGCAGCTCAGGCACTCATCTGGTTCTTGACTGCGCTGTAGGTGGCCACACAGTAGGGCACGATGTAATTCACGATCACATGCCACCATGACGGTTCAGCACCGGAGATGATGGCCGGGAGTTGATTCAGGCCATTGATGATGGTGCCCACGACCAGCGCGATGCGTATCGAATTTTTGACAATGCGCGGCGTGCACGCCACTTCAATGAACCGATTCATGCGTCCTGTCCCTTGAGAAGTTCTCGCGCCGAATGCTCTGCGATCACGACCGTGAGTTTAAGTGTCGCGCGGGTGGCACCGACAAAGATCCGGCGTATGGCCTGCTCATCGAGGTGTTCAAAATCCACCTCGGTAAAAATCACGCACGGCGCGGCGCGACCTTTGAAGCGATGCACCGAGTCGATGAGGATGTCGCCAGAGCCTTGCACCGCATTGCCAAGCAGGTCGTACTCGCCAGTGGGTGCTCGCAAGGCGTGCGGGCCGAGACGATCAAAGGGCGCCAGGCGCGAATGTTCACGCCCGCGATAAGTCACGATTGCAATCTGTGGCGGCTTGAAACCCTCGGCATAGGCTCGTGTGATCGCCCGTGCGGTTTCGCTTAGTAATGCGGCCGTATCAGCATACGTGACGATATCCACTTCGGGGCCTTCAAGCGGGCTGCCGGCATCGATCGGCTGTTCAAGCGGCAATAACTGATTGAGCAGTTCACGCACCTGACGCGGACTGCGATAGTTGGTCGCCGAGCGCAGCGTTACCCAACCGGGTAAGTCGAGCGTCGCACGGCCATAGAGATTTTGCATCGGGTCTTCGAGCAACCAGGCGCGCCCCGATGGACGCAGAAAGCGCAACAGGTTGTGTACCCACTGCACCTTGAAATCCTGTGCCTCATCGATGATGAGTTCATCGAACTGCTGGTCTGCGCCAGGGGCGGCCCGATCAAGTAGCGCCTCAATCCTGGCAAAGGCACCGGGCCCGCGGAAATCCACGCTCTCGCCCTGGTCGATGCTCGCTCGGTGGGCGAGCTGGTGATAGGTGAGCACCTCGCCACCGGGTGGCGCGATATGCCCTATGTGATCGGCCAGCGGCCGGTTGTAGCAAACATACAGTGGCCGGCGCCCGTTATCGATGGATTCCCGAAATGCGGCCATGGCGAGCTGGGTTTTGCCGGATCCGGCGGTGCCGATGACGCGCAGACGGAACGGATCGCACTCGATTCGGCGTGCCCAATGGGCGAGACCGCCTGAGAGCCGGGTATAGAGCACATCGACCGCGCCGGACAGCGCGTCGATCTCGGGCACCAGTTGCAGCACATCGGCCAGAAAGCGATGCACCCGTTCACGCGCGGCAAGCGGTGGGTCGTCGGCTGGCAATATGCGCTCGATGATTGCGGCAAGCTGATCGCGCCGCTTGGCATCAACGATGCGAGCCGGATCGATGCCGGCGGTACCGGGATTGCGCACCAGATAGTCCGGGCAATAAAGGAGCGCATCGACATACACGGTGAGTCCCGGGCACGCGTTGCGCAGCCGGTCACGAATCGCTTCGGCATTGCGTGCCATCTGAAATGGCACGTTTTTCGGTCCGGTCGGATATTTCTTCGCCAGTCCCCGGTCGGTTTCATCCAGCAGCCCGGACTTTTGCTCGATGAGGAGCACGGCACCGGCGGGGGAGACCACCGCAAAGTCGATCTCGCCGATCAGTGCATGACCCTGATCCACGCGTGTCCAGTGCACCCCGTGATAGACCGTGTAGGTCGCCGGCAATTGTCGGGCCAGCGTGCCCAGGGTTTCCAGTTCGCGCTGGGCAGCGCCGGTGGCCTCGAGCTCGCGCCAGCCTTCGGGGATTACTCGCGCCATTGCGCGCTCAGTATGGGCCTCACTGCACTTTCACGTTTGCGCTGCGGATGATGCGCTCGAACGTTGCGTAATTGAATTCGATCTGCTGGGTGAAGGCAGTCGGAGTCAGGTACTGCGGCTCAAGTCCCTGCTGCTCAAGCGCATTGCGCAGCTCCGGGGCTGCGAGCACGCGCTCCATCGCCGCGCTCAATTGCGCGACGATGGCCGCCGGCGTACCGCGCGGCGCCAGAAACCCGAATGGATTGGGCGCATCGAAGCCTTTCACACCACTCTCTTCAATGGTTGGCGTGTCAGGCAACAAGGTCAGACGCCGCGCTGAGGCGACCGCCAGTACGCGGGCGCGGCCCGATTTCACGTGCGGAATAGCCGAGGGGCTGCTCACGAACATGAGGGTGGCCTCACCCGAGAGCAGATCGACCATGGCCTGACCACTACCCTTGTAGGGCACATGCACAATCGACACCCCGGTGAGCATGCGCAGCAGTTCGCCCTCCAGGTGCGCGAGCGTGCCCACGCCGATCGATGCATAGTTGTAGCGTCCCGGTGCCGCGCGCAAATACTCAAGCAGTTGATTGACCGAGGTCACCGGCAGACTGGCCGGAATCACCAGGATGTGGGGTGAATTGGCCACCCCGGCGATGGGCACAAAGTCGCGCAGCAGGTGGGCGGGCTGCGGGCCGAGCGCAGTGGCAATCGCGACATCAGCAATGGACGAGAAGTAAATCGTATAGCCATCAGGCACGGCCTTGGCGGCAAACCCAAGACCGATCGAACCACCGGCGCCTTGCTTGCTTTCAATCACAATCGATTGGCCGATCTGATCGCTCACCCGCTGACCGATCGAGCGCGCAAGCGTGTCGGTTGCGCCTCCCGGTGGGTAGCCAACGATGATCACCACCGGACGCTCAGGCCAGGCGGCCATGGCTGCCTGCGAACCCAATGCAATGAGCGCAGCGAGCGCAAAAACGAACGCGACCAATCGATTGTGGGTCATGGCAGTGATTGTAAGGACCAGGGTGTGATCCTAATCCACTGTGGCCCCGGATTGCTTGACCAACGGTGCCCAGCGCGCCAGCTCCTCCTGGAGCAGGGCGCCAAAGGATTCCGGGCTCGCCGCAGCGGGCTCGATGCCCAGATCGGCAAATCGTTGCCGCACCTCGGCCCGACGAAGCACGCTCACGAGGGCTGCGTTCAGGCGTTCGATCACCGGGCGTGGCGTACCGGCAGGGGCGACCAGGCCGTTCCAGATCGTGGTGGTGAGTCCACCATAGCCCGCCTCAGCTACTGTGGGCACCTCGGGCAACATGGCGACCCGCGCAGGCGTCGTGACGGCGAGAATCCGAATGCGCCCGGCGCGCATCTGTTGCAGCGAGGTGGGCACCACGTCGAGGTCATAATCAGTCTGCCCGGCCATGGTGGCGGCCAGCGCAGGTGCACCCCCTTTGAACGGAATATGGGTCGCGCGGATGTTCAGGGTCTGATTGAACAGGACCGCGAGCAGGTGCGGCGGTGTGCCACTGCCTGAGGACGCAAAGTTGACCGTGCCGGAGTGGCTCTGCGCCCATTGGGCGAATTCGGCCAGAGTTTTTTGCGGCCGCTCGGCCGCAATCACAAAGGTGAGCGCGCCCGATGAAATCTGTCCGACCGGATCGAACGCGCGCTGGGGGTCATAGGGCAGGCTCGGGTAGAGGCTGGGATTGATACCAAAGGTGCCGCTCGTCGCCATGGCCAGCGTATAGCCATCGGGGGCAGCTTTCGCGACCACATCGGTGCCCAGCACTCCGCCGGCACCGGCGCGGTTGTCGACCACGATGGATTGACCGAGGATCTCGGTCATCCCCAGGGCGACCAGGCGTCCACCGAGATCGGTCGAGCCACCGGGAGCGAATGGAATCACCAGGCGGATGGGGTGTGCGGGATAGGTTTGCGCATATACGCCTGCACTGGCGAGCATCGCCAGCAGGACCATCAATGGCCGCATCAGTGTCGTCTCCTCAGACCGGGTTCGGTCCTATTCCGGTGCCGATGATAGCAAGGGGCTGCTGTTACCATTGGCAGATCAGGGTGCGTTGGACGGCTCGCAAAAGATGTTGCGCTGCCGCGTGTTGACGGGCAAGGACGGGCAAGGACAGGCAATGAGTAATTCCTATGAAGATCTGCGCGACTGGCTCGTGCAGGTAGAGGCAATCGGCGAATTGGCACACCCGCATGGGGCGGACTGGAACCTGGAGATCGGCGCAGTCTCTGAAGTCGACTACCGCCGGCGCGGACCGGCGTTGTTGTTTGACCACATCAAGGACCATGAGCCGGGCTTCCGGGTGCTCACATCCTCGACCAATAGTGCGCGCCGGCTTGGGCTCGCCCTGCGCATGGGCACCGAGCATACCGATGCGACACTTGTCGAGGCGCTGCGTGGCAGCCCGAATCGCTGGGCGGCAGCAGCCAAGGATTTTCCGCCGGTGGAAGTCAAGACCGGTCCGGTGTTCGAGAATGTGATGGAAGGCGATGCGGTCGATCTGATGCGCTTTCCTTCACCGTTCTGGCATGCGATGGACGGCGGACGTTATATCGGTACGGGCACGGCAGTGGCCACCATCGACCCCGAGGACCACTGGGTCAATCTGGGTGCCTATCGCTCGATGCTGGTCGATCGCAACCACGTCACGATGAACATCGTGAGCGGCAAACACGGGTTTACCCATATCGACAAATGGATGGCGCGCGAGGGCCGTGCCCCCATTGCCCTGCATATCGGCATGGACCCGCTGTTCATGATCCTGGCCGGAGTCGAAGTGCCCACCGGCATCAGCGAACTGAACTACGCCGGTGCGGTGCGCGGTGAGCCCGTCAAGGTGGTGCGCAGTACGCTCACCGGCCTGCCCATCATCGCCTCGGCCGAGATCGTGCTCGAGGGCTGGATTCACAAGGGTGACAAGACCGCGGAAGGTCCGTTCGGTGAGTGGCCTGGCTACTACGTGAGTGGCACCACGCAGGAGTCGTTTTTCAAGGTCGAGCGGGTGCTCTATCGCAACAACCCGATTCTGCTCGGCGCGCCACCGGCCAAGCCGCCGCACGACTACTCCTACATGCGAACGATCATGAAGTCGGCAATGATCTTCGATGCATTGGTGGCGGCCGGTATCCCGGAGGTGCGCGGGGTGTACGCGCCAGAATGCGGTGGTGGTCGGATGCTGGTGATTGTCGCCATCCGCCAGCGTTATCCGGGTCATGCCCGTCAGGCCGGTTTCATTGCCTCACAGTGCCGCGAGGCGGCCTATATGGGCAAGTACACCATCGTGGTCGATGAGGACATCGATGTGACCAACCTGGAGGAGGTGCTGTGGGCGGTGTGTACGCGCACTGACCCGGCCACCAGTATCGATTTCATCCGTCGCGCATGGGCGAGCAAGGCCGAACCGATGTTGCGCAAGGGCGAACCGGCATTCAATTCACGCGCAGTGATCGATGCCTGCAAGCCCTATGAATGGATCGATGAATTTCCCAAGGTGGCGCAAGCCGATCCTGTGTATTTGCGGGAGATCGAGAAGAAGTGGGGCGATCTGTTCACGGTGCGGCCGCGCTCGCAGGGTTGACCTGATGACCATGCGCTCGATTCGTCGGGTCGAAGATGACCGGTTGTTGCGCGGTAGCGCACGTTTTGTCGATGACATCGAAATCCCTGGCCTGTTGCATGCCGCTTTCGTGCGCAGCCCCGTTGCGCACGGCCGCTTGCGTGCCCTGGATCTCGCGCGAGCGCGCGCCCATCCGGGCGTGGTGGCGGTGCTTGCTTTCAACGAACTGCGCGCGGTCATGCGTCATGACCGCATCACCCAGTCGATCCCTTCGGGCATGGTGCGCTTTCATGTCGATCCGCCCTGGCTTGCGTTCGATGAGGTGTGTTATCTGGGCGAGCCGATCGCGCTCGTACTCGCGCCATCGCGCGCGATTGCCGAGGACGCCGCGCGTCTGATCGAACCACTGATTGATTCGCTGCCGGTGGTGACTGACCCGCGCGATGGCCTGCAACCCGGCGCACCGCGGGCGCGGCTCGATACACCGGACAATCGGGTCGCCCATACGGTAGTGCGTTACGGTGATCCGATGGGCGTGTTCGCCAGTAACCCGCACAGCGTGCGCGAGTGTTTTCGACTCGACAAGGGCGGTGGCCATTCCATTGAAGCGCGTGGTGTGGTGGCGCGCTGGGATGCCGCCGATGAGCGCCTGTCAGTGTGGAGCAGCACCCAGATGCCCCATCGCACCAAGGCACTCCTTGTTGACATGCTCGGGCTGGCCGAACCGCAGGTGCGGGTGGTAGCCCCGGATGTGGGTGGCGGATTTGGCCCCAAGGCCGTGATCCACCCGGAAGAGATTTGCATTCCGGCGGCGGCGCGCCTGCTTGGCCAACCCATCAAGTGGATTGAAGACCGCTTCGAGAGCTTCATTGCGACGGTGCTCGAGCGCGTGCAGTACTGGGAGGTGGAGGCGGCCTTCACCGCTGAGGGACGCTTGAGCGCGATTCGCGGCCATCTTTATCACGACCATGGCGCCTGCTCGCCCTACGGCGTTGCACTACCGTATAACGCAGTGACCAATCTGATCGGGCCGTATGTGTTACCGGCCCTGGAGATGGAGATTTCGCTCTGCCTCACCAATTTTGTGCCGGCCACGCCGACCCGCGGCGCCGGTCGCCCGCAGGGCACGTTCGTGATGGAACGCCTGCTCGATCGCATTGCACTCGCGCTCAATCTCAGCACTGATGAGGTGCGCCGGCGCAACCTCATCGGGCCACAGCAGATGCCCTATGAAGTGCCAATCGTTCAGCGCGACGGGGCCCCGATGCGCTACGACAGTGGTGACTATCCGGAGTGTCAACGCCGCGCCCTTGAATATTCCGGTTGGACCGACTTCCCTGAACGTCAGCGCACCGCCCGTGCGCAGGGGCGCTGGATCGGTCTTGGGCTTGCCAACTATGTAGAGGCCACTGGGCGCGGTCCGTTTGAGAGTGGCTCGGTGCGTATCGGTCCATCGGGCAAAGTGGTAGCCACCACGGGTGCCACCGCACAGGGACAGGGCACACGCAGCTTGATCGCGCAATTGGTGGCTGCGCAATTGGGCATCCAGGCGGCCGATGTGGTGGTGCTCGATGGGGATACCGACGCGAGCCCGCTGGGCCTGGGGGCGTTTGCCAGTCGCCAGGCCGTCACCGCGGGTAACGCCGCGCATCTGGCCGCCGCTGCCGTGGCTGACAAGGCACGCCGTGCTGCCGCAACGATGCTCGAGACTTCCGCCGAAGACCTGGAACTGGTCGATGGCTACGTGAGGGTGAAAGGGGTGCCTGAACTGCGCCGCTCACTCGCTGAAATCGGTAAGGCGTTGGGTGGGGTGGCGGGTTTTGCCTTGCCGGGTGGATTGCCGCCAGGACTGTTTGCCGCGGTGGATTTTGAACCAAGCGGCCTCACCTATACCAATGGCTCACATGTCGCTGAAGTGGAAGTCGATATCGAGACGGGTGCCGTGCATCTGCTGCGCTATGTGGTGGTGCATGACTGCGGGCACATGATCAACCCGATGCTGGTCGAAGGTCAGGTGATGGGGGGGGTGGTGCACGGAATCGGCTCGACGCTGCTCGAGTGGATGCAATACGACTCAGAAGGGCAACCGCTCAGTACCACCTTTGCTGACTACCTGCTGCCAACCGCAGATGGCGTCCCACCGATCGAGATTCATCACATGGAGTCGCCCACACCGCTCAATCCGCTGGGGGTGAAGGGGGCGGCCGAGAGTGGTTCGATCGGTGCGCCGAGTGCGATCATTGCGGCGGTGCAAAATGCCCTGCAGCCGATGGGCATTCAGATTACCGATTTGCCGCTCACGCCGCCCAAACTACTGGCGCAGATCCGCAGCGCAACGCCTTAGAGCGTTCGCAGTGCCGGCATGATGCGACGTGAGTTTTCGTAATCGATCGCACGCAACTCGCTGGCGTTGAAGATCCTGGCGAGGCCCGCCACGTGCTCGGCACCGGTGCGATAGGGGTAATCGCTGCCAAACAGGATCTGCGACATGGGCACCAGCTTGGACAGAGCGCCCATGAGAATCGGATTCGATGCCTGCGCCGTGTCGTAATAGAACTGGCGAATCTCCGAGAGTACGCGCTCGGTGGTAAATCCGCGCTTGGCATACGGGGGGAAGCGCTGTATCTGTACAAGAAAGCGATCGGTGAGCGAGGTGAGGGTGCCACCGGCGTGCGAGAAAATGAAATTGATGTCGGGGCAGCGCTTCGCGGTATCGGAAAAAATCAGGCTGGCAATGGTGCGCGAGGTATCGGTACCGTATTCGACGATCACCGGTGGCACGCTGCTGGCGATATTCACGCAGCAGGCCGGGTTGTTGGGGTGCGTATAGGCGGTGGCCTTGCGGCGATTGAGCTCATCCATGACCGGCGCAAAGGCTTTGTCACCCAGATACTGATTGCCATAGCTCGTCATGAACGCGACACCATCGGCCTTCAGCACATCGAGCGCGTAGGCCATCTCCTTCAAGGTCTCATCGACGTGTGGCATGGGCAGCAAGGCAAACATGCGAAAGCGCCCTTTGGAATCGTCCACCAGCTTGCGGGCGTATTCATTGGAAGACCGGGCAATGTCAGCGGCGTCTTTTGCACCGAGAAAGCCCAGTGCCGGAATGGTTGGTGAGGTCATCGAGGTAGTGACACCCGCGGCATCCATGTCATCGAGCGAACGCTGTGGCGTCCAGTCGTTGAGAATCGGATCGCCCAGCTTGGCTTTATTGAGAGCGGCAAGCCAGGTCGGCGGTACGATGTGGTGATGCACGTCGATGCGCGGGGTGGGGCCACTGGCAATGCTGGTACAACCGGCGGCGGCAAGACTGCCCATGGCCGCAGCACCGGCGATGAAGCGGCGGCGGCCGGGGCGGGCAAGCCCTGCAATCGGGTCACAGCAAAGGCACGAGTCCAGGCTGCTGGTCACGGCAGGGCCTGACCCAGTTGTTCCAGCAAGTGTAATCGAGCGATCAAATGAGGCAAGGGCTGAGCGCGGCATGTCTGTCTCCGATGGGCCGTCTGAAGCGGCAGTAAATTCAACGGACGCAGTGTCGCATCAATGGCACGAAATGCTCAAATGTGGGGGTGCGCAGACCGCTTCGTTTGGCCGCGTCATCCCAATGCCGCACCGCGATGGCGTCATTGGCATACGCACGGGCAATGAATCGGGACGCGTGCGCCGCATCGAACGGTCCGCCCTGGAGAATCAGGCTGCGCCGGGAATCCGGGGATAGACGATTCTCATAGTCAGGATCGGCCAGACACAGATAGCGTTTGGCGTCCACATGCCAACGGATGGGTTCGCTCACGGCTTCGCCAAACAGGTGAACCAGCGCATCGGCTGCTTCCTCCTGGTGCCGATCGTCGATACCACGCGCCGAAGGGGTGTCACCGAGGCGGTGAATGAGGTGACCCAGGTCGTGCAACAGGCTGGCGACAATCAGCGCCGGCGCAGCATCAGTGCGCTCGGCGAGGGCGGCAGCCTGCAGCGCGTGTTCGCGCTGGCTTACGCCTTCGCCACTGTAGGCGAGGTCACCATGGCGATCATAGAGGTCGAGGATGAGTTCGAGCGTTAACGCGATCATGTTCGAGGCTGTGAGTGAAGACTCTGCGTGGGGGCTATGAGTTGAGGCTGCAAGTAGAGGCTGCAAGTAGAGGCTGGGATCGCGCCGTCGAGGAAGATGCCACGTGAATCAAGTTGCACCAGGCAATTTCACGGGGATGGATTGCGTATGCGCACGGCCTTCGGGTTCACCGACTCCAGGGTAGTGAATAGGTTTTCAGGTTGGTAAATCCCTTGATCGCTTCCTGTACACCTTCCTTATAGCCAAGACCTGAATCCTTGATGCCACCAAAGGGCGTCAGTTCCAGTCGATATCCCGGCACTTCGCCGATATTGACGGTGCCGACCCGTAGTTCGTTGATGAAGCGGGTGATGTAGTCCAGGCGCCGCGTGCACACGCCTGAGGACAGTCCGTAGGCTGTCGAATTGGAGATTGCAATCGCCTCGTCAATACTGCCAAAGCGGATCACCGGTGATACGGGCCCGAAGGTCTCGTAGCGCACCAGGGGCAATCCCGGCTCGATTTGATCAAGCACGGTTGGCGAATACAAGGCGCCGTTGCGTTCATTACCGTAGAGCAACCGGGCACCCAGCGAAACTGCTTCATTGACCTTGTCTTCACAATATCGGGCGGCCGCCTCGTTGATGAGGGTGCCCATGTCCATGCCAGAATCGCTTGGGTCGCCATGACGCCAGGCGCGGGTCTTGTCGAGCAACCGTTCGATGAATCGGTCAGCCACGGCTTGGTGGACCAGAATCCGCTTGACCGCTGTGCAGCGCTGACCGGAGTTTTTGTAGGAGCCCAGCGCAGCGAGGGTTGCCGCCTCGTCGATGTCGGCATCCTCCATCACAATCAGCGGATCATTGCCGCCGAGCTCAAGCACCATACGGCGATAGCCTGCTTTGGCGGCGATCTGTTTGCCAATGGTCACCCCGCCGGTAAAACTCACCAGATCGACAGCCGGATGAGTGATCAACTCATCGGCAATCTCGGCCGGGTCGCCGGTCAGTACCTGGAGCATGGCGGCAGGCAGACCGGCCTCATACAAAATGTCGGCGAAAGCAAGCGCGGAGAGAGGGACCTTTTCCGAAGGCTTGAGCACCATGCGATTGTTGCTGGCAATCGAGGGGACCACCTTGTGTGCCACCTGATTCATCGGATGGTTAAACGGGGTGATTGCACTAATCACGCCCTGGAGTGGTTCGCGCTGAGTGAAGATGCGTCGTGCCTTGCCGTGCGGGGTGAGATCGCAACTGAATATCGTGCCGTCGTCCTTGAGCGTTTCGATGGCACCGAAGAGCAGAACGTCGCTTACCCGGCCGATTTCATAGCGTGTGTCGGCAATGCACAGGCCGCTTTCAGCGGTGATGAGTGCGGCCAATTCGTTCGCGCGATGACGCACGAGGGCCGCTGCTGAATTGAGAATCTGCGCGCGTTCATGGCGGGTGAGCCTTGGACGATACGCGCAGGCGTAGGCCATTGCCTCGCGCACATCCTCGATGGTGGCCTTGGCCACGCTTCCAACCAGGGCACCATCATAGGGGTTGTGGACGTCGATCACACGGTCGCGATAGGCAATGGCACCACCAAGGCGCAGGCCTTCGCGATGGGGTTCAGCATGGTTCATGTGTGCCTTCCAATAAAGTTTTGACCACGCACCCCATCGAGGGCCTGGGCAATCAATATCTGGGCTTGCTCGCGACTCACTCCATAGTCCTCAAATCGAGTGCTCACTCCCAGCCGTTCAAGAAAATCCGCTAGCTGACCGGGCGCCTGCTCAAGCGGGCAATCGAAGATCCGTCCGAGGACCGCATCGCGCCCGGCATTCGCGCCGATGGCGCGCTCAAGCACCATCGGCAGAGTGAATGAACAGGCAACGCCATGAGCCAGGCCATGCTGCAAGGTCATCGGATACGAGATCGAGTGCGCCAGTGCCGTTTTTGTATTGGAAAAGGCAAGCCCCGCGCTGAGCGCCGCAAGTGCGAGCTCATAGCGCAATCCACGATCCTGCAGTGCCTTCATCAACTGGGGCAGGTGCGCCAGCACCTTGCGCGCGGCCTCAATGGCCAATGCGTCGGAAACCGGATTGTGATGGATATTCCAGATTGATTCCAAGGCGTGCGACAGGGCATCAAGCCCCGCTGAGAGCGTCGGTTGGGCTGGCAAACTCAAGGTGAGCTCAGGATCCACCAGCGCGGTCTCAGGCCAGGTCTGCTTGAGTGCAAGGGAGTGCTTGAGGCCGCGCGCACGCTCCCAAACCGTGGCCCAGCCAGTCACTTCACTACCGGTCCCGGCGGTGGTCGGCACCGCGATGAGTGGTTTGTGATGTGCCGGTGTGAAACTCGCGCCAGTGGCAAGACTTTGCAGCAGTTCATCAAATTGACCGGATGCGGTGCCCACCATGAGGACTTTGGCCGTGTCAATCGTGCTGCCCCCACCAGCGGCCACGATAAGGCCGCACTGGCCGTGGGTGCGCCAAAAATCACCGTAGAGGCGATCCAGGCCCTCGGCATCGGGATTGCTCTCGATATCGCTTACCACACCCTGCAACCGGTCTCCAAGCAGGCGTTCCATCCGCGCGACCAGGCCGGTCTGGTGTGCTTCTGGATAACAGACCAGAACGACAGAGCGCGCGCCACATAGAGCCCCTAATTCATCGAGTACACCGTAACCAAAGCGGACCGCAACGGGATTTGCATAACCCCAGGTGCGTGAACCGGTGGCGGCGTCGGAGAGGGCGCTCATCATTCGGGGGGGGCTTCAGGCCGGGCGGCGATGGTTTAAAGCAAGGTCGAAAATATCAAAATTGCGCCAGCGTTTACCGGCGTCTAGCGCTACCAGAGGGTGACTGAAGAGCAGCGGCACGATTTGTTCGGATCGACCGCCATGGGATCGCAGCGGGGCGTCCAGACCCGATAGGTCATGGCGCGAGGCTGTCGTGCCAAGCACCTGTAAACGCTCAGCGATCACCACCAGATCGCCGATGCGATCGGCAGGCAATTCAAGCTCAAGGGCTGCCTTGGGCCGGGTCAATACGGATTCGATGCCAGTTAGTCGGGCGAGTTCGGTCGCGATTGCATTCGCATCGGTTCCAGTGGGCAGATACACCGTGGCAAAGGACCCCAGCGACCCATGGTGTGCGATGTACGGATCGGTGATCGGTAAGATCACCCGCGCAAGGGCAGATCCCAAATGGCGATCGAACCAGTCTTGCAAGTAGATGATCTGCGCTTGCCCGGCCGCATCGGTTTTGGCATTCATGCCATGATCGGCGGTGATCGCGATGTGCGCGCCGAGTTCCTCGAAGCTGGCCAGATACGGGTCAAGCATGGCGTAGAAGGCATTGGCCTGCGCCGTACCTGGTGCATGCTTATGCTGAATGTAATCGGTGGTCGATAGATAGAGAATGTCCGGACGGTGCTCACGCAGAATGACCTCTCCGGCCGCGAACACGAATTCCGACAGTGCCTGGCTGTAGACCGAAGGCAGTGGCAGGTTGACCCGATCGAGCACCCCGGTGATGCCATTGCCGGCCAGGGTGAGCTCATTGGCCCGCTCGGCAGAAAAGCAGATGCCCTGCAAACCTTTGCCGAGCAATGTGCGCAGTTTGTCCTTGGCCGTGATCACCGCGACTGCGCCACCGGCCTCGGCGAATCGGGCGAGCAGTGTGTCACAGCGCAGGTAATGCGGCTCGTTCATCATGACTTCTTCGCCGCGCTCGGGGTCGAGGAAATAATTGCCGCAGATGCCGTGCACCGAGGGTGGCACACCAGTGACAATCGAAAGATTGTTCGGATTGGTAAAGCTGGGCATTGCGCACTCGGCGTTGAGCGAACTGCCCTGTTCGCAGAACCGCGCAAGGGTGGGCGCAACACCGGCGATCACGGCCTGGGTGATGTAGTCTGGTTCACACCCATCCAGACAGATCACCACCAGCGGGCGATCGGGCCAGCAGTAATCGCGTCCATTGGCGGTGACGGTGTCGGGGTGGGGTTTTGTCATGGTCCGTGCTTTTTTATGAAATCAAATGTGACATTCACGCCACCGCATGGGCGATACGTTTGCGCAGCCACGCAGAGGCGATCTCGGAGATCACCACCACCAGGATGATTGATAGAAGGATGGCGGCCACATCTCGCGAGGCAATCAATTGGGTGCTCTCGCGCAAATACCAACCCATGCCGCCGGCACCAAAAAATCCAACCACGGTGGCTGCTCGAAAGACGGCATCCCAGGTGTAGATTGCGATTCCGGTCCAGGCAACTTGCACCTGAGGCCAGGCGGCAACAAAAAGCACCTGTAATTTGCGCGCACCCGTGGAGCGAATCGCGTCGACCGGGCCGGGTGAAATCGATTCGAGCGCTTCGGTGAACAATTTTCCGGCAAATCCAATACAGAAAAACATCAACGCGATCGTTCCGGGCAGCATGCCAAAGCCGATCAGCGAAACGAGCAGAATGGTCCAGATCATTTCGTGGACAGAGCGCGCGGCAATAATGATGAAGCGCGCGAGGGGCTGCAGAAAGAGCCGGTCCGGCGTGAGATTGGACGATGCGCACCAGGCGAGAGGCACGGCGCACAGTAATCCAAGAGCGGTGGCAGCATAAGACATCTGCAGTGTCTCGAGCACCGAGTGCAGGTAGTCCGGTGCGAGCACATGTTCGATATTGGGCGGGTAATAGCGGGTTGCCAGCACCACGCCGATGCGCCCAAGCATGCCGGCGAGGCGATCCAGATCGATATCCAGATAGTCAATCGCGTAAGCGGTGAACAGGAGCGTACCGAGCACGCCACCGAAACGCAGAACGCGCAGCCACAGCGCATTAGCTGGTGCACCGAACCGCGCGCCGCGATGTGCCCGCGGATGCTCTGAAAATGGCGCGATCAGAGCGCTCATCAGATCACTGCCTTACGCAGGTAATGCGAAACCCACTCGCCTGCTACAACGAGTGCACAGATCACGAGGACCACCGTCGCGATCCCTCCATAATTGAACTTGGCCATTTCACGAAAGAGGGCAAGGCCCAGTCCTCCCGCGCCCACCAGCCCCATGACTGTTGAGCGGCGGATATTGATGTCCCACTCAAAGACGAGATTTCCGGCAAACACGGGTAGTACCTGGGGCACGATGGCAAACAGCAACACCTGCAAGGGGGAACCCCCTGCGGCTTTGATTGCCTCGATCGGTCCGGGTTTGACATCTTCGATCGCCTCGGCCAGCGTCTTGGAGACAAAACCGACCGATCGTACCGACATCGCAAGGACACCCGCCAGCGCCCCTAAGCCCACCGCTGAGACGAACAGCAGCGCCCACACAATCTCATGCACCGAGCGCGACAGGCTCATCAAGGCGCGTGCGAACAGATAGGACGAGTGGCCAAACGGAGTGATATTGCGCGCACCGAGCAAGGCCACAGGCAGTGCAAGCAAAAGCCCGATACCGGTGGCCAATGTGGCCATAAGTACAGTCTCGAGTGCCGGTCGGGTCAGTGTGGGTAGCAAATCAAGATCGAGTCCGAACGATCGTGTGAAGGTCCCGGCAGATCGGCCCGACAGGAAGCGTGCCCAGTCGGTGTCGCGCACAAGAATGGCGTAGAGGCAGGCGAGTAGCAGGGCGAACAAAATGGCGAACACCAGCACTATCCGCTGGTGATCGCGGCGTCGCAGTGCCAACGCCTGGTCGATTGCACGAGCGCCATCGATGCCGCGTGCATTCACGGCGCGTTCACGGGGATCGGGTTCAGAGTTACCCTGCGCGCGCGTGCCCGGTGCTGGTTCAACCGTATCGCGCGGACTGCTCAAAGCACTTCCATGGCATAGATGTCCCGCAAGGCCGCAGGACTCAATTCATCGGGCCGCCCTTCGAATCGTTTGACACCGTCCTGCAGTCCGATGATGCGCGAGCAGAAACGTGTGGCCAGATCCACATCGTGGATATTGCACAGCACTGGCACTTGAAATTCTTCTGCCATCTGGCGTATCAAGCCCATCACTTCGCGGGCGACTTTAGGGTCCAGACTGGACGTGGGTTCATCGACCAGGAGCAGGCGCGGTTCCTGAATGAGCGCACGGGCAATGCCGACGCGTTGCCGCTGACCACCGGAGAGACGGTCGGCGCGCTTGTGGCAGTGATCGCTGAGGCCCACGCGCTCTAGGAGTACCAATGCCCTTTCGATGTCGGCACGCGCGTAGAGGCGGGCGAGGCTGCGTACGGTGCTGGTGTAACCCAGTCGTCCGGTGAGCACGTTATCGAGCACCGAAAGTCGATCGACCAGATTGAATTCCTGGAAAATCATCCCGATGCGACGACGTGCCGCGCGTAATGCGCGTGGACGCGACTGGCGCAGGTCTTCTCCTAAAAACCGCACTTCGCCCGCGTTGGGTTCGACCAGCCGGTTGATACAGCGAATGAGCGTGGATTTGCCGGCACCGCTGGGTCCGATGACGGCGACAAAATCATCGGCGTTTAGCGTAAAGCTGATGTCACGCAAAATGCTGCGTTTACCATAAACCGCACACAGATGGCGTACATCGAGAACCGGTGCACTCGCAGAGTTGGCGAGCAATGACTCTGCCTGAGCCATGCTGGCCGGGGTTACTTCCGGGGACAATGGTTCGATTGTGCTGACCGAATCCATGCCTCTGGCCTCCACGTGTGTCTGGTCGCCGGAAGGCCTACTTGATACCGGCTTCGCGGATGATGCTGTAGTCGGCGTCGCTCATGCGCACGAAGCGTTCGGAGTCAACATTGGCGAGAAATTTCACGCCCTCGGGATTGGACTCAAGTGTTGTAAAGGTCTGCACGATCTTGTCTTTGAGCGGACCGCACAGTGTGTTGCGGAACACAAACGGATCCTGCGGCAACAGGGGTGAAGACCAAAGAATATTGAAATCGGCGAGTTTGGCCTTGCCTGAGGTAATCACATTCATGAAGCGGTGGCTCGCAACAAACGCGACATCGGCCTTGCCATCTTCAATGGCCAGTGTCGACAGGTCATGGCCGCCAGAAAAGGCAACCCGGCTGAAATATTGTTTGAGCGGGGTCTTGATGACTTTCTGCGCGAACACGGCCTCCGGTATCAGTGCCCCCGAGGTGCTGGCCGGATCGACCAGCAGCATGACTGCACCGCGGGTCGATTCGATTGTTGTGTATTTGGAATCCTTGCGGCTGATGAACAGCGACTTGTAACCGGGGCCGGCATCCTGAATCCCGTTTTGCTTCTTGAAGTAGGTGGCAAACACTTCGATGGTGGCATCCTTGTTACGCGCAATGACGTAGGACTCAGGCCCCAGTACCGCGACATCGGCCCATTTTCCGAGCAGTGCTTCGACCACCGATGAGTAGGACGTTGGCAGGTAGAACTCGATCTTCTTGCCGGTGTTCCTGGACAGCAGGTCGAGCACGGGCTTGTAAAGATTCAGCTCACGTACCGACTCTTCACTTGGAATCAGCGAGAAGCGCAATACTTTGGGGTCCTCGCAACTCTGGGCTCGGCTCACGATCGGGGTCACTGCAATGACGAGAGCTGAAAGGATGAGTGCGAACGCGGCCCGGGCCGACGCGAGTGGGTGACGGTGCGAGCGTACTTGCATGAGGGAGATCCTTTGGGTTGCAATGCGGGCAGTTCATCCTAGGGCAGGGATATACTCGCGCCATATGAAAGTTCGGAGACATGATGACTGGTCAGGGCAAGTGCACTAAGCGCGCGGCGGTGTTTGCGGGGAGATCCTTGTGAGCGTTGCCCAGGCACCTTCGCCGGTGTTTGCGCTGCGTGACCTCGGCTATTCGGTCTCGATTCGCGAGGGGGTGCGCGAGATATTGGCTGGTGTGAGTTTTGAGCTTGCCGAGCGCGAGATCCTGAGCATCGTGGGGGCTTCAGGGACGGGGAAAACCTCCCTTCTGCGGATCGTCGCAGGCCTGGTTGCGCAATCCAGCGGGGAGCTCAGCTTTCGTGGCGTCCCGGTGAGTGGGCCCCCTCTGGGCGTGGCGGTGGTATTCCAGGACTATGCCAATGCGCTCCTGCAATGGCGCACCGTGGCTGGCAATGTGTTGCTTGGCATTGAACGGCGCTTCAGCCGCGCGGAGTGCAACGATAGAGTCGCGAGCGCACTATCCCTCGTTGGGCTTGAACGGCATGCGCGTGATTACCCCTGGCAACTCTCTGGCGGCATGCAGCAGCGGGTGCAGATTGCCCGCGCGCTTGCGCTCGCCCCCTCGGTCCTATTGATGGATGAACCGTTCGCATCGCTCGATGCCTTGACGAAATCGAGCTTGCAGGACGAGATGTTGCGCTTGCGTGATGAGACCGGGGCAAGCTTTGTGTTCATCACCCACGATATCGAAGAGGCCATCTACCTGGGCGATCGTGTTGCCGTTCTGCGTGGCCGGCCCGGCACCATTGCCGAGTGTCACCCAGTCGGCCTTGGCCGCGAGCGCGATCAGGTGGGCACCCGCGCGGCACCTGAGTTCTTGCGCCTGCGGCAGCATTTGCATGGAGCCATCGGAGCGCACGCATGAACGCGCGGCCGCTATTGAGCGGCCTGGGGGGTATCGGACTCTTTCTCGGCCTATGGCAACTCATCATTGGCAGCGGGCTGATCGAGTATGATTTTCTGCCCTCGCCCTGGGCGATTCTGGGCGGATTGTGGGCGATGCTCGGTGACCGCGAGTTTTATGAAGAGGCGCTGCATACATTGGCCGCGACTTTGGGCGGCTGGGTCATCGCTGTGGTGCTAGGTGTGGGACTCGGAGCGTTACTGGGAAGTTCAACCACCTGCCGTCGCTATAGCCTCGCTAGCGTTGAAGTGCTGCGCCCGTTGCCTGCAGTGGCTTTTGTGCCGCTTGCCTTGTTGCTATTCGGGTTTTCCCTGCAGATGGAATTGCTGGTGATCGTGGCGCCAGCCCTGTGGCCCTCGCTCATCAACACAATGGAAGGGTTTGCGGGCGTGCCACAACGGCTGAGCGATGTCGCGGCGTCGTTTCGTTTGAGTCCGATCGAGCGTTTGCTGCGTATCGATTTACCGGCCGCCGCGCCCTCGGTGCTGGTCGGACTGCGGCTCAGTCTCTCACTGGCGCTCGTGATGTCGGTGGTTGCGGAAATGGTCGGTAATCCGCAAGGGCTTGGCTATGGCCTGGTACGCGAGCAGCAGGCACTCAACCCGGAACGAATGTTTGGCTATGTACTCGTGATCGGCCTGGTGGGGGTCTGTCTGAACGCGATCTTGGTCATGGCCAGTGGCTGGATACTGCCGGGACAGTTTCGCCGTCCGCAGGCTGGATGGGATACACCATGAATCGCCTGCTGCCGGCCTGGGTCGGGCTGGCGCCCCTTGCGGCCGTGCTCGTGCTCTGGCAACTGCTGGCGCCTGCCAATGCGCCGAATTTTCCGCCGCCGCTCGCCTGGTGGCGGGCGGTCGTCACCTTAGCCACCAACGGGTCGTTGCTGCCCGCAGTAGTTGAAACCTTGTGGACGTTTGCCCTCGGCCTCTTCATCGCGACGGTGGCCGGGTTTGCCTTGGGTATCCTGATCGGCACAGTGCGCGCGGTGCGCGAGTGGAGTGGCTTGTTGCTCGAATTCCTGCGTGCCTTGCCACCACCGGTCGTGGTGCCCATTGCGGCGCTGATGATGGGCTTTTCACCGTCGATGAAACTCACCGTGATCGCGGTGACCGCAGCCTGGCCGATTCTCCTCAATACGGTCGCCGGGGTACAGGCCGTGCCCGCCTTGCTGTCAGAGGCTGCCCGTTCACTGCATCTGTCCTGGTATCGACGGGTGCGACATATCGTGGTGCCAGCCAGCGTTCCTGCGCTGTTGGTCGGGCTGCGCGTGGCAGTGTCCCTGGCAATCGTGATCACCTTGCTGGTGGAAATCTTTACGGCGTTGCCCGGCATCGGAGTGCTGATGGTGCAAGGGCAGCGCAACTACAATTCAGCGCAGGTCTTTGGCCTGCTTGCGCTCGTCGGTGTACTTGCCTATGCACTCACCTTGATGTTCGCAGTGATCGAGGGGGTGGTGCTGAGTCGTTGGCCCCCGCGGGTCGCCAGACGCTAGGCACGGGTGCCTTGCCGATGCCGACCTGCTGAGATGTGCGCGAGGGGATGAGCGGTGCGAACTCTGTCTCGGTCGTATCCCGAAGCGTGCGACCGCGATGGCATCTGGTGGCGTCGGGTTTGGTAATTGGGCATGATTTCATCAATGATCGTAGAGGGGACAAACATGGCAGCACATCGCGAACACCGGTCAGGGGTCATTCATCACCTCCGCGTTGCATCGTTTGGTTTGGCCATTGCGCTGGCCGTAGGTGGCTTGAGCTCAGCACAGGCGCAAACGGCCGGAGGGGCCCGAACCGCGTTACGGGTCGCCTACATCCCAGTCATCCCCTGGCTCACCGCCTGGATTGCCAAAGACCGCGGGTTTTTCGAACAGCATGGACTCGACGTGTCGCTTACGCTGATCCAGAACATTTCGTTACTACCCCCGACCATGGGGCGCCAGTTCGATATCGCGGCGAGCACGCCTCCAGATCTGCTGAAAGCCTCGTTGAGTAGCCTTGATGTGGTGGCGGTATCGGGCAATACGGTTGAGCCCACGGCCAACCAGTCGATGCAGCTGATCGTGCGGGCCGACTCGGGCATCAAGGGTCCGAAGGATCTGGTTGGCAAACTCGTCGCCGCACCGACCATCGGCGCCGTGATGCATGCGGCCACGCTCTATTGGCTCAAAACAAACGGGGTAGACCCCAACTCGATCCGGGCGATTGAGGTGCCCTTTCCGAACATGGGCGATCAGTTGAAAGCCGGACGCGTCGATGCCATCGAAATTCTGCATCCCTTTGTCGGACAACTGCTCGCGGCGGGCAATGTCACGATCGGCAACCCGATGTTGAGCGTCGCTGATCCGGGCCTGTTTACCTTCTGGATTGCACAAGGCGCCTGGGCGCGTGCCAATCCGGCGGTGATCGCGCAATGGACCGCAGCGCTAAACGATGCCAAGCATTTTGTGGAAACCAATCCCACCGAAGCACGCACGATCCTTGGCAAGTACACCAAGCTGCCTGATGCAGTGACCCAGAAGATTCCGTTCCCGGCCTACGATATCAGCATCGCGCCCGGCCAACTGGATGTGTGGGTAAAAGTATTGCGTGAGATCGGACAACTGGCCGGGCCGGTCGATGTCTCGCGTCTGGTGGTGAGCGCAAAATAGCGAGCGGGTGATACGGCCTGTGCATGGCGTGGTCAGGTGATCGCCAGCGCAGCCTGGATATCGAGCCGGTCAGAGTTTGCTGCCTGTCGTTTGAGGACTGTTGACAATGGAAGTCGGATTTTTTTATTGGCCATTCAGTGTTGAACTCACTCGGGGCATGGCCGAAGCGGCCGAGCGCTGGGGCTATGACATGGTCGGCGTGGCCGATACGCCCGGCAATGCGATGGACCCCTGGGTAAGTGCAACACTCCTGGCCGAACACACGCAGCATCCGAAGATCGCCATCTGTGTCACCAACCTCACCAGCCGTCACCCGGCGGTGAGTGCGGCGGCGATTGCATCGATCGATCTTCTCGCGGGAGGCCGCGCGTTGATTGGCATAGGGGCGGGTAACAGCGGCACCCGCAATCTGGGCTTGCGCGGATCGAAAGCTGCGGAGTTGAAGGAAGGCGTCGAGTTTCTGCGCACGGCCTTGAGTGGCCAGCCTGCCACCTACCAAGGCGCGACCACCCACCTGCCATGGGTCAAGCGCGCGCCGCCGGTGTTTCAGGCCGCATCGCTGCCGCGCTCACTTGAAGTGGCCGGCGAAGCGGCCGATGGCGTGTTTGCCAATTACGGGCTCGATGCCGCGAGCCTCGCGGCCTCGACCGAATTCGTTGCCCGTGGGGCGCGGCAGGCCGGGCGCGCAACCAGCCCTGATGTGTGGCAAATCTCGTGTCTGGATTGTCACGAGGACCGCGAGGTGGCGCGGCGCAAGGTGGGCGCGATACTCGCGTTCGTATCGGGTTATGTGATTGGCACCGGCAATATGGCTGAACGCGGCGTGCCCGAGCAGTTTGTCGGGCCGATGCAGGAACTGCGCCGGCGCTACAGCACGCGTCCGGGCGATGCCGATGCCCGCATGGTCGAGGAGCTGGGTCTGTTTGATTACCTGGCCGGGCGACTTGCGATCTGGGGCAATGTCGAGGACTGCCTGGCGCAGGCGCTGGCAGCCAAGCAGGCCGGGGCGAAGCGATTGATGTTTACGGTGAGCCTCGCCGCCGATCCGGTGCAGACGGTTAATCTGTTCGGTGAGCATGTGCTGCCGCACTTGCGCGCGGACTGAGTAGGACGGATTCTCGATTTCGCATGATGTGACTATGCTGATGTGCTCAAACCGACATGTTGAGTGAACGGATGTGCGCAAAAATTGCGTGCGTTGTGCCTCATGACCGGCCGAGGCCGCCGTGAGCGAACCTGCGAGCGAACGGATTCGGGTCGACAAGTGGCTGTGGGCCGCCCGTTTCTACAAAACCCGAACGTTGGCTACTGAAGCGGTCGAGGGCGGCCACGCGCAAGTCAATGGCCTGCGGGTGAAGCCGGCCAAGGAAGTGCGCGCGGGCGACCGCATCAACCTGGTCATAGGGTCGGTGTCGCGCACCTTGATCGTCCAGGGCATCGCCGAGCGCCGTGGTTCGGCACCGGTGGCAGCCACTCTGTACACCGAAACCGAAGAAAGCGTGCTCGCGCGCGAACGCGAGCGCGATATGCGCCGTTTTGCCGGGGCGCCCGAGGCCGATCGACATGGACGGCCGACCAAGCGTGATCGACGAGCGATCGAGCGGTTCCGCAAGGGTTGACAGGTGCACTGGCGGCGCAAAGGGAGAAGCAGTGACTACAATTCGCGCATCCAATGACACAATCCGGCGCATCGACGTTTTGAGGCGAACCGATACAAACCCTGCCGCATGCCGAAGCCCACTCACCGATTGGTCCGTGTCCGCACTTTACGAATCACACCAGAACTCAGCTAACCGATCATACCCAGGAGTCATGCATGATCATCGATTGTCACGGTCATTACACCACGGCACCCAAGGAACTCGAGAGCTACCGCAAGCAGCAATTGTCGCTCGCCGATGACCCGAATCTGTCCAAGGGCGTGCTCGGTATTACCGATGATCAGATTCGCGACAGTCTGGAAGGGGCGCAATTGCGCATTCAGCGCGAGCGCGGCACCGATCTGACGATTTTCTCGCCGCGCGCCAGTGCCATGGGTCATCACCAGGGCAATGAGCGCACCAGCCTCTTCTGGTCCGAGCACTGCAACGAAATGATCCATCGGGTGTGCAATCTCTACCCGAAAAATTTTGTTGGCGTGTGCCAGTTGCCGCAAAGTCCGGGCAAGCCACCCAAGGATAGTCTGGGTGAGCTCGAGCGCTGCGTCCGCGAGTTCGGTTTCATCGGCTGCAATCTGAACCCGGACCCCTCGGGCGGGCATTGGTCCGATCCGCCACTCACCGATCGCTGGTGGTATCCGGTCTACGAAAAAATGGTCGAACTCGATGTGCCGGCCATGGTGCATGTGAGCGGTTCGTGCAACCCGAACTTTCATGCCACGGGCGCGCATTACATGAACGCTGATACGACTGCGGTGATGCAGTTCATCACATCTGACCTGTTCCGCGATTTTCCTACGCTCAAATTCATCATCCCGCACGGCGGCGGCGCGGTGCCTTATCACTGGGGACGCTACCGCGGCCTGGCTCAGGACATGGGCAAACCGCCGCTGAAAGACTGGCTGCTCAACAACGTGTATTTCGATACCTGTGTCTATCATCAGCCCGGTATCGATCTGCTGCTCAAGGTCATCCCTGCGGATAACATTCTGTTTGCCTCCGAAGTGGTTGGCGCGGTCCGCGGCATCGATCCTGAGACCGGTTACTACTACGATGACACCAAGCGGTATATCGATGCGGTCGACTGGCTCAGTGCCGAGGACAAGCACAAGATTTTTGAGGGCAATGTGAGCAAGGTGTTCCCGCGCTTCAAGGCGGCCTGAGCATTACAGACCGACGCGCGCCATGTTCCTGCGCAACTGCTGGTATGTCGTGGCCTGGGATCACGAAATTCCGGCCCAGGGGCTGTTTGCGCGCCGCGTGATCGGTGAGCCTCTGGTGCTGTTTCGCGCAAGTGATGGCAGCGTGGTGGCGCTGGAGGATCGCTGCTGTCATCGACTGGCACCGCTGTCGCGGGGACGCATCGAGGACGGTTGCCTGCGCTGTGGTTATCACGGACTGCTCTTTGATCGTGCCGGGCGCTGCATCGAGGTGCCTGGCATGGAGCAGGTGCCGGCGGGTACCCAGGTGCGGGCCTATCCAGTTCGCGTGCACCATCGCTGGGTGTTTGTCTGGATGGGGGAGCCTGAACAGGCCAACGACGCCTGGCTTCCAGACAATCACTCGTGCGACTCCCCGGACTGGGTCTATCGCCCGGGTTACCTGCACTATGACGTGCCGTGGCAACTGGTCTGCGACAATCTTCTAGACTTCTCGCACCTAAGTTACGTGCATGAGAAGACCCTGGGTGGGACCCCTGCCATTGCGCGGGCCCGCCCCGCGATTGAGGCCATTGAGCGCGGATTGCGTATTGCCCGGCATGTGTCAGGGGTGCCGCCCCCACCGTATTACTCGGCGCTGCGTGAGTTCAAGGGTCTGATTGATCGCTGGCTGGTGTATGACTTCGTGCTGCCCGCGACACTGCTGATGGATTCAGGCGGTTGCGAGCAGGGCGCCTCGCCCGATGATCCAGAACGTTCGGTGCATCTGCACAGCTGTCAGGCGCTGACACCGGAGTCCGAATCGAGTACGCATTATTTCTTTCAGCAAGCCCACCCGGCTCATCTGGGCGATGCGGCGATGACTGAAGGCCTATATCAGGGCGTGGTGCGCGCCTTTGAAGAAGACCGCGACATGATCAGTGCGCAATATGAGCGGGTACGTGAGCACGGCGAGGGTGCGATGCAAAGTCTCCCGATGGACGCAGCGCTATTGCGATTTCGCCAGTTGATCGCTAGAGAATGTGCCAGAGAGCGCACTGGCCAGGAGACGCGCTGAACCCGGAGTCTGCGATTACGGCGAACACTTGGATGCTCGGCGAGGGCGGCGAGACATGCGCGCCCTGGCGCCCGCCCGCCGATCCCGTCATCGCAGAGGATTATTCGCCAGCAGCAGCCTTTGCCAGTACGCGACTCTTGAGCGGCGATTGTGACCGTCCGCTCACCCCGGTGCATTCACTTTAGCCCGCTCACCGCAACCGACTCAGCGAGCATGATGCACTCTTTTGAGGCGCGCCGCGGCCCTCCGGGTATGTCAGAATTCTGCTCAGGAAGAGGGGAGGTTGTGTGACACCAATAAGGCGGAATTTCAGGATCATAGGCGCGGGCGTATTGGCCCTTGCCAGCGTGGTCAGTCACGCGCAATCGACGACACGCGACCCGACTCACCCAATTCGTCTGGTGATCGGTACTGCATCCGGTGGTCTGATGGACGTGCCTGCGCGGATACTGGCCGAGTACCTCGATCGCTCCGGTGGCGAACGCTTGATCATTGAAAACCGCCCTGGCGCAGGGGGTAACCCAGCCGCCGAGCTGGTCGCCAAGGCGCCCCCCGATGGCTACACACTGGGGCAGATCCAGTTGGGTAACGTCGCCATCAACCCGTATATCTACAAGAACATGCCGTTTGACCCGATCAATGATCTGGTGCCGGTCGCACCGCTCACCAGCTCGCCCTTGCTGGTGGTGGTCAACAGCAAGCTGGCCGTGAATGATCTGAAGGATTTCATTGCGCTGGCCAAGCGCGATCCGGGCAAGATCAACAACGGTTCGGCTGGCATCGGGACGGTGCCGCACCTGGGCGCACAGATGTTCGAGCAGTTATCCGGGGCACCGCTCACTCACGTCCACTATCGCGGTGTGGGGCCGGCCGTGATCGATCTGGTGGGTGGTCAGGTGCAAGTGGTGTTTGCCGGGCTTGGCGCAGTGCGCGGACAGATGGAATCGGGCAGCGTGAAGGCACTTGCGGTGGCGCAGCGCTCGCGCCTCAAGTCGGCGCCGTCGATTCCAACGGCCGATGAGGCCGGTCTGCCTGGCTATGAGTTCACCACCTGGTTTGGCGTTGTGGCTCCCAAGGGCACGCCCGCGCCCATTGTCGAGGCGCTCGCCGCACGCATTCATGCCGCGCAACGCGACCCCGAAGTACAAAAGCGCCTGGCGGTCGCTGGCATGGAAGTGCTCGAAGAAACGCCCGCCCAGTTCGGCGCGCGCATACGCAATGACTACGAGCGATTCCGCGACATCGTGAAAGCGGCCGGGCTGAAACCCGAATAGAGCCATCCATCCGCATGCGGCGATCGCACCGGGGCGACCTGGCGGGGCGATCCGCCGCGAGTGTCTGAAAAGGCAGTCGAAGTTGTTCTCGCACGTGAGGCAAGCGGCGCCGCCAGGCAGGGATCAGGCTGGCGTAGCGTTTTCGCTTGCTGCACCGACATGCTGGCTGAATACCTTCGTGAGCTCGCGTAGAAACGCCGCAGACCGGATGAACGCATGGGCACCGATGGGCTGCGCACCCAGCAGCATCGGCTCGCTGGCTTTCCACGATAGATCGCGAACATGGCGCACACGCGCGGTGCGGCGCAGTTCGATGGACCGTGTCAAGGCGGGTACATCGTTGCCACCTGAGTCGAGCATCGCCTCGATCGCTTGAGTGGCGGCTACCCCGTCCTCCAACGCCTGGGTTGCGCCCTGGCCCAGGGTGGGCACCATCGGGTGCGCGGCATCGCCCAGCACCAGAAGCCGGCCGGGCGCGTCGCGATAGACGATCTCCGCCTGCTGATTGCGTGCCCAATGCAGGTTGGCCACATTGTCTGACAGACGGTCGATCAGATAGGCAGCGCCGGGCACGATAGGACCATCGGGGGTGATCAACTCACGAAAGACCGATGGCTTCTTGATCTCCTCGGGCACCGGTGAGCCCGGCACAAACGGAAACGATGCGGTGAGGTAGAGCGCATTGCCCGGTACGCGATAGCCAAACAACCGGTGATGTCCGCAATACCATTGCTCGTAGTCATCAATCAGGCCAGCGGAATCATCAGGCCATAACAGACGAGCCAGGGCCACGCCCATGTGTTCGGCCACCACCGGGCCAATCAGGCGCTCGCGCAGGCGCGAGAAGCGACCATCGCCTGCCACTACCAGATCAAAGGGTCCGAGCCATTCATCGCCCGTGCTGCCCGCCTTGAGTTCAATGCCGCCGGCGCGCGCATAGCGCGCATCGGTCACATCGGTGGCAAAGCGGGTTTGCGCAGCCACCCAGCCACGCAATACGCCGTAGAGCTCGGCCCAGCGCACTCGAATACCGCTACCACCGGCCATTTGCGCGAGATCAAAGCTCGCAATTGGTGAGCCGTCGGCCAGTCCAATGCGCCAGGTCGACCAGGGCAGGCTGACCGCGCGCACCTGGCGCGCGAGGTCCGGATCGAGCGCGGCAAGCGATGCGATGCCATTGGGTCCGATGTTGAGGCCAGTGCCGGAATCGGCCTGATTGGCGGTCTCAACCCGATCGAGCAGGGTGAGCTCGCAATCGCTGCGACGGGCAAGGCGCGCCGCTACGACGCTACCGGCAACGCCGATTCCAACAATGGCAATTCGCAGCGTCATGGATCAACTCAAACCCATGGAGCGACACGCAAGTTCACTTTGAGTCCTTTGCAGATGCACGACACTATCCGTGGAGCCATCATTCAACAGGCCACGCTCAGGTATCAGTGCATTGGACCCAGGCAACCCGGGCAGAATCAGGCTGCCAAGGCGGCAATTTTGTCCTTCAGACCGACATAGCAGCTCGGATCGAAGAACGACTCGCCGGCTTGATAGCGCTTGGCCTCGGGAATATCGGGCACCGGGATGCGTTCGGCATCGGAGTCAAACGTGAGTTCGAGCTGCACCCCGCTCGGATCGAACACGAACAACTGCCAGTAAGTGGTCTTGGGAATGACGAATTCACGCCAGGGCAGACCGAACTGGGCAAAGCGCTCGCGAAAGCCATTCCAGCCGATCGCGGTAATCGACAGATGGTCGATTGCGCCCGTGTTGGTGGGCACTTTGCCACCGCCTGCGGCAAGGGCAGGGCCACCGGCGTAGATGTGAATCACGGCTTCACCGACCGGTGTGGGCACACCCAGCCAGGCTCCGGGGAATCCGAAATCAGGGCGGTGTACGAGGCGCAGACCAATCACTTTCGTATAGAAGGCGACGGTTGCGTCCAGATCCATGGTCTTGATGGCGACGTGTAGCAAGCCGGTGATGGCGGTTGTGCTCATTGCAGGTATCTCCTTGATCAATTCAGTCCGGTTTGATGTCGATTGCTTTTACCACGCGCGCCGTATCGTCTAGCATGCGCTGTACCAGGGCGCGGAATTCTGCAGGCGTATCGGTTTTGACTTCGGCCCCCTGGGCGGTGAGTCCCTCACGCACGGATGCAATGGCGAGCGTGCGAACGAGTGCCGTGCGCAGGCGCTCGATCACGGCATCGGGCGTGCCGCGCGGTGTCACCAAACCCGCCCAGCCATTGAAATCATAACCGGGCAGGGTCTCGGCGATCGCGGGCAGATCACCGATGAGCGCACTGCGATGATCCAGACTCTGACCAATCGCGCGCAAGCGTCCGGCCTTGACGAGTGCCATCGCCGCCGGTGCCGGGGTCACCGCCCACTGCGTCTCGCCTGCTACCAGTGCGGCCATCTCAGGGCCGCCCCCTTTGTAGGGCACATGCACCGAATCCACCCCGGCCATGAGCAGCAACTGGGCACCGGCCAGGTGGCTGGCCGAACCCGGTCCGGCCGAGGCCATATTCACTTTGCCCGGATGACTGCGGCAGTACTCGATCAGGTCTTTGACGCTATGGATCGGCAGGCTGGGGTTCACCACCAGCACGCTGGGCAGCAATCCGATCAGGCTCACAAACCCGAAATCGACCACCGGGTCATAGGGCACAGCCTTTTGGACAAGCGGTACCACGCTCATCGAACTGGCCGATCCGAGGCCGATCACATAACCATCGGGGGCTGCCGAGCGGATCGCCTCCATGCCGACAATGCCGCTTGCCCCGGCGCGGTTCTCGACCACGAGGCTCGCGCCGAGCGATTCGGACAGGCCGATCGAAACCAACCGGGCGATGGTGTCAATGGAACTGCCTGGTGCATTGGGTACCACCATACGCACCGGCCGTGATGGATAGTCCTCGGCCGCAACCGCATGGCCGCACGCGAGGCTGAGGCAGGCTGACAGAGCTGCCTGGGTCACCGTATGCCACAGCCGCCTGGCCCTCACGCCGTCCAAGGCATTCAACGCATTCAAGGCATTCAAGGCATTCGAGGTATCCGAGGTATCCGAGGTATCCGAGCTATCCAAGGTATCCAAGGTATCCAAGGTATCCAAGGTATCCAAGGTATCCAAGGTATCCAAGGTATCCAAGGTATCCAAGGTATCCAAGGTATCCAAGGCATCCAAGGCATCCAAGGCATCCGAGGCCCCCACGGCCCCCACGGCATCCAGGCCCCGCGTTGCACCGGAAAGCGCGCCGGCGCCGTCTGAAACAAAGTGATCCGCAGCCGATGACCGGAGGGACTGATGCATGCGAGGACTCCATGAAGCAA
Source organism: uncultured Pseudomonadota bacterium (assembly GCA_903921325.1). Lineage (GTDB taxonomy): Bacteria > Pseudomonadota > Gammaproteobacteria > Burkholderiales > SG8-39 > CAIXPL01. The sequence goes on from CAIXPL010000015.1 coordinate 64,879, forward strand.
AGGGCACAGACTGCTAGACTACGAGCAGTGGATCAAGCTTATCTGAGCAGGGGGGCGGTTGTGTCAAATTTCCTATTGAATGGCCTGCGCAGCGTCGAGCTGGGCGTGACCGATATCGCCGCGACGGAGCGATTTTTTACCGAGGCCTGGGGCCTTCGCGTCGTGGCTCGGGCAGGCGCAGCGGTTTACTTGCGCGCCACCGGGGCCGCGCACCATGTGATCGCCCTGCATCCCGCAGCGCGCTCAAGCTTGCTGTCGGTGACCCTGACAGCGGCGAGCAAGGCAGCCGTGGATGCCGTTGCCGAGCGGATCGCCGGCTTTGGCGGCAAAGTGCTCGCCGCACCTGGCGCGGTCAGTGAGCCAGGCGGCGGTTACGCCACCACCATCGCCGACCCCGAGGGTCGGGCGTTTCGGGTCATCACCGGTGACGAGCAACATGCCGCTACCGCGGCGGCAAGCGATGTACCAGAGCGCCTTGCCCATGTGGTGCTCAATGGCAAGGACCCGCGCAAGGCCATACAGTTCATCGTTGATGCGCTGGGGTTCAAGCTGAGCGACCACACCCGGATCATGTCGTTTGCGCGGACCAACCGTGACCATCACAGCATTGCAATGGCCAATGGCGATGCGGTCACCCTGAATCACATTGCCTTTCTGATGCCGAATCTGGAGTCAGTGATGAAAGGCGCGGGACGGCTCAAGGACCAGGGCTATCCGATTGAATGGGGTGTGGGTCGGCATGGGCCGGGTCACAACGTGTTTGCGTATTTCGTTGGCCCCGGCGGTTTGCCGGTGGAATACACCTCGGAGGTGGACGAGGTGGGTGATGATTACAAGGTGGGCAACCCGGAGGATTGGACCTGGCCACCGGGGCGAATTGACCACTGGGGTATTTCAGCACCGCCTTCGGATCGTTTGAAGCAAGCGCAAAACCATATCGCCTTTGCGTAATCCATGCACCGCTGCGTAAATCCTCTGGGGTTTGCATGATTCCTGAACCATTTGGCCCGATTTCTCAGCCGGAGAGCCAGCCATGAACGCACCAGCCAAGGCCGTTGAACTGCAGTCCACTGCAGCCCGCTATGAGCACATTACCGTCACGCCGATCTCACCGAATGTCGGGGCCGAGATCGGTCAGGTCGACCTGACCCGGCCGCTTGATTCGGCCGTGGTCGGTGAGTTGCGCACCGCGCTGCTTGCCCACGGCGTGATCTTTTTTCATGATCAACCGATCAGCTTCGAGGATCACCGGCGTCTGGCGCAGTACTTCGGTGAGCTGCACATCCATGTGGGTGGCAAGGGCACGGCGTCGAAGACACTGGAAGGTCACCCGGAGATTCGCAAGCAGTACTTCGATCGCAATTCCAAGCGGGTGTCCGGCGAGGTCTGGCATACCGATCAGTCCTGCGCCCAGATCCCGCCGATGGCGAGCATCCTGCATCAGGACGCGGTGCCGCCCGATGGTGGTGGCGATACCCTGTTTGCAAGCACCTACGCGGCCTATGAGACGCTCTCACCGCGCATGAAAGCCTATCTGGAGGGCCTGACCGCGGTGCATGACGGCTCGCGGATTTTTGATAAGGGCGGCGAGGCGGAATATCCCATCGCCACGCACCCGGTGGTGACGATACATCCGGAGACCGGGCGCAAGCTTTTGTATGTCAATCGCGGCCAGACCGATTACATCAATGAGGTCACGCGCGAGGAAAGCAAGGCGATTCTGAATTACCTGTTTGATCATATCGAGCAGCCCGAATGGCAGGTGCGCTTTCGCTGGCGCGCGCATTCGGTCGCCTTCTGGGATAACCGCTGCACCCAGCATAAAGCGATCTGGGATTACTGGCCCAATGTGCGCTCGGGCTATCGTGTGCAGATCAAGGGTGTTGCCTCACCGCAGCCTGTCTGACGCATCGTCATAGGTGGCTCTTGCAGCCCGCTCGTTGTGGCACGAATCCTGCGCACACCCGTTGCATTGCCATCAATGAGGCGGACCATGGTGTTGACGTCGGTTTGGCGGGTCCTGCTGCTTGCGGCATGTATTGCGCCGCTTGGGCGTGCCTGGTCGCAGGGCCCGAACGCCTGGCCCACGCACCCGGTGCGCATCGTGGCCCCGTTTGCTGCCGGCGGCACGGCCGATATCCTTGGGCGCATCGTCGCGCAGAAACTATCGGATGAATACGGCCAGAGCTTCGTCGTGGAAAATCGTGCAGGCGCAGGTGGCCTGATCGGCGCGGACATCGTCTCCAAGGGGGCCGCCGATGGCTATACCCTGGTGGTCTCGGGCATTGCCTCACTGGTGCTTGCACCCGCGATGACCCCGGCATCGTTCGATCCGGTACGTGATTTCACACACATTGCGCTCTTGGGTGGCCCACCTGATGTGTTTCTGGTTGCCCCCACGCTTGCAGTGCGCGATCTGAAGGAATTCATTGCGCTCGCTCGCGCGAGCAGTTTTGGCTATGGATCGCCCGGTAGCGGTACCCAGGGCCAACTGATCGGTGAACTATTCCGCAAGGCCGCGGGCATTGATCTGGTGCATGTGCCTTACAAAGGGGCAGGGCCGGCGGTGGCCGATGTGATGGCCGGCCATCTTCCGGCCGCTTCGGTCACGTTGACCTCGGCCGTGAGTCAGATTCAGGCAGGCAAGGTGCGTGCGCTTGCGCTCACCAGCCATTCGCGCCTGGCCGCGTTTCCAGATGTGCCTACCTTTACAGAAAGTGGCTTCCCGCAACTTGTTGGAGTGGTGTGGTTTTCACTATCGGGTCCCGCGGGCCTGCCCCCTGAACTGGTGGCCCGCTTGAACACGTCGGTGCGACGTGCGCTGCATTCAAGCGATGTGCTGGAGCGCTTGCATCGCGAATCAATCGAGTCCAATGATATGGACGCCGCGCAATTCACCGAGTTTGTGAAATCCGAACTGGCGCGCTGGACGCCGGTGATCCGCGCGGTGGTCAAGCCGTAAGGAGCATGCAAAGCATGGCACGCCAGAGCTTGGTAAGGGACTGGTGGCCGCGTACTTTCTGCTCTCGGGCGCCGCATGGAAGGCCTTGGTGCTCGTGGGCTATGGCGTTGTGGTGCACGGACTGGTGGATAACCTGCTTCGACCGATCCTGGTCGGCAAGGACGCGCGTATGCCGGACTACGTGGTGATGATTACTACGCTTGGCGGCATGGCGGTGTTCGGTATCAACGGCTTCATCATCGGCCCAACGATTGCTGCGATGTTCATCGCAGTCGTACACCTCTCGATGACGGCACCTCCACGCCCGCAGTAGCCGCGGCCCGCGCCCAGCAAACTTCCGCCATCTCGCGATAGAACGCGGCATGGGTTCCCTGCAAGCACGATGAAGGTGCGCTGACCCGATCGAGTCTGCGACCGTCAAGTGCCGTTGTTCGCCATCGCACCGACTGGTCTACGAAAACGCGCAATGCTCGTGGCTGGGCCATTCCTCATGATGACCTGTCCATTGGAGATTGCCTCAAATGAACAAGCGCACCAAATATTTATCCATCGCCGCTGCGATGGCCGCGACGTTGCTGGCGGGCGGCTGCAGCAAGTCGCCAGACGCAACTGCGACCTCATCGGTGGCACCTGCCGTCGCGGGCAATGTCTCTGACATCGACGTCACAGAGCATGTGAAAACCGCCTTGCATCAGAACGAATTGCTCAAGGGCTTCGACATCACCGTGGTGACGCTCAAGGGCGATGTGCGATTGGTCGGAGTGCTCGACAGCCAGATACAGATCGACGAGGCGCTCAGGATTGCGCGCGTCGCGGAAGGTGCCCACACCATTCACGACGAACTCACCATCAAAAAGTAAGAGAGAGGTCTCCATGACTACGCTACTCACCCTTCCTGGATCTCCATAGGGTTCGTGAGCGTGGAATTGCGAGGAGCCGAAGAGTCAATGACGGGTCGGGTGGTTCCGAACTCATGCGGCACGGTCTTGGGTCTCGCGCTGCGCAGAGTGCTTCGCCAAGCTGTCGCTAGGCTCGAACGGATCTCATGAACGAGCGAGCTTCCCGAACAGGGAATGCTTAAGATCGCCTAGCTAAATAGATCCAGCCGCGGCGCCCCCAGCGCTCTATCAAGCCACGCGATATTGGCCTCCCGATGAGGCATCGCAGGATCGATTGCATTGGCAATCCAGCCGGCCAGGTGCAAACCACTGGCCTTGATGGCATTCGCGGTAAGTTGCGCATGGTTGAGGCAGCCCAGGCGCATGCCCACGACCAGAATGACTGGAAGCTCAAGTGCGAGCGCGATATCGGCCATGGTCTGCGCGCGGTCGATCGGCGCAAGCCAACCGCCTGATCCTTCGACCACTACCCGGTCTGTCGCCGCGCACAATTGGCGATAACAATCGCCGATGTGGGCAGGCTCGATCGTGACCTGCTCGATAGCAGCGGCAATATGCGGTGAGGCAGGTTCGCGCAGCCGATAGGGGCAGGTGAGATGAACGGGCAGATCGACGTTGGAGGCGGCTCGTAGCGCATCGTCATCCTCGTTGTGCGGCACTCCGTCGCGCTCATCGGCGCCGGCCGCCACCGGCTTCATGCCAGCCACGCGATAGCCTCGTCCTGCCAGCCAGCACAGCAGCGCCGTCGCACAGTACGTCTTGCCGACCCCGGTGTCGGTACCAGTGATGAAAATGCCGCCGCTTGGAACCGTTACGCTAAAAAATTCAGATAGTGATTGCAGCATGGCAGGGCGCTGTGATCAAGTCAGTTGCCGCTCAGCATCGATCAGACCGTGAACGAGCTGATCGACCTCGGCCAGGGTGTGCTCGGCCGACAGGCTGATGCGCAGGCGCGCCGTGCCCGGCGGCACCGTGGGTGGACGAATGGCCGGTACCCAGATGCCCTGGTCGCGCAGAAGCGCAGCGGCAGCAAGCGCGACAGCGTTCTCACCGACAATCAAAGGATGAATCGCACTGTGCGATTGTGGAACCTGCCAATGCGTAAGGCGCAAGCCCGCGCGCAGGCCCCGTTGCAGGCGCTCGCACAAAAGGCGCAGGTGCGCTCGGCGCTGATCGCCTTCGGTGCTGCCAAGTAGATCAAGCGAAGCAAGCAAGGCGTGTGATAGCGCTGGTGGACAGGCCGTGCTGTAGACGTACGGGCGAGCACGATTCACCAGCCAGTCAATCAGTCGGCAATCGGCTGCAATGAATGCGCCGGCCACCCCGGCGGCTTTGCCCAGCGTACCCATGTACACGATGTGGGCTGAGGACAAACCGCAGTGTTCCAGGGCGCCTGCTCCAATTGAGCCGAGGACCCCGAACCCGTGTGCATCATCAATCACCAGCCACGCGTCATTTTGCTCTGCCAAGGTTAGCAGTTCCTTCAATGGTGCCAAATGACCATCCATCGAGAACACACTGTCGGTGAGAATGATTTTGGTGGTCGCCGTACTATTGGCAAGCAATTGAGCAAGCGCCGCCGTATCGCAGTGGCGATAGACGTGCACTGTCGCGCCGTGATGTGCCCGTGCAAGCCGGGTGCCATCGACCAGTGAGGCGTGATTCAGCGCTTCGCTAAAAATCGCGACATCCGGGGCGGTGCCCGGCTGGGTGATGCCCGCGAGCGCGTCCACCAACCCGATATTGGCAAGGTAGCCGGCACCGAAGTACAGGGCATCGGCGTTGGGAATCCACGGACCCAGGCGTTCAGCCAATCGCGCCTCCAGTCGCGCATGAATGGATCGATGACCGCTGATCAGCGCGGAGGCGCCACTGCCCGCGCCATCGCGTAGCGCTCCATCGGCGAGCGCCTGCGCAATCAATGGGTGGTTGGCAAGCCCCAGGTAGTCGTTACTGCAAAACGCGAGCAGCGTGCGGCCATCAACCTCAATGCGTGTGCCCCTTGAGGATTCCTCGGCCGCTTCAGCGGAACTCTGCTCACTCCCTGCGAGTCGACTCACAATGCGCCGAGTGCGACGCAGCCCCTGGGTATCCAGAGAGGCGAGGGCATTATCTAGCGCGTTATACAGTCCCATCGTAGGGCATCTGGTCGTTGAGAGGCCGATGAAGTGGCAGCCTGAGGCTACTATTCATTCAAGGTCCGAGGTCGTTCCATTAGCGGGTAGCTCATCGTTCAAGGTTCGATCAAGTTGCATCAAATGGCACTCAATCGTTCAAGGTTCGACGCAATGCAGCTATCGTACGCTCGGCGAGCCAGTCAATTTGTGGCTCATCGAGAACGTAGGGCGGCATCAGGTAGACCGTGTTTCCGATTGGTCGCAGTAATAGCTCTTCGGCACGCGCCGCAGCGTGAAAGGCTGCGGCAAACTGACGAGCCGTGCCCGGGTCATCCAGCAACACGTCAAAGGCCGTAATCATCCCGCGCTGGCGCAGGTGGCGCACTCGCGGGTTGTCGTGGAGTGGCGCAAGCGCGTGCGCAAGCCGCGCTGAACGCGACTTGTTCTGTTCGATCACATCCAGATCATCGAACAGATCAAGCGATGCCAGCGCTGCGCGACAGGCGAGGGGATTGCCGGTGAACGAATGCGAATGCAAAAAACCGCGTTCGACATGTGAGTCAAGAAACCCGGCATAGATCGCCTCACGACACAACACCGCCGACAGTGGCAGATAGCCGGCGCTCAGTCCCTTGGACAGGCACATGAAATCAGGCCAGATGCCCGCCTGCTCGCAGGCAAAGAAACTGCCGGTGCGACCAAAACCGACTGCGATTTCATCAGCGATCAGATGCACTGCGTGCTCATCACACAAGCGCCGTAACTCGCGCAGGTAAAGTGGATCATGCATCGCCATGCCACCGGCACACTGCACCAGTGGCTCGACAATCAGTGCCGCAATGCGTCGACCATGCGCCTCAAACAGCGCGGCCACGGTCGCAGCGGCGCGCAGGGCAACCGCCTGTGCCGATTCGCCTTCGCGCGCCTGGCGCGCATCGGGTGAGGGCACGCGGTGCGCCGTCCGTAGTAGCGGCCCATAGGCATCACGAAACAATCCGACATCGGTCACCGACAGGGCACCCACGGTCTCGCCGTGATAGCCACCTTCGAGATAGGCAAATTCGCAGCGCTCAGGAAATCCCTGATTGCGCCACCAGTGCGCGCTCATCTTTAGAGCAATCTCCACCGCCGATGCCCCGTCAGAGGCAAAAAAACAGTGGCCAAGTGCGCCCCCGGTGTGTGCCGATAACCGCTCAGCCAGTGCAACCGCGGGCTCGTGGGTGCACCCGGCGAGCAGGGCGTGCTCAAGGCGGCCGAGTTGATCAATGATCGCCGCGTTGATGCTCGGATGGGCGTGCCCGAACAGGTTCACCCACCAGGAACTGATCGCATCCAGGTAGCGCCTGCCCTCGGTGTCATAGAGCCAGGGGCCATCACCGCGCGCAAGAGCAATGGGCGGTGCATCGGCGAGCAACTGCATCTGGGTGCAGGGGTGCCACACCGCGGCCACGCTGCGCGCGGCCAGGTTCAGCTCAACTGGCATCGGACGCGGGTGGGGCCCCAGGATAGTCGTAGCCTGCCATCAGATCATCGACCACCTTGTGGAAATGCGCCCAGGGTGCCTCGCGATAACTGTGATTGCGAATGATGAACGAGGCGCCGGCATAGAACTTTTCATATTGCTGGTGGCGGCCGGCGAATTCCGAGCCGACCAGATCCCAGGCCAGTTTGAACAACTTCATGCGCGCAACCGCACCCATTTGCGGGGTCTGCCAGAAAGTCTCGAACTGCGCGCGCAACTCAGGATCCTGCATCACCGAAATGTCAGCCGGCATCTGGAACACACCGCCACCACAGAGCTCGCGAACGATGTCGATGATGGCTGAATGATTCTCGGTACACCAGTTGAGCGCGGCGTACATATAGCGGCGATTGAATGTGGTGTGCCCGGCAGGCCAAGCCTCGGCATCCTGCAACTGTCCGGCAATCATGCCCCCCAGGGTTGCCTCCAGTGCGGCCAGCCGCCCGAGGGTTTCGCGTACCGCCGGGATCTGATCAGCGCCCGAGGCCTGGGTGATGCGGCTCGCCAGGCCCACCAGCAATTGCATCTTGGTATGAAAGCGCACGTTGGACTGGTGATTGCCATAGCAGTGCGCCGGGGTCTTGATATAGATGTCGCGTGCGAGCACTGCATCGTTATGTACAAAGACCTTTTCCCAGGGCACTTTGACCTGATCACACATCACCATGCTGTCGGTTTCATCGAAGCGGTAGGTGAGGGGATTTTCAAATTCAACCTGCGCGCCGAGTTCCAGAGGCTTGCGCGCCCACAAGGTGAGCCCTGGTGCATTGCAGGGCACCGCACAGGTCACCGACTCGGCTAGTTGATTGGGCGCGAGCGGAATCAGATTACCGATCCAGATTTCGTTGGCGATCACCGCGCCGGTGGCAAGCATTTTCATGCCCGAGATCACCAGACCATCGTCGTCCTCGCGTACCACGCGCAGGGTCGGAATCGGCAGATTCTGCTTTTGATAAAACTCCGGATTGCGCGCCGCTTGCGGCGGGATAACCGCATAGGCCGCATAGATGTCGTTGGCCCGCATGTGTTGATAGTAGGCAGTGAGATTCCCGGCAAAGGCGCCGAACACCTCCGGGGCCGTCGACATCCCAGTGACAAAACTGGCCACATGATCCGGTGATCGTCCCAACAGACCATGACTGGTGGCGGCAATCGCCCGATGCATCGCCGTGCGCGCTGCCAGATCGTCGCGGCTGTGGGCACGCTTGAAATACAGGCTGTAGCGCGTACCGTTGTCCTCAAAGGTCATGCTGTCGCGGTTTGCCGGATCCGCCTTCAGATCATAGATATCGGCAATGCTTTGCGCCGCATGACGAAATGCCGGGTGATTGGTGACATCGGTGACCTTCTCGCGACCGATATAGACCACGCGGCCATCGCGCAGGGATTCAAGGTGCTCGGCACCGGTCTTGATCATGGTTACGGACGCTTGCCGCTGGTTTCGTAATAGTGAATTTCGTACAGCATGCAGCCCTTCTCGGTCGTGAACGGACCATGAAATGCACCTGGCGGGCGGCAGGCATAGGTATGCGCCTGGCACTGCTCGCCGCCCTTGCCGTTAATGTCATTGCCCACGATCAGATCACCTTGCACGACATAGACTTCTTCCCAGTGGTCGTGCACGAAGGGGGCGGTGGTGAAGGCGCCGGGATCGATCCGCAGCAGGCGGGTGCGGCTGCCGCGCTTGGCGACTTCGTCGAGGTCACTCGCCAGTACCTTTTGTTTGAACCCTGAGGGGTATCCGGGCGGGGTCTCCCAGCCGGCGGTCATATCGACTTTGACAAATTCCAGGTGAGACTTGGCGGGCAGGGTCATGCGGGTGCTCCGATACGGTGGCTGAAGGTTGAGGGTAATCGTGACAGGCTGGGCAGCGCAACTGCCTATAATGCGCGGGCCCCCACCCTTTTTGCAATGAGGAGACAGCAATGCTCAAGATCTACGGTCAGGCGCGCTCACGCGCCTTTCGTGTCATGTGGCTGTGTAAGGAATCGAATATTTCCTACGAACACATCCCGGTGACCATTCATATCGACAATGCCCAGGCGAAAGAACCGTGGTATCGCGAACTCAATCCAAACGCGCGTATCCCGACCATCGATGATGATGGGTTCGTGATGTGGGAATCGTCGGCCATCAATCTCTATCTGGCCGAAAAATATGCAAGCCCGCTATGGCCCACCAACACCCAGGGCAAGGGCCGCATGTTGCAGTGGGCCTTTTTTATCGCCAATGATGTCGAAGGGCCGATGATCATGGTGTTTCAGAACCGGTTTGCCTTTCCGCCCGAGAAGCGGGTCGCCGCGATCGCCGATGAGGGCGAGAAGAAAATGCTGCCGCGTCTGGCGATCATCGAACAGGCGCTGGCTGCCAAGGGGCACCTGGGCTACGAGCGCTGGGACATGGCCGATTTCATTGCCTCATCGGTGCTCTATTCGCTCTACGCGATGAAGTACGACCTGTCGGCGTTCCCGCACCTGGATGCCTGGCTGAAGGCGAGCCTGTCGCGCCCGGCAGCCATCGAGGCGATCAAGCTGCGGGGGTAACCGGCGGTGTTTTCGGCCGCTTGCTCAGCAATTGGAGCAGCGGCGAAAACACCTTGGGGGTGCCGCAGACGATCTCGCCTGAGCTGAGATAGGCCTCGCCGGAGGCGAGGTCACTCACCAGGCCACCGGCCTCCATCACCATCAGCGCGCCAGCAGCCATATCCCAGGCGGCGAGGCCCATCTCCCAGAAGCCATCGAGCCGCCCACAGGCGACAAAAGCCAGATCGAGCGCGGCGGCCCCTGCCCGGCGCATGCCGGTGGTGTTCTGAGTGACATCGGCAAACATCGCGGTGTAGCGTTCCAGATCCTGCCCGTCGCGATAGGGAAATCCGGTCCCGATCAGCGCGTCGCGCAACCCTGCCGTGCCGGACACGCGGATACGGCGATCGTTCAGAAATGCGCCCCGGCCGCGGCTGGCGGTGAACAACTCATTGCGATTGGGATCAAATATGCAGCCGTGTTGCAATACACCGCGATGCTGAATGCCGATCGACACGGCATACTGCGGAAAGCCGTGGATGAAATTGGTGGTGCCATCCAGCGGATCGATGATCCAGACAAAATCGGCCGCTTTGGCACCCGAGGCGCCTGATTCTTCAGCCAGAATGGCGTGATCGGGATAGGCCTTGGTGATCATCTCGACAATCACCTGCTCGGCCGCGCGGTCGACTTCGGTGACAAAATCGTTCTGCCGCTTCTTCGATACGGTGATCGATTCGAGATCAAGCGAGGCGCGGCTGATGACAGAGCCGGCACGGCGGGCCGCGCGGATCGCGGTATTGAGTAGAGGATGGAGTACAGCCATGAGGCGAGGGGATTGGATTCAGCAATGACGCATTCTAAGGCACCGGCGGCATTGGGGCCGGTCGCGGGCGCCGAAAGCCCGCAAGAAAAGCTCGCGCGCGTCCGTTTTGTGCTGGTGGCGACCAGCCATCCGGGCAATATTGGCGCGAGCGCCCGTGCCATGAAAGCCATGGGATTGGATGATCTGGTGCTCGTCAATCCCAAGCGATTCCCCGACCCTGAAGCGGTGGCTCTGGCCAGCGGCGCCGACGATCTGCTCGATCGGGCGCGGGTGGTTGCCACCCTCTCCGAGGCGCTGGAGGGCACAGTGGCGAGCTATGCCTTGAGTGCAAGGCGACGTGAACTGAGTCATCGGGCGCTCACACTGCGCGAGGCGACGGCCGAGGCGGTGGCATTGACACCGGCACCAGCACTAGCCGAGCGAGCACTGGCCGCAAGGCCGCAGGCAATGGTTTCAGTGCCGGCTAGGGCGGCGACGGCCGAGGCGGTAGCGCTCGCTGCGATGTCTGCCAGCGCTGCATCAATTGCCTTCGTATTCGGCACCGAAATGTCGGGTCTGTCGAATGAAGAACTTATTTTGTGCCAGGCACTGGTGCATATCCCGGTCAATCCGCAGTTCTCGTCGCTCAACTTGAGCCAGGCGGTGCAGTTGGTTGCCTATGAGCTGCGACTGGCCGCGGCAGCCGACGCCGTGCCGCAGACCGCACCCTTTCCGCTGGCCCGCCACGAGGACGTCGAGCGCCTGTGTGAGCATCTGGAGCAGACGCTGCTTGCCAGCGGATTTCTCGATCCCTGGGCACCGCGCCGGTTGATGGAACGTTTCAGGCGGCTGTTTGCGCGGGCACGCCTTGAGCAGGAGGAAGTGAACATTCTGCGCGGTGTGCTCACCTCCATGCGGGCGTGGGCCGAAGGTCGCCCAAAGATCCGTCACCCCCGCTAGCGCCAACACGGGCGATAATTCGCATGCGGGGATTGGTTGGTGCCCGTTTTCTGACGTTCCGCGCATGGATTGCGCGTAGGTATTTCGCGTAGGTATTACGCATAAGCATTTCGTATAAGCATTTCGCGCATGGCGCGCGTTTCAATAAGGTGGTCTTTCGTGTTCCGGCACTTGAAAGAAGATATCCAGTCGGTGTTCGAGCGTGACCCCGCGGCGCGTAACCGCTTCGAGGTGATCACCTGTTACCCGGGCCTGCACGCGCTTGCGCTGTACCGTCTGGCTCACTGGCTGTGGACCCATGATCTCAAGTGGCCGGGGCGGGCACTGTCCCACCTCACTCGCTTCCTCACCGGAATCGAAATTCATCCCGGTGCGATCATCGGACGGCGCTTTTTCATCGATCACGGCATGGGCGTGGTGATCGGTGAGACCGCGGAAATTGGTGATGACTGCACGCTGTATCACGGAGTGACTCTGGGCGGCACTTCATGGGCTAAAGGCAAACGCCATCCGACGCTGGAAAACGGCGTGGTCATTGGTGCGGGTGCCAAAGTGCTCGGGCCGATTACCATCGGGGCCGGCGCCAAGATCGGCTCCAATGCCGTGGTGGTGAAGAATGTGCCGGCCGGGGCCACAGCGGTCGGGATACCCGCGCGCATCATGGAGAGCGTGGTTGAACAGCAGCGCGAGGCGCAAGCCGCGCGGCTGGGGTTTTCTGCCTATGCAGTGTCACGCGCCGAGGACGATCCGGTGGCTCAGGCGATTGCCGGACTCACCGATCATACGAGTGCCATCGATGCCCAGCTGGGCGCTCTGCGCGAGCGTCTGGATCGGGTTGAGGCAGAGCGATCGGCTGTTGCAGGGCAGAGCCCGTCGGCGGCAAGCAAGGAAGCTCTGCCGTCTGTCGATGGCGAACATATCGCAACTGCGGGCACTACCCCGCAGTCTGAATGACGATTGCTGGAGTCACCGTGTACCTGAAGCGCCCGATCTACCTTGACTATGCCGCGACCACGCCGGTTGATCCGCGGGTGGCTGCGCGCATGATTCCGTTTCTTACTGAGGATTTTGGGAATCCGGCGAGCAGCACCCATTCGTTTGGCTGGCGCGCACGTGATGCGGTCGAACAGGCCCGCGCCAATGTGGCCCGGCTGGTGGGGGCGCAGCCCGGCGAGATCATCTGGACATCAGGGGCAACCGAGGGCAACAACCTTGCCATCAAAGGCGCAGCACACGCCAACCGGCGCGGTGACAGCGGACATCTGATCACGGTGGCCACCGAGCACAAGGCGGTGCTCGACACGATGCAGGACCTTGCACGCGAAGGGTATCGCGTGACAGTGCTCAAGCCCGGCGCGGATGGATTGATTGATCCGGCGCAGTTTGAGGCGGCGTTGCAGCCTGACACCGTTCTTGTCTCAGTGATGCTGGTCAATAACGAAATCGGCGTGATCCAGCCGATCGCCGCGCTCGGCGCCCTGTGTCGGGCGCGGGGTGTTCTGTTTCACTGCGATGCCGTTCAAGGGGCAGGCAAGCTCGCCATTGATGTCGATGCGTTCAATGTCGATCTGCTCACGATTACCGCGCACAAGATGTACGGACCGAAGGGGATAGGCGCGCTGTATGTGCGTCAGCACCCGCGTGTGATGATCGAGGCACAGATTCACGGCGGGGGCCACGAACGCGGCATGCGCTCAGGCACTTTGCCCTCGCATCAGATTGTCGGCTTTGGCGAGGCGGCACGCCTTGCACTGGAGGATATGGCCAGCGATAACGACCGCATTGGCCGGCTGCGCGATCGATTGCTTGAGCGATTGCGCACGGTGCCAGGCATGGTGGTCAATGGCAGCCTCGAATCACGGGTGCCACACAACCTCAACGTGAGCTTTGCGCTCGGAGAGGGTGTATCGCTCGCGATGGAACTGGACGATGTGGCCGTGTCGGCCGGTTCGGCCTGCACCTCGGGCAGTGCCGAACCGTCGCATGTCTTGCGTGCGATTGGCCTCGCCGATGCGCTCGCGCATCATTCACTGCGCATTACGCTCGGACGCTACACGACCGTCGATGAGATCGAGCAGGCGGCCGATCGGATCATCGCGGCCGTGACGGGAGCCGCTTAAGCAAAGTGCTCAGAGCGCCGAGTGGATTACTGTGGCCGTGGTGGAAACCAGCTCAATAGTGTATCGAGGCCACCGGTCTCGATTGAAAGCGAGGCGGCCGCGCGCACCTTGGGTTTTGCATGGTAAGCCACCGATACACCGGCCGCTGCCATCATGGCCAAATCGTTAGCCCCATCGCCTATGGCCATCACACGCTCGCGGGCAAGGCCCAGACGCTCGGCGCAGGCGCGTAAATGCGCGGCTTTGGCGGCACCATCGAGCACTGAGCCGAGCAGTCGCCCGGTAAGGCTGCCATTGGTCAGTTCCAGCTCGTTGCCATAGGCCTCGTCGATACCCAGATGCGCGCGCACCCGCTCGGTGAACCAGGTGAATCCACCCGACACAAGAAGCGTATGCACTCCCTGGGCGCGTGCCGCGTCAATGAGCGCCTGCGCGCCTGGTGAGAACGCCAGGCGATCGTCAAACACCCGCTGCAGGCTGTGTTCGGGCAGTCCGGCGAGCAATCCGACCCGCTCTTTCAAGCTGGCGGAGAAATCGATCTCACCGCGCATCGAGCGCTCAGTGATCGCCGCTACTTGCGATTTGACGCCCGCATGGTGAGCGAGCTCATCAATGCACTCGATGGTGATCATGGTTGAATCCATGTCCATCACGATCAGGCCGAATTGTTCAAGCCGTGCGCCCGCGGGCAGCAAGGCCGCGTCCGCGCCGGCAGCACGCACCCGGTCGATCAGCGCGCTTTCATCGTTGCGCGCACTCAGGGCAATGCGTGCACCGGTGTCGGCGATGAGAACGCGCTGCCCCCCCACATCCAATTGCGCCAGCACTTCGGCTCGGGCTGCCTCATCCAATTGAGGGCAGTGGATCACTAATTCGAAATCAACCCAATCGCTCGAAGCGCCCGAGTTGCCCGCATGGTCAGAAGGGTTCGGATGGGATGAATCCCCCGGCCCTAGTGACGAAGGGGTCATGGTCGGCTTCATGACGCGCGCCCACCCAGCGCCCGCAAAATCTCCTCGGTCGCCTTGACGCGCTCGCTGAGTCCGGGCGAGGCCTGTTCAATGCGCAGGCGCGTCGGTCCGGTCAACTTCCAGTTGCGTCGTCGTTGTACCAGATCGATCACCCGCTTGGGTTCAACCGTGGTGTTCTGGCCGAAATGCAAAATCGTCGTAGCCTCAGCCGCATCGATTCGCACAATACCCAGCGGGCGGGCACTGAGGCGCAAGCGATGACAGGCGAGCAAGGCCTCGGCCTGCTCGGGCAGCGGACCGAAGCGGTCGATCAGCTCTTCGCGCAGTGCGACGATTTCATCGGTATCGGCACAGTTGGCCAGGCGCTTGTAGAGCACCAGGCGTTCGTGGACATCGGCGCAATAGGCCCCGGGCAACAAGGCGGGCACATGCAGGTTCACTTCAGCCACTGCTTCAAACGGCTGCTCGATATCCGGCTCGCGCCCCGCCTTGAGAGCACGCACGGCCGAATTGAGCATGTCGGTGTACAGATTGAATCCGACCTCCTGCATCTCGCCGCTTTGTGACTCACCGAGCACTTCACCGGCACCGCGGATCTCCAGATCGTGCATCGCAAGATAGAACCCTGAGCCCAGTTCTTCCATCATCTGAATGGCTTCCAGGCGCTTCTTCGCCGTCGCGCTCAAGCCTTCGGTGGGCGGTGTCAGGAGATAAGCATAAGCCTGATGGTGCGAGCGGCCCACTCGCCCGCGCAACTGATGCAACTGGGCAAGGCCAAACTTGTCGGCGCGGTTGATGAGAATGGTGTTGGCCGTGGGGATATCGATACCCGTTTCGATGATGGTCGAACACAGGAGCAGATTGTGCCGCTGCTGCAGAAATTCGCGCATCACCCGTTCCAGTTGCCGCTCGGGCATCTGGCCGTGGGCCACGATGATGCGTGCCTCGGGCAGCAGCTTGGCCAGCACCTCCTGCTCACGCTCGATGGTGGCCACATCATTGTGCAAAAAGTAGATCTGACCGCCACGATTCAATTCACGCAGCGCCGCCTCGCGGATCACGCCAGGCGCAGTCGGCGAGACGAAGGTTTTGATCGCCAGACGCCGCGCCGGTGGTGTCGCAATCACCGACAAATCACGCAAGCCTTCCAGCGACATCGCCATGGTGCGCGGGATCGGTGTCGCGGTGAGCGTGAGCACATCGACCTCGGCGCGCAGCGCCTTCAGTGCCTCTTTCTGCCGCACCCCGAAGCGGTGTTCTTCATCAATGATGACCAGGCCCAGACGCTTGAATTTCACCTCTGGTGAGAGCAGCTTATGGGTGCCGATCACGATGTCGACCTGCCCCTCGGTGATGGCGACAACCGTCTGGCCCATTTCCTTCGCCGAACGAAACCGCGACAACTCGGCAATGCGGATCGGCCAATCGGCAAAGCGATCACGAAAGGTCTGGAAGTGCTGCTCGGCCAAGAGCGTCGTGGGCGTGAGAATGGCCACCTGGCGTCCGCCGGTGACTGCTACGAAGGCCGCACGCAGCGCCACCTCGGTTTTACCAAAGCCCACATCGCCGCAAATCAGGCGATCCATCGGCTTGCCGGTACGCATGTCATCGATGACCGCATTGATGGCAGCTGCCTGATCGGGCGTCTCCTCGAAGCCAAAGCCTTCGGCGAAGGCCTCCAGATCATGCTGAGGCGGGGCGAATGCATGGCCGGTGCGCGCTGCGCGCAGGGCATAGATGTTGAGCAATTCCGCCGCAGTGTCGCGCGCCTGTTCGGCCGCTTTGCGCCGGGCGCGAATCCAGTCGCCACTGCCCAGAGAGTGCAGCGGCGCCTGTTCCGGCGGGCCACCGGTGTAGCGGCTGATGGCGTGCAGTTGCGCGACCGGAACATAGAGCTTCGCGTCATTGGCATATTCGAGCAATAAAAACTCGTTGTTGCCATCGCCCATGTCGAGATCGACCAGGCCGTGATAGCGGCCTACGCCATGCTCCAGATGCACCACCGGATCGCCGATGCGGAGCTCGGCGATGTCGCGCACCATGCCCTCGACCGAGCTGCGGCGAGTCTCGCGAATGCCACGTGCACGTGCCGTGGCGGCATAGATTTCGGCTTCGGTGATAACGGCAAAGCCGCCGTCGCGGTGGATGAAGCCGCCGTTGAGCGGCCCGATGCCCAGCATGACCGGCGCGTCGGACTCGATGAACTGGGTAAAGCCTGCTACCGCCGGAACGCGCAGTTCGTATTCCTGAAAGTATTCGCGCATGGTCTCGCGCCGGCCGGGCGAGTCGGCGAGTACCAGGGTGCGCAGCGGGCTTGCGGCGAGCCAATCCTTGAGCCGGTAGAGCGGGTCTTCGGCACGCCGCTCAACGCCCAGATTCGGCAGGGTGGCCGCAGGTTCGGTGGGGGTCAGAGCGCGCAAGTCGACGCGTGGATAGGCGCGCGCTGCGATATAGAACTGCTCGGCGGTGAGGAACAGCCGAGTCGGTGAGAGGATCGGTCGGGCCTTGTCCCCGCGCAACAGGCTGTGGCGCGAATTGACACTGGTCCAGAATTCGTCGATTGCGTGACCGCAGTCCTGATGCATCACCAGGGTAGAGCGCGCGGGCAGGTAGTCAAAAAAGGTGCCGGTCTCTTCGAAAAATAGCGGCAGGTAGTACTCGATGCCTGCAGGCGCAATGCCATTGGAAATGTCGCGATACACCTGGGCGCGGGTGACATCGACTTCAAAGGCTTCACGAAAGCGTGCGCGGAATTTGACGCGACTTGCTTCATCGAGCGGAAATTCTCGTGCGGGCAGCAGGCGAACTTCAGGCACTTTGTACAAGGTGCGCTGGCTATCGGGGTCGAAGGCGCGGAGCGACTCGATCAGATCATCGGACAGATCGATGCGGTAGGGCAGGGCGCTGCCCATCGGGAACAAATCGACCAGGCCGCCACGCACACAGTATTCGCCGGGGCTCACCACCTGCGAGACATGGCTATAGCCAGCCAGGGTCATTTGCGCTCGAAAGCCATCCAGGCTGAATGTCGTTCCTTGACGCAGAAAGAACGTATACGCGGCCAGATAGGAAGGCGGCGCAATCCGGCTCACCGCGGTGCTCACCGGCATGACGACCAGATCGAATTCGCCGTTGATAATGCGGTGCAGGCTCTCCAGCCGCTCGGACACCAGATCCTGGTGTGGCGAGAGCGTGTCATAGGGCAGCGTCTCCCAGTCAGGAAACAGCGTCGCGCGCACACTGGGCGCAAAAAACGCAATCTCGGAGGTAAGCCGGCGCGCATCCTGCGAACTCGCACAGATCACCGCCAACGGGGCGCTGCGGCTGGCCAGTTGAGCCAGCGCATAGGCGTCGCCTGAGCCTGAGAATTCGATCAAGGTCCGCTCAAATTCTCTACCGGTGGACTTATCTGTTTGCGCCATGATCGCCAAGACCGGGTGCCCAGATAAGGGTCCAAGACAAGGGGCGTAGTGGAAAGACCGCTATTATAGTCGCCGTGCCGTAGCGTTCATGAACATCGCTGCGCTGGTGTCGGGCAAGACACAGGCGGGTCGAGGGCTGGTGCGACACGCAGCGGGCAGGCAGGGCACAGGTGGTGTGACACGACGGGTGCAGGACACAGAATGATCGTTGCACAGGATGAGCATTGATTTGAGCGTGGCAACCCAGGACGTGCCAATCCATGCGCTGGTCCCCGCGGCGGGGCAGGGTAGCCGCAGCGGACTTGCGCTGCCCAAGCAATATGCCCTCGTGCATGGCGCGCCGGTGCTGGCCCATACCCTGCGCGCACTGCGCACTGATGTGCGGATTGCCTCGATTCAACTCGTGCTGGCTGATGCTGATCGTGACTTCGAGCGCTTTGACTGGTCGGAATTCGCCAATTGCCTGGCGGTGTTGCGCTGTGGTGGGGATACGCGTGCGCAAAGCGTTCTTAACGGACTCACCCACGCCCACGGACTCGGCACGAATGACTGGATTCTGGTGCACGATGCGGCGCGGCCCTGCCTGGCCGCAGGCGATTTGAGCCGCCTGATTGACGAGGCACTGAACGACCCGGTAGGCGCCATTCTCGCCTCGCCGGTGGCCGACACCCTTAAACGTGCCGATGGCGCAGGCCGCATCCGCACGACCGTTGATCGCTCAGCGCTGTGGCATGCATTGACCCCGCAGATGTTTCGTCACCGCGCGCTGCTCGCCGCACTCAGCGCCGCCTGCGCTGCCGGTGCAGCACCGACCGATGAGGCCGCGGCGATGGAGCGTCAGGGACTGATGGCGCGTCTGGTGCATGGCTCAGCGCACAATTTCAAAATCACCTATGCCGAAGATCTGGATCTGGCGGCACGACTATTGGAGCAGACACGATGAGTTGTCGCATCGGTCAGGGATTTGACGTGCATGCGCTGGCGGCCGGGCGGCCCCTCATCATCGGTGGCGTGACCATTCCCTATGAGCGGGGATTGTTGGGGCACTCCGATGCCGATGTGCTGTTACATGCCATCATCGACGCCCTGCTCGGTGCCGCGGCACTTGGGGATATTGGCAGACTCTTTCCTGATACTGACCCGGCTTACGCCGGTGCCGATAGCCGCGTGCTGCTACGCGCCGCCGCGCAACGGGTGGCCGCTGCAGGATTTCGTATCGTCAATGTCGATTGCACCATCATTGCCCAGGCGCCGCGCATGGCCGGACATACATCCCTCATGGTGGAGCGCATTGGCGCAGATCTGGGGCTTGCCGCGGGACGGGTGAATGTGAAGGCAAAAACGACCGAACGATTGGGATTCACCGGACGCGGCGAGGGCATCGCCGCAGAGGCTATCTGCCTGCTTGAGCAATCAGATCCGAACTGAATGGCAGATCAACGCGGGCGATCAGCCCGCCGCCTTCACGGGCGAGCAGGTCGAGCCGCGCGCCGTGGACCCGGGCGACGCGCTCGACAATGGCAAGGCCGAGGCCTGATCCCCCAACATTGGAGCGGGCTGATTCGAGTCGCTGGAAAGGACGCTTGAGTCGTTCGATCTGGTCGCCCGGAATTCCTGGCCCACGATCAAGCACTTCGATTCGCACGCACTCGGTCAATGGCCGCACCGTCAGTGTCACATCACCGCCACCGTGGCGCCGCGCATTGTCGATCAGATTGGCCATCATGCGTCGGATCGCGATCGGGCGCAGCGATTGCGCCGGGGTCGGTTCGATATCGGCGTGCAGGTCCTGGGTCCGCAGTTGGTAGAGTGCCAGCAATTCATTGGCAATCGACGACACGGCGACCTCTTGCGCCTGCTCGCCGCTCAAGGCGCGCGCAAAGTCCAGAAACTGACCGACGATGGCGTTCATCTCCTCGATGTCGGACACCATTTCGTCGCGGGCTTGATCACTGGCCCCCATCATCTCGATACTCAGGCGCAAGCGTGTGAGCGGTGTGCGCAGATCATGTGACACACCAGCCAGCACCAGGGCGCGGTCTTCTTCCAGGCGTGCCAGGTCGCGCATCATCTGATTGAATGCAATGGCGACCTGACGCAGCTCTTCGGGACCCTTCTCGTCAAGCGCAGGCGGCTGCAGGCCCTGGCCGATCTGGCGCGCCGCACCGGTAAGCGCAGCCAGCGGGCCACGCACGCGAAAGACAATGGCATACACACCAAGCAGGATCAGGGCGAGGGCGGCAATACCCCAGAACACCCACTGAATGGATGGGGCGGGATTGATTTTCTCGATCGGAAAGGTTGCCCAAAACTGGTCTTCATCAATGGCGAAGCTCACGAAAAAGCCGGCGACGTCATTACGTTCAAAGGCAAATCGGGTCTCCTCGCCCAACTGTCCGCGTACCCGCTCGATCAGGCGGCGCAGATAGGCGGTCTCCGGCACCGCCTGCAAGCGCTCGGTCGGGTCGGCCACGTAGATGCGCACGCCTTCATACTCGGACAATTCGCGCAACAGGTCGCGCAGCAGCGTGGGCTGCGCGCTCATCAGTGCAGAACGGCTCAGGGTGACCGCGCTTGCGATAAACGAGGCAGTCGACTCAGAGCGCGGTTCGATCTGATAGGTGCGATAGGCAATGCCCGAGCCGGCGGAGGCGAGAATCAACAGGCCAGCCAGTAGCGAGAAGGTGCGTGCGAGCAGGCTTCTGGGCCACAGGCGCGCGACCCGGAGAACCGAACCGGCAAGCCGGCGCCTCATCGATAGCGGTGTCTGTGCGCGATGAGCACGGTCATGCCGGTGCCGGATCAGGCACGAAGACATACCCGTGGCCCCAGACCGTCTGGATATAGCGAGGATGGGTCGGCTCGGGTTCGATCAGTTTGCGCAGGCGCGAGATCTGGACATCGACCGCGCGGTCGAGATTTTCAAGGTCGCGCCCACGCGACAGTTCCATCAATTTTTCGCGTGACAGGGGAATGCGCGGATTGCGGGTGAGCACGCTCAACATCGCGAACTCCCCGGTAGTGAGCGGTACTTCGACGCCCGCCCGGGTCAGATGACGATTGGCCAGTTCGAACCGAAAATCGGCCCAGGTAATCACTGCATCGTCAGAGGCCGGAGCGCCGGCTGGCACGATGTCGTCGCGTCGCCGCAGCACGGCATGAATGCGTGCCACCAGCTCGCGCGGATTGAACGGCTTGGGCAGGTAATCATCGGCCCCCTGATCAAGGCCGGCAATGCGTTCCTGTTCCTCGCCCTTGGCGGTTAGCATCACGACCGGAATGCTGCCGCGGCCGGTGCGCAGTCGCGCCAGGATCGACATGCCGTCCTCACCAGGCAACATCACATCGAGCACGACCAGGTCAAAGCGTTCCTTGTCCAGAGCGCGATCAAGTCCGCGCGCATCGGCGACGACTTTCACAGCAAATCCCTGTTCATCCAGATAGCGCGAGAGCAGATCGCGCAGGCGCATATCGTCATCGACCACCAGGATTTTCTTCTTCTGCGGGGTCATGCGGCGAGAACTCCTTGTTCCAGCAGGCGCACCAGTGCGTGCAAAGTACTATTGACCGGCGTGGGCACGCCAAGTTCCGCGCCACGCCGGGCAATATACCCATTGAGGGCATCAATCTCGGTGCGTTTGCTGCGAGCAATGTCCTGTGCGGTGGAGGAGGTGGCGCGACTCATCGCGACCGAGAGCCTGCTTGCCGCCGCGCGCAGATCATCGACGGGAATGCGCACACCGGCTGCCCGGGCTACCGCGTCGACTTCAAGCACCGCTTGATCGAGAACCGCGTGCGTGGGTGCAAAGTCGTGAATCGTGCCATAGCGCGCGCGGGTCAGCGCCGAGATCGCATTCAACGCGCAGTTCATGGCAAGCTTCTCCCAGGCCTCGCCGTCGATGTTGTCGCTCACGCGGCAGGCCACGCCAGCGCGCTCGGCCAGCTGCGCGAAGGCCGGCGCGGAGACACGACTGCGATGCGCCCCCAGCGCGGCCTCGCCGATGACCAGATCACCGCGGCCGGAATGGGTCACTTCATGGGCTGCAGTCATCTCGGCGGCGACGTAGACCACCGCAGGCAGTACGGCGCAGGGGACCAGGGGCGCAATGATCGAAGGGTTTTCGACTCCGTTTTGCATGCTCACCAGCAGGCACTCGGCGTCCAGAAAAGGGGCAATTTCGCGTGCCGCGCTGGCGCTGTCAAAACTCTTGACTGACAGCAGCACGACATCGGCGCCACGCACGATCGACGGATCGGTGCTCGCGCTGAGCGCGACTGGATCGTCAATGCCCGCGCGGATGATGCGCAAACCCTTGGCGGCAATCGCCTCGACCGTGCGCGCCCGGGCGAGCAAACGCACCGACATTCCGGCACGC
Source organism: uncultured Pseudomonadota bacterium (assembly GCA_903921325.1). GTDB lineage: Bacteria > Pseudomonadota > Gammaproteobacteria > Burkholderiales > SG8-39 > CAIXPL01. Next base: position 87,555 of record CAIXPL010000015.1, read on the forward strand.
GCCAGCATGCCCCCGAAATAGCAGCCAACCGCACCGCCGCCGACAATCGCAATTTGCACAGGTGATTGGTTCAATGCACGGGGCTCCAAAAGAGGTGCAAGTATGCGACGCGGCGCAGCATGCGTGCAAACCTGCGCGAATCGCGCCGTACAATTACGCCATGGCGATCTATCGCGAATCCTCCGAGGCAATCCGCAACCTTTACGATGGCGAACGAGTCCATCGTGATGCCTATTTGAGCACGGAGATTTTCGCGCTTGAAATGGAGCGGCTGTTTGCGCGCCGCTGGCTGTATGCCGGCCACATGTCGCAAGTACCCCAGGCCGGTGATTTCATTACCCTGGAGATTGCTGGCACGACGCTATTGATGATCCGCCAGGCCGATGGTGGTGTGCAGATCATGGCCAACCGCTGTGCCCACAAGGGGGCGATGCTTCGCTGCCAAGCGAGCGGGCATGTCGATCGCGCAATCCAATGTCCCTATCATGCGTGGTCCTATCGGCTCGATGGCAGCCTGCTCGCGGTGCCCTTGCGCGAGGGCTATCAGGGCAGCCATCTGGCGACGAGCGAGGCGGCCGGCGGACTCACCCGCTTTCAAACGGCGGTATACCGGGACTTCGTGTTCGTGTGCCTTGACCCGAACGCGGCCGGCCTCACCGCGCAAGTGCCGGCGGAATTGCTCGGGTGCCTTGACGCGATGGCCGATCGTTCGCCGCTGGGTCGATTGGAGGTTGCCGGTCCGTGCCTGCGCAACGTGATCGAGTGCAACTGGAAAATCTATCTGGAGAACATCAACGACACGGTGCACGCCAATGTCACCCATGAGTCCTCGGCGCTATCGGCCGAGGCGGTGTGGCAACGCACGCAGTCTGCTGCCCCGTCTGCGCTCAAGAAGCCGATGGCAATCGAACAGTTGCTGCCATTTTCCTCCGGCAGCGATTTCATGGAAAAAATGGGTGGTCGGGTATGGGCCGGGGGGCACAGCATCCTCGGTATCCACGCCAGTCTGCATAGCGATTATTCGAGCGTGCCGGGGTATGAGCAGGCAATGATTGCGGCCTGGGGGGAGCCGCGTGCGAAACAGATTCTCGCCTGGTCACCACAGAATGCGCTCATCTATCCGAGTATCGCGTTCAAGAGCGCGCCGCAGACGCTGCGGGTGATCCGGCCCCTTGGGGTGTCGCGCACCCTGGTTGAAATCTGGGCATTTCGTGCGCTCGGTGCGCCGGACATTTTGCTCGAACGCACGCAAACCTATAACCGCATCGTGTTCTCGCCCATGTCGATCGTGGCGCACGATGATGTGCAGGTGTTTGAATCCATTCAACGCGGACTGGCCGGCGCGGGTAATGAGTGGGTGAGTCTGCATCGTGGCCAGGCGGGGACGCGGGCCGCGGACGGTTCCCGCGCAGAGTCCGAATCCATGGCGACGGTGGGTGGCACCGATGAGCGCCTGATGCGCAATCAGTATCGCGCCTGGCTCGAAGCGCTTGTGATGAGTGATACGGCGTCGGTGGAATCGGCATCGGCTGCATCGGCATCGGCTGCATCGGCGTCGGCTGCATCGGCGTCGGGTGCATCGGCGTCGGGTGCATCCGCGTCGACCAAGGGCATCCCGGCAAAGCGGGACTCGGGTGATGCGCCGCTGGTCAGTTCCGCCGGTGTGACCAAATCATGAGCACAAACACCACTGCCGCCGAGCACGAGCGCCAGCGTGAGCGCGCATTGGCTCTGGTGATCACGGAAGCTGCGCTACTCGATGCTGCGCGCTGGCAGGCGTGGCTGGCCTTGTTCGCTCCTGACGCGCGCTATTGGGTTCCCTTGACCTCTGATCAGACCGACCCGGTGTTGCAGCAGTCACTTGCCTATGAAGATCCGCTGCTGCTGTCCATTCGAGTTGAGCGGATGAGCCACCCGCGCGCCTGGTCGCTCTTTCCGGCACCGCGTGCTGTGCATGTGTTGCAGGCACCCATTTATCTGGGCTTGGATCCTGCCAGCGGCCTGTATCAAGTGGACACTGCATTTGGCTATACCGAGGTGCGAGGGCAGCGTGAGATTCAACTGAGTGGCCGGATGCGCCACCGGATTCGCCTCGGTCCGATCGATGCTCAGATCGTTCTCAAACGCATCGATTTGATCAATGCCGATGCTGCGCTGCCTTCGATTTATCTGCCGCTGTGAGCAAGCCGGTCAGTCAATCCGAGAGTCAGAACATGGGTCAAGCCATGGGGCAGCCCGGAAGTCAACCCGGCCGTCAGCCCGGCGGTCAGCCTCTCACTCTTTTCTCATGGTTTCTGATCTTTCACGATTCGGCTCGCCCGGGCATTCGAATTGCGAGCCACGATCTGGCGCGCGTGATCGAGTCCTGTCGGGGCATTGAGGGTTTGGTCGAGGTGCGCGTTCACCTGCCCGGACGCACCCGTGATCCGTATCTGGACGATGGTGATGCGCCGCCGCTTGCACTGCAATTGGTGTTTGATTCCCTTGAAGCGCTTGAACGTGCCCTGCGCGAGCAGGGGCCGCTTGCCTGGCTCGCGGCGCCCAACGCGCTTGAGAGCCTTGAAGGTCTGGTGCCCACCCAGCAGGCGATGGTTACGCGGCGCATTGAGCCGCTCGGCTCCGAGCCGCCGGTCGTTGGAATCTCGCAGGAGCGCAGCCAGTGTGCTTACCTGGTGACCTATCCGGGGCCGGCAGAGGACTGGAACGCCTGGGCCTCGCACTACATCGAGGCGCATGGACCGTTGATGGCCCGCTTTCCGGGCATCCGCGAAGTGGAGATTCATACCCCGGTGCACTGGTGCAGCGGCCTACCTATTGCGCGCGCTGAGGCCATGTTGCGCAATCGGGTGGTGTTCGATGACGCACCGGCGCTTGAGCGTGCGCTGAATTCCCCGATCCGCCACGAAATGCGCGCCGACTTCGCACGCTTTCCGGCTTATGCGGGCGGTAACACGCATTTCGCCATGCACTGCATCACGATGGGTCGTCAGACGGCCGAACCCGCGACGGTCTACGCGGCGCTCGCGCGCGCCGCAGCACGCCATCCGCTGCGCGCATTTCTTCATGTCCCTGCTTCGGCAATGGCAGCATCAGCCGGCGCGGGATCGCCGAGCGCAGGACCAGCACGTGAAGTGTCGGCCAGTGCGGCATCGACCGGCGCGACTCGGAGCGGCTTCGAATTACCCGGTCAGCCGTTTGAACTGAGTTATGCCGACACGCTTACCGAAGTCGATGCTGTGGCGGCGCGCTATCGCAGTGCTGGCTACGGTGCCGGGCATCGGGTGGCCCTGCTGCTCGAGAACCGACCGCAATTCCTGCTGCATTTTCTCGCCCTCAATGCGCTGGGCGCGAGCATCGTGCCGATCAACCCTGACTACCGTGCCAGCGAACTTCGCCATGTGCTCACCCACAGCGAGGCGGTGCTGGCGGTGGTGCTGCCCGAGCGCGTGCAGGCCTTGCGGGACCTCGAATTGCCCGCGCTCAATGTATGCACCCCCGACGATGGATTGCCGGCTGCACCCAGTCGAGCAGAGTTGCGTGTGGCGGGGCTGGACTCGGAATGCGCGCTGCTCTACACATCAGGCACCACGGGTGAGCCCAAGGGGTGTCTGATCGACAACGCATATTGCCTGGGCATGGGGCGGCACTACCTTGCCGAAGGGGGCTTGTGTACCGTGCATGAGGGTGCCGAGCGCCTGATCACGCCGTTGCCCCTGTTTCACATGAATGCGCTGTGCGTGTCGACCATGGCAATGATTCTGAGTGGCGGTTGCGTGGTGCAGCTCGACCGCTTTCATCCGCGGCAGTGGTGGTCTGATGTGACCGCCAGCGGTGCGACCATCGTGCATTACCTGGGGGTGATGCCGGCGATTCTGTTGCAGCAGCCGGACTCGGCTGAGGATCGCGCGCACCGAGTCCGATTTGGCTTCGGCGCCAATGCCAATCCCGCCGACCATGGTGCGTTCGAGGCGCGCTTCGGCTTTCCGCTGATCGAGGCCTGGTCGATGACCGAGACCGCCAGCGGGGCGACCTTGACCGCAAGCCGTGAGCCGCGCCATGTGGGGACACGCTGCGTCGGTGCCGCCCGTGGCGGGCTTGAGGTGCGCCTGGTCGATGAGCAAGGGGTGCCGGTGGCAGAGGGTGAAGCCGGGCAGCTTCTCGTTCGCCAGTCAGGTGAGCGGCCACGCGCTGGCTTTTTTCGGGGCTACTTGAAAGACGAGACGGCCACCGCGCTCGTCTGGCGCGACGGGTGGTTTCACACCGGTGATGTGGTACGCCGCGGCCCGGACGGTCAATATCATTTTGTCGATCGCACCAAGAACATCATCCGGCGCTCAGGCGAGAACATTGCCGCCCTCGAGGTGGAAGCCGCACTCACCGGGCATCCGGCAGTACGCCAGGTCGCAGTGATCGCGTTGGCCGATCCGTTGCGTGGTGAAGAGGTGCTTGCCTGTGTCGTACCGCAGCCAGGTGCGGCAACCGATCAGGCGAGCGCTCGATCAATCCAGGCGTGGTGCCAGGAGCGGCTGGCCTATTACAAGGCACCGGGTTGGGTCGCCTTCACTGACCGACTGCCGACTACCCCAACCAATAAAGTGCAAAAAGCCCAACTCGCGCTGTTTGCCGAGACGTTGAGTACCGGTCCGCAGGGACACGATTTGCGCGCCCACAAGAAGCGCACGCATGGATAAGCGCAGCGCACGACGCGGCTATGAGGGCGTGGTGGCAGTCGTACCCATTACGGTGCCCTATGTACGCTATTCGATTCGCACGGCCCACTGGTTTCTGGCGCGCGTATTGGCTGAGTTGATTCGCGCATCGGGCATCGACAAGGCATCGATCGATGGCCTGTGCGTTTCGAGCTTCACGCTGGCCCCGGACACCGCGATTGGCCTGACCCAGCATCTGGGCGTCTCGCCGCGCTGGCTTGATCACATTCCCCTCGGTGGGGCGAGCGGCGTGGTGGCATTGCGCCGCGCCGCGCGGGCCGTGCAGTGCGGCGATGCACAGGTGGTGGCCTGCATCTCCGGTGACACCAATCACGTCGACTCGTTTCGCCTCACCTTGTCCAATTTCAGCAGCTTTGCGCGCGATGCGGTCTACCCCTACGGCGCCGGTGGTCCCAATGCGAGCTTTGCGTTTCTCACCGCCAACTACATGCGCGAGTTTGGTCTGGAGCGGGCCGATTTCGGCAAACTGTGTGTCGCCCAGCGCGACAACGCGCTGCGCTATCCCCAGGCGCTCTTCAAACGCCCGCTCGGCCTGCAGGAATATCTCGATGCACGTCCGATCGCCGAGCCCTTGCGCCTGTTTGATTGCGTGATGCCCTGTGCCGGGGCCGAGGGTTTTCTTGTGATGAGTGCCGATCGCGCTCGCTCACTCGGGTTGGCCGCGGTACAGGTGCTCGGGACGATCGAACGTCACAACAGCTACCCGGATGATCCGGTACAGGTTCGCGGTGGTTGGGCGATGGACCGCGATGATCTGTATGCGCAGGCGGGCCGTGGACCGCAGGATGTCGATCTGATGCAAGCCTACGATGATTATCCGGTGATCTCGCTGATGCAGATTGAAGACTTGGGCTTTTGCCAGAAAGGCGAGGGTGCCCGGTTCATCCGCGAACACAGCTTTACCTGGGATGGTAATTTTCCGTTCAACACCTCCGGTGGTCAGCTCTCGGTCGGACAGGCCGGCGCAGCCGGGGGCTATCTGGGCATGATCGAGGCGTTGCGGCAATTGACCGATGCGGCGGCCGATCGACAGGTGGCCAAGGCACAGACTGCCTTGGTAAGCGGCTTTGGCATGATCAATTTTGATCGTGGCCTCGCCTCCGGTGCCGCACTGCTGGGGCGAGCCTGAAGCGAGCCAATGCGATGACCTCACCCCTCACTCGACCCCGCCGCAAGAACCCGGTTCTGCGTACACGGTTGCCCAATCTTCCACCGGGAGGGCGCAGCCGCGTTGCGCTCGGACTCACCGCTGCTGCTGCCCTTGGGCGTTTTGAACTGCAATGCTGCCGCGACTGCGGCAAGGTGCAATATCCACCGAGCGAGGCGTGCCAGGTCTGTCTCTCGGAGCGGTTGCAATGGCGTGAGCAGTCCGGCGCCGGCGAACTGTTGGCTGTGACTGAACTTGCACACTCCAATGATCTGTTTTTTCGTGAACGACTGCCCTGGCGCCTGGGCATGGTGCGGCTGGATTGCGCTGTGACGGTAGTTGCCCATCTGCACGGCGATTGCGCGGCGGCCGGTGCGCGCGTGCGGGTCGAGGCCGTGCTTGATCGATCCGGGCAGGGCGTTCTGATCGCGATGCCTGACAAGGAGACCGCCCATATGGCCGATGATCCGCAATTGCGTGAATTCACCTGCGACCCGAAGTATCGCAAGGTGTTGGTGACCGATGGGCGCACAGCCGTCGGTCAGGCCATCGTGCATAGCCTGATCAGGGCCGGGGCCGATCTGATCTGGGTTGGTCAATCTGAACCGTGGAAGCAGTTTCCGGGCATTGAGGCGCTGCGCACGCTACCCCAGGTCAGCCTGGTGCCGCTTGACCTGAGCGACTCTGAAGCGGTGAGCGAGCTGTGTGCCGAGATCGGCGGTCGGGTGGATATCGTGATCAACAACGCCGAGTTGCATCGCCCGTTTGGCATTGCTGCGCGCGCTGGCATCGAAGCGGCACGGGCCGAGATGGACATCAATTACTTTGGCCTGCTTCGCCTCGCTCAAGGGCTGGGGCCGGCGTTGCGCGCGCGCGGTGCCGATGGTCAGTCCAGTGCGGTGGCCTGGGTCAATCTGCTGTCGATCTATGCGCTCAGCAACTACCCGCCGCATGGCACATTTTCTGCATCCAAGGCCGCGGCACTGTCACTCGCGCAGTGCCTGCGCGCCGAGATGCGTCCGGCAGGCGTGCGGGTGATCAACGTATTCCCCGGACCCATTGATGATGAATGGAACCAGACCGTATTGCCACCAAAAGTCTCGGCGGCGGCGCTGGCAACCGCGATCACCCGGGCATTGCAGCAGGGCATCGAAGATGTGTTCCCGGGCGACGTGGCGCAGGAGTGGCTGGCCCGCTGGCGCGATAACCCCAAGGCGCTCGAGCGCGAACTGGCTGGTTGAGGTGTGATGACCATGACACATGAATGCAAGCGGGGTGCTGCCGGTTCGACGACCCCCCAGGGCACTTGAGCGCACATCGGCCGATTGAAGCTGGCCACCGGAGAATGGATCGATGAGTACAACCCTGCTGCAGTTGGTAAGCGAGCTTGCCAGTGGCGCCATCCGCGTGATTGATTTGACGCAGACCTTGTCGCCTGATTTCCCGCAGATCGCACTGCCCCCCGAGATGGGTCAGTGCTGGCCGTTTCGCATCGAGGAAATCTCGCACTACGACGAGCGCGGGCCGGCCTGGTATTGGAACAACTTCTCCTGCGGTGAGCATACCGGCACGCATTTCGACGCACCCGCGCACTGGGTGTCGGGGCGCGATCTGCCGAATAACACCACCGATACGATTCCCGTGGGCGATCTGATCGGTCCGGCCTGCGTCATTGATTGTTCGGCGCAGGCGGCGGCCGACGCGGATTACCTGCTCGATGTGGCCACCATCGAACGCTGGGAGGCCGTGCACGGACGCATTCCGCCGCGCGCATGGCTGCTGATGCGCACCGATTGGTCGAAGCGCACCGATCCGGTGGCATATCAAAATTATGATGAAACCGGGCAACACACGCCCGGTCCGAACGCCGAGGCGGTGCGCTTTCTGATCGATGAGCGTCAGGTCATCGGATTTGGCTCGGAATCGATTGGCACCGACGCCGGCCAGGCCCACTACCAGCGCCCGCCTTACCCCTGCCACTACTACATGCACGGCTCAGGCCGCTACGGGCTGCAGTGTCTGTCCAATCTGGACCTGTTGCCGCCAACCGGCGCGGTGCTCATTTGTCCGCCGCTCAAGATCCGCAAAGGCAGTGGCAGCCCGTTACGGGTATTGGCGCTGGTCGGCGCGTGAACAGTTAATCGGCGCGCAACTGGTTACGTTGAATGATGGTGCCCCAGCGCTCGTAATCCTGATGCACGATGGCATCGAATTCAGCGCCTGACAGACCCGAAGGCTCAACGCCCAAGAGACGAAAGCGGTCGGCCACGACCGGACTGAGTACCACTTCGCGCACGTCATGGGCGAGTCTGTCGCGAATCGCTTTGGGTGTTTCGCGCGGTGCAAAAATGCCGTGCCAGGAGGCAATGCCCAGGCCCGGATAAACCGTGTCAAATGGGACCGCACCTGGGAATTGATCAAGGGTCTTTGACCCGGTCACCATCAGGGCGCGCACCTTCCCCGACTGCACCACCTGAGCCGTTGAGACGGTTACATCGAGCATGGCCTGAACCTCGCCCGTCAGTACCGCCTGCAAGGCCGGTGCCGACCCTTTATAGGGCACATGGGTCATCTGGATGCCAGCGGCTGTCTTGAGCAATTCCATATAAAGATGCTGGCCCGAACCGTTGCCGGCGCTGGAATAGTTGAGGCGGCCCGGGGCAGCCTTGGCGGCGCTGACCAGATCGACAATCGAGGCGAAGCCGCTTGCCGGGCTTGCCACCAGGGCATAGGTGAGGAGCGTGGTCTGCGTGATGCCGACCAGATCGCGCAGCACGTCGTAGGGGACGCGCTGCATCTGCGGCAGAGTTACCAGCGGGGTTGAACTGATGATCATCAGTGTGTAGCCGTCGGGCGCACTTTTGGCGACGAATTCAGGCCCGATGGTGCCGCCGGGCTTGTTGTCGATGATCACGGATTGGTGCCAGAGCTGGCCAAGGTACTGCGCGATCAGCCGGCCTGAGATATCGAGCGATCCGCCCGGGGGGAAGGGCACCACCAGATGCACCGGGCGGTTTGGAAATTCAGCGGGCTCGGCAGCGCCGGCACCCGGTGTCTGCCCCAGCAGGAGTGCGCCAGCCAACATCAATGGGTAAAGACGGACCTTCATGGTGCGATTGACTCATGTTGTGCAATGACGGTCAGGATCGCCGTGTTCGCTGGCGACGTCAACCCGTCCGAGCGAAACCTCGCAGCCCCCAACCATTGCCCGCGAATGCTTTGCGGCCGAAACATCTGGACACGCTTTGTCTGCCGGCTTGGGCTGAATAGTGGAAAATCGCACATTGGAATGCCGTGTCGGAAACGCTGTATCCGGTCACCTCTGGAAGGTCCTCATTGTGCTGCACACCTCTGTCGGCCTATTCTCAGGCGCACGCATCCAGTCCTTGCGATCGGTTGCGCACTTGCGTGGAGCCAGGGCCGCCGTGGCCTTTGTGCTGCTGGGGGCAGTGGCCGTATGCGACGCCGCGCCCCCGGGGTATGGCTCTGGCAGGCTTGGCGATCGTGAGGCGGGTTCGCCAGGCTACGGCGGTGGCCCCGGTTTGAGCCCGGGCAACGCGCCGACCGGGCCTGGTGATCCGTTTGGACCAGGAGGACCAGGAGGACCAGGAGGACCAGGAGGACCAGGCGGCGGTCCTCGCGATCGCGAAAGCGGCGCGCCCGGCTATCCCTCGGGGCCGTACTACGATCGCTCGTCGCGTCCTGGCTTTCGCGGTGATCCCGGCGGACGTCACATGTCACCGGAGGAAAGGCGGCAACTGCGCGATCAAATTCGGGAGCACGGACGCGACCTGTATGGCTATCCACCTCCGCCGCCGCCGCCTCACCCGCCAGGATATTGAAAGGATTAGTCAATGCAAGCGTTGCAGGGATTGTTGGTGGTGGCGTTGGAACAGGCGGTTGCCGCCCCTTTGTGCTCGTGCCGCCTGGCCGATGCAGGTGCACGAGTCATCAAAATCGAACGACCGGAAGGTGATTTTGCACGCGGCTATGATCGCCTTGCGGGCGGTGATTCCTCGTACTTTGTCTGGCTTAATCGGGGCAAGGAATCGGTCGTGCTTGATCTGAAGCGAGCTGAGGCGCGCGAGCAATTGCTGAGCCTGATTGATCAGGCCGACGTTTTTATTGAAAACCTCGCCCCTGGTGCGGCTGACCGTCTGGGATTTGCGCAAACCATTTTGCACGAACGCAATCCGCGCCTGATCACTCTGAGCATTTCCGGGTTTGCGCCCGGCAAGTCGCATGAGCGCAAGATGTATGACTTGCTGGTGCAAGGTGAAAGCGGTCTGGCCGAGATCACTGGGGCACCGTCGGAGCCGGGTCGTGTCGGCATTTCGGTGTCGGACCTGTCTTGTGGCTTGAATGCCTATGCCGCAGTGCTCGAAGCCATTGTCGACCGCGAACGCAGCGGACGCGGCGTCCATCTGGAGGTGTCGCTGTTTGACGCGACCGCCGAATGGATGACGGTGCCGCTCCTTCAGCATGAAGGCGGTCGCACGCCGCAGCGTATTGGTGTCGGTCATCCCACTATTGCACCCTACGGGGCCTTTGCCACGGCCGATGGCCGGCGCATCATCATCAGTATTCAAAATGAGCGCGAATGGCACTCGCTGTGCACGCATGTGCTGGGCGATTCGGCACTGCCGCAGGACCCGCGCCTGGCCGATAACGTCAGTCGCGTGACGCACCGGGACTTCGTCGATGGCATGGTGGCCGCGCGTTTCGGATCGCTTGAAAGTGGTGTGCTGGTTACGCTGCTTGAGAGCGCCAACATCGCCTGGGGTTTCCTCAACTCGATGCAGGAATTCTCGCAACACCCGGCACTGGCGCGGGTAAGCGTGCGCACGCCCTCGGGTGTCGTGCAGATGCCCGCTCCGGCTGCCCGGGTTGATCGTCAACTACCTGAATTCGGCGCAGTGCCAAGCCTTGGTGAACATACCGCCGCAGTTCTGGCGGAATTTGCGAGCGCCAAACCGGCGACCTAGCCATTGCGTGAGTGCTTGCACTGCTCTCAGCACGGGCAGGGGCAGGATAAGAGGGTTAGCCCCGCAGCCGCAGGCAGGGGCAGCGGCACGGGCACGGGCAGGGCTAGCCCCGCAGCCGCAGGCAGGGGCACGGGCGGCAGCAGCCGCAGGCGCCGATGCAAGGACTCGCGAGCAGAGTCCTTGCCATTCACACCACTGCCATTCCTGTTACTTGATTGCGTTGGCGTAGGGGTAAATCATTTCGCCGGTTTTCAGCGCACTGGGGTCGAGTACGGCTTCGTGCGACAGATCGGTGAACTGATCAAGCGTGTTACCGGTGATGTTGCGGAACTGCACCGTCAACAGACGTGCCTCGGGCCATGCCCCGTTGGCATCAAAGCGCAGCTTCCCCCACACCGTGTCAAAGCTGTGGCTGTGGATGTAGTCGGCAATCTTGCCTTGATCGAGGCTTTGGGTTCCGCTCACCGCATCGGCCAGTACCTGCAGGTAGGCATAGGACGGGGGGGTCATGAAATAGCCCAATGGCTCGACGCCCTCGGCACTTGCGCGCGCCTGATATTTCTTCAGCAACTCGGCCATGCCCGGATAGGCCATGGTGGGTACGGGCAGCCAGTTCTCGAACGACACCACACCGTTCAACAAAGGCCCGAGCTGCGTCTTGATCGAGGCGACCTGCAGACCGACCATCGCGCCGCCGAAGAACTTCGGCCGAAAACCGGTCTCATGTACCGCGCGCACCATGCCCACCGTGTCTGGGGGATAGGAAGCGACATAGAACACATCGGCATTGGTTGCCTGCACGGCACGCACGATCGGGGTGTAGTCGGTGGTGTTGGGTGGATAAGCCTTGTCATAGACGACTTCAAGGCCAGCCGCCTTCGCATTGGCGCGTGCACCGTCGGCATTGTTCTTGGAGAATTCGCTATCCGCAGCGGCGATGGCAATCGTCCGCGGCTTCGGATTCTGGCGCGCAAGGATCTCGAAAATGCCCTTCGACCAGTCGGTGGTTGGCGTGGAACCCAATGAGAGCATTGCGAAGTAGCGGTCGTACTTGAAGCGCTCATTGATGTTGAGCGCCACCAGACTGATCACCGTCATGCCGTGCTGGATCGCCACCGGCATCATCGGTGCGGTCATGTTGGTGCCATAGGGGCCGACGATCAGATCGACGTGATCGACATCGAGCAATTTGGAATAGAGCGAGGGCGCACTCGAGGGCGTACTCTGATCATCGTAGTAGACCAGTTTTACGGGGCGTCCGAGCAGACCACCACGGGCATTGATGTCCTCTTCCCATATCTTCATGGCGACCAGGGCGGGTTTGCCTGAACTTGAGAAACCGCCGGTGAGAGACATGGTGAAACCGATCTTGATCGGTTCGGCGGCCTGCGCGACGGGCGCGAGCACCAGCAGGCCAACCATCAGGGCAACCCATGAAATCACTGCTGACAAGCGCGCGCAGGCACCGCGGGCGAGTTGCAAGGGTGAGCCCGATGGCGCGTTCCAGTGAACGTGTGTGCGCCGCTCAGATGACACGGCAGGGGCGCGCAGCTTTCGTAGCATGATGTCTTCCTCCATGGATGTCCGTGCCTCGTTTGGGCGCGGTGTGTATCGGCGCGGTGTTCCCGGGCAATCCGGTCGACAGCGTCAGTTCGCGCGCTATCCTAACCCAAGCTTGATATCCGTGTGCCCGCATTGCGTTCTGCCGCAAATGTGATGACCGCGCTCCTGCATTGCACTGAGTGCCTGAATTGGGCAGACTCTGCGCGGCGTGCCGGTTGCGGTGCGACGACCCAGGGAGACAGTGCATGAGTTCGTGTGTATCGAATGACCGTTGCGGAACCGGACTGACGCAGCGAACCCGACTGGCGTCACGAACCCGACTGGCGCTGCGTGCCCGCGTGATTGCAGGTGGCATTGCACTGGTAATCGGTTCGCTAATTTGGGGTGCCCAGGCGATCGCGCAGACCCGCCCGGTGATCAAGGTTGCAAGTCTGACCCTGCCGGTGTTCAACCCTATCGTCTGGAACGTAATGAAGGCGCGTGGCTTTGATGTGAAAGCCGGTTTCGATCTGGACATCCACGCATTCCCGTCGATCTCGGCGTTCTACGCCGCGCTTGCGACCGGCGAGGTGGACGCGCTGGTGGGCGGCCCGACGATCTTTCAGAAAATGAGCCTTGAAGGTGTGCCGATCCGTTTGTTCGCCACCGGACTGAAACTCTCGGATCTGGTGATCTTTGCGCGCGATCCGGCGATCCGTCGACTGGCCGACCTGAAGGGCAAGCAGCTGGCTATCGACATGGGTAGTTCGCAGTACCAGATGGTGGCGATCTATGCTCGTGCCAAGTCGATCAATCTGGGCAAGGATATCGCCGTGATCAATGGCAACTTCGCGATTTCACGGGCACAACTGGAAGCCGAGCGGGTCGATGCAGCGATGGTGGTCGAGCCAATGGCGACCATGATCAGCCGGGCGCATCCCGAGTGGCCGATCATTTTCAATGGCAACGAAGGCTGGCACGAAATCACCGGGCAGGAGGGTTGGGAAATCGTCGCTGCCCTGCGCGCGGATTCGCTGGCGCGCATGCCCGATGCCGCGCGACGCATGACCGCCGCATTGCAGGATGTGGCCGCGTTCATGCGTACTGACACCGATGCGGCCGATCGCATTGCGGTGGATACCGTGAAGCTGCCGGCCGGAGTACTCAAGGAAGCAGTGGCGACCAAGCGTTGGGACTTTGATGTGCGTCCGATTGCCGGCACTGAGCGCAAGGTGATCTGGGACATGTTCGAGCGCGCCGTGGCTGCAGGATTTGTGCCAAGCCTGCCCGATGAGGCCATCGTGTACCGTGCTCCCTGAGCAAATGAGCACAGGAGCACAGGAGCACAGGAGCACAGGAGCACATGAGGCCATCAGCAGCGGCAGAGGTTGTGATCAGCGGGGGCGGCTGGCGTCTGCCACGAGAGGCAATCATCGCTCTTCTCGTTCTGCTCGTGCTGTGGGAGCTTGCCTCGCGTAATGCGGCGGTGCTCGGCGTGCCCGCATTTGCAATTCCGAGTCTTGAGCGCATCGCGAAGAGTCTGATCACGGTCACCTGGGTCGATGTGGTGGTGACCGTGGCCCGTGTGCTGGGGGCACTTCTGTGCTCCTTTGCGCTAGCCGCGCTCATCGCCATCTGGATGTACTGCGTGCCCAGGGTTGAGCGCTACGCCTATCCGCTGGTGCGACTGCTCATGGCAGTGCCGGTGATCTCCTGGATTCTCTTTGCGGTCTTGTGGTTCAAACACGTTGAATTTCGTATCGGATTTGTTCTGGTGGCGGTCTGCGGCCCCTTGTTTTTGGTCGATATGCTCTCCTCCATGAAAGGGGTATCGAAAGAGCTGCGCGACATGATTCACTCGTTTCGCCCCAGCACATCGCAGTTGTTTCGCAAACTGATGCTGCCGGCGATATTGCCGGCGCTGCTCACCAGCTGGAAGATCAATCTCAGCCTTGCGATACGCGTGGTGACGATTGCCGAACTGGTGGGGGCGGTGACCGGCATGGGCCATCAGCTCTCGGTCGCGCAGGAACTGTTCTCGGTGGCCGACGTGTTTGCCTGGACCCTGGTGCTGGTCGCCGTGCTGTTTGCTCTGGAGGCTGTGCTCAATCAGATCGAAGCGCGCGTGCTGCGCTGGCGCGTATGAGCGGGCTGCGCATCCAGGCGCAGCACTTGCGCAAGCAGTTTCGCCAAAGTGCGAATGGCGTCTTGATCACTGCCATCGAGCAGCTCGATTTTGTGATCGAACCTGGGGAAATCGTGGCCGTGGTGGGCAGTACGGGCTGCGGCAAGTCGAGCCTGTTCGATGTAATGATCGGGTTGCAGGCACCCACCGCGGGGCGCTTGTTGATCGGCGATCGCGAACCGTATCGCGATTTCAATGGCTTTCGCGGGCTGATTGCCACCGTGTTCCAGCAGGACCGCTTGATGCCCTGGCGCTCCAGCCTGGACAACGTTTGCCTGCCGCTGGAACTGATTGGTCTTGCCCCGGATGAACAGCACCGGCGCGCGCGCGGCTGGCTCGAGCGCCTGGGTCTGGCTGCTTTCACCGACGCCTATCCGCATGAGCTCTCCGGCGGGATGCGCCAACGGGTTGCCATTGCGCGCGCGTTTGTGTTGCAACCGGCCATTCTGTTGGCCGACGAGTCCTTCGGGCATCTGGATGAGGTCACCGCGGCTGAATTGCGTGAAACCTTTGTCGCGCTGGCCCGCGAATGCGGTAGCACGGCAGTCCTGATCACCCACCAGTTGGAAGAGGCGATGTCGGTCGGCGACCGTGTGCTGGTGTTCGCAAAGCCCGCCACCGTGCTCGCCGACATTCGGGTGGCCGATTGGCCAGCAGAGCGGCGTGGCGAGCTGCGCGAGGCGATCCAGCTCACGCTGCAATCCAATCGATGCGATGAACGCATTGCTCGGCTAGCCGTGCAGCAGCCCGCCGATGCCGTCATAGAGCAGCTTGGCGCCCGAGATAAACATGAGCAGAGTGACCAGGCGATAAAAGCCAACGGGCGATAGGCGCCGGTTGAGCCAGATGCCGAGCGCGACGCCGGCCAGGGCGGCCGGTGCCAGCGCGCTCGAGGCCGACAGATTGCGCGTGTCGAGCAAGCCCAGAAACGCATAGGGCACGATTTTGATGGCGTTCATGATGCAGAAGAACACCATGTTCGTGCCGACGAACACGGCTTTCTCCATGCGCTGACCAAGCAGGTAAACGGCCAGGGGGGCACCGCCGGAATGGGCAACAAAACTGGTGAAACCCGATGTACCCGCCCAGAACCAGCCCTTGACCGGCGAGGGGTGTGCCAGCACCGGTTTACGCCGTGCCGCGTTGTAGAGCGCGAAACTCACTGAAATCAGACCGATCAGAATGCGGATCCAGTGCTCGTTCATCGAGTTGAAGAACCACCAGCCCAGCAGCGAGCCGACCAGACCAGCGGGCACGATGATGCGCATGTTGGCGCGGTCGATCTTGGCGCGGTAATACCACAGTCCGGCAATGTCCATGAGGACCAGGATCGGCAGCATGATTGCCGCCGCATCCACCGGCGTGATCACGAGCGACATGATCGGCACCGACAGTCCACCGACGCCGCCGCCAAAGCCGGCCTTTGAAATGCCGCTTACCAGAACCGCCGCGACGCAAACGGCAAAAACAGTTGGATCGCTAGCGATATGGGCGAGATTCAAGATGTAATTGACCTGGGTTGCGACGGTAGGACTTGCTCGATCAAGGACACGCCAGAACGCCGCGTGATGACGCCGCTGCGCGAGCGCGCCGAAGCCCGATGGTGCGGCTTGGGCAACGAGGCTCTCAGAATGCGACGTTATGGCGCCCTTTCAATTGCAACATCTGGCGTGCCTCGTCGGCGGTGGCAACCGATAGTGAAAGCTCTTCAAGAATGCGACGAATCTTGCGCACCTGATCGGCATTCGAGGTGGCCATCTGACCGCGCCCGAGATAGAGACTGTCCTCCAGGCCGACCCGTACGTTGCCGCCCATTTGCGCACCCGCCGTGAGCAGTCCCATCTGGTGGCGCCCCGCACCCAGGATGGACCAGTGATAGGCATCGCCAAACAACTTGTCGGCAATGCGCTTCATGTGCAGCAGGTTCTCGCTATCGGCACCTATGCCACCGAGGATGCCAAAAATGGTTTGTACAAACAGCGGTGGCTTCACCAGGCCGCGGTCGAGAAAGTGCGCCAGGTTGTACAGGTGTCCGACGTCATAGCATTCGAATTCGAACCGGGTACCGCAGCCCTCGCCCAACTCACGGAAGATGAACTCGATGTCCTTGAACGTATTGCGGAAAATGAAATCGCGGCTCGCTTCCAGGTAGGCAGGCTCCCACGCATGCTGGAAACTCGGGTAGCGCCCGAGCATGGGGTACAACCCGAAATTCATCGAACCCATATTGCATGAGCACATTTCTGGTTTGGCCTGCAAAGGTGCGGCCAGGCGCTCCTGCACGGTCATGTTGTGACCGCCGCCGGTGGTGATGTTGATCACCGCGTCACACTGCTCCTTGATCACCGGCAAGAATTCCATGAACACCTTCGGATCCGGTGTCGGACGCCCATTGAGGGGATCACGGGCATGCAGATGAATGATCGCGGCACCGGCTTCAGCAGCGGCAATGGATTCGGCCGCAATCTGCGCCGGTGTGATGGGTAAATGCGGCGACATGGTCGGCGTGTGAATCGAACCGGTGATGGCGCAGGTGATGATCACCTTACCCTGTGCGGCGGCCATGAGAGCTCCTGTGACGGTGAGGGGCAAGATTGTTGAAATGAGCGCAGCGCCGGGCCGAACGTGGCCCGCGCGGGCAGGGGCGCAGTGTACCGCGGTGGATTGTTGATCCGGGTGCGCGGCAACGTCAAGCTGCCGCGCGGCGGGGCGCAGGTACAATCCTGAATAATGAGACTGCTCGCCTTTGACTGCTCGACCGATACCCTCATCGTGGCCGCACGAGGGGACACGGCGAACTGGAGCCACACGCAGGGTGTTGGCAGTGGTGCCAGTGCGCGCATTTTGCCCTGGGTGCAAAAGGCGCTCGGCGAGCTGCAATGGCGTGGCACTGAGATCGACGCGATTGTGTTTGGCGCCGGTCCCGGTTCATTCACCGGTCTGCGTATTGCCTGCGGGATTGCGCAGGGTCTCGCGCTCGCGTGGGATTGCCCGGTGATTCCGGTTTCCTCGTTCCAGGCGGTGGCGATGACCGCGCGCCGGCATCACCCGACTGCGACCGATGCGCTCTGGGTAGTGCTTGATGCGCGCATGGGTGAAGCCTATCTGGCTGCGATGATATGGGATGGTGAACAGTGGCTCCATGAGGCACCACCGCAGGTGCTCAAACCCGCGGCGGTCATCGCCGCGATTCTGGCCGGACCAAGCGGACGCCTCGGTTGTGGTTCAGGATTCGCGACTTACCCGCAACTAGGTGAAGCGCTGGGCGCTCATCTGAGCCAGTGCGACGCGTCCAGTGCATTGGATGCAACCTCGCTTATCGATGTGGGCGAGCGTGCGTGGCGAAGTGGCAGGACAGTCGCGGTTGACGAGGCGTTGCCATTGTATGTGCGGGACAAAGTGGCCATGACAACGCTTGAGCGACGTGCCCGCGTTGCACGCAATGAGTTGATAAACGCTGATGCCGACCGCACTCGCGACAGTGAAAAGGACAGCGGTAACGACGGTAGTGCGAGTGGTAATGGTGTGCGCGGTGGTGCGACTGCCGAGGACGTTCAGATCAGGGCGATACAGCCATGAGCGCGCTGCCGCAGCAGCCTTGGCCGCAATCGGCGCGCATCAGGATCGTGCCGATGCGCTCAGCGCAGCTCGATGAAGTCATGCACATCGAGCAGGCGATTTATGAATTTCCGTGGACGCGCGGCAATTTTCAGGATGCGATCGCGGCTGGCTATGACTGTCTCGAACTGCGCGATATGCTGGATTTGCCTTCCACAACAAACCTGCCCGTAGCGGCGAGTCTGGTTGGCTATGGCATCCTCATGCATGTGCCAGACCAGACGCATCTGCTCAATCTCTCGGTTGCCCCGGCGCGTCAGCGGCACGGTTATGCGCGTGAAGGTTTGCAGCTCTTGTACCGCTGCGCAAAATCGGTCGGTTCGGAATCCATCACGCTGGAAGTGAGGCCGTCCAATGCGCCAGCCCTCCAGCTGTACCGCAGCGAAGGGTTTGATCAGGTGGGCCTGCGACGCGGCTACTACCCGGCGCGCGGCGGCCGCGAAGATGCCCTGGTCCTCACCCGGGCACTCTGATCTGATGAACCGGCGCACTGTTCGATGAGCGAGGGAGAAGCCAGGCGGGCGCGCGCGCTGCGCACACTGGGAATTGAAACCCAGTGGCGCCTGCGTGGCGCCGTTGACAAGCCGGCGGATAGCGGCGCGGCCGTCGATGCGATGACCGAAGCGTCCATCAGATCCGAAACGCCCGAAATGGCATCCGCAGCGGCAACCGGGATGAAGCGCACGGTGCGGCAGGGTCCATCGCACCAGGGGACTTCGCACCAGAGGCCATCGCACCAGGGAGCATCGCACCAGGGAGCATCGCACCAGGGGACTTCGCATCAAGGAGCGTCGCATCAGGGGGCGTCGCAGCCGGGTGAGTCAAACGACGTCCCACCGTCGGCTGTAGCAAAAATGGGCTGGGACGAACTGCAAGGCACGGTGAGCCAGTGCACGGCATGTGGATTGTGCAAGACGCGGCAACAAACGGTATTTGGCAGCGGCGCGACCCGCGCCGGATTGATGATTGTGGGCGAAGCGCCAGGCGCCGAGGAAGATGCAAGCGGAGAGCCATTTGTTGGTCAGGCGGGGCGTCTCCTTGACAACATGCTCGCAGCCATCGGACTGGTGCGCGCCAACGACGTCTATATTGCCAATGTGCTCAAATGCCGGCCACCTGCCAATAGAAATCCGCAGCCTGAAGAAGTGGCGCGTTGCTCGCCGTACCTGCAGCGGCAGATTGAACTGGTCAATCCGCGCCTGATCCTCGCAATGGGCCGCTTCGCGGCGCAGGCGCTACTCAACAGCGAGGCAAGTATCGCAAGCCTGCGCGGCAAGGTTCATCGCACGGGCGATCGTCTAGTCGTGGTCAGCTATCACCCGGCCTACCTGCTGCGTACGCTACGCGATAAAGCCAAGGCCTGGGAAGATCTGGTTCTGGTACGCCGTCAGATCACCGAATCGGCGCGTAACTGATTCTGAATCTCAGGATGGTTTCGCGCGCTGCGCCAGTGCGAGAAGGATGGATCCCGATCGACGGATCGGGCCGCGCGGATTCAACCCGGATGGTCTGATGCCGTGTCCTCGCCCTGCGCCATGCGCAGATTGTAGCGATGGCGGCGCAGGATCAGATACATCACGCCGGCGACAAAGCTGCCGAACAGAATGATCACCGTGTTGATATGCAGGTCGGCGTGCAGCAGCAGCGCATAGACGGCGAGCATGATTAGAATCGACAGATTCTCGTTGAAATTTTGCACCGCAATCGAGCTGCCGGCTGAGAGCAGGACATAGCCGCGGTGCTGCAGCAGCGCGTTCATCGGAACCACAAAGAACCCGGCCATCGCACCGATCAGGATGAGCAGGGCATACACCAGGGGCATCCAGGTCACCTGGGTCATCGCGAGGACCGTCAGACCCATGGCAATGCCCATGGGCAACACATTGACCGAACGCGCGAGCGGCACCAGGCGCGCTGCCAGAATCGCACCGGCCGCAATCCCGATCGCGGTGACCCCCTGCAGCCGGGTGGCACGATCAAGCCCCATGCCCAGATGGACTTCGGCCCATTTGAGCACAATGAATTGCAAAGTCGCCCCGGCTCCCCAGAACAAGGTGGTCGTTGCGAGCGAAATCTGCCCCAGTTTGTCCTTCCACAGCACGCTGAAGCAGCGATTGAATTCACGCATGATGCGAATCGGGTTGAACGATTGGCGTGCGTAGCGGGCACCGGTATCAGGAATGTACAAATTGACGACGGCGGCAACGACATAGCAAATAGCCACCACTCCAATGGCCGCCTCGGCCGGAGTCTCAATACCGATATCCAGGTGCGGAATTTCGACCGCTAGCAGTCGACTGGCTATGGCCGGGCTGATCAGCGCGCCCCCGAGCACGGTGCCCAGAATGACCGACAGGACGGTGAGCCCTTCGATCCAGGCGTTGGCGATGACCAGTTGCTCGGCCGGCAGCAACTCGGTGAGGATGCCGTACTTGGCTGGTGAATATGCCGCGGCGCCAAGACCGACCACCGCATAGGCCACCAGCACCATGGTGTATTCGGGCACCCAGGCCGGGGTAATCAGGTCGTAGCAAAACATCATCGAACAGCCAAGAATCTTGATCAGATTGGTGATGAACATCACCCGACCCTTGGGCATGCTGTCAGCAAATGGCCCGACTGCACCGGCGAGAAACACATACGAAATCACAAAAAAGAATTTGAGCAGCGGGGTCATCCACTCCGGTCCATCGAGCTCGACCATGAGCGCAATGGCAGCCACCAACAACGCGTTGTCGGCGAAGGACGAAAAAAACTGTGCTGCGATGATCGTGTAAAAACCCGGCTTCATATCCGATTCCTGGATCGCGTGTCTGGTGCAGCATCGCCCCGAGCCGATCGCGCCACGCTGCATGACACGGTCCAGTGAGCGATCAACCCGGGCCGCACCGTGGCTGTGAATCGATGAGCATCGATGAGGCGCGCGAGTTATACCATGGGCTCGCCAAAAGGTTCTGTGCCTGATGCGAGTCGCCCTTGGAAATTGTGTCAGCGTGCGCCAGCCGCCGGCACAGGAACTATTTGGCGTAATCAAGCCGCGGGCGTGACCAATGGCGCGCTTGCTGTGTGGCGGGCCGCTTGATCGATTGATTAATTGATCGTTTAATCGTCAAATACCCATCTACTGTGACGGCCAACCCCGGATACCTGTGTCTGCCCGAATTTTGATGCTGCGCCGAACTGCCGATGCCTCGCCCAATCACCTGCACCATTGATCTGACCGCGCTCGCGCGCAATCTGGCCCGCCTTCGCGAGCAGACCGGCAATGCCCGCATCTGGGCGGTGGTGAAATCCAACGCCTATGGTCACGGCCTCACCCGGGTGCGCCGCGCGCTGCGTGACGCCGATGGCTTTGCGGTCGTCGAATTGCAGGACGCGATACGTTTGCGCGATCTGGGCATCCGACGTCCGATTCTGCTCATGCAAGGAGCGTTCGCGCAGCGCGAACTCACCACCTGTAGCGAGAATCACCTGCACATGGTGGTCCATAATCGCGATCAGCTCGATATGATCGATTCATCGCTCAAGCGCACGCCGCTCGATGTGTACCTCAAGATGAACAGTGGCATGAATCGCCTGGGGTTCACCCCGGTACGATTTGGCGATGCCTGGTGGCGATTGCGATCACGCCCGCGCGTCAATTCGATCAATCTCATGACACATTTTTCGAATGCCGATGGCGAGGAAGGGGTCGAGGATCAATTGAATCGCTTTCTGGAAGCCACGGCGACCTTGCCCGGTGACCGTTCGGCTGCCAACTCGGCGGCGACATTGCGCTATCCGCAGACGCATCTGGATTGGGTGCGTCCGGGCATCGCGCTCTACGGCTGCTCGCCGTTTACCGATCAGACGGCCGAGGAACTTGGCCTTGAGCCGGTGATGACGTTGAGCTCGACTCTGATCGCCATTCAGGAATTGGAGGCCGGTGATCGGGTCGGCTATGGGGGCGAATTCATGGCACCCCAGGCGATGCGCGTCGGGGTGGTCGCCTGTGGCTATTCCGATGGCTATCCGCGCCATGCCAAAGAGGGCACACCGATGCTGGTTGAAGGCCAGCGCGCGCCCCTGATCGGACGGGTGTCGATGGAGTTGATCACGGTCGATATCAGTCGCTTGCCCGAGGCGCACGTGGGTAGCGTTGTGGTCCTGTGGGGTGCGGGGCTCTCGGCCGATGAAGTGGCTCGCCATGCGGGCACCGTGAGCTATGAACTGCTCACCGCCGTATCCTCGCGCGTGCCGGTTGTCGAACGCGAGTGAGTACCACCGCGCGCACAAAGTCGCTCTACGTGTGCTCACAATGCGGCGCCGAGAGCAGTCGCTGGCTGGGGCAGTGCCCGGCGTGCAGCGAATGGAATACGCTGATCGAAACCGCCGCCGCGGTACGCCGCACGCATCGGGCCGGCAGTCTGGTCGATGCGGCACCGCTCGAGCGTCTGTCCGATATTCAGGCGCTCGACACGCAGCGCTACGATAGCGGCATCGAGGAATTCAACCGGGTGCTGGGCGGGGGCATCGTACCGGGGCAAGTCATCCTGATCGGCGGCGATCCCGGGATTGGCAAATCAACGCTGCTGTTGCAGTCGCTGGCGGCGATCGGTCCGCAGCGACACGCGCTGTATGTGAGCGGTGAAGAATCAGCCGAGCAGGTGGCGTTGCGCGCACGGCGCCTGGCGCTCGATTCCAATGGCATTTTGCTGCTGCCCGAGATTCAGCTCGAGCGCATCGCCGCGACCCTCACCGCAGAGCGCCCCGACATTGCGGTCATCGATTCGATTCAGACTCTGTATTCCGAGGCACTCACATCGGCCCCAGGGTCAGTAGCCCAGGTGCGCGAATGCGCCGCGCAGCTCACGCGCCTTGCCAAGCAGCGCGGCATTGCTCTGGTCTTTGTGGGGCATGTCACCAAGGAAGGCTCGCTCGCAGGGCCGCGGGTGCTCGAGCACATGGTGGACACGGTGCTCTATTTTGAGGGCGAGACGCACAGCAGCTTCCGGTTGTTGCGAGCCTTCAAGAACCGGTTTGGCGCGGCCAATGAAATCGGCGTCTTCGCCATGACCGATCGCGGCCTGAAGGGTGTCGCCAATCCCTCGGCCATCTTCTTGTCCGAGCACCGCGAGGATGTTGCCGGCAGCTGCATTCTGGTGACCAATGAGGGCTCGCGCCCGCTCGCTGTTGAGGTGCAGGCCCTGGTCGACTCGGCAGCCGGAGCCAATCCGCGTCGCTTGAGTGTCGGGCTTGATTCCAATCGACTGGCGATGTTGCTTGCGGTGCTGCACCGGCATGCGGGCATTGCCTGCGCGGATCAGGATGTGTTTATCAACGCGGTGGGTGGTGTGCGTATTGCCGAACCCGCCGCCGATCTGGCGGTGCTGCTGGCGATCTGCTCATCGCTGCGCAATCGGCCCTTACCAGCCAAAACCATCGTATTTGGCGAGGTCGGGCTGGCCGGTGAAGTGCGGCCTGCACCACGCGGTCAGGAACGATTGCGCGAGGCGGCCAAACTGGGCTTTACGCGGGCGCTGCTGCCACGTGCCAATCTGCCGCGAACACCGATTGCAGGGATCGAAACCATCGGTATCGATCGCTTGTCTGACGCGGTCGACTGGTAGCGCAAAGCGCCCGGGCAACGCGGCCCCGCGGTGAGCAGCCTCCGAGTGTGGTGACGCGGGGAGGGCTGAGGCCTGCTGTCTTGCGTCTGTAGGTTAGGGCAGCCCCAGAGTGTGGTGACGCGGGGCCCGGAGCTTGCAATCGGGTGCCATGCGCGCCTGGCGCAACGATGCACGCATCAGAGCGCGCGTGCGCCGCGATTGCGCCAGGTGAGCCAGAGCATGCGCAACGGTGTCAGGCTGATCTGCCCGATCAGCACATCACCCGGGGCGACCGTGATTTCTTCGAGCAGCGCGCGCTTGATGGCAGCGAGCCGACCGAGTCCGGCAAGCACGCCGGGGCGAGCGGCCCGATTCGTGGCCGCTGTGACGGTTGGCGTGACCTGGCGTTGTTCATTCGCCGCTGGGGCCATTGCGCTCAGATAGTCGCTTGCGAGCGCAGCGTGTGAGCGCATCAGTGCTTCGAATCGAGAGTCGGTCGGACCGATCGATTGGTCGAGCAGTTCCTGCACCCGAACCTGGTACTTCTGTAAAGCGTCCACCGGCAGGCGAATGCGGCCTGCTCGGGCATCGGCGCCGACATCGCGCAGAACGTCGACCAGGGCACATCCGGTGCCGAGTCGCTCGGCCAAGGCAAGCGTGTGATCACTGGCGATCGGCTGATCAATGCGCGCTGCAAGGCGGTGTAAATAGCCACCGGTACGCGCTGCGTAACTGACAAGCGCGGCCTGTGTCGCCGGGCGTGGCCGTTCCAGGTCCTCAAGGCACGGCGCAATCAGAGGCAGCAGCTCGGCTGGCGCAACCCCTGATCGTTCCAGATGAGGCTGCAAGGCGCGACTGATCGGGTGCTGGGCCGCCGGGCCGGGCAGGCGCAGCAGCTCCTCCTGCCACCAGTGCAAGCGCGCAAATGCGATCTCCGGGCTGATTGCGCCGGCCACTGCGCCTCTGAGTTCGGCCGCGAGCGCATGCAGGGCAATCAGCACAGTGCGCGGCTGCTCAGGCAGCCTGCGACAGGCGTAATACAGCGCCGATCCGGGTTGGGCTGCCTGCTGGGCGCAGAAATCGTAGGGGGTCACTGCGGGCGGGGGAAAGGCACTTTGAGCGAAAGGGTGATGATGTTGCAGTGCCAGTATAGGGCCGATCGGCTACAATTTGATCTTTACGAGCCTGTGGCAGCACCGATTTTGCCTGCCGGCTGTGCGACCACCGACCTTCGGTTGTGAACACGCAGCGGGCGCAAGGCGGGATGTTGCCTGAACGGCGAGGGTGGCGGAATTGGTAGACGCACTGGATTTAGGTTCCAGCGCCGCAAGGCGTGGGGGTTCGAGTCCCTTCCTTCGCACCACACAGTACTGAGCACCGGAATACCGAGTACCGGTTTTTTTCCTTCAATTGACTATTGCCAATGACTTCAACTATCGAAACGATCAGTGCCCTGGAACGCCAACTCACCATGAATGTGGCCGTGGCCCAGGTCGAGCGCGAAGTAGGTGAGCGCTTGAAGAAACTCTCTCGCACCGTGCGCATGCCCGGTTTTCGACCAGGCAAGGTGCCGATGAAGCTGGTCGCGGCGCAATACGAGCCGCAGGTACGGGGCGAAGTGCTGGGCGATGCGGTACAAAAGGCTTTCAGCGACGAAGTCGAGTCGCACAAGCTGCGCGTGGCGGGCTATCCCAAGATCGAGGCGGGTGAGGCGGGCGCGAGCGACGTGATGG
Source organism: uncultured Pseudomonadota bacterium (assembly GCA_903921325.1). GTDB lineage: Bacteria > Pseudomonadota > Gammaproteobacteria > Burkholderiales > SG8-39 > CAIXPL01. The sequence continues at coordinate 113,083 of CAIXPL010000015.1, forward strand.
CGTTCAAGGCGACCTTTGAGGTCTATCCGGAATTCGAGCCTGCCGACCTGGCCGGTGTGCGCGTCGAGCGCCCCGTGCTCGCCGTCACCGATGCCGAGGTCGATCGCACGATCGAGTCGATTCGCAAGCAGCGTGCGACGTTTGCTGAAGCGGCACGCGGTGCCCAAGCCGGTGATCGAGTGAAGATTGATTTTGTCGGCACCGTCGATGGGGTTGAGTTTCCCGGTGGCAAGGCCAGCGATTTTGACGTGACCCTGGGCGAAGGGCGCATGTTGCCGGATTTCGAGGCGGGCATGGCCGGTGTGGCTGCCGGCGAGACGCGCAGTTTCGATGTGAGCTTTCCGGCCGAATATCAGTCAAGCGAACTTGCCGGCAAGACCGCGCGGTTTACGATCACTGCGCACAAGGTTGAAGAGCCGGTGTTGCCCCCCATTGACGAGGCGCTGGCGCGTGATCTGGGTGTCGCCGATGGCGATGTGGCCAAGATGCGTAGCGAAATTCGTGACAATGTCGAGCGCGAAGTCACTCAGCGCCTTGCCGGCATGGCCAAGCAACGGGTGATGCAAGTGCTGGTTGACGGCACCGAAGTGACGCTGCCCAAGGCATTGATTGAGGCCGAAATCGATCGACTGATCGAAGCCATGAAAGCCGATCTGCACAGCCGTGGCATGAAAGACCTGGACAAGCTGCCCTTTGAGCGCGACATGTTCCGCGAGCGCGCCGAGCGGCGCGTCAAACTTGGCCTGATCGTCTCCGAATACATCAAGCGGCACAATCTGGCGGCCCGGCCCGAGCAGGTGCGCAAACTGGTCGAGGAATCGGCGCGCACCTTTGAGCAGCCATTCGAAATGATCCGCTGGGTTTACTCGCAGCCTGACCGGCTTGCTGAATTCGAGGGCATGGCCGTTGAGACAAATGTCGTCAATTGGGTGCTCGAGCACGCCGCAGTCGAGGATGTTGCGGTAGCCTTTGATGAATTGATGAGCACTGGGCGGGCATCATGAGCGGTTTCTGGGGCAGCGCACCAGGCCCGTTCGCCACGGCGAGCGGTGAGGGTGGTGGATTGGGCGCATCGGGCCTCGGCCTAGTGCCGATGGTGATCGAGCAAAGTGGTCGGGGCGAGCGCGCCTACGACATCTACTCGCGCTTGTTGAAAGAACGGGTGATCTTCCTGGTCGGTCCGGTCAATGACACGACGGCCAATCTGATCGTCGCCCAGTTGCTGTTTCTGGAGTCGGAAAATCCCGACAAGGAAATCTATTTCTACATCAACTCGCCCGGTGGCTCGGTGTCGGCGGGTCTGGCCATCTACGACACCATGCAGTTCATCAAGCCCGATGTGAGCACCTTGTGTGTCGGTCTTGCGGCAAGCATGGGCGCGTTTCTGCTGGCCGCCGGTGCCAAGGGCAAGCGCGGCAGTCTGCCCAATTCCCGCGTGATGATCCATCAACCCTCAGGTGGTTTTCAGGGTCAGGCGAGCGATATCGAGATCCATGCGCGCGAAATTCTCTACCTGCGCCAGCGTCTGAATGACTTGATGGCCTCCCATACGGGCCAATCGGTGGAAAAGATCTCGCGTGACACCGAGCGGGACAATTTTCTGTCGGCCGAAGAAGCACTCAGTTACGGTATTGTTGATCGCGTGATCAGCACTCGGGCACAATCGGGTAGCTAGACGGGGTACCCTGACCGCGTGCCGGGCCTCGCGATGTGCACTGGCGGGCCGATTGTTTGTGAATCTCTAGAGGGTTAAGCGAATGGTGGAGCGTAGCAGCAGCAGCGAGAAGACGCTGTACTGTTCGTTTTGCGGGACCAGCCAGCACGATGTGCGCAAGCTCATCGCGGGCCCGAATGTGTTCATCTGCGATGTCTGTGTCGAGACGTGCATGGACATCATTCGCGATGAACATGCCACTGACAAGACCGCCAAAGGCGCGTTGTCCGATCTGCCGACCCCGACTGAGATCTGCCGCATTCTCGATGAGTATGTGATTGGCCAGAAGCAGGCAAAGCGCATCCTCTCGGTGGCGGTCTACAACCACTACAAACGCCTCAAGCACCTCTCGAAGACCGATGAGGTCGAGCTGGCCAAGTCCAATATTCTGCTGATCGGTCCGACCGGTTCGGGCAAGACGCTGCTTGCGCAGACTCTGGCGCGCATGTTGAACGTGCCATTTGTGATGGCCGATGCGACCACTCTCACCGAGGCAGGTTATGTCGGTGAGGATGTCGAGAACATCATCCAGAAGCTTTTGCAGAATTGCGACTACGATGTCGAGAAGGCCAAGCGTGGCATTGTCTACATTGACGAGATCGACAAGATCTCGCGCAAGTCGGATAATCCATCGATCACCCGCGATGTGTCCGGTGAGGGCGTGCAACAGGCACTGCTCAAGCTGATTGAAGGCACGGTGGCCTCAGTGCCGCCACAGGGCGGGCGCAAGCATCCGAATCAGGACTTTGTACAGGTCGACACCACCAATATCCTTTTCATCTGCGGTGGTGCCTTTGATGGCATCGACAAGATCATTCGCAACCGTTCCGAGAAGTCCGGCATTGGCTTTGGCGCCGATGTGCGCAGCCAAACCAATACCAAGGACATCTCGGCGACGCTGAAGACCGTGGAGCCGGAGGATCTGCTCAAGTACGGTCTCATCCCTGAGTTTGTCGGACGGTTGCCTGTGGTGGCCACGCTCGATGAGCTCGATCAGGACGCCTTGATTCAGATTCTTACCGAACCAAAGAATGCGCTGGTCAAGCAGTACCAGAAGCTCTTTGCCATGGAGCACGTTGAACTGGAGATTCGCCATGCCGGTCTGGTGGCGATTGCCAAGAAGGCGCTTGCTCGCAAGACCGGTGCGCGCGGATTGCGGTCGATTCTTGAGCAGGCCCTGCTCGATGTGATGTTTGACCTGCCCACGCTGGAACGGGTGAGCAAGGTCGTGGTCGATGAGTCGACCATCGTCGGCGATGGCAAGCCTTTGCTGATCTATTCTGATCAGCCCAAGTTGGCGGGCACTGCGTAGCAATTCAGCACTGCGCAGTGCAGCGCAAAATGCCCCCGTTCGCGGCTTGTTGAGCACGAATGTGCCATCTTTGGGTACAGTGATGCCATCGGGGGTGTACGCCCCTTGAGTTTTGGCAAATGCCCCCGATATTCAGCAGGTAAGAGCACCGTATTATTTTCAAAGGCAGACTATGGCTATCGAACCTTCCAGCGGTCCCCAGCAATACCCTCTGTTGCCCCTGCGCGACGTAGTGGTATTTCCTCACATGGTGATTCCGCTGTTCGTTGGCCGCGCCAAATCCATCAAGGCGATGGAATTGGCGATGGAATCCGGCCGCAGTATCTTGTTGGTGGCGCAGAAATCGGCTGCCAAGGACGAACCAACCCCTGAGGACATGTACGCCCTGGGCTGCGTGTCCAACATCCTGCAGATGTTGAAGCTGCCCGATGGCACCGTGAAAGTGCTGGTCGAAGGTGTGCAGCGTGCGAGCATCAGCCAGATCACCGATGAGCGCACCCACTTCGCCGCCGAAGCTGAAGCGCTGCCACCCGATGCGGTCGACTCCAACGAAGTCGAGGCCATGCGCCGTGCGCTGGTCACTCAGTTTGATCAGTATGTGAAGCTGAACAAGAAGATTCCGCCTGAGATTCTCACCTCGATCGGGGGCATCGAAGAGGCCGGTCGGCTTGCCGATACGGTGGCCGCCCACCTGCCGCTCAAACTCGAGCAGAAGCAGAAAGTGCTCGAGATGATCGATGTGAAGGCACGCCTTGAGCATCTGCTGTCGCAGATCGAAGGCGAGATCGACATCCTGCAGGTGGAGAAGCGCATCCGTGGTCGCGTCAAGCGCCAGATGGAAAAGAGCCAGCGTGAGTACTACCTGAACGAGCAGGTCAAGGCGATTCAGAAGGAACTTGGCGAGGGCGAGGACGGTGCCGATCTGGACGAGATCGAAAAGAAAATCAAAGCCGCGCGCATGCCCAAGGAGGCCCGTGCCAAGGCCGAGAACGAACTGAAGAAGCTGCGCCTGATGTCACCGATGTCGGCTGAGGCGACAGTGGTGCGCAACTACATCGACACGGTCACCGGCTTGCCGTGGAAGAAAAAGAGCAAGGTCTCGCGCGATCTCACGGTTGCCGAAGCGGTGCTTGACCAGGATCACTATGGCCTGGACAAGGTAAAAGAGCGCATCGTCGAGTATCTGGCGGTGCAGACGCGCGTCGATAAGGTGAAAGCGCCAATTCTGTGTCTGGTGGGCCCGCCCGGGGTGGGTAAGACCTCGCTCGGGCAGTCGATCGCCCGTGCAACCAATCGCAAGTTCGTGCGCATGGCCCTGGGTGGCGTGCGCGACGAGGCCGAGATTCGCGGTCACCGGCGCACCTACATCGGTTCGATGCCCGGCAAGATCCTGCAGAACATGACCAAGGCAGGAGTGAAGAATCCGCTCTTCCTGCTCGATGAAGTCGACAAGATGGGCAGTGACTTCCGTGGCGATCCGTCATCGGCGCTGCTTGAGGTGCTGGACCCTGAACAGAACCACACCTTCGTCGATCATTACGTCGAGGTCGAATACGATCTGTCGGATGTGATGTTTGTGGCTACTGCCAACACGCTCAATATTCCGCCGGCGCTGCTTGATCGGATGGAAGTGATCCGCCTGTCGGGTTATACCGAGGATGAGAAGGTCAACATCGCGATGCGCTATCTGCTGCCCAAGCAGATGAAGAACAACGGTCTGCGCGATGGCGAATTGAATGTGGCCGAGTCGGCGGTACGCGACATCATTCGCTACTACAGCCGTGAGGCCGGGGTGCGTAGTCTCGAGCGCGAGATCTCCAAGATCTGCCGCAAGGCGGTCAAGCAGTTGCTGGTGAAGCCTGAGAGCAAGAAGCTGGCGGTGACCGCGCGCAATCTTGATAAGTATCTTGGTGTGCGCAAGTACCTCTACGGCGTGGCCGAGAAGGACAACCAGGTCGGTCAGGTCACGGGGCTTGCATGGACCGAAGTCGGTGGCGAATTGCTCACGGTGGAAGTGGCGGTGATGCCGGGCAAGGGCAACACGATCACCACGGGTAAATTGGGTGATGTGATGCAGGAGTCGATCAAGGCGGCGCTCTCGGTGGTGCGCTCGCGCGCCAATCGGCTGGGCCTGAAGCCCGACGCGTTCCAGAAGAATGATGTGCATATTCACTTACCTGAGGGTGCCACGCCGAAAGATGGTCCCAGCGCCGGTATCAGCATGTGTACCGCGCTCGTGTCGGCGCTCACTGGCATTCCGGTGCGAGCCGATGTGGCGATGACCGGTGAGATCACCTTGCGCGGCGAGGTGCTGGTGATTGGCGGGTTGAAAGAGAAGTTGCTGGCGGCACACCGCGGCGGCATCAAGACCGTGCTGATCCCTGAGGAAAATGTGAAGGACCTCGTTGAGATACCGGACAATATCAAGAACCATCTTGAGATCATTCCGGTGAAGTGGATCGACAAAGTGCTGGAGATCGCCCTCGAGCGGATGCCTGAGCCGCTGGCGGCCGACGCGGTGGCAGAAACCGCACCGGTGCCTGCGGTGGAAGCAGACACGCTCACCGAGGTGGTCAAACACTGATGCTGTCGTCTCGATCGATCGGGCTTGAAGTGTCCGGTCGATCGAGGTGATTTGCGTTCAGATCAAAAAAGAAACGATCAGGGGACGGGCATGAACAAAACCGAGATGATCGATCGCATTGCGCGCACGGCGGATATTTCCAAGGCGGCGGCAGAGCGGGCATTGGATGCAACTGTGGGCACGATCAAGGCCGAGTTGCGCAAAGGCGAGTTGGTGTCGCTGGTGGGCTTTGGCACGTTTTACCCGACGCGCCGAGCGGCCCGCACGATGCGTAATCCGCGGACTCAAGAGCCGATCGAGGTGAAGGCGATGAGCGTGCCGCGTTTTCGTCCTGGGAAGGCGCTCAAGGATGCATTAAACTAGGCGTCTGTCTGCGCTGTTGGAAGACGGATCCGGGTGCTTAGCTCAGTTGGTAGAGCGTCGCCCTTACAAGGCGAATGTCGGCGGTTCGAACCCGTCAGCACCCACCACTTTGTGATTCGTTCGACGGCGCAGAATGCGCAGATAAGCCCGAATTCGGGTATCATTGCAGACCCGCACGACGCGGCAGGAAATTTGAATCTGAGTCGTCGGGTTGAGCGCAACAATCATCAGCTGGTGCCTATGCAAATGGGGTGATCGGTCTGATGAATCGATGTGCCTGGGAGTGGTAGTTCAGTTGGTTAGAATACCGGCCTGTCACGCCGGGGGTCGCGGGTTCGAGTCCCGTCCACTCCGCCAGTCTTAAAAAGCCGTTGATTTTCAACGGCTTTTTTTATGGCTCTCCTGCTCAGGTGATCCATCCGGGTGGTCCATTCCGACCATCTATGATCCGCATACCCTCACACATTCAGCGTTCCCGGCACGGGATCTGGTTTTTCCGCATCGTCGTGCCCAAACATCTTCGAAAGGCGTTCGATGGCCGTGGAGAAATCAAAAAGTCTTTGGGCACGCGCGACATGCGCCAAGCCCTGCGTGTGGCGCGCCCACTCGCCTTCCACGCATACGACCTTTTCGCCAAGATCGAGGCGCTCATGAGCGGCCAGGAGCCCACCCCCGAAAGCGTCATTGCTGGCTTCGCAAACTCCAAGCAGCTCAAAACAACGATCACCAGCCGCAGCGGCACGAGCGTCACTTTGGAGGAGGAGTCGAACGACCCCGCCAAGCTCGCCGTGTTCCGGGCCGAAGCCGCGTTGGCCCGGGCCGAAGCGGCGGCGGAATCGGCCAAATACATCGAGAAGCCCATCGCCGTTCCTGAGGCGATGAGCGACTATCTCAGGCAGCAGGCCGAGGAGATGGCGAAGTTCAAAGCGGCGTTGGCTGAGCACCCTGTTAGCTCGTCGGCCGAGTTCGCCCAGCCCGATGGGCATGACGACGATGACCTGCCGAAATTCAGGCCCAACCCCGAGAACGTCATCTCGCTGCGCTGGGAGCAATACGTCAAGCAGTCCGAGGGCAACAACTGGGGCGCCGCCCGGACCACGAAATCGAGCCGAAGCCAGTTTTTGGAATTCCAGGAATGGTTCGGCAAGGACGTGGACATCCGCTTCATCACGCGCAAGGTCTACAACAAGTTCCTGAACTTCTTGGAGAACGATCGCAAGATTCTGTCCGGAGCTCGCAAGGGCGAGTCAGGCCTCAACATCCGCACGATCGACAACTACACGACGACCATCAATGGCTTTTTGGAGTGGGCCCAAAACAAGGGCTACTTCCCCGAGCAAAACAAGCTTCCGACAGCGGGACAAGCCAAGATGAAGAAAGCGGCCCGGCTCAAAAAGGCCCGCAAGTCCAATCCAGCGTATACCCTGGCGCAGCTCGTCAAGCTGTTCGACCCCAAGGCCTACCAGTTCAACTTGGCGCACCATTTCTGGCCGCCCCTGATCGCCTTGTTCACGGGGGCCAGGCGTCGCGAGATCGCTCAGTTGCTTCTGTCGGACTTCCGCGTCGTGTCGGGCATTCCCGCCTTCTCCATCAATGTGGAGGAGGACGAGGACAAGAGCATCAAGACCGAGGCGGCCAAGCGGCTCATCCCCGTGCACCCCGAGCTCATCGCCATCGGACTGTTGGACTACGTCGAGGATGTCCGAGCGCTCGACATCGGGCCCGAATTGTTCCCAGGCATCGGAACCGACGTTCATGGCGAAAAGGGTAATGCTATCGGCAACGCCTGGCGCCGATACCGGGAGACTCACAAGATGGCTGGCAAGCGGGCGCCTACGTTCCACTCCTTCCGGGCGTCGGTCATCCAGGTGCTCAAAGACAACGATGTCACTTTTGAAATGCGTTGCCAACTCGCAGGGCATGAGATCGGGCACGTTAGCCAGCATTACGACAACACACCCATCAACATCACCAAACTGATGAAGTATGGCATTCCGAATTTGCGATACGACGGCCTGGACTTGTCAAATATTCGCTATCAGCCTAAGCAGTTCGACCAGGCGAACATCAAGGGCGAGAAAAAAGTGATCGCAAGCGAGAAGAGGATTGCAGCGAAGCAGGCGGCCGACGCAAAGGCCCGGAAGGGGTGACCGACCCACGCCGCCCGCCGCTGTGCTCAGATGCTCATGACGGAGGAGTTGGGTTTTAATTCTGGCCCACCTTAATTTTCCGAAGCGTGGCTAGCGAGTGATTTTTGGCAATGATCGAGACGGACGGCTTTTTAGCATGCCTGCATGTCGACGGCGGTGGACTGGAAAACTTCGATGTTCTTACCGGTTCACTGGCCTTCGCTTTTACTGCATAGCCACCGGTTCCCTGAGAACGTGTCCCGTAAGCGCGTTGGCTTAACTCAGAGGCATGCCCCATGCATTTCGCCACTTCTTGCGCTCCAATGCCTGATGCCTTCAACTCAGCACAAACAGCGTGCCGGAGCGCGTAGAACGATGGCGGTGACATGGAGCGCTCAAAAAGTCGCCGAGACATCGAGCGAAACGCGGAGCATATTCCACTCGCGGAGATGCCCTTTCCAACGGTCAGACTACCGCTGTTTGCAGTTATACGATCTCTTAGCCAGTCGAAGGCGATTTGCCGGGAAGGATCGACCTCCGCCAACGCGAGCCAGCGCATGGGTTGCCCGATGCCGTCGACATGCGATGCAATTCCCGCACCCTTTTCGCGCAACTTGGAGCCCTTAACCTCAAACAACAGAGCACCCGAGGAATCGAGCCTAATCCGTATGCGGCTGGCAACTTCCTCCGGTCTCACCGGGATCAGGATGCCAACAGCCACCGCCTCGCCATACTTCCCTGTCTTGGCTCGATCATGCACACGCGTAATCCAGTCGGCAGGCAACCGACCCAGTTTATGGCGCTGCATGTGAGTCTTGTCTCGCCGCGAGACCTTAGATACATCAAACCGTGAGGAGGCAAGTATCGCCATCCGATGTTCGATGATTGGCAGCGTTTCATCGTAGATGCAAAGCGACTCGATTTCACCGGTGCCCCCCCTTTTACGAGCACGATCGGCACGTGCCAGGCATTCCCGCAAATCCTCTCGAGCTTTCCACAAGCATGCGGCCCGCAGCTTGCGAAAACTCGCATAGGTGCCAGCCAACGCCAGCGGATCGCCGCCAGCGGCTGCGACGCGGCGAGCATCCCCGGCGTAGCTGTCCCGTGTCCTGTCGGACAGCTCGCCTCCGCCTTTCAGGTGGAGGACTCGCAGCTCGGCGACCTTGCTGAAAAGCTTGGGCCGAGCATCAGCCACAAGCCGCAATGCTGCGTCTGAGTCCGATGCCGCCAGCTGTTCGCGCAACGTCGCCATCGCCGCCCACCCCTTACCGCTTCGCTTGCATGTTGGCTTCGCCACCATGCGGGTGGGCTCCCACTTCCTTGGCTTCGCCACCACATACAGCTTTTGCTCCTCGACCCTGCGGGTCGTTACTCAAAACCTGAATGTGGCCGGAAGCAGCGTTATCCGCGCTGGTTAGCGGCCGGATAACGCGGGAACGCCGACCCATGGCAGGCACGCTCGCCATGCCCGGGGCGGTGGTTGTCGGCACGGTTTGCAACAGCGCATTGACCGATTTGCAGGCCTGTATCAGGTCCCGCACTCGTGCCATATGCATGCGCAGATTACGAGCCCTTTGAAGGGCGTCGAGCTCGGTGTTGTGGCTCCTGGGCGCCGCGCTATTGATGAATTCATTTAAAGCCTCGACGGTGCCGAGCACTTCCGTTGCGTGGGCTTCAAGGTCTTGAAGCCCCATCTGGTCAACATTGACTCGCACAAGGTCAATGGCTTTAAGCATCGGGCTCGGTTCGTTCGGTGTGTGCATCATCGCTCTCCAAGTGGACATGTCACTACCTTGAGCGCTTGGTGGCGGTCAGTCAATGACCGCTTAACCCTGAGCGGGTGTCAACGGCAAAGGACATCGGCACCCTGTCATGTCAAAACGAGTCGTTAAGACAGCTGATCCAATTTCCGTAGCGGCTTTGTAGCAAGGCAAGCGATTGCATATTTGCGCCGCTCTTCATTGGAGGCGTCCTAGTTTTAGACGCCTGCCACAAGACTTAAATGGCCCCCCCTGTCGGCGCTGCAAATTTGGAACACAACGCCCAATTGTGTCCAGCACTGTGCTCACCGACGAACTGCGCGCCCCAGCGCGCAGGAAAAATATTTGTAGCAGGTCCTTGACAAACTGAACCGCCCCGGGAATCGCGGAGGCTGTTGGGTTTGAGTCAGGCGGCCATCTTGCAATCCGCCTGACCCAGTTCGTATATTGCCTCAAACTCTGCTGGTGGGATATTCCCGATGGACTCCAACAGTCGGGTTTGATTGAA
>CAIXPL010000016.1 GCA_903921325.1 uncultured Pseudomonadota bacterium
CACCAGCACCAGCACCAGCACCAGCACCAGCACCAGCACCAGCACCAGCACCAGCACCAGCACCAGCACCAGCACCAGCACCAGCATTGCCGCGCATCAGGCGGGTGCCAGGTCACCGCAGCAGTGCTACCCTCTGGCGCCGATTGACCATGATCAATGTCGCGCGGGACCGTGCAAACCTATAGTCCGCGCCAGACCTGCCGCGGCCGCGTGCGTCGCGCTCGCGGCCGCGGCAAGCCATCCCCTTTCACCTCAGGAGTCGTTCATGTCGTCCGATATCGAAATTGCGCAGGCAGCCACCATGCAGCGCATATCCAAAGTGGCGCTCGAGCGTCTGGGGATCGCCGAGGACCATCTGGAGCCCTATGGGCACTACAAGGCCAAGGTGTCGCTTGATTATGTCGACTCGCTAAAAGACCGCCCGAACGGCAAGCTGATCCTTGTCACCGCCATCAATCCAACCCCCGCTGGCGAAGGCAAGACCACCACGACCGTTGGTTTGGGCGATGCCTTGAACCATTTGGGCAAGAAGGCCGTGATCTGCCTGCGCGAACCGTCGCTCGGGCCGGTATTCGGCATGAAAGGGGGGGCGGCAGGGGGCGGCTACGCGCAGGTGGTGCCGATGGAGGACATCAACCTGCATTTTACCGGCGACTTCAACGCGATCGCGCTTGCCAATAACCTGCTCGCCGCCTTGCTCGACAATCACGTGCACCACGGCAATGCCCTGGGCATCGATGTGCGCCGGGTCGCCTGGAAGCGGGTGATGGACATGAACGACCGCGCCTTGCGCGACATCACTGTCTCTCTCGGTGGTCCGGGTAATGGTTACCCGCGCCAGGATGGCTTTGACATTGTGGTGGCCTCCGAAGTGATGGCCATTTTCTGCCTGGCTACGTCGCTCGACGATTTGAAGCGCCGCCTGGGCAACATCGTGGTGGCCTACAACCGTGAACAAAAACCGATCTATGCACGCGACCTGAATGCACACGGTGCGATGACCGTGCTGCTCAAGGATGCGCTCAAGCCCAATCTGGTACAGACCCTGGAGAACAATCCGGCCTTTATTCACGGCGGCCCGTTTGCCAATATCGCCCATGGTTGCAATACGGTGATCGCCACCTCCACTGCGCTCAAACTGGCCGATTACGTGGTGACTGAAGCAGGCTTCGGCGCCGACCTGGGTGCGGAAAAGTTTGTCGACATCAAATGCCGCAAATCCGGATTGCGGCCGGATGCCGCGGTCATCGTGGCCACGGTGCGCGCGCTCAAATATCACGGCGGTGCGGATCTGAAGACCATCACGCAGGAAGACCTTGCCGCGCTCGAGAAGGGTCTCGTCAATCTGGAGCGTCACGTGGAGAACGTGAGCCAGGTCTACGGCATCCCCTGTGTGGTGTCGATCAACCGGTTCAATAGCGATACCGCGGCAGAAATCGAACTGCTGCGCGAACGGGTGGCACGACTCGGGGCCAAAGTCGTGCTGGCCACGCACTGGGCCGAGGGTGGCAAGGGCGCGGCTGATCTGGCCCGCGTGGTGATCGATCTGTGCGAGCAGCCCTCGACAATGTCTTTTGTGTATGACGATGCCGACACCTTGTGGGACAAGATCGGCAAGATCGCGCGCAAGGTGTATCGAGCGAGCGAGGTCACTGCGGACAGCAAGGTGCGTGCGCAGATCAAAAAATTGCAGGAGGACGGTTACGGTCAGTTCCCGGTATGCGTTGCCAAGACGCAGTACTCGTTTTCAACCGACGCCAGCCTGCGCGGTGCACCCTCGAATCACTCGCTCAATATTCGCGAAGTTCGACTGTCGGCCGGTGCCGAATTCATTGTGATGGTCTGTGGTGACATCATGACCATGCCGGGCCTGCCCAAGGTGCCCTCGGCCGACAAGATTGATCTGGTCAACGGCAAGGTGGTGGGTCTGTTCTAGCCGTGGTGCCTTCGCCAAAAACTGATTAGAATCCGCCTGCCCCTGGGGAGAGGGCAGCGCGGCTCCCCGGTTGCCGACCTGCCCAACCACTGACCGGGATGACCTTCGACATGCTGATGCAAATGTTTGCCACGCACCAATTCTGGATCGGTCTTGGCACGATCTTCATCACCAATCTGCTGCTGTCTGGCGACAACGCCGTGGTGATTGCGCTGGCCGCCAATTCACTGCCACCCAATCAGCAGAAAAAGGCGATTGTTTTCGGCAGTCTGGCGGCCGCGGTCCTGTTGGTGGTGTTCACCATATTTGCCGTGACCCTGTTGCAACTGCCCTTTCTGAAAGTGCTCGGTGGCTGCGCGCTGCTGTGGGTCGGCATTCAGTTACTGGCCGGCGAGGAAGACGACGAGAGCGACATCCAGGGCCAGACCCACCTGATGCATGCCATTCGTACCATCCTTATCGCCAACCTGGTCATGAGCGTGGACAACACTCTGGCAGTGGCGAGCGTCGCCGAGCAGGTCACCGCCAGCATTGACGAATCGATTCGTCAAGCCACCAAGTATGTCCTGCTTGCGATGGGGCTGGGGGTGAGCATTCCGGTCGTGGTATTCGGTTCGGCCCTGGTCATGAAGGTGATGACCCGCTTCCCCATTATCGTGACCCTCGGCGGTGCGCTGCTTGGTTTCATCGCTGGCGAAATGATGGTGTCCGATCCGGCCACCAGCGGGTGGGTTGAACACACAGCGCCCTGGCTCGATGAAATGTACGTGGCGAGCATCGTGTGCGCCATCATCGTTGTAGTGGTCGGGACCTGGATGGCACGCCGCCACCAGGCCGCGCACGCGAACTAGGACGCTGCTGCCGATCGTGGCGCGCCGGCACGCCGGCGCTGCTTGAGCCGCGATAGCGTTTCCGGGGTCAGGTTCAAGTACGAAGCGAGTTCCTTGTTCGGGATGCGCCCGAGGAGCTCAGGGTGCTTGCGCTCGAATCGTGCCAGTCGGCCCGGCGCATCGAGCAGATGCAAGGTGATGGTGTGTGCCATCACCTCGGACATCAGACGCATCACCTCGTATTCGAATCGCTTTTTGATGTCGGGATGGGCGTCGAGGAATTCGACCCATTGCGGCATGGACAGGTGGACCGCACGGACCGCAGTGACGGCGACGATGCTGTAGGGCACGCTGGTATGCAGCCGCCATGCCGCATAGGACGTGTCCATGTCGGTCTCGGCGGCAAAGCGCAGGATCATCTCCTTGCCTTCGGCGTTGGACACCGACCGCTTGAGGATACCCTCGACGATGAAGAATTGTTCCATCGCCGTGGTGCCCTGATGCAACAGCGGGTCGCCCTTGCGATAGTCAGCCACTTCCAGCAGCGGCTCGAGTGCATCCCAGGCCTTGGACGATATCTCCCGCAGGATCAGGTTCTGTTTCAGTTGCAACAGAACCGCGTCGCGACGTGGGTGACGCAGCAGCGGTAGACTCATGAAAGTCTCAGTTCCTTATAGGGCCGGAACAAAACCTTAGTCCCGTCCATTGATCGCAGTCAAGGAGCGGTTGCACAGCGGGCGCGTAGACTCCGCGCTCACCAAAAGCGCCCCGCGGTCGCGCCGGATGCGCACAGTTTCTCATCGGAGAATGAAATGAGCCAGGCTCTCGAAGGATTTCGCATTCTTGATATGACCCATGTGCAGGCCGGTCCGACCGCCTCGCAGCTCATGGCATGGATGGGTGCCGACGTGATCAAATTTGAGCCGCCCAATGGCGACGCGACGCGCGGTCAATTGCGTGACGTGCCGGGTGCCGACAGCCTGTATTTCACCATGCTCAATTGCAACAAGCGCTCGATCACGGTGAACATGAAGTCGCCCGAGGGCAAGCAGGTGTTCACCGAGCTGCTCGGCGAATGCGACGTCATCATGGAGAACTTCGGTCCGGGCGTGCTCGATCGCCTCGGCTTTACCTGGGAGACGGTGCACAGCATCAACCCGCGCATCGTGATGGCCTCGATCAAGGGGTTCGGCTCGAGCGGACCGTACGCTGATTTCAAGGCCTACGAGAATGTGGCGCAAGCCATGGGCGGTGCCATGAGCACCACCGGCGTGCCCGATGGTCCGCCCTTTGTCACCGGCGCACAAATCGGTGATTCGGGCACCGGGCTGCACCTGGTGATCGGCATCCTCGCCGCGCTGCATCAGCGCACGCGCACCGGTCTTGGCCAGTATGTGGAAGTGGCCATGATGGATTCGGTGATGAATCTGTGCCGCGTCAAGTGGCGCGACCATCAGCGGTTGACGCGCGGTCCGTTGCCTGAGTACTCGGTACATACCGAACAGGGCATGCCCTACACCCCGCGCGCGGGCAATGATTCTGGCGGTGGCCAGCTGGGCAATGCGATTCATTGCAAGCCGCATGGCACCAACGATTACATCTATGTGGTGGTGCAGGAGGCCGTGTGGGAGGCGCTGGCACGCCGCGTCGGCGGTGATGCGCTTGCAACCGATGCGCGCTTTGCCACCATCGGCGAGCGCCGGCGCAATCAAAATGAAGTCTGGCACCTGCTCAATGAGTTTGCTGCAAGCTACACCAAGCGCGAATTCATGGCGATCCTGAACGAGCTGGATGTGCCCTGCGGTCCGATCATGTCGACTGAAGATCTGGCCGATGACGAGCATGTGCGTGGCCGCGAGATGTATGTCGAACTCGATCATCCGCAACGTGGCAAATGGCATAACGTGGGCATGCCGATCAAGCTGTCGGCCTCGCCAGCGGTGATCGAACGCTCACCGCTGCTGGGCGAACACACCGATGAGATTCTCACCCAGGTGCTGGGCTATGACAGTGCACGGGTCGAGCAACTGAAAGCCGCCGGTGCCTTCAGCGCGCCACCGAAAAAGAAGTAGGCAGCGCAGCGCCAAAATTGGAATCGATGGCGCCGCCGAGCGGGAAATCGGTGGCACGCCACCGCGACACTGGCAGTGAGTGCGTCGCCGAACAGGAAGCAGGGCTCCCCTTCAGAGGTTCATGCCATGAAAGTTGCAATCATCGGTCAGCAGGATTTCGGTAAAGCAGTTCTCGAGGCGTTTCTCGCACGTGGCGATGAGGTCGCTGCCGTGTTCTGCGCGCCGGAGAAAGAGGGTGCCCGTCCGGATGCGCTGCGCGTGGCCGCCCAGGCGGCCGGTGTGACGGTGTTCCAGTTTCCGTCGCTGAAGACTGGCGAGGCACGCGATGCGATGGCTACGCTCGATGCCGACATCGGCATCATGGCCTTCGTGTTGCAGTTTGCGCCGCAGGACTTCGTCTCGATTCCGCGTCACGGCACGATCCAGTATCACCCATCCTTGCTGCCGCTCTATCGTGGACCGAGTTCAATCAACTGGCCCATCATCCGTGGTGACGCCAAGACCGGTCTGACGATTTTCCGGCCAACCGATGGACTGGATGAAGGTCCGGTGATTCTGCAAAAGGAAACACCGATCAGCGCTGAGGACACGCTCGGAACGGTGTATTTCGACCGACTGTTTCCGCAGGGCGTTGCCGCCATGCTCGAGGCGGCTGATCTGGTGGTGGGCGGGCGGCATACCGAGCAGGCGCAGGATGAGTCAAAGGCATCCTATGAAGGCTGGTGTCGCACCGCCGAGTCGCGCATCCAGTGGGCCAATCATGTGGATTTTGTCTATGACCTGATTCGCGGCTGCAATCCGGCACCGGGCGCCTGGACGCTGTTCGAGGGCAGGAAGATCCAGATCTTTGATTCGCGCAAGCACCTGTTCCGCACCTTTGGCGCGGTGCGCGGCAAAGTCGGCGAAGTGGCCGAAGTGGGCACGGAGAGCTTTCGTGTGACCTGCCAGGGTGGTCAGATCGAGGTGTTCAAGGCGAAGGGCGAGGACACAAAAAAGATCTCGGGGGCCGAATTGGCAGCCGCTCTCGGGCTCAAAGCGGGTTCAGCGCTGGGGGTCTGAGCGCAAGCGGCGCGCCATTGCGCCAAATGTCCTCGGCTAATCGGTGTCCAATCGCTTAGAATTCCACGATGCCTGCCATCGGCATTCACGGAGCCCCTGATGAGCCTTGCCGAGTCGCTTGAAATTGCCACCTGCACCGACCCCGGGGTCGTGCGTGCGCATAACGAGGACTCGATCGCGGCCGACCCCGAAACCGGGTTGGTCGTGCTCGCCGACGGCATGGGCGGCCATAACGCCGGTGAAGTGGCGAGCGGTATGGCCACCACGGTGATTTGTAACGAAATCAATAATCGCACCCGTGCACTTGACCCGCGTGTCGGCGGCAGGACCCGCGAAGAAGTGCACCAGTTGCTCATCGAGCAGATTCAGCGCGCCAATGTGTCGATTTATCAGGCGGCGCAGAGCGAAGCGCAGTTCTCCGGTATGGGCACCACGCTGGTGACCGCACTTTTCTATGACAACAAGGTGACCGTCGCGCATATTGGCGATTCGCGCATGTACCGGATGCGCCGGGCGCGGCTGGAATGCATTACTCGCGATCATTCCTTATTGCAGGAACAGATCGATTGCGGGATGATCACGCAGGAGCAGGCGCGCTTCTCGACCCACCGCAATCTGGTGACCCGGGCGTTGGGCGTGCATCCGATCGTTGAAGCCGATTTGATTGACCTTGAAGTACGGCCCGATGACATCTTCCTGTTTTGCTCCGACGGGTTGAACGACATGGTGAGCGACGAGGATATTGAACTCACCCTTGGTACGCTGGCGGTCAACCTGCGCCTGGCCGCTCAGCAGCTGGTGCAGGCGGCTAACGATAATGGCGGGCGCGACAATGTATCGGTGGTCCTGGTGCGTATCAAACGGGATTTCGCAGCGTCGCGTTCGCTGCTGTCGAAATTGACCGCAAAGCTCGGTTAGACTGGAATTACGATGGCGCGATTGGTTCTCACCGTTGATGGCCTGATGCTGCGGGAAATCCCGCTGGTGAAAGAGCGCACGACGATCGGCCGGCGTCCGACCAGCGACATCCAGATCGACAACCTGATTGTCAGTGGTGACCACGCCGTGGTCGTCACGATCCTGTCGGATTCGTTTCTCGAAGACCTCGGCAGCACCAATGGCACGTTTGTGAACGGCCAAAGCGTGCGCAAGCATTTTCTGCAAAACAACGACGTCATTGAGTTGGGCAAGTACTCGCTGCGGTATGTCAGCGATCAGGCCGAAGGGTCCGAGCCGCCGCGTCCGATCGAGAAGACGCAACTGATCGCTCCCGGTTCGATGGCCCTGGCGGGTTCGGCGGGTTCACCGGTGATCGTCGGTTCGCGTCCGGCCTATGGCGGCGGCGATACGCCGCTGGCCGGCATGGTTGATACCGGCCGCAATCTGGTGCTGCGCAGCGATGACCCGAACATCGCCCATGAGACGCCGAATCAGCCAGCTGCGGTACCGGTCGAGGCGCGCGCCGCCCTACCCGCTGCAGCGCCGCGCGAAATTCAGCGCACCGTGCCGACCACGATCCCGGCGATGGCGGCGAGCCTGGCGAAGCCAGCCGCGGCCCCGGCGCCACAGAGTGCGACGCATACAGGCGTGCCCAGGCTGCCTGAGATACCCAAAGTGGTCCCGACCACTTCGATTTACCGTCCGGGTGCGCTGCCTTCGGTGGGAGGCGCACCGCTGATTCCGGTAACACAGCCCATCGGGGTGGCCGACATGTCGGTGGCCCCAATGGCGTTGCTTCCCCAGGCAGCGGCCCCCCGCGCGACACCGGCATTGGCCACGCCGGGCGCCGGGACAGGCAGCGCGCCAGCCGCAGGTTTGAACGCGACGCCAGGTTTCACTCAGCCCGTCCGTCCGTCCGCTGACAGCGTGGCACCGCGCGGGCAGACCATGCCACCGCCCGGTCTGAACCCATCGCCGCGCGGGCAAACCATGCCACCACCGGGTCTGAACCCATCACCACGCGGGCAGGCTGTGCCGCCGCCTGGCCTGACAGCGCCATCACCGGTGGTGAATGCAGCACCGCCCGTCCTCAACACCGCGGCGGCAGGGATGAGTGCGCCACCCTCCGCGCCGAATGTGCCGCCGCCCGCCCCCAATGCATCGCCCGCGGCCGGACTGCAGGCAGCGCCAGCACCGAATATGTCACCGCCGCATGCGCGGGCCCAACCGGGCGCGCCGCTGGCGTTGCGCGCCGCCGCCGTGCAGATTCTCAATGGCTCCAATATTGGGCTGGAACTTGATCTGAACAAGCCACTCACCACGCTGGGCAAGCCCGATGTGCAGGTGGCAGTGATCACCCGGCGCCCGCAAGGCTACTTCCTGATGCATGTTGAAGGCGACCGCCCCTTGCTCAATGGCCAGCCGCTCGCCGAACACGTGCATCTGTTGAACGACCACGATCTGATCGACCTCGCGGGTATCAAAGTCGAGTTCTATTTCAAGGACTAAGCCAGGGTGATCAGCGGCGATCGGCTGAAGCATCAGGCAGGCCGGCGGGTCCGTGATTTGCTCGAAACGGGGTGGCTCGATCCGGGCACCGTGCTGGCGCGCTCGCGCTGGCTGCTTCTCCTCGGTGGTGTGCTGGTGGCCCTGCTGGCCGGGCATGTGGTGCACTGGTATTCACTGTCACCGGTTGTGGCGCTCGAGCGCTCGATCCATGATATGGAGACCCGCCTGGCCGCGCGCGGGCCGATCGAACAGCGCGTGGTCATTGTCGACATCGATCAGGGCAGTCTCAATCGCATTGGCCATTGGCCGTGGCCGACTCGTCGCATTGACGACTTGATTGATCGCCTGTTTGATCGCGACGGTGCCGCCGTGGTGGGCCTTACGCTTGTCTCGGGCATTCCCAACCCGCGTGATCAGCAAAGCCTGCTGCGCACCTTGCGCGAGAGCACCCTGGCTGAGCGCGACCTTGCGCGAGTGGCCAAATCGTTAGAGCCTGCCGGCCAGCGCCAGGCGGAGTTCGAACGTAGTCTGGCCGGCAGGGCGGTCGTGCTTGCCGAACCCTACGCGGGTAGCGTGCAGGTGATGAGTGCCGTCACTGATCTACCTGCCGATGAGGATGGCCGGGTGAGGCACGTGGCGCTTGCCACGATTCAGGATGGCGCGGTGTACCCCAGCATGGCGCTCGCCGTGACCGATCGCCTGTTGGACCTGGGTGTAATCGAGGGCGCTCCGCCAGTCAGTGAAGGGGCTGCACTTGCGCGGCTGCGCGCCTGGTCGCAGCCGCCCGCGGTGTATTCGACCATTGACCTGCCCTATGACGGGCCGGCCGGCACTTACCGCCATCTGCCAGCCGCTGACGTGCTGGATGCCGCCGAGCCGCTTGCCGCCCTGCGCGGAAAAATTGTGCTGGTCGGATCGAGCGCCGCCAGCGTGCTCGATTTGCACGACACCCCGCTTGGGCCCGGGATGTCAGGGGCGGAAATCCAGGCCAATCTGATCACCGCGTTGCTCGATGGCAGGCTGTGGACACCGTCGCCGTTTGACTATGGCCTGGAATGTCTGCTGGTGATCGCGCTGGGTGGATTGCTGGTCTGGCTGTTGCCGCGTCTGTCACCGGGACATGCCTTCGCATTGAGTCTGACCCTGATTCTGCTGCTGTTGGTGTGCGCGGCCGGGGCAGCCTGGTCGGGGCTCGGACGGCCACCGGTGGCCGGTGCGGTGTTTCTGGTGCTCGCTCTGCTGGCCCTTAACATTCTTAACGGGTACTTTCTGGAAGCGCGGGCACGGCGTGAATTCACCACCGTGTTCGGGCCTTACGTGCCACCGACCCTGGCCGAGCAGATCGCGCGCAATCCGTCGAATTTTCGCGAACTGATCATTCCACGCAATGAAACGCTGAGTGTGCTGTTTGCCGACCTGCGCGGATTCACTGCGGTGGCCGAGCGCATGCGCCCGGAGGAAGTACGGCTGTTCCTGAACGACTATTTCACTGAAATGAGTGAAGTCGTGCAGGCCTTTGGCGGTACGGTCGACAAATATATCGGCGATGAAGTGATGGCGTTCTGGGGCGCACCGCTGCCTGACCCTGATCACGCGCGCCGCGCGGTGCTTGCCGCCTTGCGCATGCGCGAGGCCATTTTGCGTCTGCGTGCGCGCGTCGAGCCTGGCGCTGACGAGGATCTTGATTTGCGCGTGGGCATCAATACCGGGCTGGTGAGCGTGGGTGACATGGGCTCGGCATTCCGGCGTTCCTACACGGTGCTGGGCGACGCGGTGAATCTGGCCAAGCGGATCGAGAGTCTTACGCGCTACTACGGGGTCGGCATCATGATCGGTGAGCAGACCCGCATCCGGGTGGCTGACCTTCTGTGCCGCGAGATTGACTGGGTACAGGTGAAGGGACGCGGCGGGGTGGTCACCATTTTCGAGCCGATCGGCTTTGTCCCCGATGTCAGCCCTGAGCGATTGCGCGATCTTGAGTTGTGGTCCGAGGCCTTGCGCGCCTATCGAACCCGCCAGTGGCAGGAAGCGGACGAATTGCTGCTTGAATTGCAGCGGCGCGATCCGCGCTGCGAGTTGTACGAGCTCTATCGCGGCCGTATTGCACGGTTTCGCGAACAGGCGCCAGCGGCCAACTGGAATGGTGTGACGCTATTTGACAAAAAATAGCGCTTGGCAGTGATGCTGTCCCACATTGCCGACACGTTCCAGGGTGACAATGGCATAGCGTCCGGGGTGCCTGAGGTCTTCAGTTCACCGGGCAAGGCTTGATATACGCAGGGCTTTATGCGCAGGGTTGTGATCGAGGAAAGGGCAAGCAGGTGGCAATGACGATACGGGTATTGGGATGCAGCGGTGGCATCGGCGGGCGGCAGGCGCGCACCACCTCGCTGTTGCTTGGCAGCGATACGCTGATCGATGCCGGCACCGGCGTGGGTGATCTATCCGTTGACGAGCTGCTGGCGATCGACCGGATCTTTGTCACCCATAGTCATCTCGACCATATCTGCTCCATTCCCCTGCTCATTGATACGGTGCGGCAGTCGCGACACACTCCGGTGGTGGTGTATGCGCTGCAGGCCACCATCGACAGTCTGCGCAAGCACATTTTCAACTGGACGATCTGGCCTGATTTCAGTGTCATTCCGTCGGTCGAGCAGCCCAGTGTGTGCTTCGTACCGGTTGCCCTGGGCGAGCAGGTGCATCTGCCAGGGGGCGCGGTGATCACGGTGCTGCCGGCGGCCCATGTCGTGCCCGCCGTGGGCTATCAGATCGATAGCGGCGAGGCGAGTCTGGTCTATACCGGCGATACTACGGTCAACAGTGCCCTGTGGCCCTGCGTCAATGGCATTGGCAATCTGCGCCATCTGATCATCGAGTGTGCCTTCAATCAGGGTGAGCAGGCGCTCGCGCAGGTGTCCTGCCATTTGTGTCCCGAGATGCTGGCGCAGGAATTGCGCTGTCTGGAGCGCCCGGTGCAAGTGCATGTCACCCATCTGAAACCGGGTGAAGCCGGCCAGACCATTGATGAGATTGACAAAACCTTGCACGAGTTGAGTCCGCGTGCCACCATAGAAAATGTACAGTTGCTGCGGCGCGGGCAAGTGCTGGAGCTATGATCATGAGTGAGCAATGACGATGGGTACGTACCCACGATGAGTTCGGTGCCGATCGCAATAGCGGCGCCCGAGTCGGTACCGGTAAGCGGTACGGGCAGGGACCGTGCTGATCGTCAACTGGCGCGCGCCTATGAGCGCCTGCGCCAGAAAGCGCCCCTGGAGGACACGCTCACCGCAGCCTCAAAGGACATTCTTTCCGCGTTTGAGGCCGAGCGCCTGACCATCTATCAGGTAAGCCAGGACAAACTGTTCATCGTGTCGCGCCTGAAAACCGGGCTGCGCTCGTTCAAGGACTTGAAGCTGCCGATTGGCGAGCACAGCATTGCCGGGTTTGTCGCCTTGTCTGGCCGTGTGGTCAATGTGCGCAATCCGCGCGACCCGGCCGAGCTCGCCCGTTACGCACCACGGCTTAAATTCCTGTCCGAAGTCGATAAGCGCACCGGCTTTCGCACCATGGAAATGCTGGTTGTACCGGTGCACGCCGAAGACGGTGAGGTGATCGGCGTCATCCAGCTCATCAATCACAAGGGCGGCACCCCGTTCTCTGCCGAGGCCGAAGAGCTGGCCGGAGACCTGGCCGGCGTGGTGGCCGAGACCTTCCGCATCGCGGCTTCCATCGATCGACCGACGCGTTCGCGCTATGACGGCCTGATTCGCAGTGATCTGATCAGTGCCGGCAATTTTGATCTGGCCGAACGCGCGGCGCGCAAGCGTGCGATCGATGTCGAACAGGTGCTGATCGAAGAATTTGGTATCACCCGAGCCCAGATCGGTGAAGCCCTGGCGAGCTTTTTCCGGGTGCCTTACGTCGCCTTTGACCACGAGCGGCAAAAACCTGTCGAGCTGCTGAAAAACATCCGTCGCGAATACGCCGAAAGCAACCACTGGGTGCCGCTCGAAGAGACTACCGCTGGCGTATCCATTCTTGCGCTTGACCCTGAGCGGGCGCGCATCGCCAATGTGGCCAAGAACGTGATGGGTCGGCCGAACGCCACCTACTGCGTCACCACCCTGGCTGAATTCCGCTCAACCCTCGATGCGTATTTTGGTGCCCAGGCCGTCTATGGCTCGCTGAATGATCTGCTGATCGAGCTCGACGGCGAGTCGGTCGATGAGGTGCTCGATAGCTCTGCGCCGGGCGCCGCTGAGCGTGACGATGACGCCGGCGGGATCAATGACAACGAGGTGGTCAAACTCGTCAATAAGGTCATCCTCGACGCGCACGCCCTGGGCGCCTCCGATATTCATATTGAATCCTATCCGGGGCGCGGCAAGACCGAGGTGAGGCTGCGCCGTGACGGCACCCTGGTGCCGTATTCCGAGTTGCCTGCCAGCATGCGCAGTTCCATCGTGGCGCGCATCAAGATCATGTGCGACCTTGATATCTCGGAGAAGCGGCGGCCGCAGGATGGCAAGATTGCCTTCAAGCGCTTCGGGCCGCTGGACATCGAACTGCGCGTGGCGACCATCCCGGTGGCCGGCGGCGTGGAAGACGTGGTGATGCGGATTCTGGCCGCCGGTGAGCCGATACCGCTGAGCAAGCTGGCCTTGTCGGAGCGTAATTACGAGACGCTGAAGGCAACGGTTTCCAAGCCCTACGGCATCTTTTTTGTGTGCGGACCGACCGGCTCGGGCAAGACCACCACCTTGCATTCGGTGCTGGGCTTTCTCAATACGCCCGAGACCAAGATCTGGACGGCCGAAGACCCGGTGGAAATCACGCAGAAGGGTCTGCGTCAGGTGCAGGTCAATCGCAAGGCGGGCATGGATTTCGCCACCGTGATGCGCTCGTTCCTGCGCGCTGACCCCGACATCATCATGGTCGGCGAAATGCGCGACAAGGAAACGACCTCGATCGGCCTGGAGGCCTCGCTCACCGGTCACCTGGTGCTCGCCACCCTGCATACCAATAGCGCGCCGGAATCCATCACCCGCCTGCTCGATATGGGCATGGACCCGTTCAATTTTGCCGATGCCCTGCTCGGCATCCTTGCGCAGCGCCTGGCCAAGCGGTTGTGCGAAAAGTGCAAATCACCCTACACGCCTGACCCCGATGAGCTGGGCGTGCTGCTGGGTGAGTATTGCCACGAGATGCAGAACACCACCTCGTTTCAGGCTGACCGCGCGGCGGCCGAAGAGGCGATCTACAACGAGTGGCTGGGGCGGTTTGCCAACGACAAGGGCGACTTCAAGCTCTATCGCCGAACGGGTTGCTCGGTCTGCAGCAAGACCGGCTACAAGGGCCGGGTCGGGCTGCACGAACTGCTGATCGCCTCGGACGAGGTGAAGCGCCTGGTGCAGGAGCGCGCCCGCGTCGCCGATGTGCTGGCGGTGGCGCTGGAGGAAGGCATGCGCACCCTGAAAATGGATGGCATCGAGAAAGTGCTGGGCGGCTATACCGACATGGCGCAGGTGCGCGCGGTCTGTATCAAGTAGGCGATCGCGGCAAATTTCGTCACTTGACTGACGTATTTCGTCACATTCGACGCGGTGCACGTCCGGAATTTGTCAGAGCCCCCACCAGGGTCGCCATGTCGAAGCCGTATAAAAATAAATTCCCTTTATAAATCAAAAAGATATAACTTTTTTCTGACTCGCGAAATAGGCTGGCACAGCGATTGCTTTACATGATTGCAAGTCGGATTTTCTGATCTGGCTGTACCCCAACAATAGATACGGAGCTTACTCATGAAAGCTGTGCAAAAAGGCTTTACCCTGGTTGAGTTGATGATCGTAATCGCGATCATCGGCATCCTGGCCGCCGTGGCCGTACCGCAGTACCAAACCTATCAAATTCGCGCTCGTGTCGGCGAAGCGATCGCCCAGGCCGCTGCCTGCCAAGGGGTGATCAACGAAGCGCTTCAAGCCGGTAATTTGCCAGTGCCCGGTGGTTATGGCTGTGAAGTTGGTGCTGGCACCACTGCCACGCAATTCATGGCTGGTATGACTACTGCCGTCGGTGGTATTATTGTGACGTTGTCTGCCGATGTTCGTCTTGGTGGCGCCGCCGGCCAGACCATCAGGTTCACCCCGATCGACAATGCCGGTGCCGCGATTACTTTGCCAGCAGCTGCGGGCATCGCCGCTCCGCAAGCAGTCGGACGTTGGGCTTGCGCGGGCGCAGTCGCTGCAGCTCCCGCCATTGCCGGAACCGTTCCTACGCAGTTTCTGCCGGCAACCTGCAAAGGCTCCTGATAGCTTGACGTAGTGCATGTCGCCGGCCCGATGCGGTTTGATCGGGCCGGCGTTTTCATTTCTGTCGTTCTGATTTGGGGTTAACTCTTTACGGAGCGTTGCATCTTGCATGACCCGATGCGGATTCAACACTGCGCGTTACGTCAAGCTTCCCTGGCAGCATGCGTCGAGTCACCCAGCCCGTTGGAAACCTGCCCCCGGCAGATCGCGCCGATAGTGGCCCGAGCGGCCACCGCTTTTTTCGATCAGGCCAATGTCGCTGATCGTCATGCCGCGATCGACCGCCTTGCACATATCGTAGATGGTGAGCAGCCCCAGGCTGACCGCGGTCAGCGCTTCCATCTCAACGCCGGTCGGACCGACCGTTTGCACCGTCACCTCCAGGCTCACGCAGAACTTGGCCGGGTCCACACTGAATTCGGCCGCCACCCGGGTGAGCGCCAACGGATGACACAGCGGAATCAGATCGGCCGTGCGCTTGGCTGCCTGAATCGCCGCAATGCGCGCAACGCCCAGCACATCGCCTTTTTTTGCGTTGCCGCTGGCAATCAGTTCAAGCGTTGCCGCCTGCATGACGATCCGGCCGCTGGCCCGGGCAATCCGCACGGTGGCCGCTTTGTCTCCCACATCGACCATGTGAGCCTGGCCGGCAGCATCAAAATGTGTGAGGTCAGCCAAAGTAGTGTCGATCCTTAAAGAACCCGGCCTGTTGCGAGCGTTGCCAATGGCGACTGCCGCATTTGTTCAGCACAGCCATTCGCGATCACCGCAGTGTGCGAACCGCCACTCGCGAGCGTCAGCCCCACCGTCGTAACCGGATACATTCAGGCAGGCAAGATGCACGTGCAGCAAACAGTGCAGTCAAAGCGAGAAGCGTATCATTTTGCCATGAGAAACTTCCGCGCCTTCGTCATCCACGCTGCGGTGCTGCTTGCGCTCGCCTCAAGCGGCCACGCCGCTGCTCAGGTGTTGCCTGATCTGGGTGATTCGGCACAGGCGGGCCTCAGTCCGCAATTGGAGCGCAAGGTGGGCGAATCCATCATGCGCGACTATCGGCGTGATCCGGACTTTATCGACGACCCCGAAGTCATTGCCTATATCAATTCGGTGGGTCAGGCACTGGTCAGTGTCAGCGTCGATGCCGGGCGCGAATTCGAATTTTTCGTTGTGCGCGATCCCTCGATCAATGCCTTTGCCATGCCAGGCGGCTATGTCGGTGTTCACAGTGGCCTGATTTTGTCTGCGCAGGCCGAATCAGAGCTGGCCGGGGTGCTCGCCCACGAAGTCTCGCACGTCACCCAGCGCCATATCGCTCGCCAGGTCGACAAGAGCGACAAGATGCAATGGCCGATGATTGCGGCCATGGTTGCCGGTTTGCTCGCTGCGCGCTCGAACCCGCAGGTGGCTCAGGCCGCCATCGTCACCTCGCAGGCGGGCATGATGCAATCGCAGCTGAATTACAGCCGCGATTTCGAACGCGAAGCCGATCGGGTTGGATTCACCCTGATGACTCCGGCCGGTTTCGATCCGACCGGAATGGCGCAGTTTTTTGAGCGTCTGCAGAAGGCCAATCGACTGGCCGAGAGTAATGCCCCGGTGTATTTGCGCACCCACCCGCTCAGCACCGAACGCATGGCCGACATGCAGGCGCGCGCAGCGGGTGCCGAGTATCGCCAACGCCCCGACAGCATCGAATTTCAGCTGGTGCGCGCCCGCCTGCGCGCCGAGACCGGTCTGCCGCAGGACGCCGTCGCGCTGTTCCAGCGCCAGCTGAAAGAAGATCGCTACCTGTCAAAAGTGTCGGCCCACTACGGCCTCGCGCTTGCCCGGCTGCGCACCCATGATCCAAAGCAGGCACTGGACTCACTCAATGCGGCCGAGGCGATTGCCGGGCCGCATCCGATGTTCGCGACGCTGGCGGCGCGCATTCATCGTGAGCGCGGCGACCTGCTGGCCGCGCGCGATGACATCACGCGCGCGGTAACGATCTGGGGCCAGCGCAGCTATCTGGTCTATGAGCAGGCGCTGACGCTGCAGGCGCTCGGCGATCACCTCGCCGCAGTCGCTGTGCTCGATGCGTTGTTACGCAGTCATCCACATGATGTGCTCGCCTGGCGCATGATCGCGCAATCGCATGCGGCGCTCGGTCACGTGGCCTTGCAGCATCGTGCCCAGGGCGAGGCCTATGCACTCTCGGGCAGTCTCGCCGATGCGATCGA
This sequence comes from uncultured Pseudomonadota bacterium, assembly GCA_903921325.1. GTDB lineage: Bacteria > Pseudomonadota > Gammaproteobacteria > Burkholderiales > SG8-39 > CAIXPL01. The sequence goes on from CAIXPL010000016.1 coordinate 16,879, forward strand.
TCAGTTGCAGTCGGCGCAACGCGCGCGCGACGGCGATCTGTATCTCATGGCCGCGGTCGATACCCGCCTGAGCGAGCTGAAAGGCCTGTATGCGGAGGAGCGCGCCGCGCGCCGTTAGCGAGCGGCCGGTGCGCTGCGGCTGGTGCGCTGCGCGCCGTTCGGATCGGTGAAGGTGTCGTAGAGCTGGTCGAGTGCCTTTTCGGCTTCGGCGACCAGCACGTCCACCTTGCCGCGCGAGCGATGCTGTGCACCCATGAGCAGGGTTTCGACCGATTTGCCCTCGGCACCCGACGGTGTACCCTTTTCGATATCACGCATGATCTTGCCGATCCGCATCAGCACCGGATCATCGCTCAGGCGAAAAAATCGCACGATGCGCTCAAAGGTGATCTGCGGTTCGGCATTCTGGAAGCGCGCGCCTTCAAATCCGAAAGTGATCACTTTGGCTGGAATGGGATCGGTGCGGCCTATCCACACAAAATGTCCTTCGACATCAATGAATCGCTTGATCAGCCAGGCCGAGGCCAGGCGGTCTGCCCACAGCGGTTCGCGGGTTGCCCAGATCTTCTGGAAGTAATCAGAGCGTTTGAGTTCTTTTGGCACGGCCTGTGCCGACGCCTGCGGGAACAGAACCGCGTTCACCTCATTTTCGATTTGATCCAGGATGCTCCTGGCCTGCTCAAGCGCGCGGCCGGGAAAGAAATCGGTAAGTTCGATCTTTTCCAGTTCTTCGCGCTGGCGCTTGAGAACTCGCCCCAGCGCGGAAATGTCCGTCATGCCGATGCCGTGCCGCAGCGAGCGGGCCGTTTCAACCACTGCCTTATAACGCGGGGTGCGTTCAAACCGGGCACGAAAACGCAACTCCTGCGCACTGTCGATCGCGGTTACGGCGAGCAGATCGGCGCTGCCACCGGCTGAATTCACGTAGGCCGCCAGGTGCGCCAATCCCTCGCGCATGCCGGGTCGCGCGGGCAGCAGGTAGACACCCTCACGCAGCACGCCCGCGCCCAGAGCCGAGAGCATGCGCACGGTTCGCATCTGTACTTCAGGCTTGCTCGTCGGTGGGCTGGGCAGCAGCATCAGCCATTCCCCTGGCGGGACGCGCCGCTGAGCACGCGCCGTCGACGGGCGAGCGCCCTCGGCGCGGGGCGCATCGTTGCGCTCCGCTACAGGAGGAGAGGGTAGTGGTTCACTCATTGGCGCAAGCTTAGCCGATCCGCTGCAACCGCGCCAAGCAATGCGCCATCGTTGTTCAGTTGCCGGGTTGATCGCCGCATGGAGTGAGCGGCTTTGGGTACACTGCGCGCCATGATCGTTACGTTTATCCGCCAGTTCGCGCGTGCCCTGACCCTGGGTGCGGTGGCGTTGCTCATTCTGTTGAAAAGTGTTGAGCTGACCGCCATTGCCGGTGGCGTCGCGTTTGATACCAGCGCAAGCGCTGTTCAAGTGGCCGTTTGGGTGGCGGTGCGTGCGATCGTGGTGTGGCTGGCACTTGAGTGCGTCGGGCATTGGGGAGCGTTCACGCGCTTCAGGCACGTCGGACGCTTCGGGAGCCGCGATCGCATCGGACCCTTCGCGCGACTGAAATCCAGTGACATCACGGCTGCGGACAGCCAACCTCCCAGGGAACGGGAGCGCAGCACATGGTCGGGCAGGGCGCTGGCGGCGGCTTGCCTTGCGCTGTCAGCATTGTATGCAGCGAGCCTCGTGGTGGTGGTGTTGGTTGCGCTCGATGAGAAGCGCGTTCACAGCTTTGATGTCAGTGACTATGCGCTGCCCAGCCCACTGCCGGTATTCGAGGCCATTGCTTTTGTCCTGCTCGCGCTGGCGGCTGCCAGCGTCGCCCTGCAACTGCGACCACTCGTGGCAAACGCCAAGCGCACACCGGCGCAGTGGATGCGATTGAAGCCGCGGCTGTATGGGGCGGTGTCGCTGGCGTATGCAGCGCCGCTGATTGTGCTGGGCTCTGGCACGCGCCACTGGAGCATGCCCGCGGTGGGTGCAGCGGCAGCGCTCCTTGGCTCGGTGCTGGTGTCCTGCCTGCGCGCAAGGGAATCCCTCAATAACCCCGGACAGTGAACCTATGGAAAGCGTTACCGATCTTGACGTACGTGGACTGAATTGTCCCTTGCCGATATTGAAGGCCAAGAAGGCACTGTCGGGCATTGGCTCCGGGCAGCGGCTGCGCGTGCTGGCAACCGATCCTGGTTCGGTTCGCGATTTTCAGGCGTTCGCCAAGCAGACCGGGCACGCCCTGGTTGAACATAGCGAAAGCGCAGGTGAGTTCACCTTTCTTTTGCAAAAGCGCTAGGCGAAAAGCGTCTCACCGGGCAACGACCAGCGGTCATACCACAGCGCGCCCAGATCAACCGTGACGCCGTGGCCGGCCGGGCCGCTACGCGGGAGCTGATCGGCGCCTGGGTAGCCGGAGCGACAGAACAGCTCTATCAGGTTGCCCGATGGGTCGCGCAAAAACATCAGGCTTTCAACCCCCGAGCGGGTCCACAGCGGTGAGACCGGAATGCCGCAATCGGTCAGCCACTGGCGCATTGCGATCAGGTTGGGTGCGTCGATGAAGAACGCCAGATGCGGATATTCGGCCGATTTCTCAGGCCAGGCACAGTTCACATTGCCGATACCGATGTCGACATTGCTCACGGTGATCGAGGCAAAGGTGGGCAGATCAACGCGCAGATGCCCTCCCATGACTTCAACATAGAACCGCTTGCCTTCGGTCAGATCGCGGCACGGAAAGCTCACATGCGAGATACATTCGAACTGGGGCCGGGCGGTAGACTGGGTCATCACGGGTGCTCCTTTGCAAGTGCGCAGCGCAACGGCGATGATACCGGGCACCAGGGCGGCGCAGTACGGCGTGCCCGGCAAACCAGCAGGAGCGCGGCAACATGGAATACGGGATCAGTATCGCCGCCGGTGCGGATTCGTGGAAACTGGTGAAGCGAGCCGAGTCGCTCGGGTTCAGCCATGCCTGGTTTCTCGATTCGCAATTACTGAACGCCGACCCGTTTGTGGTCATGGCCGCCTGCGCCATGAATACCTCGCGCATCCGCCTGGGCACCGGCATGCTGATTCCCTCCAATCGTCTGGCACCGGTCACTGCGAATTGTCTGGCCAGTCTGAACGCACTGGCCCCCGGGCGCATCTGTCTGGGCATTGCCACCGGGTTTACCGCGCGGCGCACCATGGGAGTCGGTCCGCTGCCGTTGGCTGAACTTGAGCGGCAAGTCGAGCTCATCCGCGGGCTGCTCGCCGGTGAGACCGTCGACTATCCCTATGAAGGCGCCGAGCACCCGATACGATTCCTCAATCCGGATTTCAATCTGATCAACATTCACGATCCGATCCCCTTCTATGTCTCGGCACTGGGTCCGAAGGGCCGTGCCCTGGTCGCGCGGCAGGGCACGCGCTGGACGATACCGTTTGGCAACGTGAGCCGCGCTGTTGCGATGCTGGAGGAGATGCGCGCTGCGTGGACCGCGGCCGGACGCGACCGCAATGATCTCTATGCAGTGGCCAGTGGCGGGGGGTGCGTGCTCGCACCCGATGAGCCCTTCGATAGCGCCCGCGCGATCGATCAGGCCGGGCCCAGTGCGGTCATGCTGCTGCATGATTCGGTCGAGGCGGCCGACCAGGGCGCGTTACTCAAGGTGGTGCCCGCCGAGTTGATCGAGGGGTTTCGCGCCGTCTATGACCAGTACCCGCCTGGCGCCCGCTATCTGCAATTGCATCGCGGGCACCTGATGGTGGTGCGCCCTGAAGAGCGTCACCTGGTCACTGCCGAACTGATCCGCCGCCTGACGTTCACCGGACCCGTCGCGGCGCTACGCGACGGGCTGCGCGCGCTCAAGGCCGCCGGCTTCAAGCAGTTCACCACCCATGTGCGCTATGGGCACCCCGAGATGCTCGATGCCTGGGCTGAGGTGATTGCCGGCGTCTAGCGATCACTGCACTTTCAGACCCATCAGACCGGCGATGAGGTTGCGCTGCATCTGCGAGGTGCCAGCGCCGATGGTCACGCTGCGCGCATCGCGAAAATGCCGCTGCATGTCGAATTCCATGTTGTACCCATAGGCCCCGAGCACCTGCATGCCCATATTGGCGACCTTGACATAAGTCTCCGAGCCAAACAGCTTGGCCATCGAGATTTCGCGCAAGGCATCACGGCCGCTGGCGAGCATCCAGGCCGCGCGTAACATCATCCAGCGCGCTGCTTCGACTTCGGTCTGCATATCCGCAAGCATGTGGGCGATTGCCTGATTGGTGCCAATCGGCCGCCCGAATTGTTTGCGCTCGCGGGCGTACTCAACTGCGAGATCGACCGCTGCTTGTGCCGCACCGGCATAGCCCGCGGTGGAGGCGATGCGCTCGACCTGCAGGCCCGAGAGCACGCAGTGCCAGCCGTTGTTCTCACCGCCGACCAGACGATCGGCCGGCACCCGGACATTGTCAAAGAAGATCTCATAGGTGCCGACACAGCGCCGCCCGAGCATATCGAGCTTGCGCAGTTTCACACCGGGCGTGTCGTTGTCGACCAGAAACAGTGACATGCCTTTGCGGTAATGCACCGTGGTGTCAGTCTTCGCGTAGACGTTGATCACATTGTTCTTCGCCCCGGCCCCGGTGGCCCAGACTTTTTGTCCGTTGATCACCCAGTGATCACCATCGCGGCGCGCGGTGGTGCGCATCGCGCCCACATCGGAGCCGGCGTCGGGCTCTGACATCGACACTGAAAATTTGACCTCACCGGAGAGCAGCCTGGGCATCCAGTAGGCGCGTTGCTCCGGACTGCCGTTACGCAGCACGTTGAGGCCGCAGAACACACTGCCACCGTAGGCGGTAAAAAAATCAAAGCTCTTGCGCGACAACTCCTCGGAGATCACGACCATGTCGAGCACATTGCCACCGAGGCCACCGACCTCTTCGGGGAACGGCATTTGCAGCAGACCCATCTCGACACAGGCGTCGTAGACTTCATAGGGGTAGGCCTGCTCGCGATCGAGGCGGCGCACATACTCCGCGGTCACCAGATCGTCCATACGCCGGCGTACGCTCTCGCGCAGGATGTTCTGCTCTTCACTGAATTCAAAATCCATTACTGTCTCCGTTTTTGTACACGCGTTGAACGGCCGCTGGTGCACGCCGTTTCAACGTTCATTCGTCATCGCAATCTTGCCGGACTCAGGTCTGTGGGTTGTGTGCGCAAAGGCCAGACCAGGTGCGCTCAGAGCGGATTCTCGCCGATTCGCGGCGATCGGGCGATACCGCGCGCATTGAATCGCTGAATCAGCAGGGCACGCCACGGGCGGAACCCGGCAATGAACCACAGCGTAAGTGCCATCAGGGCGACAGCGAACAGGTGCAGTGTCCACGGCGCGCCAATCGCATCGGCGCACACGCCACCGAGCAGATTGCCGATCGGCATTGACCCCAGAAAGGTCATCACATAGACGCTCACGAGCCGCCCGCGATAATGATCATCGGCGATGGTCTGCAGAATCGAATTGCCCGAGGACACGGTGGCGATCAGACCGAATCCGAATACGGCAAGAAAGACAGTTGCCAGTGCGACATGGCTTGCAAACGAGAATGCCAGAAACCCAAACGAAGCGGCCAGACTGGTGCCGATCATGATCCGCTCGATGCCACGCACACTGCGCCGTGAGGCCAGGTACACCGTGGCGATGATGGCACCGGCACCGACCGCACCGATGAGCAGGCCAAGCGTGCGCGAGTCACCCTGCATGACTGTCTTGGTGATCACCGGCATCAGGGATTGCCAGGGTGAGCTCAACAGACCGATACCCCCCAGGTACATGATAAGACGCCGGTTCACCGGGTCGCCAAAGGCATAGCGAAACCCATCCATCAGCGCATGCTGCCACGACGCGCCGTCATTGGGCAGCTCGCGTGGCGGCGGGTGGATATAGCGATAGGCCGTGACGATGGCGAGGTAGCACACGGTGTTGATGGCAAAGCACACGCTTTCACCGGCATAGGCGAGCAGCACCCCGCCGATACTGGGCCCAACCAGGCGCGTGGTATTCATCAGGAACGATTGCAGGGCGATCGCATTGGGCAGGTGGCGTCGCTCGAGCAGCAGGTCGAGCAGAAAGGCCTGCCGGGTCGGTGCCTCGAAGGCATTGACCACACCAATCCACAGCGAGAGCAGCACCACGTGCCAGACGGCGACATGACCACTGATGGTCAGCACGGTGAGCACCAGCGCCTGCACCAGGCCCAGACTTTGCGCAATGATGAGCACCTTGCGCCGGTTGCAGCGATCGGCCAGCACACCGACAAACGGGGCGAGCACCAGAGTCGGCACCTGTTGGGCAAAGGCGGTCACACCGAGGGCCAGCGCCGAATCGCTCAGCGTATAGACCAGCCAGCTCATCGCAATGTTCTGCATCCAGTTGCCCAGCACCGCAATGAATTGGCCGATGTAATAGATGCGGAAATTGCGCGACTGGAACGGCCTGAGCGCAGGGAAGCGCTCAGCGTTCTGTGAGCTGATGCCGCTGGCAGGGGGGTCGGGTCTATTCACGCAGTGGGTAAATTCCGGCGATGACCCGTTCGGGCTGAATGACGCGCTACGCTCATTTCGGGCCAGAGCCGGGTTGAATTATTCACGCGGTGGGTTCGGCGCCGGGGATTGACTCAGTCGCGCAGTTGATTGAGTTGGGCACGTACATCGGTCAGTGTGCGCTCGAAGCCGGCCAGCCGCTCCCGTTCCTGTGCCACCACGGCTGCCGGGGCACGTTCAACAAAGGACGGATTGGCGAGCTTGCCGGCGGCCTTGGCGCACTCGGCGGCCAGACGATCGACTTCGCGTTGCAGCCGTGCGCGTTCTGCCTCGATGTCGATGCTCACTTCGAGCATCAGCCGGATATCACCGCACACTGCCACCGGTGCGCGGCTGTCAGGCAATGCCTCGACCACCCGGGTCTCGGACAGGCGGGCCAGAAAGCGCACGTAAGGAAACAGACGCTCAAGCAGCGCGGCCTCGCCACTTGCCAGCAGGGGCAAGCGTTCACCCGGCGGGATTTTCATCTCGCCACGCAGATTGCGACAGGCATCGACCAGCCCTTTGAGTACCACCACCTCGCGCTCGGCAGCCTCATCGATGCGCTCAGGCTGCGCGCGCGGATAGCGGGCGCGCATGATCGACTGCGAAATGCCCGCTGTGCCCGCCAGCGGCGCAATGGATTGCCACAGTTCTTCGGTGATGAACGGAATCAGCGGATGCGCCAGGCGCAGCACGGTTTCGAGCACTCGCACCAGGGTGCGCCGGGTGCCCCGCGCAGCGGCCGCGCCGCCCGCGCCCGCGGCACCCGCCTGCTGCAATTGCACTTTGGCAAGCTCCAGATACCAGTCGCAGTACTCGTCCCAGACAAAGCGATAAATCGCCTGGGCCACCGTATCGAGCCGATAATCGGCAAAACCGCGCGCCACCTCGGCCTCGCAGCGCTGCAAGGTACTGATGATCCAGCGATCAATTGCCGAGAGCGCCACTGGCAGTGCCGCATCGGCACCGCAATCCTCGCCCTCGACATTCATCATGACGAAGCGGCTGGCGTTCCACAGCTTGTTGCAGAAGTTGCGGTAACCCTCGCAGCGCTTCAGGTCGAAGTTGATATTGCGCCCGAGCGTGGCATAGGCGGCCATGGTGAAGCGCAGCGCGTCGGTGCCATAGGCCGGAATGCCGTGCGGAAATTCCTTGCGCGTGCGCTGCGCAATCGCTTCGGCCTGGCGCGGGTCCATCAGACCCGAGGTGCGTTTGGTGACCAGTGATTCGAGGTCAATACCATCGATCAGATCGACCGGGTCCAGTGTGTTGCCTTTGGACTTGGACATCTTCTGGCCTTCGGCGTCGCGGATCAGGCCGTGCACATAAACGTGCCGGAACGGCACCCGACCGGTGAAATGCTGAGTCATCATGATCATCCGCGCGACCCAGAAGAAAATGATGTCAAAGCCGGTCACCAGGACCGACGAGGGAAGGTAAAGATCATAGGCGAGTTGATCGGCACCGGCGGGGTGCGGCCAGCCGAGCGTCGAATGGCACACCAGGGCCGATGAGAACCAGGTGTCGAGCACGTCGGGGTCGCGCGTGAGCGGGCCACGCACGCCGCGCGCCGCGGCCTGTTCACGTGCCTCATCCTCAGTGCGCGCAACATACACGCCGCCTGTCTCATCATGCCAGGCCGGGATGCGGTGTCCCCACCAGAGCTGACGCGAGATGCACCAGTCCTGAATGCCTTCGAGCCACTGCCGGTAGACCTGCGTCCAGTTGTCCGGAAAGAATCGCACCTGGCCTTCCTCGACCACGTCGAGCCCGCTTTGTGCCAGCGAGCGGCCGGGGCGGAAAGTGCCCTCGGGCGCGGGCTTCGACATCGCCACAAACCATTGATCGGTGAGCATGGGTTCGACAATTTCATTACTGCGCGCACAGCGCGGTACCTTCAGTCGATGCGCCTTGCGCTCGACCAGCAGCCCTTGCGCGGTGAGATCAGCGAGCACCCGTTCGCGGGCAACAAAGCGGTCCAGACCGCGATAGGCCACCGGTGCGGTGTCGGCAATGGTGCCTTTCAAGGTGAGAATGCTGATCGCCGGCAGATCGTGGCGCAGGCCCACTTCGCGATCGTTGAAATCATGCGCCGGGGTGATCTTGACGCAGCCGGTGCCAAAGGCCGGATCGACATAGGTATCGGCGATGATCGGAATCCGCCGATCGGTGAGGGGCAGCAGAACATTGTGCCCGACCAGGTGTGCATAGCGCTCATCATCAGGATGCACCGCCACTGCGGCATCACCGAGCAGGGTCTCGGGCCGTGTGGTGGCCACCACCAGATAGCCGCTGCCATCGGCGAGTGGATAGCGGATATGCCATAGCGAGCCGTCTTCCTCCTCGCTTTCCACTTCCAGGTCGGACACGGCAGTGCCCAGCTTGGGGTCCCAATTGACCAGACGTTTGCCACGGTAGATGAGACCCTGTTCATGCAATTGCACAAAGGTCTCGGTGACCACCGCCGAGAGCTTGGCATCCATCGTGAAATACTCGCGCTGCCAGTCGGCAGAGGCACCCAACCGGCGCATCTGTGCGGTAATCGCCGAGCCCGACTGTTCCTTCCACTGCCACACCCTGTCAATGAACGCATCGCGGCCCAGTTCGGCGCGCGACTGCCCGGCCGCTTCCAGCTGCCGCTCGACGATGATCTGGGTCGCGATGCCGGCATGATCGGTGCCGGGCAACCACAGTGTGTTGTCGCCGCTCATCCGGTGCATCCGGGTGAGCGCATCCATGATGGTTTGATTGAAGGCATGCCCCATGTGCAGGGTGCCGGTGACATTGGGGGGCGGCAACTGGATGCTGAAGCCGGGTTTGCCCGCTTCGTGTCCGGCAGCGAACAAGCCCGCTGCCTCCCAATGGGGATACCAGCGCTTCTCGATTGAGGCCGGGTCAAAGCTTTTTGCTATATCCATAATGCTCTACAGGGGGCGCGCCCGTGGTGCGCAGAAAAAAGGGGCGGTCAAGCCCGGGAAAAGTCTGGCACGCGTCAGCGCGCGTGCCTGGGTGGCGTGTTGCGCGTTGAATCCTGTTCAATCACGTGATCAAGTGCCGCGCGGACCAGGACCGGCAACTCGTTTTCAATCTGCGCTTGCACTGCCTTGGTGATGCGTTCGGCGAGGGCATGCCGTTCGCGTTCACTCAGCGTTGCTGAATTGCGTTCAAGCGGTCGGCCGCTCGAGGACTGACCGATGGACGCTTGGCCGATTGCAGCCTGACCGATCGAGGCTTCGCCGGTAGATGCCTGACCGATTGACGGTCGACCGCGCGCGGCGTTATCGATCGAGGCTCTCCCGACCGAGGCTTGACCGGTCGATGCGTGATCAATTGTTGCCTGACCGCGCGTCGGTGAGTCGGCAAGCCCGATCGATGCGGCAGCCGCCTCGGCGTGCGTGGCCAGTACCCATTCCGGTCCCAGGGTGACCCGGTCCGACAGCAGGGGGACTTCGCCTGGGGGCGGTGGCACCTGGCCGGGTGCTGGTCCGCGCGCACGCGCCACCAGATCGCTGGCGCGGTGAATCACGCGCGACAGTTCGGCATCCTCAGGTGTCTTGGGCGGTCCGCGCTCAGCCATCGGCAGCCTCGCTCATACGGTGCGTCGTGATCTCATAGCCGCGCTCGCGATAGAAACGAAAGCGCTCGCGTGCCCGCACCCGATCGTTCTCGTCAGTGCTCACAATTTCGGCGAGTCGCTCGAAGCGGGCGAAATCCGGCGGATGGGCATCGTCCAGATTGATCAACACCTGATCATGCACCGTGGCTTCGCCGCGCGCCGCCAGCACGATGGGCGTCTCGGTGGCGAGCGCATCGCTGGCGCGGCAGTGGGGTACAAACCCGGTGGCAGGTGTCGACCATAAACGATCGCTAGCCTGAGTCAGCAGCGCCGCGTCACCTGCAAAGATCACCACCTTGAGTGAGCGCCGCCAGGCCTTTTGCGCGATTCGGCAGGCCAGATCGAGTTTGTCATCGGCACTGCTGCCCGCCTCGGTGTAGAAATCGATGCGGGTCATCGCGTGCGCTTGTCCGCCTGCCTGCTTACCTGCTTGTTCGCGGGCTTTCCTGCCATCTGGTCCGCCTGAGCGATCAGGAACTGCGTGAGCAGCGGAACCGGTCGTCCGGTCGCGCCTTTTTGCGCCCCGGATTTCCACGCCGTCCCGGCAATGTCCAGATGCGCCCAACGCTGTTTGCGCGTGAAGCGCGACAAAAACATCGCTGCGGTGACACTGCCCGCAGCGCGTCCGCCGATATTGGCGCAGTCGGCAAAGTTGCTCTTCAACTGTTCCATATACTCATCCCACAACGGCAGGCGCCAGGCGCGATCGGCCGATGCCTCGCCTGCGGCGAGCAATTCGGCGGCGAGCGCTTCGTCATTGCTGAACAGGCCACTGGCAATATGTCCCAGCGCAATGATGCAGGCCCCGGTCAGGGTGGCAATATCGATCACGACCTCGGGCTTGTAACGTTCGATATAGGTGAGGGCATCGCACAGGATCAAGCGGCCTTCGGCATCGGTGTTGAGGATTTCCACCGTTTGCCCGGACATCGTGGTGACGATGTCACCGGGGCGCGAGGCATTGCCATCGGGCATGTTCTCGCACGAGGGCACCACGCCGACCAGATTGATGGGCAGCTTCATGCCGGCGGCTGCGCGCATGGCACCGAACACGCTGGCCGCGCCACACATATCAAACTTCATCTCGTCCATCTCGGCGGCGGGCTTGATCGAAATGCCACCGGTGTCAAACGTGATGCCTTTGCCAACCAGTACTACCGGGCGGGTCTTTGCGCTCGCACCCTGGTGCTTCATGATGATGAATCGCGGCGCCTGCGCCGAGCCGCGGCTCACCGAGAGCAGGCTGTGCATGCCCAGCTTTTCCATCTGCGCCCGATCGAGCACGGTCACCGCAAGGTCACATTCGCGGCCGAGCTTGCGTGCCTGCATGGCCAGGTAGGTAGGCGTGCAGATATTGCCTGGCAGGTTGCCCAGGGTGCGCGCCAGGCTGCTGCCCGCGCCGATCGCCTCGCCTTCCTGCACGCCGCGCTGGGCTGCCGCCACATCGGCGCTGCGGCTCACCATGATGTCCAGATGGGTGAGGGCGGCAGCGGGCGGGCGGGTTGATTTCAGCTCATCGAAACGATAGCCGGCTTCAATCGCGCACAGTGCCGTGTGACGGGCCTTCCAGCGCAGGTCGGCGCCTTCCACATCGATCTCGGTCAGAAACGAGGCGGCGCGGCGGGTGCCGGTTTCAAGCAGCGCACGCAGCGCTGCGCTCACCGCATCGCGATAGGTCTTGCGACTGCATGGCCCGGATTTGCCCAATCCGACCAGTACCACGCGTTCAACCCGGCTGTCACCGCCCGGATAGATGACGCGCACACTGCCTGCCTTGCCTTCAAAGTCACCGCGCTCGGTGAGCGCGCTGATAGCCCCAGCGCAGGCCCGGTCAAGGCCGATCGCCGCGGTGCTCAGGGCGCGCCCTTCGTGCACGGCAACGATGGCTGCGGCACCCTGGGCCTTGTCGGCTAAAAGGGCTTTTGTGCTAAATTCCATTGGAGAGCCTCAGCGGTGTTCGATCAGGCGAATCGGGCAGCGTTCGATTATTGCAGCTTCGGGCGCAAAACCAAAGTGGGCCAACCGTGATCTTCCGCCGAGCCCTGCTTCGCGAATTTGCCAATCTGGCGGCCGCCGTGTTCGGCGCGCTGTTTTCAATTGCCGTGGTCATCACCCTGGTCAACGTGCTCGGGCGCGCTGCCGGCGGTCGGTTGCCCGCCGAAGCGGTGGTGGCAACCGTTGGATTCAGTGCCCTCAATTCGCTGCCACTGATCCTCGGCGGGGCGATGTTCATATCGGTGCTGCTTGCCCTGTCGCGCAGCTACCGGGATTCGGAGATGGTGGTCTGGTTCAGCGCCGGATTGCCCCTGTGGGCCTGGGTCGGACCCGTCTTGGCGTTTGTGTCGCCCTTCGTGGTCGTCATTGCGGTCATCAGCCTGCAAATCACGCCGTGGGCCAATCAGCGCCTGGAGGAATATCGCCAGCAACTGGCCAGTCGCGAAGAGACCTCGCATCTGGCCCCGGGCGTGTTTCTCGAATCGCCGAGCGCCGACCGGGTATTTTTTGTCGAATCGCTGTCTGCCGATGAGACGCGCGTGAGCAATGTGTTCGTGTCGTTTCGTCAGCATGGCCGTGAAGGCGTGATGGTGGCCAAGTCGGGCTATATCGAAACCGACGCTGACGGCGACCGCTATGCCGTCCTCCTCGATGGCCATCGCTATGAGGGCGTCGCCGGTACGACGGAATATCGGGCGATGGAATTCAAGCGCTACACCATTCTGATCGAGCAGGCGGCGGTGCAACCGGCCAATGTCACTGTGCGCGGGCGCTATGTGTGGGAACTGATGAGCGATCCGAGCCGGGAAAATATGGCCGAGTTGCTGTGGCGTATCGGCCAACCGCTGATTGCCTTGCTGCTGGCGCTCCTCGCCATTCCGCTCGCCTTTGTCAATCCACGCGCCAGCACCTCGCTCAATCTGGCCTTTGCGGTGTTTACCTATATGGCCTACACCAACACCCTCTCGGTGGTACAGGCGCAGGTGGCACAGGGGAAGCTCAGTTTTGCTATTGGCTGGTGGATCGTCCATGGTGGCATGCTGCTCGCCTTTTTACTGATGATGCTCTGGCGCACCCGCTTGCGCGGACCGATCGCCGCCACGTTGGGCTCGGCATTGAGTCTGCCGGCGCGGTGGCGCCGCTAAAGGCCGGCTGATGCGAACCCTCAGACGCTATCTGGCTGGTGAAATCTACCTCGCGACGGCGTTTGTACTGGTTGCCTTCCTGGTGCTGTTTGCCTTCTTTGACCTGGTATCCGAAATGCGCGATGTCGGGCGCAATGGCTACCGGTTGACCGAGGCCTTCGTATTCGTGCTGCTCAATCTGCCAGGGCATATCCAGGAGCTGTTTCCGATTGCTGCACTGATCGGTACGCTCTATGTGCTGGCGCGGCTTGCCTCCAATTCCGAATTTGCCGTGATGCGTACGGCGGGTCTGTCACCGCTGCAGGCCGGCATGACACTGGCTCGCATCGGTCTGGTTTTTGTCGTTCTGATCATCCTGGTTGGCGAAGTGGCCACACCGGCAGCCTCGCGGGCCGCGCAGCGCTTGCGCATGGTCGCTCTGGGCGCCGGTGTGGGACAGGAGTTGCGATCAGGCGTCTGGGTGCGTGCCGGACCAAGCTATATCAATGTGCGCTCGGTGCACGGAGATTCAACCATTGCCGGGGTGAATATCTACACCTTTGACGATGACGGGCGGCTACAGTCGATCAGTTGGGCGAGTAACGGCGTGTATGCCGGAGATGGCTACTGGAACCTGAGCGACGTAACCGAGACGGAATTTTCGCCGCGTGGGGCGCGACGCGTGCACGAGGCCGAGCGGCACTGGAAGTCAGTGCTCACCCCGGACGTGTTGACCGTGCTCGCCGTCGATCCGCAGAAAATGTCTGCCTGGGATCTGTTCGAGTACACGGTTCATTTGCAGCGCAATCACCAGAATGGCGTTCGCTATGAGATTGCCTTGTGGCAAAAGCTCGCCTACCCGGTGAGTGCCCTGATCATGATGGCGCTCGCGCTGCCTTTCGGATATCTGAACGTGCGCCACGGTGGACTGGGCGCCAAAGTGTTTGCCGGGGTGATGCTTGGCGTGCTGTTCTACGGTTTCAACACCTTGTTTGGCTTTCTGGGCATTCTTGAACGCTGGCCGGCAGCCCTGAGCGCGTGGATTCCCTCACTGGTGTTTCTGTGTGCTGCCTTCATCATGATGTGGTGGGTCGAGCGGCGCTGACCGGTGTGAGTACCAGGTTCGTTCCGGCCAGACGGTCATGCAGCGCCCGGTGGTCGCGATCGATGGCACTCCACCCAAATCCGATGATGGCCGGCAGCAGGGCGGCCCAGCCGGCGATCGATAGCGGATGTTCGCGCAACCACAGGGCACCCACCACGGCGGGCATGATCATGACACTGGCGACCGCGAGGCGTATCAGGCAGGCCCCAAGGCTGGGCGCGCGATCAAATGGGTCGACCAGGCGCAGGCGCCAGGCGCGCATCGCCACAGTCTGCCCACGATGCCAGAACGCGCAGAAGTAGCTGCCGATCAGCAATGCGAGCCACCCCTGCAGGAAATGGCGTGTCAATCCCATGACGCGCCAACCGCTGTCAGGGTTGATCCATCCGAGCGCACTTGCGAGCAGCTGGAAGCTCAATTCACCAACCAGCGCAATGGCCAGCACCAGGACCGCTTCGTAGACGATGGCGGCCAGGCGGCGGAGCAGTGGCGCGCGCACATAACCTGCGCTCGCATTATTCGCGCTACCGGTCACTTCATGGGGCACCGAATCCGGTGCTGCGTCTGTCGCTGAGTCGGTCGCGGCACTGGCCGCAACGGGTCGCTGCGCGCCGGCGGCGCGCGCCGTGCGGGTCATTGGTTCGAATTGCCGGCACCCGCAGCAGGCGGCTCGGAGGTCGCAGGCGTTGCAGTCGCCGGCGTCGTGCCGCCTTCAGACTCGCCTGTGCCCGCCAGTTCCTTGCGCTTCTCCGGCGGCAGGCTGCTGAACTCCTTCCATTTCGTCACGACATCGTCGCGCTGTTCCGGGGCGAGCCGGGCGTGCGCAAGATATTGTTCGCGCGCCGCACGCCGTTGTTCCGGGGTGAGCGCGGCCCACTGGCGCATCTGACCCTGAACGCGTGACTGCTCGTCCTGCTTCATTTTGGGATAGAGGCGCGCCACTTCGCGCCATTTGGCACGTCCGCGATCATCGATCTGCTCCCAGCTATCGTGCAGCGGAGCCAGAATGACCTGTTCCGTGCTGGACAGTTGACGCCAGGCGATGCTGCTTGCCAGGGCGCCGGTGGCCGGCAGCAGCAGGGCGCATGCGAGCAGGCCGCCGCGCAGCCAGTTACTGAGATTTTTGCTCAGGCGCATTGGGGGCATGGTCGCTTACCTTGCGCAGGTAGGCGCGAAAATCCGGGTCAATCAGGGCATCGACCGGCAAGTCGCTCTTGAGCAGTTCAGCATCAATGCGGCCAACGCCCTGCACGACCGGATCGACTGCATTGGCCTGTTGCCACTGGTGCCAGCCCAGGGCAGCCGCAATCAGAATCGCCGCCGGCAGCAGAAATCGAATCAACTGGGCGCGCTGGTCGCCGAGCGGCGCCCGGCCGCGCTGTCCAGGTTGTGCGCCACCGCTGCCTGCCCCACCGGTCGTTGCTGCGGCGAGTTCCCAGGCAGTCTGCGCAACGGCCTCGGTCTGACCGACCGGTTCGGCCCAGGCGGCCAGGGCGCGTTCGCGCGCCGCCGCCAGCCGCGCCACCGGCACATCAGTGTCGGTCAAGCCGGAATCAAGGAAGCCTTTGATTTTTAAACCGAATTTATCCTGTTTCATGCCTTTAAGCCCTGTGCCTGCAATGCCGCCGCGAGCGCATGGGTCGCCCTCGAACAGTGCGTTTTCACGCTGCCCTCGGAGCAACCCATTACTGCGGCGGTCTCGGCGACGTCCAATTCCTCCCAGTAACGCAGCACAAAGGCTTCGCGTTGACGTGCCGGCAAATCAGCCAATGCAATTTCGATGCGTTGCAATACTTCGCTGCGTGAGAGCTGCAATTCGGGGTTTTCCAGATCAAGTGAAATCTCGTCGATTTCGATTCGATCCAGCGGGTCATCGTCCTCGTCCTCGTCGCGCGAGGATAGGTTCGAGAGCGGGGTGATGACACCGGACCGTGCTTTCTGCCGGCGAAAAAAGTCACGAATGGCGTTCTGAACGATTCGCTGGAACAGCATCGGCCATTCCTCGGCCGGCCGCTCGGCGTAGCTTTGGGCCAGGCGCATCATGGCGTCCTGCACGATGTCGAGGGCCGATTCCTCATTGCGCACGGCATACAGGGCCTGCTTGTACGCACGTCGCTCCGCGCCTGCGAGGAATTCCGACAGTTCTTGACGAGTAGCCAGGGCGACGATCCCGCTGCGCTTGGCGGACCAAGGCCGCAATGGCGCGTATGTTAGCAAATTAGACCCCGCTCGCCGCTATCAGCTTGACCAATGTCGGCCAAACTCTTACCCTTGACGGTTTTCATCAGCATTTTCAGCGCTTTGCCTCGTCGCGCCCCGGCCTCTGTGCACGGGGCCCAACATTGCTGGGGCGAGTGTGGAATGCGGTGCTTGCTTGTACGAGCGGATCCAGGGCAATACACATCATGGAACTCACGGGCGCGGAAATCGTCGTTCAGTCGCTGGCTGCCGAAGGGGTCGAATTTGTTTTCGGCTATCCCGGCGGATCGGTGCTGCATATCTATGACGAACTGTTCAAGCAGGATCGGGTCAAGCACGTCCTGGTGCGTCATGAACAGGGTGCCGCACATGCCGCCGATGGCTATTCGCGTGCCAGCAACAAGGTGGGTGTGTGCCTGGTGACCTCCGGTCCCGGCGTCACCAATGCGGTCACCGGCATCGCCACGGCATACATGGATTCAATCCCGATGATCATCATCACCGGGCAGGTGCCAACCCATGCGATCGGGCTGGATGCGTTTCAGGAAGTGGACACCGTGGGCATCACCCGTCCCTGTGTCAAGCACAACTTCCTGGTGAAGGATGTGCGCGATCTCGCGCTCACCATGAAAAAGGCCTTTCACATTGCCACCACCGGCCGCCCCGGCCCGGTGCTGGTCGACATCCCCAAGGATGTCACCGCCGCAGTGTGCGAATTCCGGTATCCCGAGTCAGTGGAACTGCGCTCCTATAACCCGGTGGTGCGCGGGCATAGCGGCCAGATCCGCAAGGCGCTCGATCTGCTGCTCGACGCCAAGCGTCCGATGGTCTATGCCGGCGGCGGGGTAGTGCTTGCCAACGGTGCGGCCGAACTGACCCGTCTGGTGCGCCTGCTCGGCTACCCCTGCACCAACACCCTGATGGGGTTGGGCGGCTTTCCGGGCACTGACCCGCAGTTTGTCGGCATGCTTGGCATGCACGGCACCTATGAGGCCAATATGGCCATGCAGCACTGTGACGTGCTGGTCGCCATCGGCGCGCGTTTTGATGACCGTGTGATCGGCGATCCGCGCGATTTCGGCCGCATTTCGCGCAAGATCATCCATATCGACGTCGATCCCTCATCGATTTCAAAGCGCGTCAAGGTCGATATCCCGATCGTTGGCGACGTGCGCGAAGTGCTGCTCGAACTGCTCAGCCAGATGGAAGGTCAGGCACAGCGCATCGATCGCAGCGCGCTGGCCGCCTGGTGGAGCCAGATCGACCAGTGGCGCGGCCGCGAATGCCTGCGCTATGACCGCACGGCGGAGATCATCAAGCCGCAATTCGTGGTCGAAAAGTTGTGGGAAGTCACTGGCGGCAAGGCCATTATTACCTCCGATGTGGGGCAGCATCAGATGTGGGCGGCGCAATTCTACAAGTTCGATGAGCCGCGCCGCTGGATCAATTCAGGTGGCCTGGGGACGATGGGCTTTGGCTTGCCCGCGGCAATGGGTGCCAGTCTGGCCAATCCCGGGCAGACGGTGGCCTGCGTCACCGGCGAGGCCAGTATCCAGATGTGCATCCAGGAGTTGTCCACCTGCAAGCAATACCATCTGCCGATCAAGATCGTGAACTTGAACAATCGCTATATGGGCATGGTGCGCCAGTGGCAGGAGTTCTTTCACGGTAACCGCTATGCCGAGTCCTACATGAACGCACTGCCTGATTTTGTGCGCCTGGCCGAAGCCTATGGCCATGTCGGCATCAAGATCGACAAGCCCGGTGATGTCGAAGGTGCGCTGCGCGAAGCGTTTGCGCGCCGCGATCAGTTGGTGTTTCTTGACTTCATCACTGACGCCACGGAGAACGTGTATCCGATGGTGGCCGGTGGCAAGGGTCTCACCGACATGATCCTTGCCGAAGACCTCTAGACCAGCTTCAGGTGGACGCCATCATCGCAACCAATCACATGCGGCACATCATTTCCATCCTGCTCGAGAACGAGGCCGGTGCGCTGTCGCGGGTCGCAGGCCTGTTCTCGGCGCGCGCCTACAACATCGAATCTCTCACCGTTGCACCCACCGAAGACCCGTCGGTGTCGCGCATGACCCTGGTGACGCATGGTTCCGATGATGTGGTGGAGCAGATTACCAAGCAGCTCAACAAATTGATCGAAGTGGTCAAGGTGATCGACCTCTCCGAGGGCGAACATATCGAGCGCGAGCTCATGTTGATCAAGGTGAAGGCGATCGGTGAGATGCGCGAGGAGATGAAGCGCATGGTCGATATCTTTCGCGGCCGCATCATTGGTGTGACCGACTCGACCTATGTGGTGGAGCTGACCGGCAATGGCGCCAAGCTCGATGCCTTCATCGAGGCGATTGACCGCAGTCTGATCCTGGAGACCGTGCGCACCGGTGCCTGTGGCATTCCGCGCGGCGAGCGGGTATTGCGGGTCTAGCCGGCCCTGACGGACACGCACATTCGTGCGAGCGGCGCTGCCGTCAACGGCGTGCCGACCCATAACGCGAACCAGTTTCGTAACACGCAACATCCATCAAGCAGAGGGGAGCTGAAATGAAGGTCTACTACGACAAGGATGCCGATCTGTCGCTGATCAAGGGCAAAAAGGTCACCATCGTGGGTTACGGCTCGCAGGGCCATGCCCATGCCCAGAATCTGAACGATTCCGGTGTCAAGGTCACCGTGGGTCTGCGCAAGGGCGGTGCCTCGTGGGACAAAGCCAAGGCTGCCAAGCTGAAGGTGGCCGAAGTGGCCGAAGCGGTGAAGACCGCCGATGTGGTGATGATGCTGATGCCCGATGAGAGCATTGGCGAGGTCTATCGCAACGAAGTCGCCCCGAATATGAAAAAAGGTGCATCACTTGCCTTTGCGCACGGCTTTAACGTGCACTACGGCCAGGTGATTCCGCGTGCCGATGTCGATATCTGGATGGTGGCCCCCAAGGCGCCTGGCCACACCGTGCGCTCGACCTATGCCGCTGGTGGCGGTGTGCCCATGCTGATCGCGGTGCATCAGGACATTACCGGTCGTGCCCGTGACGTGGCGTTGTCCTATGCGGCGGCCATCGGTGGCGGCAAGGCCGGCGTGATCGAGACCAGCTTCAAGGAAGAGACCGAGACTGATCTGTTCGGCGAACAGAGCGTGCTGTGCGGGGGCTGCGTCGAACTGGTGAAGGCTGGCTTCGAGACGCTGGTCGAGGCGGGCTACGCACCGGAGATGGCGTATTTCGAGTGCCTGCACGAGTTGAAGCTGATTGTCGATCTGATGTATGAAGGCGGCATCGGCAACATGAACTACTCGATTTCGAATAACGCCGAGTATGGCGAGTACGTGACCGGGCCGCGCATCGTCGACGATCGCACACGCGAAGTGATGCGTGATGTGCTGAAGAAGATCCAGACTGGTGAATATGCGCGCGACTTCATTCTGGAGAACCGCGCCGGTGCGCCCACTTTGTTGTCGCGCCGCCGCATCACTGCCGAGCATCCGATCGAAGTGGTCGGTGGCAAGCTGCGTGAGATGATGCCCTGGATCCGTCGCAACCGTCTGGTTGATCAGTCGAAGAACTGATGCACGGTCCCTATCCTCATCCGATCATTGCCCGCGAAGGCTGGCCGTTTGTCATCGCCACCGCGACGGTGGCGATACTCTCGACGGCCTACTTCGGTTTCACCGGCTCCGTGCTCGTGTGGATTGCACTTGCCTTTGTAGTGCAATTCTTTCGCGATCCGGCGCGATCGATCGCGGGCGATCGGATGAGCGTGGTGTGCCCGGCAGACGGACGCGTCGTGTCGGTGGGGGCGGCGCATGACCCCTGGCTCGATCGCCCGGCACTGCGGGTGAGCATTTTCATGAACGTGTTCAATGTGCACTCCAACCGCAGCCCGGTCGATGGGACGGTGAAGAAGATCTGGTATCACGCCGGTTCGTTTCTCAATGCTGCGCTGGACAAGGCCTCACTTGAAAACGAACGCAACGCGATCTGGCTGCAGACCGAGTCCGGATCGGACATCACCTGTGTGCAGGTGGCCGGACTGATCGCCCGGCGCATTCTGTGTCATGTCGAGCCCGGTGCGCATCTGGCTCGTGGCGATCGCTATGGATTCATTCGCTTTGGTTCGCGCGTGGATGTCTACCTTGATCCGGCGGCGCAGGTGTGCGTGGCCTTGGGTGACAAGGTGAAGGCGTCCTCAACCTTGCTTGCGAGACTGCCCGGTCATGGTTGATCCCCATCTGCCCAAGCGACCGTCCCGGGCCGTCGTCGCTCGGGGCGCATTCCGGCGTCGTGGCATTTATTTGCTGCCTAATTTGTTCACCACGGGCGCCTTGTTTGCCGGATTTTTCGCCATCGTGCAGGCGATGAATGACGAGTGGGAGCGCGCGGTCATTGCCGTGGTTGTCGCGATGGTGCTCGATAGCCTTGATGGTCGCGTGGCGCGGCTCACGCACAGTCAGAGCGAATTCGGCGCCGAGTACGACAGCCTGTCTGACATGGTGTCCTTTGGTGCAGCGCCTGCGCTCATCATGTACGAATGGGCGCTGCGACCGCTCGGCCGCTGGGGCTGGATTGCTGCGTTTGCATATTGCGCCGGCGCAGCGCTGCGGCTGGCGCGCTTCAACACCAATATCGAAGTGGTCGACAAGCGCTGGTTTCAGGGGGTGCCCAGCCCGGCCGCCGCCGCCGTCGTGGTCGGATTTGTCTGGGTGGTCAATGATTTCGGGATCGACCGCGCATCCTGGTTGCGCTGGGCCGCCTTCGCGATCACCTTGTTTGCCGGCGTGAGCATGGTGGTGAGCATCCCGTTCAACAGTTTCAAGGACTTCAATCTGCGCCGCAGTGTGCCGTTCTGGGCGACATTGGTTGTGGTCAGTGTATTGCTGCTGATATCCATCAGCCCGCCGGTGGTCTTGTACCTGCTCGCACTCGCCTACGTGCTGTCGGGCTATGTGATGTGGCTGCTGCGCTTGCGACGCCGACGTGCGCACCGTCCTCCGGTTGCACCTTCGGGGCCCGGTACGCTATAGTCAGCGCATGGAACAGAACGCACTGTCTGCCGAACATTGCACCGGGTCGCTCGCGCGACTCGCTGCGGTGTCGCTTGCCCAGGCGCATCACAGCGCACTTGGGTTCGGCTTGCCGGGCGCTGCCCCCCTGGGTCGCGGCCTGCCCTGCCCGCTGCTGCGCCTCGCGCGCACACTCTGATCCAACTCCCCCCGCAGTACCCCGTCCGGTCTTGACTGACCGCACCCCGCATTCGGCCTTGCCCCAGTTGAGGAGCACCCCATGAACGAACAAATCGTGATTTTTGATACCACCTTGCGCGATGGCGAACAAAGCCCTGGCGCATCCATGACCCGCGAAGAAAAACTTCGCATCGCCCGTCAACTCGAACGCATGCGCGTCGATGTGATCGAAGCGGGATTTCCGGCCGCCTCCGAGGGCGATTTTGCTGCTGTACGTGAAGTCGCGCGCACGGTGAAAGAGAGCACGGTGTGCGGGCTGTCGCGGGCCAACGACCGCGATATTGCCCGCGCCGTTGAAGCGTTGCGCGAGGCGCGCTCCTGGCGCATACACACGTTTCTTGCCACCAGTGCCTTGCACATGGAAAAGAAACTGCGCATGAGCCCCGATCAAGTGCTGTTGCAAGCCTGCAACGCGGTGCGCTTTGCCCGTCAGCACACCGATGACATCGAATTCTCCCCCGAGGATGCCAGTCGCTCGGACGTGGACTTTCTTTGCCGGGTGATCGAGGGCGTGATCGATGCGGGTGCGCGCACCATCAATATCCCCGACACGGTGGGGTATGCCATTCCTGATCAAATGGCCGGATTGATCCGCACCCTGCGCACGCGGATTCCCAACTCTGATCGTGCCGTCTGGTCAGTGCATTGTCATAACGATCTGGGCCTGGCGGTTGCCAATTCACTGGCGGCGGTGATGGCTGGGGCACGCCAGATCGAATGCACCATCAACGGCCTGGGCGAGCGCGCCGGCAACACGGCGCTGGAAGAGGTGGTCATGGCGGTGAAAACCCGGCGTGACTTCTTCGGACTGACTACCGGCATCGACACCACACAGATCGTGCCGGCCTCGAAGTTGGTATCGAGCATCACCGGGTTTGTGGTGCAACCGAACAAGGCGGTGGTGGGGGCCAATGCGTTTGCGCACGCCTCGGGCATTCATCAGGACGGGGTGCTCAAGAGCCGCGAGACCTACGAGATCATGCGCGCGGAAGATGTCGGCTGGACCACCAACAAGATCGTCCTTGGCAAGCTGTCCGGGCGCAACGCGTTCCGCCAGCGTTTGCAGGAGCTGGGTATTGCGCTTGATTCAGAGACTGAATTGAACGATGCCTTCAATCGGTTCAAGGAACTGGCTGACAAGAAGGCCGACATTTTTGATGAAGACATTCATGCCCTGTTTGCCGATTCAGGCGCGCACGGCGAGGGCGATCACTACCGCTTCATCTCGATGCGCCAGCACAGCGAGACCGGAGAAAAGCCGCTGGCCGAGTTGGTACTGTTGTGCAATGGTCGCGAGCACCACGTAAAAGCCGAAGGTTCGGGACCGGTTGATGCCACCTTCAAGGCGATCGAATCGATTGCCGCAAGCCAGGCCGAGCTGGTGCTCTATTCGGTCAATGCGGTGACCAGCGGCACCGAGTCGCAGGGCGAAGTGACGGTTCGACTGGCCAAGGGCGGGCGGGTGGTCAACGGCGTGGGTGCGGATACCGACATCATCGTTGCCTCCGCGCATGCGTATCTGAGCGCGCTCAACAAGCTGCACTCGACGATTGAACGGGTCAACCCGCAAACGGGTACAGCCTGACCAGGCCTCAATGAGCCGCGCTCAGCCCGGGCGCGCTTGGTTTGGGCGCGCTTGGTTTGGGCGTCACGGACCTCAGCGCGGTCGGTTCGACCGCGGTCCGCGGTCAGCTCGGTTGTGCCCGACGCGGGGGCGTTGCTTGTCGTGACACGCGAGCGGCGCGCACGCTGACGATCACTGCACTGAAGAAGAGGATGGCGAGCGCAATCTCTGCCAGGGCGCACGCGCGCCCTGCGCCGCTATCGGACCACGCGCGCACCACGCCTTCGCAAAAGTAGGCGAGGATCAGCATCGATGACCATTGTGCGGTGTAGCGCGACTGGCGCAGCAGGCCGCGCAGCGGCAGCAGCAGCGGCAGCACTTTGAGCACGGCCCACGAACCCCCGGGGCGTAGCGGCGCCAGGCTCAGCTCCCACGCGAGCACGAGCACGATCAACGCAAGGAGGGTCGCCACAGCGCAGCGTGAAGCGATTGTTTTCATCGGGCCGCAGAGTACCACGCAGCGCCGCCCCGCTCGCCCCACAATCCCCTTTGCCGATGCATTCCTGGGCCACCATTTTTATGCGGCAATAATCCTTGGCGGACCGGGTCTTGCTCTCGCCTTCCAGGGTGAACCCATTCGGGCGTGAGGCGGTACGGTAGAATCGGCCACCCTTTTTGACGACCACAGCCATGACTGCTCAAGCCGCCAACCCGATGACCCCCTTTGCCCGCGGACCGGCGCATGAACGCCTCATCGTCGCGCTCGATGTGCCTTCGACTGAAGAGGCACGCGCGCTCGTCAACACACTGGGCGACTCGGTCGATTTCTACAAGGTCGGTCTGGAACTGTGCATGTCTGGTGGCTACTTCGAGCTGATCGAATGGCTGGTGGGGCAGGGCAAAAAGGTATTTGCCGATCTCAAGTTCTTCGATGTGCCCGAGACGGTGCGCTCGGCGGTGCGCGGACTGCGCGGCCGCGGCGTGAGCTTTGCGACCGTGCATGGCAACCAGGCGATCATGGAAGCAGCCGGCGCTGAGAAGGGCGATTTGCGGATACTCGCGGTTACCGTGCTCACCAGCCTCGATCGCGGCGATCTGGATGACCTGGGTTTTCAGTGCGATGTCGAAGCCCTGGTCCTGTCACGCGCCCGGCGTGCGCTGGCCGCGGGCTGCGACGGGGTGATCTCCTCCGGGCTTGAAGCACCGCGCCTGCGTGCCGAGTTGGGCGGCCGACTGTTGATTGTCACCCCCGGCATACGACCCGTTGAGAATCGGCCGGCCGATGATCAGAAACGCACGGTCGATGTCGCGCAGGCGTTTGCCAATGGCGCGGACTATATTGTGATCGGGCGCCCGATTCGCAATGCCAGTGACCCGCGTGCCGCCGCGCTTGAAGTGCAGGCGACTATTGCGAAAGCGCTCGCAGCGCGCTGATTGACTCAGCGCTGATCCTGCGACGCGAGGCGGGTGCGGTCGTCAACCGGTGATTGCCAGTGGCGCGCAGCGGCCATCACCATCGTGGGATATTCGCTGCGTCCGAGGCTGCCGTTGTAGCGCGCCAGAGCGTTGGCGAGGTTGCCTTTTTCAATATCCAGGTAATGACGCATGATGACGCAGCCAAAGCGCAGATTGGTGCGCACATTGAACAGGTTCGTTCCTGGCGCACCAATCAGATCCACCCAGAACGGCATTACCTGCATCAGTCCGCGCGCACCGACACGCGAGATCGCATAGCGGTGAAAGGCACTTTCGACTTCAATCAGACCGAGCACCATTTGCGGATCGAGTCCGGCCCGTGTCGCCTCGTAGTGAATCATTTTCAACAGGTCAACGCGTGCCTGCGTGTCCCTGATCCGCGGGGCAAGCCGCGCCGACATGGCAAACAGCCAGCGGCGACCGGCAGCCGGGTCGTCAAACTGCAGTTCAGGCACCTTGCCATCACTCACCGAGTGCGCCATCGCCGTTTGCACGCTGTTTGACAGGGGCTCATAGATCTGTCCGCCGGCCTCGACTCGCAGCGGTGCAAGCAGCAGCGGTGCAAGCAGCAACAGACCCCGTGCCGCGCTACGCCAGCGCGTAAGAGAAACATCAGCCGTCGCGACCACGGCCCGCGCGCATGAGCAAAGCGCAGGCACGATACCGCGCGTCAAGACCAATCGGCATGACCTTACACCGTGCATCATCAGCACGGTCGGGCAATTCGAATTCGCAGCGGGCGAAGGGCTCATGGCGGCGCAGAAGGGGTCCGGAATCGGGCGACTCAGGCAAGCACGCGGCGGATATGATCGAGTGCATCCGCAATTGGGATCGCGCTGGGAGCGGTCATACCACGCGCCTGATACTCGATAGTACCGCCATTGAGGCCGCGTTCGCCAATCACAATCCGATGTGGAATGCCAATTAGTTCCAGATCGGTGAGAATCACGCCGGGGCGCTCGTTGCGATCATCGAGCAACACTTCAATGCCCGCGGCCAGCATTTGCTCGTAGAGTGTGTCGGTGGCCGCGCGCACCGTGTCGTTGCGCTGGTAGCCCAGACCGGTGATGGCAATACGAAAGGGCGCGATCGGATCGGGCCAGCAGATGCCGCGCTCATCGTGGTTCTGCTCAATCGCAGCGGCGACGATGCGCGTGATGCCGATGCCATAGCATCCCATTTCGAATTCGATCGCCTTGCCCTGTGCATCGAGGAAGGTGGCGGCGAGCGCGGCCGAGTACTTCCGCCGTAACTGAAAAATGTGTCCCACTTCGATGCCGCGCTGTATTTGCAGCAGACCGCCGCCATCGGGCGACGGGTCGCCCTCCTGCACATTGCGGATATCGGCCACTGCGAAGGGTTCGGGCAGGTCGCGGCCCCAATTCACCCCGCGCAGGTGAAAGCCCTCGCGGTTGGCACCGCACACAAAATCGGCCAGCACCGCCACGCTGCGATCAGCGATCACGCGCACCGACTGGCTGGCACCGACCGGGCCAATGTAGCCGGGGCGGCAGGCGAGCGCGGCCTCGATCTGCGCATCGTTTGCAAAATGAAACGCGCCGAGCCCGGCGAGTTTTTGCGCCTTGATCTCATTGAGCGTGTGGTCGCCGCGTAACAGCAGCAGCCACAGCTTCGGCGTTGCCGTGCGAGCGGCGCTGGCGTCATTTGCGTGCGTGTCGCTTGACGCCGCAGCCGCGCCTTCCCCTGCGCCAGCAGTCCCTTGCGTCGATGCTGTCAGCGGCACTGCATCATCTGACTCATCGGACACCAGCGCAATCGCTTTCACCATGCGGCTGAGCGCGATTCCCAGATCGGCGGCGACCTCCTCGCAGCGGGTGCGCCCCGGGGTTGCAACCTCGCTCAGCGCTTCCTGCGCCGATGGGCGCGGATCCGGGGGCGCAAGCGCCTCGGCCAGCTCGACATTGGCGGCGTATTCCGAGGCCGCGCAATAGGCGATGGCGTCCTCGCCCGAATCGGCAAGCACATGGAATTCATGCGATCCGGTGCCGCCAATTGAACCGGTATCGGCGGCCACCGGGCGGTAACGCAGACCGAGGCGGGTGAAGATGCGACAGTAAGTCGCGTACATATTGGCGTATTCGCGCTCCAGATCGGCGCGGTCGGCGTGAAACGAGTAGCCATCTTTCATCACGAACTCACGCCCGCGCATGACACCGAAGCGTGGCCGTCGTTCGTCGCGAAACTTGGTCTGGATCTGATAAAAATGCACTGGCAATTGCCGATAGCTGCGCAATTCGGCCCGCGCGATATCGGTGATCACTTCCTCGGAGGTCGGCTGGATCACAAAATCGCGCTTGTGGCGGTCCTGAAAGCGCAGCAATTCAGGGCCGTAGGCCTGCCAGCGCCCGGAGGCCTGCCACAGTTCGGCCGGTTGCACGACCGGCATGCTGAGTTCGATCGCCCCGGCCCGATTCATTTCCTCGCGCACGATGGCCTCGACCTTGCGCACCACGCGCAGGCCGATCGGCATCCAGGTGTACACCCCGCCTGCCAGGCGGCGGATCATGCCCGCGCGCAGCATCAGTTGGTGGCTGATCAGCTCGGCTTCGGCCGGGGCTTCCTTGAGCGTCGAGAGAAAGAATCGCGATGAACGCATTGCAGTGGTGCCGGTCAAAGAGACGAAGGCGGCAGTTTAACCGCAGCGAGGCACCACAACCGCATTACAACTGTGTCGAAGCAGCTTTGATCCGCGGTTCAATTATGAAAGAATCGCGGCATCAGCGTTTGATGGTCAACGGGCGGATTCATGGTCGATAGCGACGGGTTTCGCCCCAATGTCGGCATCGTCCTTTGCAACGCAGAGAATGATGTCTTCTGGGGCAAGCGGGTCCGGCAACACTCCTGGCAGTTTCCGCAGGGTGGGATTCAGCACGGCGAGACCCCGGAGCAGGCGATGTATCGTGAATTGCACGAGGAAGTCGGCCTGCATCCGGAGCATGTGCGCATCCTCGGCCGCACCCGTGGCTGGCTGCGCTACGAGGTGCCGCAGGCGTGGGTGCGCCGTGACTGGCGCGGGGTCTACCGCGGACAAAAGCAGATCTGGTTCCTGCTGCGCATGACCGGCAGCGATTCGGCAGTGAGCCTGCGCGCCAGTTCGCATCCCGAATTCGACGCCTGGCGCTGGACCCATTACTGGTTGCCGGTTGATCAGGTCATCGACTTCAAGCGCGATGTGTACCAGCGCGCGCTGAGCGAGTTATTGCGTTACCTGAGCCGCGATCGCCAGGGCCGTCCGGTGCGTCTGCCACGGCCGCCCCGCCAGGACGCCCCCGGCGAGATAGCCACGGACGCACCCGAGGCTGAGCACGCGCAGCGCAATCCCGCACCCGCAGCGCTAGATCCCGCTCCGGTCATGTCGAGCAGCGCAGCGGCAGAGTCCGAGCGCGCCCTGATGCAGGCACCCGAACGTGCGCTTGCTGCCTGCGCCGGCAAGGCCAACAAGTTCGACAGCCGCGATTGACATGCCCTTGGTCGCCCGCGTACAGTTGCCCGGTTCCCCATCAACACGGAGGCACTCATGCCACTCAAGGGCTCCAAAACTCACGACAATCTGAAAGCGGCTTTCGCCGGCGAATCGCAAGCCAACCGTCGCTACCTGTACTTCGCAAACAAGGCTGACGTGGAAGGTCAGAACGATGTGGCGGCTGTGTTCCGTTCCACCGCCGAAGGCGAAACCGGGCATGCACATGGCCACCTCGACTACCTGGCCGAAGTGGGCGATCCGGCAACGGGCCTGCCGATTGGCAGCACCCGTGCCAATCTGGGCGCATCGGTTGCCGGTGAAACGCACGAGTACACCGACATGTACCCGGGTATGGCCAAGGACGCGCGCAGCGAAGGCTTCGATGAGATCGCTGACTGGTTTGAGACGCTGGCCAAGGCCGAGCGTTCGCACGCCAACCGCTTCCAGAAGGCGCTGGACCAACTGGCCGACTGATCTCGCCAGAGCGACCTGAGTTGAACTGACTCAGGTCACAGCGAAGGCGGGGGATTCCCCGCCTTTTTTTATCATTACCGAGGATCACACCATGCGGGAAGGCAATCTCGATGCGCCGACGCGCCACCCCATCGAATGGCGCTCGCCTGAATTTCACGATGAGCAAAAGCTCGACGCTGAACTCGAGCGTGTGTTTGATATCTGCCACGGTTGCCGTCGCTGTGTGAGCCTGTGCACCGCGTTTCCGACCCTGTTCGATCTGATCGATGCCGGTGCGTCCGGCGAGATTGACGGTGTGGACAAGAAGGACTATGTAAAAGTCGTTGACCAGTGCTATCTGTGCGATGTCTGCTACATGACCAAGTGCCCGTATGTGCCGCCGCATCAGTGGAATGTCGATTTTCCCCACCTGATGTTGCGGGCCAAGGCGGTCAAATTCAAGAAAGGTGGCAGCTCGTGGCGTGATCGCGTGCTCTCCAGCACCGATGCACTGGGCAGCTTTGCCGGCATTCCGATCGTCACCCGGACGGTCAACACGGTGAATCAATTGAAGCCGGTGCGCGCCGCGATGGAGTCGTTGCTCGGTGTGGATCGCACGGCGTGGATTCCCGGATATGCCACTGAAAAATTTCGCTCGGCGGCGCAACCGTCTGCACTGCATCCGGTGGTCGATGGCACACGCACGCCGGGCAAGGTCGCACTCTTCGCCACCTGCTATGTGAATTTCAACGAACCGGGCATCGGACTCGATCTGCTCGCGATCCTGGAACACAACCAGATTCCCTACGTCGTCGTTGAGAAGGAAGCCTGCTGCGGCATGCCCAAGCTTGAGCTGGGAGATCTGGACAGCGTGGCGCAATTGAAGGAAGTGAACATCCCGCCGCTGGCGCGCCTCGCGCGTGAGGGCTATGCCATTCTCACTGCCATTCCCTCCTGCACGTTGATGTTCAAGCAGGAGCTGCCCTTGATGTTTCCCGAAGATGCGGATGTGGCGGCGGTGCGTGCCGCGATGTTCGACCCGTTTGAATACCTGATCGCGCGCAACAAGGACGGGCTGCTGAATACCACCTTCAAGAATCCGCTGGGTAAGGTGTCCTACCACGTGCCCTGCCATAGCCGGGTGCAGAACGTCGGTCGCAAGACCGAAGAGATGCTCAAGCTGGTGCCCGATACGCAGGTCACCACCGTTGAGCGCTGCTCGGGACACTCGGGCACCTGGGGCGTCAAGAAGGAATTCCACGCCAATGCGATGAAAATCGGTCGACCGGTGTTCAAGGCCATGGCCGCGGCGCAGCCCGATGTGATCAGTTCTGATTGCCAGCTCGCCGGCCATCACATTGAACAGGGTATGCGTGAAGCTGGTGTTGCGGCCCCCGACATGGCTCATCCGATCACGCTGGTGCGCCGCGCCTACGGTATTTGATTCAAGGTGTCCGGTCGCCTCCGAGGTGTTTGCTTGGAGGAGCCTGACACAGGTTATCTGACATAAAGCATTGGCTCTGAAGCATCAGCCCGAGCGAATTTGAAACAACGGAGTTGCCGCACCATGCCTGCGATCAAGCGTGAATCTTTATGGACACTGGAGGGCTATGCCCGCGAGCGCGTCGCGTTTCGTGCCAAGGTGATTGCGCATAAGGCAAGACGCAAGGTGTTCATCGGTGAGCATGTGACGCTGCAGTTTGAAGATGAGTTGACGATTCGCTATCAGATCCAGGAGATGTTGCGGGTCGAGCGGATCTTTGAGGAGCAGGGCATACAGGATGAGCTGGAGGCCTACAATCCGCTCGTTCCCGATGGGCGCAATTTCAAGGCGACCATGCTGATCGAGTATCCCGATGTGACCGAGCGTGCCCCGGCGCTCGCTCGCCTGCGCGGTGTTGAGGATCACGTCTATCTGCACGTGACAGGGGCCGAGCGCATCTATGCGATTGCCGATGAGGATCTGGAACGCTCGAACGAGGAAAAGACCTCGGCGGTGCACTTCCTGCGCTTTGAATTGCCAGAGGCTGCGGCGCACGCGGTGAAGGCCGGCGCGGCGATGACCATTGGCATCGATCATCCCGCCTACCCGTTCGCGGTCGACCCGTTACCGGCTGAGGTGCGCACTAGTCTGGCCGGCGATCTGGCCTGAGGGCCACTACGAGTTACACGCTCGCTCCACGCTGGTTTGAAGCGAGCCGTCGGCTGGGGCGCAATGGATCAGCCGTGGCTCCGGCGTGCGCTTGAGCGGGAACTCAGGCGCCGCGCACCTGATTGATCAACGCCGCGCAGTCCTCCGGCAGCCGGTCAGCGCGCCAGGCGACATGGCCGTCGGGCCGCACCAGCACGAGCGCACGCTCATACAACGCGGCGGCCTCGGGCTGCGCAATGTCCTCGACCCGCAGCGGCATGTTGATCGCGCGAGCGGCAGCGAGCAGCGGCTGGACTCCAAGCGCGGGGTCGAATCGCAGCAGCACAAAGCCGTGACCGAACAGATCGAGTGTCGAGCGGTCAGGCCCCAGCCAGAGGTGCGGTGCACGCGACCCGGGCCGCGCCGTTTGGGTATAGGTCATCACCTCGGCCGGTGGCGCGGGGGTGCCATCGGGCACGATGACCGGTGAGTTCTCATAGACATAACCGAGGTGAATACCCGGGGTGAACCATTCCTGTTTCATCATCTGGGTGTAGGCGTCACCGAAGGTCTGACGCGCTTGATCACCGTCAGGCCCAGCGTCAAGCAGCGCGACGGGTGGTTTGCGGGTGCGCGGTGAGAGCATGCGCTGCAGATTGGCCGTGGCTTCCTTCACATTGCGCAAGGCCACAGGCCGGCGCTCGGGTTCATAGGAGGCGAGCAACTGATCACCCCCCCAACCGTCGAGCGACGCGGCGAGCTTCCAGCCGAGATCGACGGCGTCCTGCATGCCGGTATTCATGCCGAAGGCGCCGGTTGGAGAGTTCAAATGCGCGGCATCGCCCACCAGAAACACCCGCTTGCTGCCATAGCGCTCGGCGACATACTCGCGGCGCACCCAGGGCATGATGCTCAAGACCTCGAAGTCAAATTCGCGACCGACCGCACGAACGATTGCTTCACGCACGGCCGCCTCGTCCATCGCGCGCTTGCTGCCGTCACCGACGTAGGAAAACCGATAGTGATCGCGCCCATTGACAGCGACGATCGTGCACCAGGTGCCCTCGCCATTGATGAAAATGAAGCGATAGCCGGGACGTACATCGGCGATGTCCCACAGATTGGCGCAACGAAAAATGGCATTGCTGGTGTAGGTAAGCACCGAGTCCTGCGGTAGCGCGATGCCTAACTGCTCGCGCACACGGCTGCCCCCGCCATCGCAACCGGCAAGATAGCGTGCATTGACCCAATACTCGCGTCCGCTCGCGCTGTCGTGCACCTGGGCGCGCACGCCTTCGCCATGTTCCTCGAAGCACACCAGTTCGGTGTGGTATCGAACACTTACCGCAGGGAAGCCTTGTGCAAATCGCGCGATCACCGGATCGAAAAAATTCTGCGGCTGACGTTCGCGGTGCTGCGGACTCTGCGGCAGATTGACTTCGTCTTTGGGCGCCGGAAAGGGTTCGCGTCCGAATTCATAGCCACCGGACAGGGCGCTTACCCAGGCACAATCCTGTGGATGTTCGCGGTTGTAGCCGGCTGACTCCACGGCATCAACAATGCCCCAGCGGCGGCAGAACTCCATGGTGCGTACGCCGAGCAAGTCCATTTTGGGTTGGTGGATGCGACCATCGCCGCGTTCCACAACAATGCACGATTGGCCTTGCCAGCCCAGTTCGCCCGCCAGTGCGAGACCGATCGGTCCGCCACCGACGATGAGTACCGGTGTTGATTCATCATTCATAGTGCTAAAAGCTCGCTTTTCATGGTGCTTGATGCGGGTCAGCGGCGCGATTCCATGTCGGCCGGTGCGCTGGCCAGATGCTCGGTATTCATCTGGCCTGATACTGAATACGTGCATGCGCTTCGAGCACTGGCTCACCCTCAACCCGCAACCAGTGCAGGCGCTCGAGAAACGGCTCATCGCTTACCCGTAGCAGATGGCTCGCCTCATTCACACGATGCACATGCGGCCGCCAGGCGGGTACCACCAGGACATCGCCACGTGCCCAGGTCAAGCGCTCGCCATCGACCTCGGTCTCACCCGTACCATCGATGACGGCGTATACCACGCTCGCTGTCGTTCGCGGATAGTCAAATGCGTGCCCCGGCTGCAGGCGGTGGACCTGCAGACGCATGGTGTCCAGGTGTGCCGGTCCGAGCACGACATGGCGCTCACCGGGACGCGGCTCTTGAGCTGCGTCCAAAGCCGCGTCATAGTGCGCACGCGGAAAACGCATCGGTGAGTCGGTGTCAATCACGCTGGCGGACTCGATGCCCTCGCTGTGATGCTCAAAGAACATGCCGCCATCGATGTAATGCATGATCGGCACGTCGAGAAAGTCGATCCACACCGCGGTCTCACCGCCTTCATTGGAATGACCATGCCAATGCCAGTTGGGCGTGAGCAGTACGTCGCCTGGCAGCATGGGCAACTTGCGGCCCTCGACGATGGTGTACATCTGCTCGCCCGCGTCCATGACCAGTCGCAATGCGTTGGGCGTGTGCCGATGGCTGCGCGCGCGCTCACCGGGCATGACCAGCTGATAGGCACTGATGATGGTGCGGGCGGTGGCGTAGCGATTGCCCTCGACGGGATTGAACAGGATCAGGTTGCGTCGTTCGGCCAGCTCCGTGCTGATGAAACGCGCCGCCGATTCAAGTGCGGCGCGACCGCTGGCGTAGGACCAATGCATCGGCTTGTAGCCCTTGCGTGGTGCGGGCCACAGCGACGGTTCGCGCTTGGCCCAACCCGGATCGGCACCGAATCGTTCGAGCGATTGGTACAGGGCATCGAGGCTGGCGGCAGCAGCGAATTCAGCAGGCGCAATGGCACTCATGGTGGCGGGCCTTTCTCATATCGGTGAGGAGTGGGTTCAGGAGGTCGGATTGCGATGTCCGATGGCGATGTCGATCCGGGGTGTCCGTTCATGATTGGCAGCGCGGCCGATGTCCGAGGATAATGGGCCGACAACCGAAGGGCAACCATATCGAGGAGGGTACCGGTGGTGTCGCGCATCGCATCCTGCATCATCGCGCTGGTATTGGTTCTGGGGATTGAGCGGCCCGCACTTGCGCAGGCATCCGACTACCCGGTGCGTCCGGTGCACATCGTGGTGCCCATTGCGGCCGGTGCCACCAACGATATCGTCGCGCGCCTGCTGGCAACCCGCCTTGCCGAGGCCTTGCATCAGCCGTTTCTGATCGACAATCGACCCGGCGGTGCGCAGATCACCGGCTCCGATGTGGTGGCCCACGCCAATGCCGACGGCTACACGCTGCTATTTGCCAATACCAGCATTCTGGCGATTCATGCGAGCCTGTTCCCGCGCCTGCCGTATGACCCGCGCCGCGATTTTGATCCGGTCTCGATCGTGGCCGAATCGCCGAGCGTGCTGGTGGTGCTGCCCAGCTTGCCGGTGAACGACTTGCAGGGCTTTATCGAGTATGCGCGCGCCCATCCGGGCAAACTCAACTATGGTTCGCCCGGTAGCGGCTCGCCGTTTCATCTGTCGATGGAACTATTCAAAAAGCAGACCGGCACCGATCTGGTTCATGTGCCGTTCAACGGCAATCAGTATTCGCTGGCCGCGCTGCTTGGCAATCAGATTCAGGCCTTGTTCGACAATCCGCCCAATGTGCTGCCGCAGATCCGCGCCGGCAAGCTGCGCGCGCTGGCGGTGTCCAGTCCGCAGCGCGTCGCCGTGCTGCCCGAGGTGCCGACGCTGGCCGAGGCCGGATTCAAAGGGGCCGAAGCACAATCGTTTTTTGCCATTGTGACACCGCATGGCACGCCGGCACCGATTGTAGCCAAGCTCAATGCGGCCTTGCTGCTCGCACTCAAGCAACCCGAAGTGCACCAGCGCCTGCTTGATCTGGGCGCGATCCCGCTCGGGAATTCGCCGACCGAAGCCGCCACCTATATTGCCGCGGCGAGTGCGCTGTGGGCGCGCGTGGTGAAGGATTCAGGCGCGCAGGTGGACAACTGAACAGCCATTCAAGCGGCAGGATCGGTGAGCACCATGTTGTCGCGATGGATCAGTTCCAGATCGTCGATATAGCCGAGGATCGAGGCGATGGCGCTGGATGGGTGTCCGGCGATGCGGCGTGCCTCGCTCGCGCTGTAATTGACCAGGCCGCGGGCGATCTCGCGTCCTAGCGCATCGATACACGATACGACGGCGCCGCGCTCGAATTCACCGGATACCGTCTTCACGCCGACCGGCAGCAGGCTGCGGCCGCCTTCGCGCAAGGCAAGCGCCGCGCCGCTATCCAGATGCAGGTTGCCGCGCACTTGCAAGTGGTCGGCGAGCCACTGCTTGCGTGCCGTCAAGGTGGCCGTGCTCGCGTTGAGCGCAGTGCCCAGCACCTCACCGGCAAGGATGCGCAGCAGCACATCGGGTTCATGGCCCGAGGCGATCACCGTGTGGGCACCGCTACCTGCCGCGCGCCGTGCTGCGATGATCTTGGTCAACATGCCGCCTTTGGCGATCGCCGAGCCGGTGCCCCCCGCAATGGTTTCCAGCCACGGGTCGCCGGCATTGGCCTGCTCGATCAGCGTGGCCGCGGGGTCCTTGCGCGGATCGGCCGAATAGACACCGGCCTGGTCGGTGAGAATGATGAGGCAGTCGGCTTCGATCAAGTTGGTGACCAGTGCGCCCAGCGTGTCATTGTCACCAAAGCGGATCTCATCGGTGACCACCGTATCGTTCTCGTTGATGACGGGTACGACGCCCATATCGAGCAGGGTGCGCAGCGTCGAGCGGGCATTCAGATACCGTTCGCGGTCAGCCAGATCGGCGTGGGTCAGCAGCACTTGCGCCGTGTGCCGACCATGCTGGGCAAACGAGCTCTCGTAGACCTGCGCCAGACCCATCTGTCCGACCGCAGCGGCGGCCTGCAGCTGATGGATGGCCTGTGGCCGGGTTTTCCAGCCCAGGCGCTGCATGCCCTCGGCAATGGCACCACTGGAGACCAGCACGCAGCGATAACCGCGTGCAACGAGCTGGGCGATCTGTGCCGCCCAGCGATCGATTGCCGCCGCGTCCAGACCCGCACCACCGGCGGTCACCAGTGAACTGCCTACTTTGATCACCAGCACCCGCGCCGCGGCTATCGCGTCGCGCGCCTGCGCCGCGCTCATGCGGACTCTGCCACGACCTCGGCAGCCCGGTTGGCTTCCAGATGCGCCATGATCGCAAAACCCAGATCGCGGCATCCTGATCCGTCGATGGCGGCGGTGGTAAACACCGGCCCCTTCCAGCGCAGCCGGCGCACACAGGCGCGCACCCGCTTGTCACATTCGACCGGATCGAGCAGATCGGACTTGTTGAACACCAGCCAGCGCGGCTTGGTATACAACTCGGTGTCGTATTTTTTCAGTTCGGCGACCAGGGCGCGCGCGTCGACCACCGGATCATTGGCTTCATCGAACGGCGCGATATCAATGACGTGCAGCAGCAAGCGCGTGCGGCGCAAGTGGCGCAGGAATTGATGACCCAGGCCAGCACCTTCGGCTGCCCCCTCGATCAAGCCCGGGATGTCAGCCATCACGAAGGATCGGTTGTCATCGATGCGCACCACACCCAGGTGCGGCTGCAGGGTGGTGAAGGGATAGTCGGCGACTTTGGGGCGGGCGCTCGACATGGCGCGGATCAGCGAGGATTTGCCGGCATTGGGCATACCGAGCAACCCGACGTCGGCGAGTACCTTGAGCTCCATATAGAGCTCTTTGGTCTCGCCGGGTTCACCCGGGGTGAACTGGCGCGGCGCGCGATTGACGCTGGATTTGAAGTTGACATTACCCAGACCGCCGCGACCGCCACGCGCCAGTACCGCTTCCTGATCGTGTGCAACCAGATCGGCCACCACAGCACCGGATTCACGATCGGTGATCACCGTGCCTACGGGCACGCGCAGAATGATATCGTCGGCGCCGCGGCCATTGCATTGCGCGCCGCGTCCGCCTTCGCCACTGCGTGCGCGGAAAATGCGTTCAAACCGGTAGTCGATGAGGGTATTCAGATTGCGATCGGCAACCACCAGCACGCTGCCGCCGCGACCGCCGTCGCCGCCGTCAGGACCGCCTTTGGGGATGAATTTTTCGCGCCGGAAACTGACCGCACCCTTGCCGCCGTTGCCGGCATGGACTTCGATATGGGCTTCGTCGATGAATTTCATCGCGCGGGGCGGGGGGCCTGGGGCCTACCCGCGGTCGACCCGACGAATGGCCGGGCCGAACCTGGATTGACCGTGAGCCGCGAGCTCAGGACTGGGCTGACGCTGCCTCGGGGGCGGCGGCAACCACGGTGATGGTTTGCTTGCGCATCGGTCCCTTCACTGCGAAGGTGACCACGCCGGCGAGCTTGGCAAAAATGGTGTGGTCGCGGCCGATGCCGGTGCCGTGCCCGGGGTGATATTGGGTGCCGCGCTGACGCACGATGATTTCACCTGCGTTCACGATCTGGCCGCCGTAGCGCTTGACGCCCAGGCGCTTTGATTCCGAGTCGCGGCCGTTACGCGAACTGCCGCCTGC
Source organism: uncultured Pseudomonadota bacterium (assembly GCA_903921325.1). Lineage (GTDB taxonomy): Bacteria > Pseudomonadota > Gammaproteobacteria > Burkholderiales > SG8-39 > CAIXPL01. The sequence continues at coordinate 54,397 of CAIXPL010000016.1, forward strand.
TTTTTTGTGTGCCATGGTGGGATGCGCCTCAGCCGTTAATGGAGGTGATCTGGATTTCGGTAAATGCCTGGCGGTGGCCCTGCGACTTGCGGAAATGCTTGCGCCGCCGCATCTTGAAAATGCGCACCTTGTCGCCGAGGCCATGCGAGACGACCGTCACGGTGACGCTGGCCCCATCGACCTTGGGTGCGCCGATGCGCACGGTTTCGCCTTCACCGACCGCGAGCACGTCATCGATGGTGACCTGGTCACCGACCGCGGCGGGCAGCTTCTCGACCTTGAGCTTCTCGCCCGAGGCGACTCGGTATTGTTTACCACCTGTCTTGATCACCGCATACATGGACTGCTCCAGCCGAATCCAGAAAAGCCTTTGAGGATAGCGTAAAGGGGCTTGTCTGTCAAAGGCTTCATGCTATCCTGCACGACGTTCAAACCCTGGGTGCGGAACGTGGTTCCCGGGCCCGGATTGCCTGCTTTCCGCAGATTTTCAGTCTCAACGCTCGAACGAATCCGCCTTGAACGAATCCGTCGACTCCTTCCGACTGCCCATTGCCGCCGATGTCGTGGCGCTCGACCAGCTGATCCGAACCCGGCTCGATTCCGACGTGGTTCTGATCGGGCAGGTCGCCCAGTACATCATTGGCAGCGGCGGCAAGCGCCTGCGTCCCGCCCTGCTGATGCTGGCGGCGCGCGCCTGCGGATATAGCGGCGCCGATCATATCGAACTGGCGGCGGTGGTCGAATTCATCCATACCGCGACCTTGCTGCACGATGACGTGGTTGATGAATCCGACCTGCGGCGCGGGCGCAAGACCGCGAACGCGCAGTTTGGCAATGCGGCCACCGTGCTGGTGGGCGATTTTCTCTACTCACGCTCGTTCCAGATGATGACCTCGCTGGGCAATATGCGCGTGATGCAGGTATTGGCCGAGGCCACCAATACGATCGCCGAGGGTGAAGTGCTGCAGTTGCTCAATATCAGCAATGCCGATGTCGATGTCGAGCAGTATCTGAAGGTGATCCGGCGCAAGACGGCGAAGCTGTTCGAGGCTGCGGGGCGGCTTGGCGCGGTGCTCTCTGGCGCCGACGCGACCATCGAAGAGGCCCTTGCGGGCTATGGCGCGCACCTGGGCATCTCGTTTCAGCTGGTCGATGATGCGCTTGATTACTCAGGCGACCCGGAGCAGACCGGCAAGAACGTCGGTACTGACCTGGGGGAGGGCAAGCCGACCTTGCCCCTCATTCATGTCATGCGCGAAGGCAACGCCGAGGAGCGTGCGCTGGTACGTCAGGCCATTGTGGAGCGGCGTATCGAAGACCTTCCGGCCGTGCTCGCCGCTGTGCATCGTACGGGCGCCATCGAGCACACGCGTGCGCAGGCCGCAGTTGCTGCGAAGACGGCGAGTGCCCTGTTGAAGGACCTGCCCGATAGTAGCTACCGGCGAACTCTGCTAGACTTGTCGACTTTCTCTGCTGAGCGGTCGTTCTGACCGCGCTCGGGAATCTCGGGGTGTAGCGCAGCCTGGTAGCGCACTGCGTTCGGGACGCAGGTGTCGGAGGTTCAAATCCTCTCACCCCGACCAAACACCGTCTTGTCAGGGCAGGTTCCACCTCCCCCGGCAAGACACGGTGAACGGCGCTATCATCTGCGCCCTTGCGGCGAATCTATCCGTTGTCTTCAATATCCGGTCGCGTCTGTCAGCGGTTGTCCTGCTGATTCGCAGCCTTGTAATGTCCCGCCCGGTGTACGGAGCTCACTCTTTGTCTGTGTCCTTGCGCGTCCTTGCGCTGCTTAGCAAACTGGCCTTTACCCTGCTCGCCTGCGCGGCACCTTGGGCCCACGCCGCCGATCCTGCGTGGCCGACCCGTCCAGTACGTGTGGTTGCGCCGTTTGCGGCCGGTGGTAGTGCCGATACGCTTGGCCGACTTGTTGCGCAGAAGCTCTCCGATACCTTCCGCCAAAGCTTTGTTGTAGAGAATCGCGGCGGTGCCGGCGGTGTGGTCGGCTCTGACCTGGTCGCCAAGGCGCCAGCCGATGGCTATACCCTGGTGGTCTCGGGGGTCGCCTCGCATGTGCTGGCGCCGGCACTGTCAAAAGTGCCCTTTGACCCCATGGCTGATTTCACCCACATTGCGCTGTTCGGTGGCCCCCCCATCGCCCTGTGCGTCGCGCTTTCACTCCCGGTGCACTCGCTGCATCAGTTCATTGCCTATGCACAGAGCAACCCCATGAGTTACGGCTCGCCTGGCACCGGCACCCAGGGTCAGTTGATGGCCGAAATGTTTCGTCAGGCGGCCAATCTGGATCTGTCGCATGTGCCCTACAAGGGGGCGAGTCCGGCGATTGTTGATCTGATGGCAGGCAATCTGCAGGCCAGTTCAACCACGCTGACGACTGCCAGCTCGCAGATTCATGGTGGCAAGATTCGCGCGATTGCATTGTCGAGCCGTGCGCGGTTGCCCGAATTCCCTGATGTACCCACCTTTGCTGAAAGCGGCTATCCCAGTCTGGTTGCGGCGGTCTGGTTCTCGCTGTCCGGTCCGGCCGGGATGCCCGCCGATATCGTGCGGCGACTCAATCTGGAAGTGCGCCATGCCCTGGCCACCAGCGAGATCCGCGCGCGGCTGCGTGTGGAAGGCATTGAGAGCAATGATATGGACGCTGCCCAGTTCACCGAGTTTGTGCGTAGCGAAATCGCACGCTGGACACCGGTGGTCAAGAAGTCCTCGGCGCGCAATGACTGATACGGCGCGGCGACTGATCATCGTCGTGCGCAGTCAGCTCGCGCCCAATCGCAATTCACTCAGGGAGACCTTCGATGTCGCGTCTTAAGCTGAATCTGGCCTGCTGGAACTACGACCGCACCCGCGCGCTGGCCGATGGCAGTGTGCAGCCCGATGGCATCGATCTCAATTACATCGATCTGGAGGTGGAAGAGACCTTCTTTCGCATGCTGCGCAATCGCGAATTCGAAGTGGCCGAGATGTCGCTGTCCTCCTATACCGTGTCGCTCGGACAGGAGAAACCGCCATTCATCGCGATACCGGTATGGCCCTCGCGCTTCTTTCGCCATTCGTGCATCTTCGTGTCGACGAAGAGCGGCATCCGTGAACCCAAGGACTTGATCGGTTGCAAGATGGGCGTACCGGAATACCAGATGACCGCGCCGGTGTGGATTCGCGGCATTTTGCAAGACGAGTATGGGGTGGCCCCGGACGCGGTTGATTACTACACCGGTGGCGAAGAACAGCCGGGCCGCGAAGAAAAGCTCAAGCTGGCGTTGCCTGCCAACTTTCGCATGCATGCGATCGGCCCTGACAAAACCCTGTCACAGATGCTTGCCGATGGCGAGATCGATGCGCTGCAATCGGCGCGTGCTCCCTCGACACTGCACACGCGGCCCGGTGATGTGCAGCGCCTGTTTCCCAATTACACCGAGATCGAGCGCGACTATTTCCGCCGCACGCGCATTTTTCCGATCATGCACACCGTGGTCATTCGCCGCGATGTCTATGAGGCCAATCGCTGGGTCGCACAGTCACTGTACAAGGCGTTCTCGCAAGCACAGCAGCGCATTTACACAGGACTCGGACAGACCGCCGCACTGAGCACGATGCTGCCCTGGCTGGTCTCGCATGTCGAGGAAACCCGGCGTGACATGGGCGATGACTGGTGGCCCTACGGATTCGCCCCCAATCGCCATGTGCTCGATACCTTCTTGCGCTATCACCACGAGCAGGGATTATCCAAGCGCCGGTTGGCGCCCGAAGAGCTGTTTGCCCCCGAGACGCTGGAAGCGTTCAAGATCTAGAGGCGGGTGCCTGCCGATGGGCGTGCTCAGGCGAGGAATCCGAGATTTCTTGTCGAAAAATGGGCCAGATTCGGAAACGCACTGTTGATGGCCGACGCGCTGGCACCCAGCCATGTGGCCAGGGTGGCCCCGTACTGATCGATCGAGGTGGTGGGCATCCAGCGCCCTTCGGTCGAGACATCCGATGTCCCACCCAGGGTGAGATCGGGAAACGTCCCATAGGTGCCGGTGCGCACATTGGCCGTGCTACCCATGATGAGATGGTGCGAGCCCCAGGCGTGGTCCGATCCGCCACCGGAGGCCGGTTTGAGTGTGCGGGCAAAATCCGACAGCGTGAAGGTCACCACGTTGCTCGCCTGACCGATCTGCACCAGGGCGCTATAAAACCCGTTCAACGAACTGGACAGATCAGCCAGTAACGGCCCTTGCACGGCCAGCTCATTGTTGTGGGTGTCAAAGCCGTTCAGTGCGACAAAGAAAATCTGTTGTGCCGGTGCGCTGATGGCCCCGTTGGCTGCCGCCTGGATCAACAGGGCCGTCTGCGCAAGCTGTTGCGATAAATATGACGTCGAGTACTTCGGAAAGTTGCCCGATACCGAGGCGGCGCTGGAAAGGATGGTCTGCAGAACATTGGTGGTGTTTAGGGCCTGCGACTGTATCCCTCCGGTATCACCCACCAGCAGCGCGTCACTGCCTGCCGAAAACATGGTTTTCAGCGCAGCGAGCCGCGCCTGTGAGGCCGCGGCGCTGGTGAAGCCGTTGTAGGTCAGAGTGCCTTTTTGCGGCACGACGATGGGCGAGCTTGTGGTGCCGGTGAGCAGCGAAACATTACCATCGACCGAGACGCCGACCGGCATGCCGCCGCTTGGCACGTTGATGGAATCGGCGATCCGGCCCGCCCACCCGGTTATCGCCGCGCTTGCCGAGGTGTTCTGCATCTGTTGCTGCTGATCCAGGTGCGAATACAGATTCACGGGGACCTTGGTGCGGTCCGTGTTGGCGAGGAAAGCGGCCGGGCTCGCAAACGGTTGGACCAGATTACCGACATTGAAAAGCATTGCCACGTTGCCGCTCTGCCACAGGGCCTGCAGCTCGGGCATGTTGGGATTCAGGCCGAACGAGGTGCCCGACAAGGCCAGCACGCCCCCGGAGGAGCCCGCGTTGGGTAAGGCAAGCGCACCGTTCGATGCCGTGCCGATCACGCCACCGCGAGAATGGAAATAAGTGTTGTAGCCACTGGCATCGGTGGGCACGACCATGTTGTTGGCGTCGTTGCCACCAAACAGGAAAACGCAGACCAGTGCTTTGTAAGAGCCCGCAGCGTGCGCAGTTTGCGTGGTGAGCAGGCTTGACAGTCCGGGTAGCACACCAAAGGCACTCAGCCCGCCGAGCTGGCGCAGGACGCGCCGGCGGCTCTCGATGCACTCGTCGTTTTTATGGGTTTTGATTTGACGGTTGCTCATCTTGTGTGAATTCATCTCGAGTCCCTCTTGGCGTCGTCGTGGACCGATCGCTTAGCGGGTAACCTGGTAGCGCGGCGAGGCCATCACCAGGTAGACCGCTGCGCGGACGCGATCAAGCGCTAGCGTTGCGTCGTTCGACGCAATTGCGTTGACTGCAGTGGTGAGGGCAGTGACTTCGTTGGCGCTGAGCGTGCCGTGTACCAAACCGTTATTCAGATAGGTAATCAGGCCCGCTACGTTACTCGCCAGCGGCAGGCCTGGCGAAAGGTCGATCTGAGTGCCAATCGGCGCGGTGGTGGCAAGCGTACTGTCGGGGGTGGCGACCTGCCCATTCGTTGCAAAGGTGGTCTGATAAATGAAGTTCAAGCGCGACAGGCTGCTCGATGTGTTGAGCAGACCGAACTGCGGGGCGACCAGTCCACTGGAGCCGCTCAGCGGTTGACTGGGCTGATAAAAGCTGAACACGGTATGAGCGGAAAACACCGGCTGCCCCATCTGAGTCGCAACGGTGTTGGGGTACTGGCCGTCGGTCGTGCCATTGAGCGCACGCAGTACTGCCACCACATCGACGGCCGGCTCGCGCAACTTGCCAAATGTTGCATTGGGAGCGCTGTCGCCGCGCGCCTCGCTATCGGTCAATATGGCCCTGATGACCGCGCCCATATTGCCGCGTGTGCCGGTGCCATCATTATTGAAGACGGCACTGACCCGGGCGACATAGGCCGGGCTGGGGTTGCTGGTCACCAGAAACTGAATCATCTGTTTGCCAATGAACGGGCCGACATTCGGGTGATTGAAGATATTGTCCAGGGCCGCGTTCAAGTCAACCTGGGCACTCTGACCGGCAGGCAGGGTGGTGCCATTGAGCAGCAGCTTTGTTCCGGTGTCGTGCTGGTTGGTGACCGGAATCATCGGCCCGGCATAGTAGGCGGTGTAGTTGTTGGTCGACACCGCGGTGGCCCCCTGCGCATTGGGGTAGGTCCATCCGGTAAAGGCGCTGGCGAAGCCTTCTATGGTGTCCTGCGTATAGGTCGGTACGGGTACACCGTTCTGGGTCACCAGCGTGCCATCGGAATTGAGGGTGTTCGGACCAATCGAGAACAGTTGCAGCACCTCGCGCGCATAGTTCTCGTTGGGAGTAATGCCAGCGGCCGGGTTGCCCTTGTTGTTGTTGGCCATGTTGAGATAGTGGCCCATGACCGGACTGAGGGTGACATCGCCCAGGATCTTGCGAAAATTGGCAAATGCATCATCGAGCAACATCTGCTGGTAGTTGCGATGGGCGTAGGTGGGGTAGGTCTGATCGTAGGCCGAAGTGACAAAAATCTGCGAATGAGCGAGTGCTACCCGCTGGCGCAACTGATCGGCGCCAGTCAACGCGTTCTGATAGAACTGCAACTGGATCGGAAACGGTGAGAAATTGTCGCGATTGCACTGTGATGTGACAGGGCTTGCGCACACATTGCTGCTCGGCAATATCGCCGCGTAGCCGGTCGCTGGTGTGGCGATCTGTGCGTCGATCCAGGACAAGCCTTGCGTCGCGACTTGGGTCACCAGGGCCGGTGTTGGACCAAAAGTGGCCTGATCGATCAGGCGTTGCGCATCAAAAGTGCTGACACTGCTTGTCCCGCCACCGCTCGAGGAACTGCTGCCACTGGCCGCGTTGGTGCTCGAGCTGCTGGCACTGGTGGCGCTGGTGGCACTGGTGGAGCCACTATCGCCCCCACCGCCACCACCACCGCAGGCAGCAAGCAGCATCGTGAGGGCAATCGCGCAGGTCGCCCGCGTCATTCCCGTAACGTGTTCGCTCGTACTCATCGCCTCTGCGCTCGGCACCCTTGTGTGGGATCGGTCACAACCCTTGCGCATTTAACCCACAAACGCCGTGAGATGTTGACACGCTCATCGCTCAAGGTACCTGATCGAGGTGACAATGTGTGTCGTTGCCCCCGCAGCGGTGGCGTGCTCAGTCGACCTGTATCTGACTGTTGGCTATGACTCGCTTCCAGCGCTCGGCGTCCTGGCGCATGAACGCAAGCGAGTCGGCAGGGTTAAGCCCCATCGGCTCGGCCAGCATGTCGGCGAGGCGCTTTTGCACATCGGGCAGGCGGATGGTCTCGGCAATCGCCTGACTCACTTTGCTGATCCGATCGGCAGGCGTCCCCGCGGGTGCCACCACCGCGAACCAGGCCGTCGATACAAAGCCGGGCAAATACTCTGCCATCGCCGGTGTGTCTGGGAGGATGGCCAGTCGTTGCGGGCTGCAAATGGCGAGCGCGCGCAGGCGGCCACTGCGAATATGCACCAGCGATGAGGACAGGTTATCGAACATGACATCGACCTGTCCGGCGAGCAGGTCGGTGAGGGCCGGCGCAGTGCCTTTATACGGCACATGCGTGAGCTGGACGCCGGTGGCGGCCATGAACAGCTCGGTGGTGAGGTGCGAGGTCGAACCACTGCCTTGCGATGCATAGTTGATCTTGCCCTTCGAAGCACGCGCGAGTGTAAGGAACTCGGGCAGCGTATTGGCGGGCACTCGCGGATTCACCGCCATCACCGAAGGCACGGCCGCAATGATGCTCACCGGCATGAACTGGCTCGCATCAAAACTCAAGTGCGCGTAGAGGAATTGATTGACCACCAGGGGCGGTGGCGGACTGGCGAGCAGCGTGTAGCCATCGGGCTCGGCTTTGGCGACCAGTTCAGCGCCGATGTTGCCTGCTGCGCCGGCACGGTTTTCCACGACCACGGCCTGTCCCCAGCGGGTCGCCAGCTTCTCGCCGATGATGCGGGGCAGGACATCGGCGGTGCCACCGGCCGGAAAGGGCACCACGATTCTCATCGGATGGGACGGAAACACCTCGGCGGCGCATGCCCTCGTGCCAGCCACGCCCACGGCCAGCATCACAGCCATTGTCACAGCCAGAGTCACGCGCGATGGCATCGCCAGGCTGCCCATGCGCTGTATCATCGCCTGGGTCAGGCTGACCTGCTCGGGCATGATTCTGGCTGCTGACACGCTGTTGTCTCCGGACTGGCTGGTGATTCTGTGCTGCGAATGATACCTGTACGAACTGTCCGCGCTGCATTTCAGGGTGCGCTGGCGTGGTCGCCGCCATCATGCCGATCCGGGACGTTTGTTTTCCCCCGGCTTTGGGTGCTGACTGAATTTCTGTTGCTCGCCGGATTGCTGATGTTCGCCTGGTCGCTTCCTCTCAGCGCGGCTGAGTCCTGGCCGGCGCGGCCGATTCGCATGCTGGTGGCATTCCCTCCCGGTGGTGGTGCCGATGTCAGTGCGCGCATTGTCATGCAGCGTCTGTCAGAGACGTTGGGCCAACCGGTGGTGATCGAGAATCGCGTCGGTGCCAACGGTGGCATCGGCGCTGAATCCGTGGTGCATGCGCCGGCTGATGGCTACACCCTGTTATTCGGCTCCAGTGCCAACATCACGATCAATCCGCATCTGATGCATCTGGCCTATGACCCGATGAAGGATCTGGTCCCAGTTGCGATGGTTGCCTTCAGCCCGCTGCTGGTGTTCGTGAATCCGACCGTGGTACCGGTCAACACGATTCACGAACTGGTTCAGTATGTCCAGGTGCGCCCGGGCACCGTGAACTTTGCATCAGCGGGCAATGGCTCGCAGGGCCATCTCGCAGCCGAGTTGCTCAACCTGATGGCCGGCATTCACATGGTGCACATCCCCTACAAAGGGGGGCCACCGGCAGTCAACGGGACGCTCGCTGGCGAGGTGGGTGTCAGCTTCGCATCAGCCCCCTCGGTGCTGAGCTACACCCACTCGGGACGATTGCGTGGCTTGGCCACCACGGGACAGCATCGCAGCGCCTTTGCACCGGATCTGCCCACCGTCGCCGAATCGGGCTACCCGGATTACGACGTGGTGATCTGGAGTGGCGTGTTTGCACCGCTTGGAACGGCAGCGGAGATCATCACCCGTCTGCATGGCGAGATCACACGGGCCGTGCAACAACCCGACATTCGAGCGGCGTTGATCAAATCGGGTGCCGAGCCGATGGTGCTCTCCGCGGCCGAGCTGGATGGCTATCTGCGTACTGACTTCGCGCGCTGGCGCAAGGTCGTGCAGGCGGCGAAGATCGTCATGCCGTAGGTCACCAGAAGCGGCCGCTGGCGATGCGTGCGCCTTCTGCCATCGCAGCAAATTTCGCCCAGACCACTTGCGGATCAACCGCGGCCTGGCCGACCCACGTGCCATAGCCACAATCGCTGCCGGCGACGACGTTTTCACGTCCGACCCGCTCGGCATAGCGGCCGATGCGTTGCGCGATCAATTCCGGATGCTCAATGAAATTGGACTTTGATTCGAGCACCCCGGGAATGAGCAGTTTTCCTGCGGGCAACTTGACCCGATCGAACACTTCCCATTCGTGTGCATGGCGCGGATTGGCGGCCTCGAACGAGAGGGCAGCCGGTCGCGCAGCAAAGACGATATCGAGTATGTCGGCCAGTGGCACATCGTAGTGATGCGGCCCCTCGTAATTGCCCCAGCACAGGTGCAGTCGCAGTTGCTCGGGTGGAATATTGGCTAGCGCATGGTTGAGCGCCTCGATATGCAGCTGCGCCTGCGCGCGGAACTGTTCAAGGGTCAGATTGGCAAACTGAATATGCCGACCCATCGCCAGGTCAGGGCAGTCGATCTGTAGCGTGATCCCCGCTGCGGCGATCGCTTCATATTCCTGTCGCATCGCCTCGGCGATTGCATAGAGATAAGCCTCGTGCGACGAATAATGATCATTGCGAAAGAACAGCGACACCACGCCCGGTGAGGCTGCGCTCAAGAAGCAGTGTGCCGGACTTGATCCCTGCTCACGCGCAGCCGCCAGCAGATGCTCGATGTCGGATTGCACTGCGTTTGCATCGCGCACGCTGATTGGCCCGGTGCAGGCTGGGGTCTTGCGTCGTGCGCGCCCAGGATCGCCGAACACCTTCTTGGCGAGGTCTGGAAAATCAACGAGATCCTGGTACTGCAAGGGATGACTGGCACCGCCAAAACCGGACAGACGATCCTTGACGTAGGTGGCGTAGCTCGGCTTGGACAGCTCGCCGTCGTTCACCAGATCGACGCCCGCCTTGCGCTGCAGCGACACAACATCTGCCACCGCCGTGCGGATACGCTCAGCCAGTGCCGCAGAGTCCACCGGCACGCCTTCTTCACGCGCGAACATCATGCGAATGAGATCGGCCGGGCGCGGCAGGCTACCGGTGTGAGTGGTCAGAAAGCGGTCGGTGCTGCGCATCATGGCATGCATTCTCGCAATTCAAATGGCCCTGCAAAAGGCCTTGCATAACACCCCGCATAGAGCCGTGCACAAGACCGTGCATGAATCTGTGCATGAGGCTGTGCATAAGGCCGTGAATGCCCGAGGGTCGTTCGGCGTCCCCTCAGGCGGCGGATTGCTTCAATTGCCGCGGCGTTTGCGCATCAATCAGCACAAAGGCGATGCGGCAGGGCACCGAACCGTGGTTCATCCAGGCATGGTTGGTGCCTTGTTGCACCAGAATGTCACCGGCTTTGAGGTGCACGTCGCTGTCATCGAGCAGCATGTCGATTTCACCGGTGAGCACAATCGCATAATCCAGGCTGCGCGTGCGATGCATGAAGGGGCTGCGCGACTTCACAGCATCAGGCACGGCGTTGGCCGCTGCATGAGCGCTGCCCAAGCCCATTTCGCGCATTACTGCGTCATGATCAATCGCTGCAGCACCCTGGCCCAGCGGCGGAAATTCCACGACCCGAAAGACCGAGCCGCCCTCAGGCGGTGCAACACCGATCTCGCGCGCACCGAGGTCGGTGGTGGCGCTGACATCGGCGGGCGTTTGATCGCTGACCCAGGCGATAGTCGACACCAGGCCACCGGCAGCAGCGCGCACTTTGACATTGGTGGCCGGGCCATCGATGAGGACGATGGCCTTGCCATTGTCATCATGACCGGTCACTACTCGACGAATTGCCATGTTATCTCCTTGTTGTTCCTGAGCGCCGCAGCAGCACGGTCAGTGCGAACACGCCCGGCAGACCCAGATGGTACTCACCCTTGGGGATTTCCGAACACTCTTGCGCGTGCGGCAAATTCGCGCTAGGTGCCGAGGACTGCACCCAGACTCTGTTCGAACTCGCCATCGAGCAGCACAAAGCAGATGGTGCAGGGCTTGCCCGACCGGTTCACCCAGGCATGGTTGGTGCCATTTTGAACCAGAACATCGCCGGCGCGCAGCACGACCTCGCTCTCATCGAGGAGCATCGTGACCTCGCCATCGAGCACGATCGCGTAATCGACGGTTTCGGTTCGATGCATCATCGGGTGGCGCCCGCCGCGGCCGAACGTGGCGGCAGTTTGATTGCCCAGGCTGGCGAACACCGCTTGCGCCTGTGCGGGGGTCATGTTGTCGACCTGCTCGTCATCCGGCGGCATGACATTGATGCGGATTACGCTGCCCCGTGCGCCGGGTAATTGACGCCGCGGACCCAGCGTCGGTTCCGCTGCGCGATGCACGATGGGGGCAGGCGTGGCCTGTGTGCGCCAGATATCGGTTGAGGAATACTCGGGGCGTGCCGGATTGAGGTGAACGAAGGGCGCCGGGCCGTCTTCGATCACAATCGCCTTGCCGTGTGCATCATGTCCGGTCACAACTCGCCGGGTCGCCATCGTTGGTCTCCTTGTGCTTGATTACCGTTTTGGTGATCGCACCGAGTGCTGCCACAGGCGCGTCCATCCCTCGTGGCCCAGTGCCCGCATGGTGCGGATATTGTTCTCGAAAATCACTGCCGGGTCTTCGATGGTGGCGAGTGCCTGCTCGATGCTGGCCTCGCGCAGCAGATGCAGGGCAGGCCAGGGTGCCCGATTGGTGTAGTTCTCGATGTCTTCCGGGCCGTGGTCGACAAACTGATACTGCGGATGAAAACTGGCGACCTGGATCTCGCCTTCCAGGTCGAGCTTTTGCAATACCTCGTCGGCCACGTCCAGAAAATCATTGAACTCAAGAAAGTCGCCGAATAAGTGCGGCACGATCAACAAGGTGGTTTCCAGGCGGTTCGGACTTGCTTCGGCCAGCGTCTCGAGTTCGGTCACCAGATCGGCGACCAGTTCGTCTTCCGTGCGTGCATGACTCACGCAATAGCGGATGGCCGCACGCTCTGCGGCTGGCGCCGCGAATGGGCACAGGCCCAGGCCGATCACTGCTTTGGTCACCCATTCGCGCATCGCCGCTTCAATCGACGCGTCGGCAACGCTCTCCGGTGCCTCGCTCATGCCAGGTCCAACGCTGAGAACGGTTGGTAGGCCATGCGCTGCTGGATCCAGTGTGCGGCGCGCAGCGTGCGCTGATCGTCATCGAGTTGACCGATGACCTGCAGGCCCAAAGGCAGGCCGTGCGGCCCGCGCTCTGCGGGAATGGAGACACAGGGCGTATGCAGGAACGACCACACCTGATTCATCACCGGATCACCGGTCCAGTCCAGGCCCTGCGGTGCCTCACCGGTAGCCGCCGGCGCGAGCAGCACATCGATGTCCCTGAATACTTCGGGCAGCAGCGCGCGGGCGCGCCGGCCGACGGCAAGGGCGTGGTGGTAGTCGGCCAGCGAGACATTCCAGGCGAGCGCGCAACGCTCGTGCAGCTGGGGTCGCATGAGATCGCCGTGACGCAGATATTCATCGGACAGGGTGCGTCCCATCTCGAAGGTGCCTACCGTGATCTGTGCCTGCAACATGTCGGCAAACGTATCGGGCAGGGTGACTTCGCACACCTTGGCGCCGGCCGCGGCCAGTCGCTCACCGGCCGATGCGAGCGCACTTTGCATCTCGGGCGTGGCGTGGCCCCATTCAAAGGTGCGACACAAACCGACCCGCGGCGCGCTCACTGTCTCTTCCACCTGCAATTCGGTACAGCCCAGAATGCCGGCGGCAAACAGGGCCACGTCAGGGACGGTCTTGCCAAAAAGCCCAACGGTATCGAGCGTGTCCGAGGTTGCCCATACGCCTCGCTTGGGGATCAGGTTGTAGGTTGGCTTGTAGCCGATCACGCCGCAGTAGGCGGCCGGGCGCACCGTCGAGCCGAGGGTTTGCGTGCCGGTGGCCAGAGGCAACTGCCAATCGGCGACGGCCGCCACCGAGCCAGAGGACGATCCGCCCGGCGTATGGGCGGAATTATGCGGATGGCGGGTTTCATTGGGAGGAAACGTCGCCAGTTCGGTCGTGACCGTCTTGCCGAGGACGATGCCCCCGGCATGGCGCGCAAGCGCTACGCAGGCCGCATCGACCGGGGTTGTGTGGCCGGTGTAAATCCTTGATCCACCTTGAGTGGGCATGTCGCAGGTATCGAACATGTCTTTCACACCAAAGGGCAGGCCATGCAGCAAACCGACGCAGGGGCCCTGGTCGAGCGCACGGGCACGTGCGATCGCCTGCTCGCGTCCAAGGTAGGCAAAGGCATGCACTTCCTCGTGGCGCGCATCGATTCGCTCGAGAAAGGCGCGGACATACAGCTCGGCGCTCAACTCACGTCGTGCCAGACGGCGGGCGGCTGCCACCGCGCTCATTCGAATCAAGTCAGTCACGCGATATACCCCCGAAAGCGGTTTAGCCGGCGGCCAGACAGGCCAGGGCCGCCATGGCACAGGCAAAGCCGATCACTGCCTGCCGGTCAACCGGCTCTCGCAGGAATACTACGCCGAGCAACGCCGTGACGACAAACCCCATCTGGCTCATCGGGACAATGACACTGGCCTCACCCGTGGCGAGGGCGAGAATCAGCAGCGTGAATGCGCAGGCAAGCAAGACCGCGGTCATCAGGCCAAATGGCACGGCCCGAAGTGACGGCCGGATGTGCCCGCGCTGGCGCAGACAGGTGAGCATGCTCAAACTGATCACGACACAGGCCTGCGACACGAGCAACCCGGCCGCGGTCGAGCCGGCGCGCATGCCAATCTTGTAGATCAGGCTGGCAATGCCCACTGCGGTGGTCGCGATGAGGACGCGGGTCAACGCAGCCCTTGGGGCAGGTGCGCCGGCAAGGCTGGTGGCTCCGCGAGCTGCAATGAGGAGCCAGGCCGCGAGCAAGGCAAAGGCCATGCCGAGAAGTTTCAAAAGACTCAGCGTCTCGCCGAGAAACACAATGGCAAGGACGGCTGTCACCACAAAATTGAGGCGGAATACCGCGGCATGACGGCTCACTGCGCCGGCCTGGACGCTGCGCGCAAAGCTGTAATAGCCGGTGAACGCAAACACGCCCGCCAGTGCACCCCACAACGCACCATGATCGAACTGAAGCGTGTGGGTCATGATTCCGAATAGCAACACCAGCACGCCATAGGCGCTTGATTGCACCAGCATGAGGTCATGCGCAGCCACACCGGCCAGCGCGGCGCGCCTGTAGACGAAGTCAGAAACGCCGGCGCATACGAGGGCGCCGCCCGCCAGAACAAATTCGATATGCAATTGAGCTCGCCGCGACAGCGGAGCATTGCACCGACGGCTGCACGATTGCGACGGCCAGTGCGGCAACTCCTGCCCCGACAGTAGCGGTAAGGGCGGTAAATGGCAAACCGCGTTTTGCTCAGAGTGTCGACCACCCGAGGGACTAGAATGCGCCATGAACTCATCTGAATCTGCAGCGGCGGGTGCACCGCCCTTTTCCAGCCTGACGCCAGACCGCTTGCTCGATGCCCTGGAGAGCGCGGGCTTGCGCGGCGATGGCCGTCTGGTTGCTCTGAACAGCTACGAGAACCGCGTCTATCTGGTGTATCTGGATGAGCCATGGCCAGCGCTGACGGCCGCTGGAGTGCTCCTCGATAGTGATCACGACGATGCACCTGTGCCACTGACCGCGGGACATGACGCGCAGCAGGTGCGGCCACATCCCTTGTCATCGGTGGTGGTGAAGTTCTACCGCAGCGGTCGTTGGACCGATGCGCAGATCCATGAGGAACATCTGTTTGTGCGCGAACTGGCGGCACATGACATTCCCGCCATCGCCGCCATCGCATTGTCCGGGCATGACACTTCGGATGGCACTGCAATGGTCGCCGCGCGTGCCCGATCGGACGCACAAACCAGAGCCGGCGCAGGGCAGTTGCACCCCGACGCGGCGACGCTCGCCAGCGCTGCCGCGTCGAGGGCACGGCAGACACTCGTGCACTTCGAGGATTTGCGGTTTGCGGTCTACCGACGTGCCGGTGGCCGTGCCCCGGAATTGGATCGCCCCGAGGTGCTCAACTGGATCGGGCGATTTCTCGGCCGGATTCATTCAATCGGCGCGCGCGCACGCTTTGCCAAGCGACCGGCCATCACCCTTGCATCGCACGGCGAGGCACCACGCGATTGGTTGCTTGCCTCAGGATTGATTCCGGTCGATTTGCAGGTGCCATGGCAGACGGTTGTCGATCAGGCGCTTGATGCGGTGCGCGCGTGCTATCAACGCTGCGGCGAAACTGCCGTGCTGCGGCTGCATGGCGATTGTCATGCAGGCAATATCCTGTGGACCGATGCAGGGCCCCATTTTGTTGATTTCGATGATGCATGCATGGGGCCGGCGATTCAGGATCTGTGGATGTTGCTCTCTGGCGATCGTGAGTCGATGAGCCAGCAACTGGATGATCTGCTCAAAGGCTACGAACAGATGCGCGCCTTCGATCGACGTGAACTGGGCTTGCTCGAACCGCTACGTACGCTGCGCATGATTCATTACTCGGCCTGGATCGCACGGCGCTGGCAAGACCCGGCCTTTCCGGCGGCGTTCACGTGGTTTGGCACCGACCGCTATTGGCAGGATCAGATACTCGCATTGCGCGAGCAAATCGCACTCATGCAGGATGAGCCGCTCACGCTGGCGCGGAATTGAGCATAATTGCAGTATTGCTTCGGCACCTGATAAGGAGACAGCAGCATGGCAAAAGCAAAAGCGTCCAGCGTGATTGCGCGAATGGATGCAGTGGTCAATGACTTCTGCCTGCGCACCCGGTTTTTTAACGAACCGATGACTCGGGGTCGCGCCATGATGTTTGCCATGCAACACCGGCTCAACACACGCCAGCGCAATTCAGTGCTCAAACTCAAAGTGGCCACCAATTGCCCTGATTGGGACACGCGGATCAACATCCTGCGTGCCTGCAGCCAGGAAGTGATTGCCGACCACGAGCATGGTGGCGGACGTGCGCACTGGGAAGTGCTGGAAGAACTGGGTATGCGTATTGGATTGAAGAAGTCGCAGTTGCGCAATGCCACGCCGCTGCCCTCGACACAACTGGCCTGGGCGACATGGAACGGCCTGATGGGACACTGCCATTGGCTCGAAGGCATTGTGGCCAATACCTGTGCCGAGCGCGCCAATGTGCCCGGCTATGGTCGTGGCACGTTCAAGAAGAATGGCTGGTTTGGGCTGGAGCGCGAACGCTGGGGTGCCTTGTTCGATCTGACGGGCAAGGATCTCGATTTCTTCGAGCTGCATGAAAAGGCCGATATCGAGCATTCCGACATGGGGTGGAAGGCCGTCGAGCACCATGCCCGCGAGTTGCACATGGAAGATCAGGTTGTGCATGCCTGCGAACTCAATTTGCTGGTGTGGGAGCTTTATTTGAACGGTATCGCGGATGCCGGAGACCGCCTCAAGATCGCTTGAGTGTGATCAGACCGGATCACCGGAACCCACCATGACGGTCCGATCAGTGTTGATGGCTCTGGGCGTGCTGCTGTGCCTGGGTATGGTGCCGAGCGTACAGGGGCAAACAGCGAGCGGCGCTGCCAATCAGACTGCCACACCGGGCACCCAGACCGGTGTGTTTCCGAGCCGACCGATCCGATTGGTGGTGCCGGCCACCGCTGGCGGTGGCCCTGATCTGGTCGCCCGCTTGATTGGCCCACGGTTGACCGAGGCACTGGGGCAACCGGTGGTGATCGAAAATCGGCCCGGAGGCAATGGCACCATTGCGGCCGAGTCGGTGGTGCGCGCGGTGGCTGATGGTCACACGCTGTTGATCGGCATGGACAGCCTGATTGCAATCAACCCCTGGCTGTACAAGAAAATGCCGATCGATACGCTGCGCGATCTGGTGCCAGTGGCGAGCCTCATCAGCAATGGCATGGTATTGGTGGTGCATCCCTCGCTGCCTGTGAACAATCTGGCCGAGTTCATTGATCTGGCACGCCGCTCGCGGCCGCCCTTGAGCTATGCATCGGGTGGCAACGGCAGTCAGCATCACCTCACCATGGAGCGGCTGAAGGTGCGCGCCGGCATCACGCTCGTACATGTGCCCTACAAGGGCGGGGCGCCGGCCACCGCCGCCACCGTTGCAGGCGAGGTGGCGGCGATGATGTCAGGCACGTCGACCGCCAATCAGATTCGTGCGGGGCGCCTGCGCGCCATTGCCGTGACCAGTCCCATGCGCTCGGCGGTATTGCCCGAGGTGCCTTCGATTGCCGAAACCTACCCGGATTTTGAGATGACCGAGTGGTACGCGGTGTTTGCACCGTTCGGCACGCCGGAGCCGGTGGTCGAACGTCTGCGCAGCGAAGTCATCGCCGCCATAACCCACCCGCAGACACGCGAACGATTGCTCGCAGGCGGCGCACCGCAACCCTGGATCACTACGCGCGAAGAGTTCGCCGCGCACATCCGGACTGACTACGAACGCTACGAGAAGATCGTGCGCGATGCCGGAGCGCAGGTCGACTGAATTGACGGCCGCCGCTGACAGGCCGAGTCGAGCAGTGCGATCAAGTCGGTTGAATTGATCAATGGGCTCGACGCAGCAGCGCCCTGCGCGGCGGGCGCGCCACTCAGAAAAAAGCGATGGTGCGAATCTCGATACTCTGACGCGGCGGCGCATCGGCCGGCGTGGTGGGATCGGCAAAGGCCGAGTGTGGCGTGAACCGCGCGCGCCCGTCTTTCAGCGAATCATAGACTTTGAAGATGATGGCCTCATCGCGTCGCAGCATGGGGAAGTAATACCACGCGTGCGCCGGATTGAATTTGACCTGATAGGTCTCACCGACCCGGTTGGGGTAACGGCGTTCGGCGGCAATCAAATCCTGTGGGACGACTGTCCGCGCGTCGATCATCCCAAGCGGATTGGACTGGATCGGACGGTCGATCGCGCGCCACACCTGAATGATGGCAAAGCGCCGGCTGAGCAAATCGTCTGATTCGGCAGGCAGCAGGTCGCGCACCCGTTGCGGCCCCGACCATTCGGTGTAGTCGTTATGGACTGACAGTACCGGTTCACGGATCTTGCGTTCTTCGCGCTCGGCCAGGCTACCTGAGCGCAACGTATGGTCAAACATCACCACCCGGCGAGCACCGGTCATGCGCGCCACCAGTCCTTCCATTTCTGTCTGGTAACGGCCACGAATCTGATCGGGTTCAAAGAAGTTCGTGACTTCAGTGTTGTGATCGATGCGTTCAAATCCGTTGCGCTCGAGCGACAAGTCGTCGCGCGTGCGGCCATTGCGAACCGCGACTTCGTGGTAGTCGAACTGTCCGGTGCGGCTGCGGCGGATATCGCCGTCGGCAAACGTTTCGTTGACCGGTTTCACCCCGGTATCGACCGCGTAGGCCAGAGTCGCTTTAATTTCATCCATGAATCGGTATTCCGCTGTGAGCTGACAAGTTTGCTGGTTTGCCGTGAGCCGCAATTGCCTGTGCCGAGGCATTGCCGACCGATAACCACCGGTGATCATCGTGCGCATTGGCTGCGTGCCGCCAACACCGGTACGCTGGCAGCACGTGCCGGGCGCGCAGCCGCACAGAGCGTCTCGCTGCGCGCCATAATATGCCACAGGCTCGACAGACCATAGCACTGAGGGAGACCCGTTTCATGTTCCAAGCCATTGTTCTGCGCCGCGCCGAGGGTGTTTTTACGGCTGATCTGGAAATGCTCGACGATTCAGTGCTGCCGGCTGAACATCCGGGCGGGGCGGTGCAGGTGCGGGTGCGCTGGTCGACCTTGAACTACAAGGATGCCCTTGCCATCAACGACCGTGCGCCGGTCGTACGAAAATGGCCGATGGTGCCTGGCATCGATCTGGCCGGAACCGTGGAGGCGAGCGAGCACCCTGCCTACCAGCTCGGCGATGAGGTGCTGCTCAATGGCTGGGGCGTGGGCGAGATGCATTGGGGCGGTTTGTCGCAGCGGGCGCGCGTCGACGGGGGCTGGCTGCTGCATCGACCGCAAGGCCTCGATGCGCGCCAGGTGATGGCCCTGGGCACTGCTGGCTATACCGCGATGCTGTGCGTGCAGTCGCTGCATGCCCATGGGGTGATGCCCGATGCACAAGGCGAGGTGCTGGTCACTGGCGCGGCAGGGGGCGTAGGCAGTGTTGCCGTGTCACTGCTTGCCGGTCGTGGCTATCGGGTGGTGGCCTCGACCCGGCGTACACAGGAAGCCGACTGGCTGCGCTCGCTCGGCGCGGCCGATGTCATTGACGCCGCAACCCTGAGCGCACCGGGCAAGCCGCTCGCGCGTGAGCGCTGGGCCGGCGTGGTCGATACGTTAGGCAGTCACACTCTGGCGAATGCGTGCGCCGCCACACGTTATGGCGGTGTGGTGAGCGCCTGTGGATTGGCCCAGGGCATGGATCTGCCGGCCACGGTGGCACCGTTCATCTTGCGCGGGGTGTCGCTGGTCGGCATCGACAGCGTGATGGCACCCCAAGCCGTGCGTGAACAGGCCTGGCGTGCGCTCGATGCCGAAATCGATCGTACCCGCCTCGATTCCATCACCCGCGTCATTCCTTTGAGCGGGGCGATCGAAGCCGCCCGCGAACTGATGCAAGGTCAGGTACGCGGGCGTTTGGTGGTGGATGTCGATGGGTGAGGACTGGCGGTGCCGCGTGGCACCGCATGCCTGAGCCTGCCGCTGCGCGGCGCAGTCACCTGCTGAGTCAGCCACACCGCAAGTCGGATGCTCTTTGGCTCAGGCACTCAGCCGCTTAGCGCTGCAGCCATATGCCGACGATGAACATCCCGGTAATGACAATGCCCACCAGCCACATCGGATTGAACAGGTCAGCCGCTGCGCTCTCTGCTGGCTGAGTGGCAGCGCTTGTCACGGCAGCCGACGCTGTCGCGACGGGGGCGGTCGCGGCCACGGCTGGTGCAGCTTCCGGGGTCACGGTCTTTTTGAACTTGGTGAAAAAGTCATCGGCCATTTTCTTCGCCACACCGTCGATCAGACGCGAGCCGACCTGTGCGAGCTTGCCACCGACCTGTGCACGCGCGGTATAGGCGAGGCGCGTACCACCGGCATCGCTTGAGAGAGCAACGTCGGCGCTGCCCTTGCCAAAACCTGCCGCGCCGCCTGAACCCTCGAACGCGAGGGAATAGGAATTCGGCGGATTGATGTTGGACAGCACCAGTTTGCCGTTGAACTTGGCCTTCACCGGGCCTACCGCGGCGGTCATGGCAATCTTGTATTCATTCTCGCCGGTCAGTTCAATGGTTTCACATCCGGGAATGCAGGCTTTGAGCACGCCGGGGTCGTTCAACGCAGCCCACACTGTGTTCTGCGCCACTGGGATGATCTGTTCGCCCGTCATTTCCATGATTCATTCTCCTGATCAATGCCATAGGGAGACCGGCGCGCAGCGCGCGTCCGGTCAAGTCAATGGACCATTGTCGCACGCCCGTCTGCCGGCCAGTCAGCCAAACGCAAGCCGGCGAATCTCGTCGGTGTGATAGAGCGGTTGCGATTGCGCCGGAATCAGCTTCGCGCGCGCCATCTGATCGTGCGCCGAGCGCCAGCCCTTGGGATCGGAGGCAAACTGATCACGCCAGGCGGGTCGGTAGGCCTCCACGGTGCTCTTGAGCGTTTCCATGCCACCGTCTGGCCCGCTCGCGCCGGCCAGGTCATAGCGCGTATGCATCGATTCAATGACATGCGACAGATTGGTGTCCTGCAGGAGAGCGCCCAGTGTCTGGTGGACACCGCGCAGAAAGCGCGCGAGCGCCTCGGGCCGCTCTTTCACGATGCGACGCGAGGCGATATAGACCTGCGCCGGTGCAGGCGCATAGCGGTCGGTGCTCCATGCGTGGAGCGGCAGGCCCTGCCGTTTGAGCGCGAGCAGATTGTTGTGCGAAACGAGGAATCCATCGATTCTGCCCTGGGCAAGCACCGCCCAGGCGCCGGGGCTGTCGCCGGTGACCTGGCGCTTCAGATCACTTGGAGCGAGGCCGGTGGCCGCCATCATCATGTCGAGCAGATTGTCTGATGCGCCGCCCTGCGAAATGACGCCCATGGTTCGTCCGGCAAAGTCAGCCGGGCCGTCGAGCGGGTGATCGCGATGGCTGACGACATGGAACAGGTCGCGCTGATAGATCTCCCCAATGGACACAATGCTCGGATCTTTGGCCACTGCCTTGATCAAGTCGGTGCCGCCGGTGCGCGACACCAGGACATTGCCTGCCGCGACTTGCTGTATCGACATGGCCGAGCCACGCCCGCCGATGATTTGTACTTCAACGCCCGCACGTTCAAAGTAGCCGCCGGAGTCGGCATACATCGTGTCGACAAAATTGATCAGATAGCCAAACGGGGTCAGATAGCTCAGTTTCTCGCGGCTTTGCGCCTGCGCCTGGCGCGCGAGCAGGGTGGCGGCCGGGACGCCCGCGATCAGGCGACCGACCAGTGCGCCCGATAGCACACCCGATAGTGCGCTCAAGCGCCGCCGCGTGGGGTTGACCGCCGCCATGGTGCGTCCTTCTGTCTCGGTTGGTACGAGTTTGATTGTGGCACGATACGCCCGAGGCCTCCTACTGACCATGCACGCCCGTCATGCAACTACGCCCGCCCCTAATGCCATCAGCCAACGCCTGCAGGCTGGCGCTGTGCCGCATCGATTGTGTGCTGGAGCACGCGCAGGGGTGGCGATGACTCGGGTTGCATGCCCGCGGTGCCGCCACCAGGAGCCGGTATGAGCTGGATCGGTCGCGCCCTGCGCCGCCAGGAAGACCCGGCCCTGCTGCTCGGTCAGGGGCGCTACACCGACGATTGGACTGACGGTGCAGCGATCGTGCGCTTTGTGCGCAGCCCGCTCGCCTGTGGTCGCATTGTGTCGGTGAGGCCTCCGGACGGACTCAGTGAAGATCAACGTGACACCATCGCGGGCGCTTTGCGCGGACGTCTGTTCACGGCGCAGGACCTGGCTGGCGTTGCGCCGATCCGCCCGATCGTCCACCGTCCCGACTATGTTCCGGTGGCGCAACCGGTGCTCGCTCTGGACAGGGTGCGCCATGCCGGCGAGGCGGTGGCTGTGGTGGTGGCTGATACCGCGGGTATGGCCGAGGACATTGCGCAGGCCGTGATGCTCGACATCGCACCGGAGCCGGCGGTGGTCGACTTCGATCAGGCACTTGCGCCCGGCGCGGCAGCGGTGCATGCCGAGGCACCGGGCAACGTGATTCTGGATGGCCGCATGCGCACCCCTGGTGTGGAGGCTGCGTTTGCACGCGCTGCGCAGGTGATCGACCTTGATGTGTGCTCGCACCGGCAGGCAGCGCTACCGATGGAGCCGCGCGCGGGCTGTGCGAGCTACGACAGCGCGACGGGTCGGGTCACCCTGGTGGCCTCGGTGCAGATGCCGCATATGCTGCGTACCGGTATTGCCGACTGCCTGGGCATTGCCGAGGCCATGCTGCGGGTGATTGCCCCGGATGTGGGCGGCGGATTCGGCCAGAAGATGCAGCTGTTCCCTGAGTACGTGGTGCTGGTCTGGCTGGCATTTCGCCTGCGCCGCAAGCTCGCCTGGATCGAAGACAGGCATGAGAATCTGCTTGCCTCGTCGCACGCGCGCGATCAACGCTACACATTGCGTGCGGCGTTTGATGACAACGCCCGCCTGATCGCGCTTGACGCCGATCTCCTGTGCAACGTCGGGGCCTACTCCTGTCACCCGACCTCATGCGCGGTGGAGCCGTTGATGGCACTGGCCGAGTTGCCCGGCCCCTATGAGTTTGCCGACTATGCGGTGCGTGCCCGCGCGGTGGTCACCAACACCTGCATGATGGCACCCTATCGCGGTGTGTCGCGCCCGGTGCTCACCTTCGCCATGGAGCGCTTGATGGACAGTGCCGCCCGGCGCTTTGCCATCGAGCCAATCGAGATACGACGACGCAATCTGGTCAGCCGCTTCCCGCATCGTACGGCCAGCGGCCTCATTCTTGATGAAGGGTCGTATCGGGCGGCGATGCACGAGGCCGTCGAGCGGATTGATCTGACGGGCTTTCGGGCGCGGCAGTTGGCGGCACGCACAGAGGGCACTTACCTGGGCATCGGGTTTTCAGTGTTTGCCGAGCGCTCGGGGTATGGCACACCCGCGTTCGCCGCGCGCAATCTGGATCTGGTCCCTGGCTACGAGACCGTGGAAATAGCCATGGATCCATCCGGGTTTGTCGAAGTACGCATCGGCGCTTCGCCGCACGGTCAGGGATTACGCACCACGCTCGCGCAGATCATTGCCGATCAATTGGCGATCAATCCAGCCCAGGTACGGGTGATCCATGGTGACACCGATCACACGCCCTATGGCTGGGGCACCTTCGCCAGCCGCTCGCTGGTGATCAGTGGCGGTGCCTGCCGCCTGGCTGCGCGCGCACTGGCAGAGCATGTCGAGACGTTGGCCGCGCATTTGCTTGAGGCCGCTGCCAGCGATATCGAACTGATCGAGGGCCAGGCGCGCGTCAAGGGGACCGATCGAAGCATCGCCATCAGCGCCATTGCGCGCACCGCCCATCATCGCGCCCATCATCTGCCACGCGGTATGGGGGCAGGGCTCAGGCAGACCGCCACTTATGATCCGGCCGGGACGTTTTCCAACGCCTGCCATGCTGCGCTGGTGGCCGTTGATGTCGAAACGGGTGCGGTACGCATCGAACGCTATCTGGTGGTCGAGGATGCCGGCATCCTGATCAACCCGATGATTGTCGATGGTCAGGTGCGCGGTGGCATTGCCCAGGGCATCGCCAATGCGCTGTATGAAGAACTGATCTATGACGGCGAGGGCAATCTGCTCACCACTACCCTGGCCGATTATCTGCCGCCCACCGCGATGGAGATTCCCCCTATTGAAATTCATCATCGCACAACGGTCGTCGACCCCACTGTCAGCATCACCGGTGCAAAGGGCATCGGCGAGGGCGGTGCGATCGGGGCGCCGGCCGCGGTGATCAATGCCATTGTCGACGCACTCGCGCCTTGGGGCATTGAATTGAACGAAATGCCGGTGACACCGCAGCGACTGTTGGCCGCACTGCGCAAGGCGACGGCGGGCAATGAGCTGCGAGTCGGACAATGAGCGATCAGGATCCGCGCACCGTGCGCCACGTCGGCACGTCACATCGTCGCATTGAAGACCCGCTTCTTCTGAGCGGGCAGGGGCAATTCGTGTCCGATCTCGATGCCCCTGGTGAGTTGCACATGCGCGTGGTGCGCTCAACGGTAGCCAGCGGACGCATCGTGTCGATCGATACGCGCGCAGCGGCCGCAGCGCCTGGGGTGGTGGCGGTGTGGACCGCAGCCGATGTCGCCGATGTGCCACCAATCGATGTGCGGCTGACCGCGGTGCCGGGTCTGGAGCCTTATCGTCAGTGGGTACTGGCGCGCGGCCATGTGCGTTATGTCGGTGAGCCGATTGCGGTCATCTTCGCCGAGTCGATCTACGCTGCCGAGGACGCCGCCGACCGGGTGCGTTGCGACATCGACCCGGTGGCGCCATGCCTTGATCCGCTGGCAGCCCCGAGCGAATTCTTCCCGGCCGCGCCCACCGGGCTGCTGAGCGAAGCCGCATTGATTGAAAAAGCGACCGGTGACATCGCCGCTGCCTTCGGCGCGGCCGCGCACGTCATTGAACTTGAAGTGCGCGTTGGCCGCCATAGCGGCTCGCCGCTAGAGCCCCGTGGAGCTCTGGCGCGCTTTGATCCGGTGCGCTGTGTACTCACCATGCAAGGTGCGGCCAAGGTGCCGCACTACAACCGTGACCAGATCGCGCGCATGCTCGATATGCCGGGCGACTCGGTGCATCTTGAGCAGGGGCATGTGGGCGGTGGCTTTGGCATCCGCGGCGAGCTTTACCCCGAGGACGTCCTCGCCTGCCAGGCCGCCATGCGCCTGCGTCGGCCGGTCAAGTGGATCGAGGACCGTCATGAGCATCTGGTCGCGGCCAATCACTCGCGCGACCAGGTGCATCGACTGCGCGCCGCAGTCGATGCGCGCGGATTCCTGTTGGGCCTGGAAGACGAGATCTTTGTCGATCAGGGTGCTTATATCCGCACCCACGGTGTGACCGTGGCCGATCTCACTGCCGCCATGTTGCCCGGCCCGTATCAGATCCCTGCACTGCGCGCCCGCGTTCACGTCCGGCTCACCAACAAGACCCCGGCTGGCACCTATCGTGCGCCGGGGCGCTATGAGGGAACCTTTGCACGTGAACGCCTGCTCGATGCGATCGCCGCAAGCCTGCAGATCGATCCCATCGAGTTGCGGCGTATCAATCTGATTCCCGCCTCAAGCATGCCGTTTACTCGCGGCTACACGGCACTCGGCACACCGGTCGTCTATGACTCGGGAGACTATGCCGGTCTGCTTGATCGCTTGCAGCGCTACCTTGATTACCCGCACTTGCAGACGGTGCTCGCCGAACGGCGCGCGGCCGGCGAATCAGTGGGCTTGGGCCTCGCCTTCTTTGTTGAAAAGAGCGGCCTTGGGCCGGCTGACAAAGCGGTGGTGTCGATCGATGCGCAAGGGCAAATTGAGGTGGTCACCGGTGCGGCCTCACTCGGCCAGGGTATCGAGACCGTGATGGCACAGATCTGTGCCGATGCGCTGAATCAGCCCATCGAGCGCATCCGCGTGGTGCATGGCCGCACTGATCGCATCGACTATGGCATGGGGGCGTTTGCGTCGCGGGTCACAGTGATGACGGGCAGTGCAGTGCTGGTCGCAGCGCAAGTGTTACGCGAAAAAATCGCCGCAGCCCCCGTGGGCACTGCGCTCAGTGCGGAAGGCTGGTTTCGCAGCGATCACATGAACTATCCCTACGGCATCCATGCCGCGATCGTGCGGCTGGACCGCGAGTGTGGCGCGATTGCAATCGAGCGCTATGTGGTGGCCTGCGATGTCGGATGCGCCATCAATCCGATGCTGGTGGCCGGCCAGCTGGCCGGGGGCGCGGTGCAAGGCATCGGTGGCGCGCTATTCGAAGAGTTTGTCTACGACGCGCATGGTCAGCCGCTGGCCACCACGTTCGCTGATTATCTGATGCCCACGGCGTGCGAGGTGCCGACTATTGAAACGCTGATTGCCGAGGATGCTCCCAGTCCGCTCAATCCCCTGGGTGTCAAAGGGGCCGGCGAGGGCGGCATCAACGCGGCCGGGGCCGCCATCGCCGCCGCTGTGGATGCGGCGCTGGGTCGACCCGGGGCAGTCACGCGACTGCCCCTCACACCACCGCGCCTGCTCAGAATATATTGACGAACAACACAAACAGCGACCCGGACAACAGGATCGCCATCGGCAGCGTGAGTACCCAGGCGAGCAGGAGATTACGCACCGTTGCCCATTGCAGCCCGGAGCCGTTGGCCGCCATGGTGCCAGCCACCCCAGAGGACAGCACGTGGGTCGTTGAAACCGGCAGGCCATACATGTCTGCGGCAGCAATCGTGGTCATCGCCACCAGTTCAGCCGACGCACCTTGCGCGTAGGTCAGATGCGACTTGCCGATCTTCTCGCCGACCGTGACGACAATGCGCTTCCAACCGACCATGGTCCCCAACCCGAGCGCGATCGCCACGCACACTTTCACCCATAGCGGAATGAATTTGGTCGATTGATCGAGTGAGCGCTTGAATTCGGTCAGATTCGCCTTTGCCTTGTCAGTCAAAATGGCCGGCGGATTCTTCTGCAGCAGACGAATCGCTTCGGAAGCAAGATACATCTCGTTGCGCACATTGGTCACCGACTCGGGCGGTACGCTGCGGATGCTGCCGTAGTGCTCCACCTCACCGGCGATGGTTGTGGTCAGTGCCGCCAGCGCCGGCACCGTCGCGGGTGAAGCCTCGCGGGTACGGATGAACTCAGTGACCGCAGCGCGCGCGTCGGCCGGCGGCGGCACATTGTCTGACGCCGATTTAAGCGATTCCGCTGTCACCTGTGCCACTGCAAGGAAACGGGTGACGTCGCTATCGACCATTGAACGATTCAAGGCATAGGCCATGGGCACCGTGCCGATCAGAATGAGCATGATCAACCCCATGCCTTTCTGCCCGTCATTGGAGCCATGGGCAAAGCTCACCCCGGTGCAGGTCAGAATCAGGATGCCGCGAATCCACCAGGGCGGTGGGCGATTGCCTTGCGGCGCGCGATAAAGTGCCGGGTTACGCACCATTGCCTTGACGACCAGCAGCAAGACGGCCGAGCAGACAAAGCCAACCACGGGCGAGATCAACAGCGATTTACCGATATTGGTCGCCTGTGCCCAGTCGACACCACTGGTACCGCCAGCCGAGTGAATCAGTTGATTGGCCAGGCCGACACCAATGATCGAACCGATCAGGGTGTGCGAGCTTGACGCGGGCAGCCCCAGCCACCAGGTGCCCAGGTTCCAGATGATGGCCGCGATCAGCAAGGCAAACACCATGGCAAAACCTGCACCACTGCCCACTTGCAGAATCAATTCGACCGGTAGCAGCGAGATGATGCCGAAGGCCACCGCGCCAGAGGAGAACAGCACGCCCAGCAGGTTCCAGACACCTGACCAGACGACGGCAAAGTGGGGCTTGAGCGAATGGGTATAGATCACCGTGGCGACTGCATTGGCGGTGTCATGGAATCCGTTCACGAACTCAAAGCCCAGCGCGATCAGCAGGGCGACGCCAAGTAATAGAAAGGCAAGCAAGGTTGCGGTGGGAACATGCGCCTCGCTCATGTCAGCCTGCAGGCTGTACACCAGATAGGCCAGCCCGCCCAGGATCAGGCCAGCGAACAACACGATGCCAATCCAGTGATTCTTTACTTCCAACTGCGGGCGCGCGTGCGCCTCGCTAGGTACGTCAGCGTCTGCGGGCGTAACCGCAGGATTGGCGGCGGTCATGGCGTCGTCCTCTGTGGGTGGGGGTGTGCCAGGCAGTCTGCTGAGTTCTCGTGACAAGGTTATGACGTCAACTTGTACAGAGAGCATTTGATTCCGGCCGATGCGGGCTAACCGGCGGGACGATCAGGCGGGACGATCAGGCGGCAAACATCGCGCGCGCAGCGTTGGTGCGTTGGGCCGCCGTGCGACCACTCGTCTGATTGAGCACTGCGCCCAGTTCGATGAGACTGTCGATGTTGTGCGCCGACATGAATACATCCACATGCGGCAGCATCGCGCGGATGCCAGCCGGCCGCGCCTCGAAATCACGATAGCGCAACAGCGGATTGAGCCAGAGCAGGCGATGACAGGACTTGTGCAACCTGTCCATCTCTTTGCCCAGTTCGCGTCCGAGGTCACGATCCAGCCCATCAGAGATGAGCAGAATCACTGCATTCTGTCCCAGCACGCGACGCGACCAGCGCTGATTGAAATCATGGATCGAAGCACCGATCCGCGTGCCGCCCGACCAGTCGGCTACCGTGTCGGCAACGGCATTCATGGCCACATCGACATCGCGATGACGCAACTGCCGGGTGATATTGGTCAATCGCGTGCCGAACACAAAGGCATGCACCCGGTCGCGGTCATTGGTGATTGCATGCAGAAAATGCAGAAACATGCGCGAATAGCGATTCATCGAACCGGATACATCGCACAGCACCACCAATGGCGGGTGGTGCAGGGTTTGCGCCCGCCGTGGCAATTGCAGAATCTCGCCGCCTGAGCGCAATGAGGCACGCATCGTTGCCCGCAGATCGACCCGATCACCGCGCGGATCAGCGTGCAGGCGCCGGGTACGCACCTCCGGGATCGGCAGGCGCAACTGCGAAATGATTTTTTTCGCTGCGGCCAGTTCGGCATTGGTCATGGTCTCGAAGTCGGCGCGTTGCAGCACTTCACGCTCTGAGGCCGTAAACGAGGCGTCGAGCACCACTTCATCTTCTTCGCTGCGCTGGTCCTCGGACTGCTTTTTCGGCATCAGGGCTTCGGCGAGGCGGTTTGGCGGCGGCGTACCGTCCTCTTCCATGCGACCCTGAATCGCCGGCATCATCATGGCCATGGCGCGTTCCAGCAACTTCGGATCGCGCCAGAAAATATGAAACGCCTGGTCAAACATCTCGAATTGCTCGCGCCGATCGATGAACACACTGGCCAGTGTCCAGTAGAAGTCGTCGCGCCGGTCGACCCCGGCCGTCTGCAACGCTTCGAGCGCACCGAGCACTTTATGCGGACCGACCGGAAGGCCGGTAGCGCGCAACAGGCGCGCAAAGTGCATCACGTTCTCGGCCAGCTTGCCTGAGCCTGAGCTGGGTGCCAGTCGCTCAAGTAGAGCTGGATCTACCATGGCGTTGGGCGCGAGGGTGCTGTTGCGGTCAAGGAAACGCTCAATGGAATTTTCAAGGCGCTGAACTGGGGGGAGGGCAGGGCGGACCGGGGTTGGCGGGCGATGGCGCCTCAGCCGGCCTTGGTCTCGGCGCGCACCTCGGCGAGCAGGCGCGCGGCTTCACTGCCCTGCACCCGTGCAATATCGTCCTGATACTTGAGCAGCACGCCGAGCGTGTCGTTGATCACGTCGGGGTCAAGCGCAAGCTTGTCGAGCTGGGTGAGCGCCATCGACCAGTCGATCGTCTCGGCAATGCCGGGTGATTTGAACAATTCCATGCTGCGCAGCCGCTGCACGAAACCGACCACTTCGCGACTCAGTGCGGCGCTTGCCTGTGGTGCCTTGAGTCGGAGGATTTCCAGTTCGCGAGCGGCATTCGGGTAATCGACCCAATGATAGAGACAACGACGTTTAACAGCGTCATGAATCTCGCGGGTACGGTTGGATGTGATCACGACGATCGGCGGTTCAATCGCCTTCACGGTGCCGATTTCCGGAATGGTCACCTGAAAATCTGACAGCACCTCGAGCAGATACGCTTCGAACGGCTCATCAGTGCGGTCCAGCTCATCGATCAGCAGCACCGGGGCAGCGCCAGCCGCGCCGCGCAAGGCGTGCAGTATCGGACGTTCGATCAGAAAGCGCTCGGAGAACAAGTCGGTGCCCAGCTTGTCGCGCGAGGTCTCACCGGCTGCTTCGGCCATGCGCAACTCGATCATCTGACGCGAGTAGTTCCATTCATACACTGCCTGCGCCACATCGAGGCCTTCATAGCATTGCAGTCGTACCAGTTCGCGCCCCAGCGTGCGCGCAAGCACCTTCGCGATTTCGGTCTTGCCGACACCGGCTTCGCCTTCCAGAAACAACGGTCGTCCCATGCGCAAGGCCAGAAACACGGCCGTCGACAGGCTGCGTTCGGCGACGTAGTCGGCACCGGCCAGCAGGTCAACGGTGGCATCGATCGAATTCGGAAGAGCAGTCATGGCAGTAGGTCTCGTGCGCTCGCGTGTAGACTGCCAATTGTAACAGCGGGGTCTTCGGATCGGCTCCGCGTCGCCAGGGATAACAAGGGGAGACACGCTAATGGCATCCACCGCGCGCCGCGCATTCACTGCGGCTGGCTTGGGCATGGCCGCCGGCCTTCTGGCCAGACCCGGTCCGCTGCTCGCTCAATCCACCCAGAAGCCCTTACGCATCGTGGTCGGGTTCCCGGCTGGCGGTGGCACTGATGTGCTGGCCCGCATGGTGGCTGATCGCTTGCGGCCGACCTATACGGGGGGTGTGATCGTTGAGAACCGGGTCGGTGCTTCGGGTCGGCTTGCCGTGGAGTATGTGAAGAACGCTGAGCCCGATGGCAGCGTGCTGCTGTTCACACCCGATTTCATCATGACGGTCTATCCGCACAGTTTTCGGCATCTGGCCTACGACCCGTTGCGCGATTTCGCGCCAGTGGGCACCCTGTCAAAATCAACGCTGGTGCTAGCCGCCGGCCCGCAAATGGGCGATTCGGTGCGCTCGGTCAGCGATTTTGTGGGCTGGTGTCAGGCCAATCCCAAGCTCGCCTCGTATGCCACCACCTCGCCCGGCGGGACGCCGCATTTCGTTGGCGTGATGCTCTCGCGTGCATCGGGCGTGGCGATGACCGCAGTGCATTACAAAGGCGGGGCGCCTGCCTTGCAGGACCTGCTTGGCGGGCAGATTGCGGTCAGCGTCAATCCGTTGTCTGAGGTGCTGCCCTATATCCGCGCCGGGCGCTTGCGTGCGCTCGCCATCACCAGTGCCCATCGCAGTCGCTACCTGCCCGACACGCCGACCATGGTTGAATCGGGTTACAAGGATCTGGTCGCTGAAGCCTGGCTCGGTTTCTTCGCGCCTGCGCGCACCCCGGCCGATGTCGTGGCGCGCTTGAATCGTGCGATTGCAGAAGCAGCGGCCAGTGATGATCTGCGCCAGGGTATGGATAAATTCGCGGTCGAGCCCTATGTGCAGTCAAGCGCCGAGTTCAGCGCATTGGTACGCACGGACACTGAAACTTGGGCGCCGGTAGTCAAGGCGTCAGGGTTTACGGCTGAAGATTAAGCTTGCCTGCAACGCGGGCTTGATCGCAGCGGCGGGCCGTCCCGCGCCAACAGCCCGCGCTACTGCAAGCCAGCTCAGATCAGTGCCAACGCGTCGCCACAGGGGTACGCTGGGCCGAACCCGGCTGCCCATGCAGCCGGAGGGCAGTGCACTTCAGGCGAGCGCCGCCGCCACCGCGCGTTTAGCCATCACCGTGATCAGGTGGGCACGATAGTCGGCCTGGGCGTGAATATCGGCATTAAGACCATCGGCCGGAATCTTGATCCCGGCAACGGCCTCCGGCGCGAACTGTGCGGTCAGTGCCTTTTCCATCTCTGGCACCCTGAACACCACCGGGCCGGCACCAGTCACCGCGACGCGCACACTGCCATCGGCCAGTTGTGCCACCAGTACACCCACCAGCGCATAGCGCGATGCCGGGTTCTTGAACTTCATGTAGGCGCCCCGACGCGGAATCGGGAAACTGAATGAGGTAATGATTTCGCCTTCTGCGAGGGCGGTCTCATACATGCCCAGAAAAAAATCATCGGCAGCGATCGAACGCTTGTTGGTACGCACGGTGGCGTTCAATCCAAGCACCGCTGCCGGATAGTCCGCCGCGGGGTCGTTATTGGCTACCGAGCCGCCGATGGTGCCCATATTGCGCACCATGCGATCGCCGATGCCACCGGCGAGCTTGGCGAGCACCGGGATGGCCTTTTGCACGGCGGCCGAGCGAGCCACTTCGGCGTGACGGGACATCGCACCGAGGGTGACTTCGGTTGCGCTCACCTGAATGCCGCGCATATCGGCGGCACCGGCCAGATCAATCAGGTGACTGGGCTGCGCCAGGCGCAGCTTCATCGAGGCGATCATGGTCTGGCCGCCAGCAAGCAGCTTGGCATCACCGTGGGCGGCAAGGCGCGAGGCTGCATCGGCAACGCTGCTGGCAGTCTGGTATTCAAATGGGTACATGAGGGTTTCTCCTGGAAATGTCGTAACCGAGCCGGGGCGCGCCCTCAGGCGGCCTTGCGTTGCTGCTTGGATTGTAGTGTCGCCCAGATTCGTTGTGGCGTGGCAGGCATCGCAAAATCAGCCACCCCGAGGGCATCGGTGAGTGCATTCATGAGCGCCGGCGGCGAGCCGATCGCACCGGCCTCACCGCAGCCTTTAACGCCCAGCGGATTGTGCGTGCAGGCGGTGCCGTGCGTGGCGACCTTGAAGCTGGGCATGTCATCGGCACGGGGCATGCAGTAATCCATGAAAGTACCAGTGGTGAGCTGACCCGAGGCGCTGTCATACACACCGCACTCGTTCAAGGCCTGACCCAGCCCCTGCACCAGTCCACCGTGCACCTGTCCCTCGACTATCATCGGATTGATGATGTTGCCAAAGTCATCGACTGCGACGAATCGCTCGATGTTGACGGCACCTGTCTCCGGATCGACTTCGACCTCGCAAATATAGGTGCCGGCCGGAAAGGTGAAATTGCTCGGATCGTAGAAGGCGTTTTCATTCAGACCGGGTTCAAGCTTGTCGTGCGGAAAATTGTGCGGCACGTAGGCGGTGAGCGCGATTTCAGCAAACGCTTTTGAGCGATCGGTGCCGGCGACTTTGAACTGACCGTCGGCAAATTCGATGTCGGTCTCGGCCGCTTCCAGCAGGTGGGCAGCGATCTTCTTGCCTTTGGCAACGACTTTGTCCAGCGCCTTGATGATGGCGGTTCCGCCCACCGCCAGCGAGCGGCTGCCGTAGGTGCCCATGCCGAACAGTACCTTGGAGGTGTCGCCATGAACGATCTCGACATCATCCATCGAGATCCCGAGCCGATCGGCGACCACTTGCGCAAAAGAGGTCTCGTGCCCCTGCCCGTGCGAGTGGCTGCCAGTGAAAACCGTCACCTTGCCGGTCGGGTGGACCCGTACTTCGCCCGCTTCAAACAGACCCGCGCGCGCACCGAGGGCGCCGGCAACCGAGGACGGGGCAATGCCGCACGCCTCGATGTAGCAGGCGTAGCCCAGTCCGCGCAGCTTGCCGCGCGCCTGCGACTGGCTGCGACGGGTTGCAAACCCGGCGACATCGGCCAGCTCGATCGCGCGATCGAGTGTGGCCTCGTAGTCGCCAATGTCATACATCAGTGCAACCGGCGTCTGGTAGGGGAAGGAGCGAATGAAATTGCGCCGGCGGATGGCAGCCGGATCGATGCCCATTTCGCGCGCTGCCGTTTCCACCATCCGTTCGACCACATAAGTGGCCTCGGGGCGCCCGGCGCCACGATAGGCGTCGACCGGCGCGGTGTTGGTGAACGCTGCGGTCACTTCGCAGTGAATCACTGGCGTCGCGTATTGGCCCGCGAGCAGCGTGGCATACAGGATGGTCGGCACGGCCGAGGCAAAGGTCGACAGGTAGGCGCCCAGATTGGCGGTGGTATTGACCCGCAACGCAAGGAATTGGCCATCCTTGTCAAGGGCAAGCTGCGCCTTGGTGTGGTGATCGCGCCCGTGCGCATCGGACAGGAAGGACTCCGAGCGATCGGCCGTCCATTTGATCGGGCGGTTCACCTGCCTGGAGGCCCAGGTGAGCACGACATCCTCGGCGTACAGATAGATCTTCGAACCAAAGCCGCCACCGACATCAGGGGCCACCACGCGCACCTTGTGCTCGGGCAGACCCAGCACAAAGGCGCACATCAGCAAGCGCTCGACGTGCGGGTTCTGATTGGCTACATAGAGGGTATAGCTGTCATCGGCACGGCTGTAGCTGGCATTCACCGCACGCGGTTCGATCGCGTTGGGAATCAGGCGATTGTTGACAAACTCGAGCGTCGTCACATGGGCCGCCCGGGCAAAGGCGGCATCGACCCCGGCCTTGTCACCGATGTCCCAGGTGTAGCAGCGATTGCCAGGTGCGCCCTCATGGAGGAGCGGTGCGCCGGGCGCCAGGGCAGCGACCGCGTCGACGACGGCCGGCAGAACCTCATAATCCACTTCGACCTGCTCGGCCGCGTCGCGCGCCTGCGCAAGCGTCTCGGCAATCACCACTGCCACCCCGTCACCGGCATGGCGCACGGTATCGAGTGCGAGAATCGGATGTGCCGGTTCATTCATCGGCTTGCCGTCATTGCCGGTGATCAGCCAGCCGCAAGGCAGGCCATTGATTTTTGCCGCCGCCACGTCGGCGCCAGTAAAGATGCCGACAACGCCAGCGGCAGCGCGTGCGCGCTCGAGCTTGATGGAACGTATGCGTGCGTGCGCGTGCGGCGAGCGCACAAATACTGCGTGGGTCTGATGCGGCAGGGTGAGGTCGTCGGTGTAGTTGCCGGCGCCGGTCAGAAAGCGCAGGTCTTCACGCCGCTGTACCGGCACGCCAATATAGGGAGTAGCCATCGGAGTCTCCTCGGTGCGGGTTGCCTTGCTGGGCCCACTCATCCGGCTCGGGCTGACTGGCGGGCGACGGACGCGCGGCTGCGACTGCCGCGTACCGCTTGCCTTGGGTCAGTGAACCGGGGTGTGGTCGCTCATGCCGGGCACCCTGATGCTTGTCAGGCGCTTGCTTGCGAGGCTGCCTGAATTGCCTTCACGATATTGTGGTATCCCGTGCAGCGGCACAGATTGCCATCGAGTTCGGCGCGAATCGTTGCTTCGTCGGGATGCGGATAGTGGCGAAGCATGTCAATTGCGCTCATCACCATGCCCGGTGTGCAGAAGCCGCACTGCAGGCCATGGTTCTGCCGGAACGCTTCCTGCATCGGATGCAAGGTGCCATCGGCACTGGCGATGCCCTCGATCGTGGTGATCGATTTACCTTCGGCTTGCATGGCCAGGATGTTGCAGCTTTTGACTGCCTGGCCGTCCATGTGAATGGTGCAGGCACCGCACTGCGCGGTATCGCAGCCGACGTGGGTGCCAGTGAGGCGCAACGTCTCGCGGATGAAACTCACCAGAAGCGTGCGTTCTTCGACTTCGGCGGCGGCGGGCTTGCCGTTTACCGTCAATGAAACTTTGACTGTCATGGGACCTCCTTCGGGATACGCCGGCTAAATCTGCCTGGCAGCGTTTGCGCGGTTCATGGCGCCACCGGCCTGCCAGTCGTGTTGTGCGGGCATGCTAGCCCAGCACTTGCCACGTGGCAACCGGGGCGCGCAAATTTACCTGCCGCGCAGTCCCCGCGAAACCCCTCAGTGCGACAGCAATACCGGGACGGTCATATGCTCGAGTATCGTCTGGGTAACACCGCCCAGAATCAGCTCGCGCATGCGCGAATGCCCGTACGCACCCATCACGATGAGGTCACTGGCCAGGTCCGTGGCGCGCGACAGGATGTAATTGCCGGTGTCGATTTCAACGCCGGTGTCGTTGCTCACATCAACCTTCACGCCATGGCGTGCCAGATAGAGCGCACAGTCAGTGCCGGGCAACGCGCCGTGTGTGCCTGCCGCCGTTATCCAGGGTGCGTTGTGCGCTTGCACATTGACACACATGAGCGTGACCGCACTGGCCGATTTGAGAAACGGGCGGGCGTCGGCCACTGCGCGGGCCGCCTCGCGGCTTGCGTTCCACGCCACCAGCACGCGGCTACCGACCGTGGGAAAGCGTCCGGCAAACGGAATGATCAAAGTAGGGCGGCCAGCCTGCTCGGCGATCATGTCGGGGACCGAAACCGAGTCCAGTTGCGGTTGTTCATTGGGGTCGCTCTGGCTGAGCACCAGCAGGTCGGCATAGCGTGAGCTCAATGAAAGCGCCTCGACCGGGTCGATATCGGTCGCGCGCCACTCGCGGCTTTGCACACCGGCGGCCGCGGTGATCGCTTCAAACTTTTCAGCAAGGACGGCAGCGGCTTTGTGGCGCAGCTCGCGCTCATGGGCGAGCAGATCGACCATGAGCTCAGCGCGCACCGCATGGCGGTGCTGCGGCAGCGGCATGGCATGCACACCGACCAGATGGGCGCCGAACTTCAGGGCCAGTTGGGCGGCGACTTCGATCCTTGTGTCGACTCGGTGATCACCGGCGACATGTACGACGATGGTTTTGTAGCTCATGGCCCCCTCCTTGGTGTAAGTAGATGCAGTAGATGCGCCAGTGTAGGCGTTCGCCGAATCGGCGTATTGATGCGGGTCATAAACCGCAACCGGATGCTGCGGTAGTGACCGCGCAGCGCTCTGCGGGCGCCTCGAAGGGGCGGGCTGATACCATAGCCGCGGTCAATGCGGCCGGCAACGCGGAGTGCCAATGATTCGGGCAATGAAATCGGGCAATGAAATCGGGCATCGGAGCTGAATTGAGCGGCGTCACGACCTCCGGTGCCGGTGTGATGGACTCTCTCGCTCGGGCCGCTCAGGGGGCTTGCGGCGGCGACAGCGACACCTCTGGATATCCCTGTGGCGTTGCAGCGCTGGCTGCCGGCATCGCTCGCGGCGAGCTGTCAGCGAGTGCGGCGCTCGAGCATTATCTGGCGCGGATCGATGCCCTCGACGGGCGTATCAAGTCGTATGTTTCGATTGACCGCGCTGGCGCTCGGGAAGCCGCGGCGCACGTCGATCGCGAGCGTGCCACGGGGGGCGTGCTTGGGCCACTGGCCGGTGTGCCGATTGCAGTGAAGGACAATATCGATGTGGCCGGATGGCCCGCCGCCGGCGGTATCGAGCACTACCGCCATCAGGTGGCAGCGCAGGATGCAGCGGTCGTTGCGCGCCTGCGTGCCGCCGGCGCCATCATTCTGGGCAAGCTCAATATGCACGAGGGAGCGCTCGGTGCGACGACCGACAATCCCTGGTTTGGCCGCACCGAGAATCCCCGTCGCGCCGGGTTTACGCCGGGGGGGTCCAGTGGTGGGTCGGCGGCGGCGGTAGCCGCAGGCCTGTGCGCGGGTGCCCTTGGGACCGACACCCTGGGGTCGGTGCGGATACCGGCTGCATATTGTGGTGTGACCGGCTTCAAACCCGGCCGGGCGCGACTGTCCACCAATGGGGTGATGCCCTTGTCGTGGACGCTGGACCACGTCGGCCTTATTGTGCCGGCACCTGAGGATCTGACGCTGCTGTTCAGCGCTCTGTTTGAACCGGCCCCGCGCTGGCGCTATCCGGCCGATAGTGCTGAGAGCGTCCAGAGCCGCGCGGCCCCGGATCGCTGGACACTCGGTGTTGTCGACCACTGGCACGGACTGGAACTGGAGCCCGCAGTGCAGGAGGCCTACCAGGAGGCACGCGAGTCCCTTGCCGCCCGCGGCGTGCGCTTGCAGCCGATCGATTTTGCACCCTACGAGTGGACGAGCATCCGGCGCGAGGGGTTTTTGTTATCCGAAATCGAGGCGGCAGCGTTTCATGCCACGGCCCTGGCGACTGACCCGCAGGGGTTTTCCGCCGAATTCCGTAAATTGCTCGACTACGGAGCGCGTCAAACGGCACCGCGCGCTGCGCTTGCCACGCATCGCTTGAGTCGGGCAGGTGCCCGCCTTGCCGCGATGCTCGAAGGGGTCGACGGTCTGTTCATTCCCACGGTGCCGCAGGCCAGTTTTGCGCACGGTGCTCCAGTGCCCTTGAATCAGGCCGATCTGACCGCACCTGCCAATATTCTTGGTGCACCGGCCATTGCGATTCCCTGGGGTAAAGATGCCGTTGGTTTACCGCTATCCATGCAGTTCATCACCCCCCGCGGTACTGACTGGCGGGCCATGCATTTGGCACAGTTGCTGGCAACCCGGCGAGCGAACTAGCGAGCAGTCACCCACCAGGAGTGTTTCACGACCATGAGCAGTTACGATTTTGATCTGTTTATCATCGGCGCCGGATCGGGCGGGGTGCGTGCAGCGCGCTTTGCTGCCCAGCGCGGTGCCCGCGTGGCGGTGGCCGAGCACGGTCCGCTCGGGGGCACCTGTGTCAATGTCGGGTGCATCCCGAAAAAGCTGTTCTCCTACGCAGCGCACGTGCGCGATGACGTTGCTGGTGCGCGTGGCTTTGGCTGGTCGGGCGACCCGCTCACATTTGACTGGACGACGCTGCTTGCCAATAAAGACGCCGAAATAAGCCGGTTGAACGGGGTGTATGAGCGTCTTTTGCAAGGCGTTGGCGTGGCGCTGCTGCGCGGTCATGCGGTTGTCCGTGGCGCAAACGAGGTGGCCGTCGATGATCGCTTGATCAGTGCGGCGCATATTCTGGTGGCCACTGGGGGCCGTGCGGTAGTGCCGAATGTCCCGGGTGCTGATCTGGCGATGACATCTGACCAGGCGTTTCATCTGGCGCAACTGCCCAGTTCGGTCGCGGTGGTGGGTGGGGGCTATATCGCCCTTGAATTTGCCTCTATTTTCAATGGCCTGGGCGTGGCAACAACCCTGGTCCATCGGCGCGAGCAGGTGCTGCGCGAATTTGATGCCGATCTCGGGGCATTTTTGCTCAAGCAGATGGGCCACCATGGTGTGCAACTGCAATTGGGCAGGCAGATTGAATCGATCCGTCTGGAGAGCGGCGCCACGGTGGTGGGCGGGACGGGCTCGCAATTGTGGTGCAGCCTGAAGGGGGTGGCGTCTGACGACGAAACGTCACGGCGATCGGCTGCTGATGGCGCGGCCTCAAGCGGCGGCGTGTCGCCCGCTGCGAATTCGCACGATGCAATTGCGCACGATGCAATTGCGCACGACGCGACGCTCCTGGCCGTCGATGCGGTCATGTATGCAACCGGCCGGGTTCCCAATACCGCCGGTCTGGGGCTCGCGGAAGCGGGCGTGCGCTTGTCGGCAAGCGGGGCCGTTGAAGTCGATGAAGCATTTCAGACTGCGGTACCCTCGATTCACGCGATCGGTGACTGTATCGAGCGGGTTCAGCTCACCCCCGTTGCGCTGTCCGAAGGCATGTTTGTGGCGGATCGCTTGTTTGGTTCACGCAGCCGAACGGTGAGCTACGAGGACATTCCAACGGCGGTATTCAGTCACCCCAATGTCGCCACGGTCGGTTTGAGCGAAGCCGCAGCACGCGAGCGCTACCGCGACGTGAGTATTTTTCGCTCTGAATTTGCCCCTCTTAAAGAGCAGTTGGCGCGTACCGGCACGCGAGCGCTCGTCAAACTGGTGGTCGATGCGGCGTCCGACCGCGTTCTGGGCGTACATATGGTGGGTCCGGAGGCGGGTGAAATCATTCAGGGCTTCGCCGTGGCGCTCAAGTGCGGTGCAACCAAGGCACAGTTCGATGCAACGCTGGGCGTGCACCCGACTCTGGCCGAGGAGTTTGTAACCATGCGCGAACCGGTACGTATCGCCAATTGAGGCAATGCGTGCGGCAAGGGCTGCAGCGGTTCAATAGCGCTGATTTGGTCGTTTTATGAGACGCATCATCAGTACGCTGGCGGCTTGACCGTACTGCCGTGCGGG
Source organism: uncultured Pseudomonadota bacterium (assembly GCA_903921325.1). GTDB lineage: Bacteria > Pseudomonadota > Gammaproteobacteria > Burkholderiales > SG8-39 > CAIXPL01. The sequence continues at coordinate 94,625 of CAIXPL010000016.1, forward strand.
GCTAGGCTTGTTGGCTGATTGCAGTATTCAGGGGAATGAGCTATGGACAGCGTTGATCTGGAAGTACTGAAGAGCGCCATCGAGTGGCAGCGTCAGGGGCATAAGGCGACCTTGGGTACGGTGGTGCACACCTGGGGGTCAGCCCCACGGCCCGTCGGTGCGATGGTGGTCATTCGTGACGATGGCCAGGTGGTGGGCTCGGTCTCCGGTGGCTGCGTCGAGGACGACCTCATCGACAAGGTGAAAAGCCGCGCCATTGCCAGCGACAAGCCGGCCGAAACCATCTATGGCGTGAGCAAGGAACAGGCCGAGCGCTATGGCCTGCCTTGTGGTGGCACCCTGGAACTGGTGCTCGAACCGGTGACCGAACAGTCGCGTCTGCCAGAGTTGCTGGCGACCATTGAGCGCCACGAGTTGGTGGCACGGCGCTTGAACATGGCCTCGGGCGAGGTCAGTCTTGAGCCGGCTCGCAGTGCCGATGAACTCTCCTATGATGGCAAGGTGCTCACCAGCCTGCATGGACCGCGCTGGCGCCTGATCATGGTGGGTGCGGGTCAGCTGTCGCGCTTTCTTGCGCAGATGGCGCAGGCGCTTGACTACCACGTCACCGTGATCGACCCGCGCGAAGAGTATGCCGATGGCTGGGACGTACCCGGCACGACACTCACCCGCGAGATGCCAGATGACGTGGTGATCGGTATGAATCCCGACGGGCACACGGCTGTGGTGGCGCTCACCCACGACCCGAAGCTCGACGATCTGGCTTTGATCGAGGCGCTCAAGTCGCCCGCCTTCTACGTCGGCGCACTGGGTTCGCAAAAGAATAACGACTCGCGTCGCAAGCGTCTGGCCGAGTTCGATCTGACCCCGGCTGAGATTGAGCGCTTGCATGGCCCGGTCGGACTCAAGATCGGCAGCCGTACGCCACCCGAGATCGCGCTGTCGATCGTGGCGGAAATGACAGCGGTGCGCCGTGGGGTGGTCATTCCGACTCTGCTACCACCGCCCAAAGTGACCAGCGCCGGTTGCGCGGTCGCGGCGTCCTGACGCGGCCTCACCGGCGCCTCATCGGGTGGCTGTGGCGCCGGTAATCGGTATCTTGCTGGCGGCCGGGTTCTCCCGCCGCTTTGGCTCGAACAAGCTGCTGCAGCGCCTGCCTGACGGCCAGCTTGTCGCGCAAGCGGCGGCGCGTGCGCTGCAATCGGCGCTGCCCGGTGCCCTTGCAGTGATACGTCCCGGCGTGCCCGAACTTGCGCAGATCTTGCGTGAGGCGGGTCTGCAGGTCAGTGTCTGCGAGGAGGCGATTGAAGGTATGGGGGCGAGTCTTGCCCATGCACTACGGACGCTCGCTGATCGTCCGGCGACCGGATATGTTGTGGCGCTCGCCGATATGCCCTTTGTGAAACCCGACACTTTTCGTACTGTGGCTGCTTGCCTGCAAACAGCCGCACGGCCACTCGCGCCAGGATGGCGCGGGGAACGCGGCCATCCGGTGGGACTGCCGGCGCGCTATCGCGACGAACTGGCGCAGCTGCGCGGCGATCAGGGTGCCCGCGAGATCATTGCGCGTGATGGCATTGACCTGATTGATGTCGATGACCCAGGTGTCGTGCGCGATATTGACCAGCCGGCCGATCTGCCAGGTAGTACCCAAAATGGCTGAATCCAATCGGCAGGCTGTTGATCGGCGGTCGTCCAGCGCGGCGCAACCGCTAAAGGCCCGCCGGGCAGTTGCTGCTGCGCGCGATATCCAGCTACCCGCACTCGCCTTCGCGGCGAAGGTTCCCCGGTCGGTTGGACAGGCCGGGGCCGTGCAATACAGCGTCTTGCCAGTCGATCTGAATGCCCATCTGTTCGAAGTCACGTGCCGGATCGATGATCCTGATGCGGCGGGCCAGCAACTGGCGCTGCCGGCCTGGAACCCGGGCAGTTACATGATTCGCGAATTCGCGCGGCATGTCCGTTCGATCACCGCGCGCTGCGCCGGCAAGCCGGTTCACATTGAAAAGCTCGATAAACACACCTGGCGTGCCGACCCGGTGTCAGGCCCACTCACGGTGACCATCACAGTCTACGCGTGGGATCTCTCGGTACGTGGCGCCTACCTCGACGCCGATCATGGATTCTTCAACGGCACCTGCGTCTTTTTGCGGGTGCTGGGGCAGGAGGACAGGCCTTGTCTGCTGGACTTGCGCGCACCCGGTGACCCGTCCGCCAGGGACTGGCGTGTAGCCACTGCGTTGTCAGTGGCGGGCGCACGGCGGCACGGCTTTGGTCGCTATCAGGCGGCCAACTATGACGAGCTGATCGATCACCCGGTGCAGATGGGACGATTCGCGCTGGCGCAATTTCGCGCCCATGGCGTGTTGCATGAGATTGCCCTCACCGGTGTTCATGAGGCAGACCTGAAGCGGCTCGCGGGCGACCTCAAGGCGATTTGTGAAACACAGATTGCGTTTTTTGGGCTGCCGGCGCCGATGAAGCGCTATGTGTTCCTGATCACCGCTGTGGGCGAAGGTTACGGCGGCCTCGAGCATCGCGCGTCGACCGCACTGCTGTGCAGCCGCAATGATCTGCCACTGCGCAACGCCGGCTTGCCAGGCGAGGCGTATCGGGGTTTTCTCGGACTTGCCAGTCACGAATATTTTCATACCTGGAATGTGAAGCGGATCAAACCGGCCGCTTTCATCCCCTATCACCTTGATCGCGAAAACTACACGACCCTGTTGTGGGCCTTTGAAGGATTCACATCCTATTACGACGATCTGATGCTGGTGCGCTCAGGGCGCATCTCGCGCGCCGAATATCTTGAGAACATTGCACATGCGCTCAGCGCGCTCGCGCGCACGCCGGCGCGACGGCACCAATCGGTCAGCGAATCGAGCTTTGATGCCTGGATCAAGTACTACCGGCAGGACGAGGATGCTCCCAATGCGGTGGTGAGTTATTACGGCAAGGGCAGTCTCATTGCGCTTGCGCTTGACCTTGCGCTGCGCGAAGAAACAGGCGGCCGACGCAGTCTCGACGATCTGATGCGCGCCTTGTGGTCCGATTACCTGAGATCCGGCGAGGGCGTTACTGAGCAAAGTATCAAGCAGGCCTTGCTTGCCCTGTGCGCGAGCCCGGCACGACGTGGTGCGCGGTCGCGGTTGAGTGGACTGTTGCAAGAGGCCATCCATGGCACAGGCGAGTTGCCGCTGGCGAGCCTGTTTGCAGCGATCGGAGTTCAACTGGTGATGCGGGTGGCGAACGGACCCACTGATCGCGGGTCGTACCGCAACCAATCGCTGACTGCAGTGGCACCACGCATCGATCTGGGCATCCGTATTGCAGCCGAGGGTGAAGCACGGCTGACCCATGTCCTTGCAGGTAGCGCCGCGCAGCTAGGTGGCCTGGCAGCCAATGATGTCGTGCTGTCCATCAATCGCATCCGGGTCAACGCCAAAAATTTCGATGCACGGTTGCAGCGCATGCGTGCCGGCGCCGCACTCGAAATGCATTTCTTTCGACGTGACGAGCTGTGCGTCACTCAGGTGCGCGCGAGCGTTGCAGCGGCCGATACCTGCGATCTCATTGTGACCGCGCCTGAGCATCGTTTACTTGCGCAGTGGTTGGCTGGTGAACGCACATGAGCATTGGAATGGATTCAGGCGAGGCGGATCAAGGGCACGATGAAAGCCAGTCAATCACCCGGATCTACCTGGTGCGTCACGGCGAGACCGAGTGGAACCGCGAGCAGCGCATGCAGGGCCACCTCGATAGCACGCTCAGCGCGCTTGGTCACGCGCAAGCGGCCGCGGTGGCGAACGCGCTGCGCGATCTTGCGCCCGATTACCTTTATTGCAGTGATCTGGGCCGCGCGCGCCAGACGGCACAGGCGATCGCGGCACGCTGCGCGCTGACAGTGCGTGAGGATAGTCGGCTGCGTGAGCGGCACTATGGCCAACTGCAAGGCCTGCGTTGGTCAGAGGTGCAGGCGCTGCACCCGGTGAGCGCCGAGCGCATGCACGGCCGCGATGCCCAGTTTGCTCCTGATGGTGGCGAGAGCCTGCAGCAGTTTCATGATCGTGTGGTGCCGGCGATTGAGCAGATCGCTGATCTGCACCGGGGAAGCAGCGTTGCAATCGTCACTCACGGTGGTGTGGTCGGATTGATGTATCGCCACGCATTGTCGATGTCGCTTGAAGCGCCGCGTGATTACGCCCTGGCCAATGCCAGCATCAACCGGTTTCGCCGGGTGGCTGGGCAGTGGCAGATTGAGGCCTGGGGCGACACCAGTCATTTGACGGACTTCATTCCGATCGATGCGGGCGATGGCCGATTCTGACCCTAAATCTCATTAAATCAATAAGTTAGCCCCTATCATGCAATTAGCAAGATGAGGCGGTTTATGATAAACTGTTGATTATTAAGTGCTTTGTGAGAAAAGGCGTCATGTTCGCAAAGAATCACACCTTGGCCTCAATCGATCCTGATGTTGCCAGTGCCGTGGCTGCCGAGCGCCGCCGCCAGGACACCCATCTTGAACTCATCGCGTCGGAGAACTACACAAGCCCGGCTGTGATGGCGGCACAGGGTTCGTGCCTCACCAATAAATACGCCGAAGGCTATCCGGGCCGGCGCTACTACGGCGGTTGTGAGTACGTCGACGTGGTGGAGCAGCTTGCCATTGATCGAGTCAAGGCCTTGTTTGGTGCCGACATGGCCAACGTGCAGCCGCACTCAGGGTCGCAAGCAAACCAGGCCGTGTATGCGGCGATGCTCTCACCCGGTGACACGCTGCTTGGCATGTCACTTGCCCATGGTGGTCACTTGACGCATGGTGCAAGCGTCAGTCTGTCGGGCAAACTCTACAAGGGCGTTGGCTACGGCCTGGGTGCGGATGAGCGCATTGACTATGACGCGGTGGAGCGTCTGGCCAGGGAACATCGGCCCAGGATGATTGTGGCCGGTGCGTCTGCGTACTCGCGCGTGATCGACTGGGCGCGCTTTCGCGCGATCGCTGACGCGGTGGGTGCCTATTTGCTCGTTGACATGGCGCACTACGCCGGTCTGGTGGCGGCAGGTGAATACCCAAGCCCGGTAGGGATTGCCGATTTTGTCACCAGCACGACGCACAAGACCTTGCGCGGCCCGCGCGGTGGATTGATTCTGGCGCCTGCCCGCCACGAGAAAGCAATCAACTCGATGATCTTTCCGGGTATCCAGGGCGGGCCGCTGATGCATGTCATCGCGGCCAAGGCGGTTGCCTTTCGCGAGGCTGCGATGCCTGAGTTTCGTGAGTATCAGAAGCAGGTACTTGCCAATGCGCGACTGCTGGCCAGCACACTGGTCGAGCGTGGCGTGCGCATTGTCTCGGGTGGCACCGACTCGCATATGTTTCTTGTCGATCTGCGACCGAAGAACATCACCGGCAAGGATGCCGAGACAGCCCTTGGCCGGGCGCACATTACCTTGAACAAGAATGCGATCCCCAATGATCCGCAAAAGCCGATGGTGACCAGCGGTGTGCGCATCGGCTCACCGGCGATCACGACCCGGGGGTTCGGGTTGCCTGAGGCCGAGCGGGTGGCACACCTGATTGCTGATGTGTTGGACGATCCCACGAATGAAGCCACGATTACGCGCGTGGCACAGGATGTCATGCAACTTTGTGAACGGTTTCCGGTCTACCAAGAGGCCTGAGCGCGGGGGGAGTCTGCGCTCAAAGGAGAAGCACCATGCACTGTCCGTTCTGTAAATCGTCGGCAACATCGGTCATCGATTCGCGCATCGCAGAAGATGGCGAGAGCGTTCGCCGCCGCCGTCAGTGTGACGACTGCGACAAGCGATTTACCACCTTTGAGCGAACCGAACTGCAGATGCCAGTGGTGGTTAAATCGAGTGCCTATCGCACGCCCTACGACCAGGGCAAGTTGCGTACCGGTTTTGTCCGTGCATTGCACAAGCGTCCGGTGCCGACCGAATACATCGATGCCGCCGTCAATCGAATCGAGCAAAAGTTGCTTGCCATGGGCGAGCGAGAAGTGACCTCCCGGGTCATCGGCGAGATGGTCATGCGCGAGCTGAAAAAAATGGACGACGTCGCCTACATCCGGTTCGCCTCGGTCTATGAGGACTTTCAGCGCGTTGATGATTTCCGCGAAAAGGTGCTGGAAGTGAAGCGTCCAGGGGTGAAGCGGATGCGTACCCGGGTCACACCGATACCCAAGATCGATACCAAGCCGAACTGAATCCCGGCCGGGTCATCCTGCATCACGCGATGACCACCCTTCCTGCCATTCCCGTCATTCCCGCTGTGACTGAAAATCCCGTGAGCTTTTCTGCAATCGAATCCGCCCATATGGCACGGGCACTTGAGTTGGCCGCGCGCGGTCTGTATTCGACCGCCCCCAACCCCCGCGTCGGCTGTGTGCTCGCGCGCGATGGACAGATCGTTGGTGAAGGATTCCACGTGCGTCCAGGTGAAGCGCATGCCGAGGTCAACGCGATCCGTGCGGCCGGTGACGCGGCGCGCGGTGCGACCGCCTTTGTGACGCTCGAGCCCTGCAATCATTTTGGACGTACCCCGCCGTGTGTCGATGCACTGATTGCAGCTGGCGTGAGTCGTGTGGTGGCGGCGATGCGCGATCCCAATCCCATCGCCAGTGGCGGCGCCGAGCGCCTGCGTGCCGCAGGCATCGAGGTGGCCTTTGGGCTCATGGAGGCCGAAGCGCTTGAATTGAATCCCGGGTTTATTTCGCGGGTGACGCGCGGCCGGCCCTGGATGCGCATGAAAGTGGCCGCCACACTGGATGGCCGCACGGCCTTGGCCAACAAACAAAGCCGCTGGATCACCGGTGAGGCTGCGCGTGCCGATGGGCATCGCTGGCGTGCGCGTGCCGATGCCCTGCTCACCGGCTTTGGCACGGTGCGCGATGATGACCCACAGCTCAATGTGCGCGGAGTCGAGACTGACCGCCAACCAATGCGCATCCTGGTCGACAGTCGGCTTGAGACACGACCAACCGCGCGTCTGTTCGATCGTGAGCAAGCCGGTCCGGTGCTGGTGGCCTGTGCGATTCAATCCGCGGAGCGCAAAGCAGCCCTGGAAGCACGCGGTGCCGAAGTGCTGTGTCTGCCTGATGCGCGCGGCAAAGTCGACCTTGAACAGCTCACCTTGGAGCTGGGTCGACGCGGCATGAGTGAAATTCACATCGAGGCGGGTACCCGCTTGAATGGATCACTGCTGCAGGCCGGTGTGGTCGATGAACTGCTCGTCTATATCGGCGCCTCGATCATTGGCGACAGCGGCCTCGGCATGTTCAGCCTGCCCGAGCTGCTATCAATGCAGGACAAGATCTTGATTGAATTTACCGCTTGCACGCGTATTGGCCCCGACCTGCGAGTGCTGGCCCGGGTGCGCCCTGGACAACAACCGGTCACCGAATAGGGATCGGTGACAATCGGTGATGGGCCGCATTCAATACAGTCAGCGCTGCGGGCATGACCCACTTCAAACAGGCGCTATCGCCCATCCGGCGTAGTGCCATCAAGACATCACGCTATTGCAGGAGCCTGTCTGTCATGTTTACTGGAATTGTTGCTGCAGTAGGTCGCATTGACACGGTGAGTCCGCAGGATCAGGGGCTGCGCCTGGCAATTCACGTCGGTTCGCTCGATATGAGCGATGTGGCCCTGGGCGACAGTATTGCGGTCAATGGATGCTGTCTCACGGTTATCCGTTTCGATCCTCAGACATTCGATGCTGAAGTGTCACAGGAGACCATCGATTGCACGACTGGACTGGGCGCACCGGGCCCGGTGAATCTGGAAAAATCGCTGCGACTGGCTGATCGACTCGATGGCCATCTGGTCTCTGGTCATGTCGATGGCGTGGGCACGGTCATCGCCTTTGCGCCAGTCGGTGGCAGCATGCGCCTAGAAATCGAGGCGCCACCGGCACTCGCGCGCTATATCGCGCGCAAAGGTTCGATTTGCGTGCAGGGCGCCAGCCTTACGGTGAATCGGGTCGATGGGAATCGGTTTGAAATCAACCTCATTCCCCACACCCTGCAGGTGACCACACTGGGTGGCCTGTCACCCGGGACCAAGGTGAATCTGGAAGTCGACATGATTGCGCGCTACTGCGAACGCATGTTGCATCCTGGCCAGACTGACTGAGATTCAAGCGGTCAATGGGCGACAACTGAAGGCGGGGGCGGGGGCGGCATGCCGGCCGGCGGTGCGGGTCTGCTGGTATCGGTAGCATTCACCGCAGGTGGCGGAGCAGGTGGCGTGCCACTGGGCGGTGGCGGCGGTGGCGGATACGCCGCGCTGTCACTGGAACGCACTGTCGCGGCGGTCGAGGTCGACGTGCTGCGCATGCCATAGGCCGGAATGCGATTGCCCTTGGCATACATGCACTGCTGATAGGCATTGTCGTAGCGGCGCTGCAGGGTGTAGGCCGATTGGCTGGAAGCGGACGTGCCGAACAATCCGCCGGCGAGCAAGCCTGCACCGGCACCCACACCGGCTCCGCTGGACCCGTTCATCAGCGCGCCGGCGGCGGCACCAATGGCGGTACCGATCGCGGCACTCTTCAGGGCGCTCTCGGTCTGCGCATTCTCTGCGGTCTGACCGCCCGAGGATTGCGATGCGTACTGGCGGCAGTCAATTTCGTCCAGGCGAAACTGATCAAAGCTCTTGCTGCTGCCTGGCAGCACCAGCACGCTTGGTCCAACTGGTGCTGAAGCGCAGGCTGCCAGCGTGAGTGCGCCGATCGCGAGGGCGAGCGCGCTGCGTTTGCTTAATGGATTCATCGTGGTTACCTCAGTCTTCAAATTGCGTTGAAGTTATCACTTCAGGCGGCTCATCACAGGGCATTGCCGCCGCTGGCGTGCTCAGCGTGGTGTGGCGGGGACGGGTTCCCAGGCACCCTTGCAATCGCGAACATACGGGTAATAGCCTTGCGGGTCACGACAGTAGTACCACATGTTGGCCGCAGCAGCCGGTGCTGCTGCCTGTGGCGCAGCCGGGGCAGCATTGCTATTGTTCTCGATATACACCGGCGGGGCTGCCGGTGCGACGACCACCGGGGCCGGCGAATAATACGACGGCGGGTAGTAGTAGCCCGGATAACCATAGTACGGGGAGCCCCAGTACGGGCCACCGACATAGACCCCGAAACGCACCCCACCGCCACCGTGCCAGCCGTGCGCTTCCGCGCTGGCGCTCAGCCCGAAACTGAGCAGCGCGATCGAGCACAGCAAGATAGCCCTCGACAAACGTGTCATGATCAACCCTCCAAATTTCTCAATGCGCCCGCCCACTTCGGTTCAATGGCGTGGGCGATCTGTTCAAGGTAATACTACCGCCGGCACAAAGACCGCGCCATCGGGCAGGCGTGTCTGGTGTTACCGACCGTTACAGGCCCCTGCGCGCAATCCTTGCCCGGCAGACCTGTGGCTGACCTGCCGACCGCTTTAACGGATCAATCGTCAGTAAAATAGCCGTGGCCGCTCGTCGGTAGAATAGCTCAGGGGCACGCGGTTGTCCGGCGGATATGTCGCGAGGCCTGCTTGGCAATGCCCCGGGCAACGTCGTCGATCCTCTCATTGCTGCTCAACTCCAGTCCACGCGAACTGATCGGAATCCATGATAAAGGACCCTGCAAATCGGGCGGCATGCAGTCCAGCTGCTACGGCCAATCGCGCTGCCCGCTTCAGTTCGGTAAGGCAGGGCCGGCAAAGCGATCCTGCTCTGAGCCCTCGCTGCGCCGATTGCACAAGTGCTCCGGGTCACGCCCGACAGCGTGGCATTGCGCTATGGCGCGTGCTTGCTCTCATTCTGATCATTGCCCTGGTTGGCAGCGCCCTTTGGTATCGATATTCGGGCCGCGCTGACGGTGCCGCAGGGCAGGGCGCCGCAGCGCCAGGTTCGGTTCAAGGCGATGGTAGTGCCGCAAATGGCAAGTCGGTCAAGGGGGGCGACGCGGCCAAGGCGGGTGGCAAGGGTGCGGGCCGCTTTGGTGCCGATCCGGCCAACCGGGTAACTCCGGTGTCAGCGGCCGCTATCGTGAAGGGTGATCTGGCAATTTATCTTAACGCTCTTGGCACGGTTACCCCGCTACGCACGGTGACCGTGCACACCCGCGTCGATGGTGAGTTAAAGAAGCTGCATTTCAGCGAAGGGCAGCTGGTGCATGAAGGCGATGTTCTGGCTGAAATCGATCCACGCCCGTTTGAAGTGCAATTCACACAGATGGAAGGGCAGCGCATGCGTGATCAGGCCCTGCTCGACAACGCGCGCATTGATCTCGAACGCTATCGCACCCTGTTTGCGCAGGACTCGATTGCGCAGCAGCAAGTCGATACCCAGATGTCGCTCGTGCGTCAGCTCGAAGGCACGGTGCAGATGGACAAGGGGCAAGTGGACAATGCCCGACTGCAGTTGGTCTACGCAAAAGTGACTGCACCGATTACCGGCCGGATTGGTCTGCGCACGGTCGACCAGGGCAATATCGTGCATGCCTCTGACAGCAACGGATTGGCGGTGATCACCCAGTTGCAGCCGATCAGTGTGGTATTTCCGATTCCGCAGGACAACCTGCCGGCAGTCGCGCGGCGACAGGCCGCAGTCAGATTGCCGGTTGAAGCCTGGGACCGCGAGCAGAAAAACCGCCTGGCGCGTGGCCAGCTCTACGCGATTGACAACCAGATCGACGTGACCACCGGCACGGTCAAGCTGAAGGCGCAATTCGACAACACGGACAGTGCCCTGTTTGCGAACCAGTTTGTCAACGTGCGCCTGCTGGTCGACACGCTGCGTGAAGTCACCGTCGGTCCCATCTCTGCGGTGCAAAGAGGCGGGCAGGGCGTGTTCGTCTATGTGGTCAATGCGGAAATGACGGTGAGCGTGCGAACGGTCACCGTCGGCGTTAATGAAGCCGGTCGTGTGCAATTCCTGTCCGGAGTTGAGCCCGGTGATCGGGTGGTGATCGATGGCATGGACCGCCTGCGTGAGGGGGCCAAGGTGGAGATCGCCACAGCGGATCGCACCACGACGCCTGGTCGTCGGCGCGCCCAGTGACCCTGCTGCCAGCCCTGTGCTGAGTCAGGTGCCATGAACCCGTCGCGACTTTTCATCGAACGGCCCGTCGCCACCACGCTGATCATGGTGGCGATCCTGCTGTCGGGTCTGATCGCCTACCGCCTGCTGCCACTGTCGGCACTGCCGCAGGTTGATTACCCAACCATACAAGTCGTCACCTTTTATCCTGGCGCAAGTCCGGAGGTGATGACCTCCTCGGTGACAGCGCCCCTTGAGCGGCAATTTGGTCAGATGCCCGGGCTGAAGCAGATGTCCTCGACCAGTTCCGGCGGTGCCTCGGTCATTACCTTGCAATTCACCCTCGAGCTCTCACTCGATATCGCCGAACAGGAGGTGCAGGCGGCGATCAACGCGGGGGCCAATCTGCTACCCGCTGATCTGCCCGTGCCGCCGACCTACAGCAAGGTGAACCCGGCCGATACGCCCATCGTGACATTGGCCCTCACGTCGCGTACGCTGCCACTCATCCAGGTGCAAAGCTTTGCCGACACGCGCATTGCGCAGAAGCTCTCGCAACTGCCAGGCGTCGGCCTGGTCAGCTTGAGTGGCGGCCAACGGCCGGCGGTGCGAGTGCAGGTCAATCCGCGCGCGCTCGCCGCCAACGGTATTGCCCTGGAGGACGTTCGTACCGCCATCGCGGCAGCCAATGTGAATCAGGCCAAGGGCAGCTTTGATGGCCCGGAGCGGGCCTCGACCATCGATGCCAATGACCAGTTGCGTTCGACTGACGATTATCGCGCCATCATCATTGCCTGGCGTAATGGTGCTCCGGTGCGGTTGTCCGATGTCGGTGTGGTGATCGATGACCCGGAGAATGTGCGACTGGCCGCCTGGATGAATAGCGCGCCTGCGGTGATCATGAACATCCAGCGCCAACCCGGTGCCAATGTCATCGAGGTGGTCAACCGGATCAAGGCGCTGCTGCCCGACCTGCAGGCTGCGCTGCCCCCGGGCATTGATGTGGCGATGCTGACCGATCGCACCACCACGATTCGCGCCTCGGTTCACGATGTGCAGATCGAACTGCTGAGCGCGGTGGTGCTGGTTGTTCTCGTGATTTTTCTGTTTTTGCGCAATGTGGCGGCCACGCTGATACCCGCGGTGGCGGTGCCGCTGTCTCTGGTGGGCACGTTCGGGGTGATGTACCTGGCCGGGTTCAGCATCAACAATCTCACCTTGATGGCACTCACGATTGCCACCGGCTTTGTGGTCGATGACGCGATCGTGATGATCGAGAACATTGCCCGCCATATCGAAGCCGGGGACACACCGCTGGCTGCCGCGCTCAAGGGTTCGCAACAAATTGGCTTCACCATCATCTCGCTGACGTTCTCGCTGATCGCGGTGTTGATTCCGTTGCTCTTCATGGGTGATGTAGTCGGGCGATTGTTTCGCGAATTTGCCATCACCCTGGCAGTGGCGATCCTGATATCGGCGGTGGTCTCGCTCACTCTTACCCCGATGTTGTGCGCACGTCTGCTGCGCCATACACCCGCATCGGAGCAGAGCCGTTTTTATCGCTCGAGCGGTGCAGCGCTTGATCACATCATTCGCGTCTATGGCAGCCTGCTCGAAAGGGTGCTCAATCATCAGGGAATCACGTTGCTGGTGGCGGTGGCGACACTCGCTCTCACGGTCGTGCTCTACCTGGTGATACCGAAGGGCTTTTTTCCAGTGCAGGACACCGGTGTGATCCTTGGCATTACCGAGGCCCCACAGTCCATCTCGTTCGAGGCAATGGCACGGCGCCAGCAAGTGCTCGCTGCCGCGGTGCTGGAAGATCCTGATGTCCAGAGCCTGTCGTCGTTTATCGGTGTCGACGGCGCCAACACGACACTCAATAGCGGTCGCATGTTGATTAATCTGAAGCCGCATGATCAGCGTGCCGATGCGCTCACGATTGTGGATCGGTTGCGCGAGCGCCTGGCTGCGATCGAAGGCATATCGCTGTACATGCAACCGGTGCAGGATCTCACCATTGAAGATCGGGTCAGTCGAACTCAATTTCAGTTCACGGTCGAGGATGTGGATTACGAGCGCCTGAGCGAGTTTGTGCCGCAGTTGATCGAGCGCATGACCAAGGTGCCACAGATCACCGATGCGGCGAGCGATCTGTCCAATCAAGGCTTGCAGTCCTTCGTCACGATAGACCGCGACACTGCGGGCCGCATGGGCATTACGCCCGCACAGATCGATAACACGCTCTATGACGCTTTTGGTCAACGCCTGGTTTCCACCATCTACACGCAAACCAGCCAATATCGCGTTGTGCTGGAAGTAAAGCCAGAGTTCCGGCGCGGTCCTGAGGCGCTCGCGGGCCTCTATGTGGGTGCCGCTTCGAGCGCCCAGGCGGCCGCGCCGCAAGGTGCCAATGCGGGCACCAGCACGGCAGCCACCGCCTCGCAGACGCCAGCCGTCCAGGTGCCCCTGGGATCGATTGCGAGCATCAGCGAGCGGCGGGTGCCCCTGGTGCTTAACCATCAAGGACAGTTTCCCTCAGCGACGGTGTCGTTCAATCTGACACCCGGGGCAGCGCTGGGCGATGCGGTGGACGCAATTGACTCCGCGCAAAAGGCCCTTGCCATGCCCGCCAGCATGCGCATTACCTTCCAGGGTGCCGCGCAAGCGTTTCGCAATTCCCTCGCGAATCAGCTGTGGCTGATCCTGGCTGCCATCGTCACGATGTATATCGTGCTCGGGGTCTTGTATGAGAGTTTCATTCATCCGGTGACGATCCTCTCGACGCTGCCCTCGGCAGGTGTCGGAGCCTTGCTTGCCCTGATGATTGCGCGCACAGACCTTGGCGTGATCGGCATCATTGGCATCATCCTGCTTATCGGTATTGTCAAGAAAAACGCCATCATGATGATTGACTTTGCGATCGACGCAGAGCGCAATCACGGCCGCAGTCCGCGTGACGCCATTTATGAAGCGTGCCTGCTGCGATTCCGTCCGATTCTGATGACGACGCTGTGCGCCTTGCTCGGGGCCTTGCCACTGATGATTGGCAACGGTGTCGGATCGGAACTGCGCCATCCGTTGGGTATCACCATGGTCGGCGGGCTGATTTTCAGCCAGTTGCTGACACTTTTCACTACTCCGGTGATCTATCTTGCCTTCGATCGGCTGGCCATGCGCGTCCGACCCGGCCGGCATGGCGCGATTGGCAACGCGGGCACGCCTGGGCACGAGGTCGAGGCTGGCATCCCCGGCACCACGGCTACCCCAGACCGTGCAGGCAGCGGCGGTGCAAGCAGTGCAGGTGAGGGGGCGCCGTGAGCCTGTCGACACCTTTCATTGAACGTCCGGTTGCGACGACGCTACTGACCCTCGGGCTTGCGCTCGCTGGGGCGGTGTCATTTCGCCTGCTGCCGGTCGCCCCGCTGCCGCAGGTCGACTTTCCGACGATCTCAGTGTCGGTTTCACTTCCCGGCGCCAGTCCGGAGACAATGGCGACGACCGTCGCCACACCGCTTGAACGCTCGCTCGGCGTGATCTCCGGGGTCACCGAGCTCACCTCGTCGAGCAGTCTGGGTAACACCCGCATCACACTGCAGTTTGAACTCAACCGTGATATCGACGGTGCGGCGCGCGATGTCCAGGCCGCCATTAACGCGGCGCGCGCTTTGTTGCCGACCGGGTTGCCCAATAACCCAACCTATCGCAAGGTGAATCCTGCCGATGCGCCGATCATGCTGCTCGCGCTCACCTCGCGCACGCTGGATCGCGGTCAGATGTACGACGCAGCCTCGACGATCCTCGCGCAGAAGCTCTCGCAAGTGCCGGGTATTGGTCAGGTCACCGTCGGTGGGTCGTCATTACCGGCAGTGCGGGTTGAACTTGATCCGGCGACCTTGAACAAATACGGCGTCGGTTTTGACGATGTGCGTCTGGCCATTGCCACCACCAATGCCAATCGTCCAAAGGGAACGGTCGAGGCGGATGATCGGCAGTGGCAGATCGCTGCCAACGATCAGGCAATGAGTGCACGCGAGTATCTGCCCATTATCGTGTCCTGGCGCAACGGCGCACCGATCCGCCTGCGTGATCTGGGTGAGGTGGTCGATTCGGTGCAGGATTTGCGCAACGCAGGTCTCACCAACGGTGTCCCGGCGGTGATTCTGGTGCTTAATCGACAGCCCGGCGCCAACATCATCGAAACCACGCGGCGCGTCACCGAACTGCTGCCTCAGTTGCGTGCGTCGATTCCGGCGGCGATCAATCTCGACGTGGTGATGGAGCGCACCAGCACCATTCAGGCTTCACTTGCCGAGGTTGAGCGGTCGTTGATTGTTTCGGTGATTCTGGTGGTTCTGGTGGTGTTTGTTTTCTTGCGCGACTGGCGGGCGACGCTGATACCGGCCGTGGCCGTGCCGGTGTCGCTGGTGGGCACCTTCGGGGCCATGTATTTGTGCGGGTTCAGCCTGAACAACATCTCGCTGATGGCAATGACCATTGCGACCGGTTTTGTGGTCGATGATGCCATCGTCGTTCTGGAGAACATCACGCGGCATGTCGAGGAGGGTATGGCACCGATGGCGGCAGCCTTGCGCGGTGCCCGCGAAGTCGGTTTCACAGTACTCTCGATGAGCCTGTCACTGATTGCGGTGTTCATTCCGGTACTCCTCATGGGCGGCGTGGTCGGACGCCTGTTTCGTGAGTTTGCGGTCACCCTGTCGGTGGCCATCGTGATCTCGTTGCTGGTGTCGCTCACCACCACACCGATGATGTGCGCCTACCTGCTCAAACCGCGCAAGACCGAGCCGGGGCGATTCTTCCTTGCCAGCGAACGTGTTTTCGCGGCGATCCTGCGCTGGTATCGCTCGAGCCTGTCGGTCGCACTGCGTCATCCGCGCATCACCCTGCTCGTCCTGCTCGCTACCGTTGGCTTGAATGTGTATCTGTATGTGATCATCCCAAAGGGATTCTTCCCGCAGCAGGACACCGGACGCATGGTGGGTTTTCTGGAGGCCGATCAGGCCATTTCATTTCAAGCCATGCAACGCAAGCTAAGCACGTTTGTGTCGCTGATTCAGTCCGATCCGGCGGTTGCCACCGTCAATGGATTTACCGGCGGCTCGCAACGTAACTCGGGTTTCATGTTTGTCACGCTCAAACCGCTCTCTGAACGGCAGATGAGTGTGGAGCAGGTCATGGCGCGGCTGCGCGGCAAGCTGGCGCACGAACCGGGGGCGAGGATCTATCTGTCTGCGGTACAGGACATCCGGGTGGGCGGGCGGGCCTCCAATGCGACTTACCAGTACACCCTGCAAGCCGATAGCGTGAGCGAGTTGCGCACCTGGTCACCCCGCCTGGAACGGGCGTTGCGCGAGGACAACCAGTTGGTTGACGTGAGCTCCGATGAGCAGGCAAAGGGTTTGCAGACCAGTCTGGTGATCGACCGTGATACTGCAGCCCGACTGGGCATCACTGCAACCATGATCGACTCGACCCTCAATAATGCATTCGGCCAGGCGCAGGTTTCAACGATCTATCGCCCGCTCAATCAGTATCGGGTGGTCATGGAAGTGGCACCGCGCTTTTGGCAGAACCCCAGCATCCTGAAGGATATCCATGTGCATGCGCCGGGTGGTCATTTCGTACCTCTGTCAGCTTTTGCGCGCTATGAGTCGACCAATACGTCGCTCAGCGTGAGCCACCAGGGGCAGTTTGTCGCCTCCACGATATCGTTCAATCTGCCGATCGGAATGGCACTGTCCGAGGCCGTTGCAATCATTCAGCGTACCCTGGTGCAGATCGGTGCGCCGGCGACGCTGCATGGCAGTTTTCAGGGTACCGCGCGGGCGTTTCAACGTTCGCTCGATAGCCAACCCTGGCTGATTTTGACCGCGCTGCTGACGATATACATTGTGTTGGGCATCCTCTACGAGAGTTATGCCCATCCGGTAACGATACTGTCGACGCTGCCTTCCGCTGGCGTCGGGGCGCTGATCGCCTTGTATGCATCGGATACCGATTTTTCGATCATCGCGCTGATCGGAGTCATCCTGCTCATCGGAATCGTGAAGAAGAACGCGATCATGATGGTGGATCTGGCTTTGTCGATGCAACGTCACGAGGGCAAGGCGCCGGCTGAGGCCATTTTTGAGTCCTGCCTGATCCGATTCCGACCGATCATGATGACCACCATGGCGGCGCTGCTCGGTGCCATTCCGCTGGCGATCGGTGCGGGATATGGTGCGGAACTGCGCAAGCCTCTGGGAATTACCATCGTCGGGGGGCTGGTGTTCAGCCAGTTGCTCACGCTCTATACGACACCGGTCATTTACCTCTATATCGATCGGTTGCGACAGCGCCGGGCCGGACGCGGTACCGCAAGCGCGACAGGTCAAACGCACGCCTCTGATAGGGCGGTGGGGACGCTATGAGCAAGGATAGCCGCATGGTCATTGCCGCGCTGCGCTACCGACAGCAGCCTGCCACTGGCGTACGGCGTCCACGCGTCGTGCTGCGGCACGCCTTAGTGCTGATGAGCGTTGCGCTCGGCAGTTGCATGCTTGGTCCGCGGTACGTGACCCCCAGCGTGCCGCAGGCGGCGGCCTTCAAGGAGGCAGCGGAGTGGAAGCCGGCGCGCCCGGCAGAAGATCTGCCGAGAGGCAACTGGTGGGAAGTCTTTGGTGATCCCCGTTTGAGCGAGCTGATCGCCAAGGTTGATGTCAATAATCAGAATCTGCGTCTCGCCGAGGCGCAGTACAGGCAGGCGCTCGGCCTGGCAGAGCAGGCGCGTGCCGGCCTTTTTCCGACGGTGTCGGGCACCGCGGCCGAATCGCGCAGTCGCTCGGCGGCCTTGCCGCCAGCACCTGGTACGGCACCGTTCACCACCTATTCGGCCGGCCTCACAGCGAGCTGGAACACCGACTTGTGGGGCGGCATCCGCAGCGCAATTGCGGCAAGTGACGCGAGTGCCAAAGCAAGCGAAGCGACGCTTGCCTCAGCCCGCCTGAGTGTACGTGCGCTGCTTGCACAAAACTATTTCAGTCTGCGCATTGCCGATGAACAAAGGCAGTTGCTCGATGACGCAGTCAATAACTATCGGGTGTCATTCAAGCTGACTCAAAATCGGTATGCCTCGGGCGTGGCTGCCAAATCCGATATCGTTCAGGCTGAAACCCAGCTGCGCAGCACCGAGGCGAATGCATTGGACGTTGGTGTTCAGCGGGCACAGCTGGAGCACGCCATTGCGATTCTTACTGGCGCGCCGCCCGATCAGCTCAGCATCGCGCCCAAGCCGCTGCGGCGTCTTATTCCTGCCATTCCCGAAGTGGTGCCTTCGCAGTTGCTTGAGCGCAGGCCGGATGTGGCCGCGGCCGAACGACTGGTGGCCGCGGCCAACGCGCAGATCGGCGTGGTGGAGGCGGCCTGGTTTCCAGCGCTGACCCTCAACGGCACCCTGGGATTTCGCAGCACCAATTTTGGCAACCTGTTTACGCTGCCTGCGCGCTATTGGTCACTGGGCCCGGCATTGGCCGAAACAATCTTCGATGGCGGATTGCGCACCGCCCAGAAAGCTCAGGCCATCGCCGCCTACGACGCGGCCGTGGCGACGTATCGCAACACAGTGCTCATCAGCTTTCAGCAAGTCGAGGACAATCTGGCTGCATTGCGGATTCTCGCTCAGGAGTCGAGGGTGCTGGAGGATGCCGTACGGCTTGCGCGCCAGTCGGTTGAGCTCACCTTGAACCAGTACAAGGCAGGCACTGTGAATTACCTGAATGTGGTCGCCGTGCAGGCGGCCGCATTGGCCAACGAGAGTTCGGCGGTGGCGGCCTATGGACGCCAATTGAACGCATCGGTCTTGTTGATTCAGGCGCTGGGCGGTGGTTGGTCGACGGCTGATATCGAATTGACTGCCGCCAGCAAGTGAGCGACGGTCAGTCCGACTTTGACCTTGGCACCAGTGATCAACCTCGCGCGCGATGCAATCTGGGCAAGGGTTGCCAATGCCGTGCACAATTCGCCCCAGGCATTGATTGCGGATGCTGAGCACAATTCAACTCAGGCATCGATCACAGGTGCCAATGACACGGAGGCAGGCAATGAATACATTGATTCGATCAACAGTGGGTGTGGCGGCATTGGCGGTCATGGCGCTCGCATCGCAGAGTGCTCTGGCTCAGGCTGCTGGTATCCGCCGGGTCATGATCCAGCAGGGGGATTTGTCAGTGCCTGGCTATCAGGTCATCCAGGCGCGCGCTGAGCTCGATCCGGGCGTGTCTGCCGGGCGCCACACGCATCCGGGCGAAGAGGTATCGATCGTCACCGATGGCAATTTGATTCTGGAGGTCCAGGGCCAGCCACCGCGTACCTTGCAGGCTGGTGATGCCTTCATCGTGCCGGCCGGTGTGCCGCATGATGCGCGCAATCCGGGCACCGCCACTGCGCGTCTGCTGGGCACCTGGATTATCGAAAAAGGCAAACCGCTCGCCACCCCGGCGCCCTGAGCGGGGACCGGCAGGCGGCGTAAAGCGGGCAGGGGCTTGACGGACTTGGACTTTTCCGCCGCCCCCGTTGCCCGCTGCCCGCTGCCACGCTCAGCCGCATCGAGGTCAGCAGGGTGGCGGCGGCTGATGCGCGTCAGGCCTTGCGTCCCCACAGGCGCCGGCTGGCAATGGCCGCCCCTGCGCTCATCGCCTCGAGTTTTGCCCAGACGATGCTCGGATGGACTTGCAGGCGTCCGGCGAAAGTCGCAAAGCCGCAGTCGGTGCCAGCGATGACATTCTCGCGCCCGACGGCCTCGGCGTAGCGGCACAGGCGATCGGCGATCAGTTCCGGGTGCTCGATGAAATTCGAGGTGGAATCGAGCACACCGGGAATGAGGATCTTGCCGGGCGGCAGCGTCACTTCGGTAAACACCCGCCACTCATGTTCATGGCGCGGGTTGGCGCCTTCGAAGGACACCGCCATCGCACGCGAGGCGAGCACCTGGCCAATGATTTCCTTCAATGCGATGTCGTGGTTATGCGGCCCGCTATAGTTACCCCAGCACAGATGCAGCCGCAGTTGCTCGGGCGGCACATCGCGCGTGGCTTCATCGAGCACTGCGAGGTGCAGGCGCACGATGTCGGCAAATTGCGCCAGGGTCAGATCGGCAAACTGGTTGTTCCAGCCTGAGGCGAGATCGGGGCAATCGACTTGCAATATGAACCCGGCACGCGCGATCGCGTCGTATTCATCCTTGAGCACCGCAGCGAGCGCACGCAGATAAGCCTCATGCGTGGGGTAGTAGCGATTGCCCAGAAAGCGCGCCGCCTGACCGGGTGACACCGCGGTCATGAAATGACCGGCACTGGGGGCTTCGCCACGGGCCTTGATGGCATCAATCGCCGCCTTGAAGCGTCCGATATCCCGGTCGACTGCGCCGGGGTCTTTCCAGGCGATCGGTCCGGTGCAGGCGGGGCGCGAAACAACGCGGCCCATACTGTTCTGGGTGGCGAAATACTCCGGAAAATCGCGACCGTCGCGCGACTGCGGCAGATCGACCATCTCACCATCAAATCCGGTGACCCTATCCTTGATGTAGGTTGAGTAGTCAGGCTTTGCCATCTCGCCATCGTTCACGACATCGACGCCGCAGGCGCGTTGATGATCGATCACATCGCGCACCGCCTCACTCGCCGTGGCATCGAATTGTGGTGGCAGGCGCGCGCGCCCGGCCTCCTTGTCCATCAACATTGCCAGCAAGGCGTCGGGACGCGGCAGGCTGCCGGTATGGGTGGTGAGAATGCGCTCGCTGCTGCGGTTCATGGGCTAGGCCTTGTCGAGGTAGCGATGAAGAAAATCCACACTCAAGGAGAGCGCCTGAGCCGCTTCGGTCTCGCGGTAGGGGCGTCCGCCCTTACGCGCAAACGCGTGATCGGCCTCGGGGTATTTGTGGATGCTGACCAACGGGTTCGGCGCAAGGCGCCGCTCGAGGAGCTCATTGACCTCGGCCTGCACCCAGCGATCTTTCATGGCCATGTGCAGCATGAAGGGGTGGGCGAGCTTGGGTGCTTCGCGGATATTGTGTTCGATATAGGTGCCGTAATAGGCCACCGCGCAATCGATGTCGGTGCGACAGCACATCAGGTAACACAGCTTGCCACCGAGGCAGTAGCCGACTGCGCCCACCTTGCCATTGGTCTCGGGCAGGGCGCGCAGAAAGTCGCGGGTGTCCTCCATGTCACGCACACCGAGGTCGTAATCAAAGTCGTAATACAGATCAAAGGCCTTCTGGATGTGATCCGGATTGCGATCGGACAGCTCGACCCCGGGCTCCTGGCGCCAGAACAGGTCAGGCACCAGGCAGACAAAGCCGGCTTCGGCAAATTCATGGGCATGGTGGCGCATGGTGTCATTGACTCCCCAGATTTCCATGATCGCAATCACGGCACCGGCCGGCGGCCCGTCAGGAATGGCCAGATAGGCGCCCATGACGCCATCGCGAAGGGGGACTTGAATCGTGCGGGTTTGCATGACAGTGGTTTCCTGGCTGTCTGATCTCGGGTGCCCGAGCGCTGGCGCCGGTGTCTCGTGATACAGAAAATTGCGTGAAATCGAAGTCGTGTTGAAGGCCGATTACTTGAGCTATCTGGTCTACGCGAGGCGCATGAGTCGCTTGGCGTTGCCGCTCAAGATGGCAGCGCGCTCAACCGGTGGCAGGGCAAGACCATCGATGGCCTTGAGTGTCTCACGCATGAGCGCACGTCCCTGTTCGGAATCAAATGGTGCGTCACTCGCGAACAGGCTGTGCCCTGAGCCGAAGAACGCATGGCCGCAGCGCGTGGCATCCAGATTGCCGTTCAACGCAGTGTCGGCGTAGAGCATGTGGTAGTAGTCGATTGGCGCTCGCTTCAAGCCGGACTTGTCGGCCACCGGGTTGCGTCCGTCCTCTTCGAAGATCTGCTCAAAGCCCAGCGTGATCTTGCCGGCGAAGTAGGGAATCATCCCGCCCATGTGGTGAGTGATGATTTTCAGGCTTGGGTATTCATCAAACAGGCCCGAGTAGATGAGCCGGGTCATGCACGCGGTGGTCTCGTAGGGCCAGCCGAAGGTGAACCAGATCTCGTTCTCCGAGGCGGTCTCGGTGGCGTAGTCGGCGTGCTGTGGGCCGCGGATCGGGTGGACCCAGATCGGCAAATCGCGTCTGGCCATTTCGGCAAACAGCGGACGGAATTCCGGTGCGCTCAATGGCTTGCCCAGCACATGGGTAAACATCTGGATGCCGCGCGCACCCAGGGTGTCGATGGCACGCGCGGTCTCCGCGAGGCAGGCCTCGACATTATTCATTGGCATCGAGGCGACGAAGGTCGGAAAACGATCGGGATGGCGTGCGCACAGATCGGCCAGGCCATCGTTGGCGATGCGGGCGAGCTCAGGCGTGACCGCGGGTGAGCCAAGGACCTCGATGGGCGGATTGGCGAGGGAGAGCACCTGCTGCATATCATCGAAGTCATCGAGCAGGCGCAGGCGCGCATCGACATCCCACAGCGTGGGCAGCTTGGGAAAGGCGCCAAGCGCCATGTGGCCCGGCACCCGCTGGCGCAACTGATCGAGCACGGCGAGGGGCATGAAATGGTTGAAAACGTCGATGGTCATGGGCGGGGTGTTCCGGCAGCAGTTAGATGGCGGCCGCTAGTTTCGCAGATTTGGCGGTGCCGAGCGCGCGAAGAGGCGTGCCGGCCGTGGCGCCATGGGGCGCGAATTCGTGCGCTCCTGACGAGTTGCTGCAAAATAGACGGGGGCTCGGTTTTGACAACGCCCACGGCTTTCATCATAGGCATTTCATGGGCAAGGTTGAAGCCGTCAGGTTTCAAAGCTACGAGGCCACAATGGAAAGGTTTCAGCGTGAATGGTTGGCGACTGTGCATTCAATGTGGCGGATCAAGTGATGACCAGGATGGTTGTTCGCACCGATGATGTCGAGGGATTCTTCTTGCGAGCCAGGGCGGCGGCGAGGCGGGCTGACGAGGGCCAGCGCTTCGAGGGCAGGGTCACTCTTTCTTTTGAAGACCCGCAGAGAATGTTCACGGTTTTGTCCGAGGAGCGGCGGCGTTTGATGCTGGAAGTCTTGACCGAGGCCAAGTCGCTCAACGAGCTGACGCAGAGTCTGCATCGCAACAGGTCGTCCATTACCAAGGATGTCGGACTTTTGGAAAAATGGGGCTTGATCGTGTCACGCCGCGAAGTCAATCCCGGCCACGGCATACAGAAGGTCGTGCAGTGTGTGGCGCCTAAGATCGATCTGGTCGCGACACTCGGTTAAACCGGGTCACCTGGCCCGTCTGCGATGGGTTGCTGCTGCACTGTTCTTTAGGTTGCAGCATGACTTCGGCGAAAGTTCCTTGATTGACCACGGCAGTGGCCCTTGCGGCAGTTCACTAATGAACAGCTTGCCAACCGGCTGAACTCGGTTGATGATTTTGCTCCATTGATCTTGACCGATCGAGCAGGGGAGCAGGCACATGCTGGGTAATCCGACCGGATCATCCTTTATCGGTAAACCGATGCTGAGGGTGGAGGACGATCGCCTGCTACGTGGTCGCGGTCAGTATCTGGCCGACTTGCAACTGCCCGGCATGGCGCACGCAGTCTTTCTGCGCAGCCCTCATGCGCATGCCCGCATTGTCAGCATCAACGTCACATCCGCACTGGCAATGCCCGGCGCATTGGCCGTGTACACCGCCAAAGACACTGCCCAGACGACCGAACCGATCTGCGTGGCCGGCGAAGTCCACACCCCTGAGCGCCTGCAGCGTGAATTGAAGCCGCTCGATCGCTTGCACCCGATCCCGTTGTTTCCGATCGATCGGGTCACCTATGTCGGCCATCCGGTGGCGATGATCGTTGCTGACACTCGCCTTGCCGCCCAGGACGCGCTCGAAGCAATCCAGGTCGACTACGAACCGCTGCCTTGCGTGCTTGATCCGGTGCTTGCCCTGGACGACCGTGCCCCGCTGGTCGAGCCGTCATGGGGCAGCAACCTTGCGCTGTCGGTCGCCACCGGCAAGGGCACCCCCGATCAGGTGTTTGCCAGCGCCGAGTTTGTCGTCGAAGAAGAGTTTCGCACCCACCGCTATGTCGCATCACCCATGGAAACCCGCGGTGTGCTCGCACAGGCCGACCCCTTCGGCGAGTCGCTGACCGTGTGGGCAAGCACCCAGACCGCGCATGTGTTGCAAGGCATCATCGCCAATACCTTGCGCATGCCGGTCGGGCAGGTCCGCGTGGTCGCCTGCGATGTCGGTGGCGGCTTTGGCCAGAAAGGCATACAGACGGTCGAGGATGCCCTGATCCCCTTTGCCGCACGCGCCTTGCGCCGCGCCGTGCGCTGGGTTGAAGACCGCGCCGAGAATCTGACCGCTGCCGCGCACGCGCGCGACCAGATCCACCGGATTGCGGTGGCGGCGGACAAGGACGGCCGCGTGCTGGCACTGCGCGACGATGTGATCGTCAATTTCGGCGCCTATAACGTGATCGGGCTGGTGGTGCCCTACAACACCTTGTCACATCTGCTGGGGCCCTACCACGTGCCCAATGTGCATATCTCGGTGCGTGCCGCGCTCACCAACACCTGCTTCACCTCGCCCTATCGGGGTGCCGGTCGGCCCGAGGCAGTGTTCGCAATGGAGCGCATTCTTGAGCGTCTGGCGGTGCGCCTGGGCATCGAGCCGGCTGAGTTGCGTGCACGCAATCTGGTGCCGGCGGCTGCCATGCCCTATGACTGTGGGCTGCTCTACCGCGACGGCAATCCGCAGGTCTACGACTCGGGCAATTTCCCCGAGCTGTTGCGACGTGCACGCTCGATCATCGACCTCGATGCGATTCGCGCACGGCAAAAGGCTGCCGATCCGAGGCAGGGGCCATTGATTGGTGTCGGATTTTCGGTCTATGTGGAAGGCTCTGGCATGGGGCCATTCGAGGGCGCAACCGTTCGGGTGCTGCCATCCGGTCGCATCCATGTTGCCACGGGCGCGAGCAGTCAGGGCCAGGGGCATCGCACGGTGTACGCGCAGATCACCGCCGATGCGCTCGGCGTGCCGTTTGATTCAGTGGATGTGATTGGCGGTGACACCGCGACGATCGAATATGGCATTGGCACGATTGCGAGCCGTAGTACCGTGACCGCCGGCAATGCCATTCACAAGGCCTCGCGCCAGTTGCACGAGCGTGTCAAGGAGCTGGCTGGCGGCATGCTCGAAGCTGCTGCCGCCGATCTTGAAATCATCGATGGCAAGGTACAGATCAAGGGCGTGCCGGGCCGCTCAGTCACACTGTCGCAGCTTGCGCAGACAGCCGCACTCGCCGTGCTCAAGAAAGGTGCCGCAGGCGACGGGGTATTGGCCGAGACCGCCTACTTCATTCCACCCACGGTGACCTATTCCAGTGCCGCTCATGCGGTGGTGGTGAGCGTAGACCCTCAGACGGGCGTCACGCGCATCGAGCGCTATGTCGTCGTGCATGACTGTGGCCGGGTGGTCAATCCGCTGCTGGCCGATGCGCAAGTGGTGGGCGGCGTCATGCAGGGCATCGGCGGCATCCTGCGCGAAGAACTGGTCTATGACGCCGAGGGCCAGCCGCTCAGTGGCAGCTTCATGGACTACGCCATGCCCACCGCTGCCGATGCCCCCATGATTGAACTGGACCATATCGAGAGTCTGTCCACGCGCAATCCGCTCGGTGTCAAAGGGCTGGGTGAGGGCGGTGCGATCGGGCCACCGGCAGCGATTGCCAATGCCCTTGAGGATGCGCTCAAAGGCTATGGCGTCATCATCCGCCAGGGCCCGCTCACCGCGGCCCGTGTGCGTCATTGGATCAACCAGGCAGTCAACGAAAAGGAATCTGCATCATGACCGGCAAGCATCCATCACTGCGTAGCGACCGTCGGCGTTTGATGAAATGGGCAGGCGCAAGTGCCGCATTGGGCAGTCTGTCATTTCCGGCGCTGGTACGCGCCCAGTCCGGGCCACTCAAGGTGGGAGTGATTCTGCCGCTCTCCGGCGTGCTGTCGTTCCCCGGGATTGCGACGCGTCGCGGCACCGAACTGGCCGTCAAGATGTTTGCCGAACAAGGCGTCACTCTCGATGTGACCTATGCCGACTATGAATCCAAACCGGAGAACGGCCGGGTTGTGGCAGAACGACTGATCCGCGATGGCTGCACCATTCTGATCGGTGCCTGGGACTCCGGCGCAACGATCTCGGCTGCCCAGGCCTGCGAGGCGGCCAAAGTGCCACTGGTGGTCAATGTGGGCTCGGCGCGGCAGATCACCGAGCAGGGTTTTACTCAGGTATTCCGTAACTTCTCACCGTCCGATGACATCGTGGCGCACGGTGTGCAACGGTTCAAGGAAATTCTGCGGCCTGGCTTTGAGCCCAAGACCGCGGTTGTGCTGCACGTGAACGACACCTTTGGCCAGGCCACCAGCGGCGCGGTAAAAGCGCTTTGGGAAAAATCCGGCATGGGCATACGCATTGTCGACATGATCAGCTACGACGCCCGTGCGCGCGACCTGTCAGTTGAAGTGGCCAAGGCAAAAGCAAGCGGCGCGGACCTGGTCGCCCCGATCACCCGGGTGAACGATGCCATTCTGATCGTCCGTGAAATGGTCAAGCAGGACTACAACCCAATGGCCATCTACGGGCCGAGTTCACCCGGACCGTATGAAAAAGCGTTTACCGACGCAATGGGTAAATACGCCAATGACTACCTGGTGTCGGTGCCCTGGTATGACGCCAGCCGTGCGCTCACCAAGCGGGTGCTCGATCGCTGGAGCAAGGCCTATCCGGACGGCCGCTTTGAATTGAACTCCGGTTTTGGCTGGGAGAGCATTCAAGTCGTCGCCGATGCCTTCCAGCGGGCCAAGTCCAACCGTTCGGCTGATCTGCACGAGGCGCTGCGTCAGACGCACATCAACGATCACATCATGGCCGGTGGCCCGATTGTGTTTGATGGCAAAGGGCAGAATCCGAACATCGGCATTCCGCTCTTGCAGGTGCAAAACCAGGAACCGGTGGTGGTGGGGCCGAAGGACGCAGCACAAGCCGCGGTCAAACTGCCGATGACCCGCTGGAGCGAGCGCGCCTGAACCGGTGCAACTGAGCCAGTGCAACTGAGCGAATGCAACTGAGCGAATGCAACTGAGCAATTGCCGCCACCGATGAATGAACTCTATGTCGGTGCCCTGATCAATGGGCTGCTGATCGGCGCGGTGTACGCGCTGATCGCCACCGGACTCAACCTGATTTTCGGGGTGATGCGGGTGGTCAATTTCGCCCATGGCGAGATGGTCGTGATCGGCATGTACATGGGTTATGGCCTGTGGCGGCTCACCGGCTGGCCACCGATTGCGACGATACCTTTTGCGCTGATCGGCCTGTTCGCTATGGGCTATGGCTTTCAGCGCTGGATCGGCAATGCCTTTGTCGCACGCCCGCAGCATGTGCAGTTCGTGCTCTATATTGGCCTCGCGCTGGTGATCACCGGTGTGCACGCGGTCATCTTTGGACCTGACCCGATGGGCATCCAGAGCGCCGCCAGCTTTGATGTCTATCGGGTTGCCGGTCTTCGCATCGACGCTACCCGATTGCATGCGGCGCTGGCAGCCTGTGTGCTGATCGCACTTCTGTGGGCCTGGCTGCGCTTCAGCCTCACGGGCAAGGCATTGCACGCGGCGGCAGACAATCTGCTGGGCGCGCGTGCGATTGGTATTCGCACCAATCACATCTTTGCGCTTGCCATGGGCATGGGGGCAGCGTGTGCCGGTGCCGCTGGCGCGCTGCTCGCACCGCTCTATGACACACAACCGTATCTTGCCTCGGAATTCACGCTGCTCGCTTTCATCATCGTCATTGTGGGTGGGCTCGCCAGTCTGCCCGGCGCTTTGCTCGGCGGCGTGCTGGTGGGCGTTGCCGAGGCGTTTGCTGCCGTCGTGATCGAACCCTCTGCAAAGAGCCTTTTCAGCTATGGGTTGCTGATCATTGTGCTGGTCCTGATGCCGCAGGGGTTGCTCGGTGGCCGCCAGGGTGCGGGCCGATGAGTCGCCAATGGTGGGCAGCGCTTGTGTTTGTCGCGGCACTGGCCTTGCTACCCTTAGGTGCCAGTGACTATCTGCTCTCGGCACTGACACTGGTGTTCATTGCGGCGTTGGTCGGGATTGCCTGGAATCTGATGATGGGCTTTGCCGGTCAGTTGTCGCTCGGACATGCTCTCTATTTCGGCGTGGGCGCTTATACCGTGGCGATCCTTGCGGAGCGCTATGGCGTGACGCCCTGGATCGGAATGGGCATCGCGTTCGCAGCCGGCGCCGCTATTGCCCTGCTCATCGGAGCGCTGGGGTTTCGCTTTGCGGTGCGTGGGGTCTACTTTGCGCTACTCACGATCGCGTTTGCCGAATTCGGTCGCATCGTGTTCGAACACTGGAGTTTTGTGGGCGGTACCGGCGGTTTTTACCTGAAAGCGCTCAGTGCGACGAATGTGCCGCTCATCAGTCTGCGCGGGGGCGCACGTTTCAACTATTACGCCTTGCTGGTGACTCTCACGTTCGCCTGGTGGCTCTCGGTGGCAGTCGTCCGTAGCGCAATTGGGTACCGCTGGCGGGCGATCCGCGATGACGAGGACGCGGCACGCGCTCTGGGTGTGCCGGCCTTTCGCCTCAAGCTGCTTGCTGTTGCACTGAGCGGTGGATTGACCGCGATCGCGGGGGGCTGGAGTGGGCTGATAGGCGGGAGCCTGTTTCCTGACTCGGTGCTCGGCATGCGGCTGAGCATCGATTTCATCGTGGCGCCGATCGTGGGTGGCATCGGCACCTTGTTTGGCCCCATTCTGGGTGCCTTCATCGTGGTGCCACTCAATGAGTGGTCGCGTGAGCTGGCGCAGGCGGCTGGCATCAATGGCTTGAATCTGCTCATCTATGGTGTGCTGCTGATGGCCGTGATCATTGTGGCGCCGCAGGGCGGTTGGCCATGGATCGCGCGAAGGTTGGGCTTGGTTGAACGGGTACCCTGTCGGCCTGGCGAGCAGGCTCGGAACGGCGTAGCGATTGCTGCGTCGGACTCAACGACCGGTGATACGCACGGTCAAACATCGGGTCGAACGCAGGGCCAAACACCGAGTCGAGCGCAGGGCCAAACGTCTGATCGGGCGACTCAATGAGCGCGATACTCCAATTGAAAGGTGTGACCCGGCGCTACAGTGGTCTGGTGGCCGTGAGCGACGTCTCATTTGACATCGAGCAAGGGTCGATCACCGCGCTCATTGGCCCAAATGGTGCTGGCAAGACCACCACCTTTGGAATGATTGCGGGTGCCATCAGCCCGAGCGCCGGTTCGATCCATTACGAGGGTGTGCGTATCGACGGCGTGGCCCCTGAACGACTGTGCGCCATGGGTATCGCCCGTACGTTTCAGATTGTCCGTCCGCTGCAAGGCATGAGTGTGATCGACAACGTGATGATCGGCGCGCTCAATCGCACATCGAATTTGAAAATTGCCCGCTCAAACGCGCTCGATCTGCTCGATCGCGTGGGGCTTGGCACCAAGGCATTTGAGATGGCCTCCAACCTCACCTTGCCCGATCGCAAGCTGCTCGAGACCGCCAAGGCGCTGGCGACCGGGCCGAAGCTGCTGATGCTCGATGAGGTGATGGCGGGACTACGGCCGGCGGAGGCCGATCGCGTCATGGATGTGCTGTCCGCGGTGCGGGCCGAGGGCGTGACCATCTTATTGATTGAGCATGTCATGCGCGTGGTCATGGCGATCGCGCAGCACGTTATTGTGCTTAACCACGGTGAGCTTATCGCGCGCGGTACACCGAGCGCGATCGTCACCCATCCGCGGGTAATTGAAAGCTATCTGGGTACCAAGGCGATTCACCCATGAGTGCCTTGTTGAGCGTTGACCAATTGCAATCAGGCTACGAGGGCGTGGCGATCCTCAACGGCATCGATCTGCACGTTGATCGGGGCGAGACCGTGGCTGTGGTGGGTGCCAATGGCGCCGGCAAGACCACCTTGATCAGGACACTGGGCGGTCTGCTCAAGCCACGCGCTGGTTCGATCCTGTTTGACGCAAAGGAAATGGCTGGATCAGCGAGCGACCGGGTCTGCGAAGCAGGTCTTGCGCACGTGCCCGAAGGACGGCAGTTGTTTGCGACGCTCTCGGTTGAAGACAATCTGCGACTGGGTGGGCACCTGAATCGCTCGCGTGCCCGAATGGTCCGTAATCTCACGCGGGTCTATGACATTTTTCCGCGACTGGGGGAGCGACGTCGACAGCAGGCCGGCAGCTTGTCAGGCGGTGAGCAGCAGATGGTGGCAATCGGCCGCGCACTCATGGCCGAACCGATACTGATGATGCTCGATGAGCCCTCGCTCGGTTTGTCCCCGATCATGGTGGCAACGCTCTTTGATGTGATCGGTCAATTGAACCGGGATGGCATCAGCATTCTGCTGGTCGAGCAGAATGTGGCCGAATCACTGGCAGTCGCAGCGCGCGGCTATGTGCTTGAGAACGGCGAAGTTGTTCTCGCAGGAACGAGTGCCGCGCTGCTTGGCGATGACCGCGTGCGACGAGCCTATCTCGGCCTATGATCGCCGCAGTGGGCGGGTGTGTCGCTGCAATCGCCGATGATGCCTGTTCGCCTCAGGAAGACCGCTGGCCAAGCGCCTTCTCGATCTTCTGATCGGTCTTGTACTGACCCAGCGCATACACCGCCCAGATCGTTGCCGGAATCCACCCGATGAGCGTGATTTGAAGAATCAGGCAGATGACGCCGGCAATCGGGCGACCGATTGTGAAGAAGGTGAGCCAGGGTAGAAGGAACGAAACGATCAAGCGCATAACGAAAGCCTCGCAGTCTTGGTTGTCAGAAAATAAACCGTCGCTTGTTTGCGGCGTTGAGTCGTGCGATGTGAGGAATCCGTCAATACTTTACGATACTTGCCGTCAAACCCGCCCACGCGCCAACGCACAGCCGCAACTACCGGCAATCGCCGAGAGCACCGTACCCCAGGCAAGATCGATCACCACCAGCTCGCCATTGAAGACGCTGATGGTCGCCCAGTTGGTCAGATCATAGGTGGCGTAGGCAACGAACCCAAACAGCGCACTGTAGCCAGCGGCCACTGACACGCGATCGGCTTCCAGGCCCCGTTTGACTCCAAACACGACCACGCCTGCCACATAAATCAGATAGAACAAGACAACCGGCACCATGCGCGGCGTGACAAGCAGAATTGGTCCGAGCGCCTGCTGATAGATGTCTGGCGACAACCAGGCCAGCCAGACAAAATCCAGTGCGCACATCGCAAGCGCGGTGCCCAGATAGGCCATTAACCAGCGTTTCATGGTGAGATCCTTTGCGATTTGCTCAAGCCGCATTGCCCCGGTCATGGCGCAATTCACCGGCTACCCAGGTTGCGCGTATCGCCCTGTCGTCGGCAAGCACAATCTGTACGAACAACTGATCGGCTAGCGATGCGCATTCCGCCAGTCGACCCGCGATCAGCGGCGTGGAGGCCAGATCAAGCACCGCGAGGTCAGCCTCGAATCCGGGTGCAATCGAGCCTATCGTATCTTCCAGGTACAGCGTTTCGGCGGCACCGCGGGTGGCCAGATACCACGCGTGTAGCGGGCTCAGCGAATGGCCGTTGACCTGTGCAGCACGATAGGCAGCCAGCATGGTCTCGAACGGCGAGAAACTGCTGCCACCGGCAAGGTCGGTGGCAAGGCCGATACGCACCGGCCGGCGCGCATCCTTCAACTCATGCACGCGACAGGCTCCGCTGGCGAGAAATTCATTCGATGTCGGGCAATGCGCGATCGCCGAGCCCGATTCATGCAGGCGTTGCATTTCCCGCTCACTCAAATGAATGCCATGTCCGAAAATCGCCCGCGGTCCGAGTTGGCCGTAGTGATCGTAGACATCCAGATAGTCGCTGCGCTCGGAATAGAGCGCATGCACCCACGCCAGTTCCTGATGAGTTTCCGACAAGTGAGTCTGCAAATACGTACCGGGGTGCGCCTGCCACAGGGCGCCGGCCAGTTCCATCTGCTCCGGGCTGCTGGTCGGTGCAAAGCGGGGGGTGATTGCGTACAAGGCTCTGCCCTGGCCGTGCCAGCGTGCGATCAACTGCTCCGATTCGTCGTAGCCACGCTGCGGGGTATCGCGCAGCACCTCGGGGGCATTGCGATCCATCAGCACCTTGCCTGCGATCATGCGCATGCCCAGGCGCTCGGCCTCGGTAAAGAACGCATCAACCGATTGCGGATAAACGCTGCAATACACCGCACCGGTTGTGCTGCCGTTGCGCAGACACTCAGTCAGAAACGCGCGGGCCGTCGCTGCCGCAACGGCAGGGTCCGCCGAGCGCTGTTCGGCGACGAATGCGTACCGCTCCAGCCAGTCGATCAACTGGGTGCCATAGGCTCCGATGATCGGCATTTGCACATAGTGCACATGGCTGTCGATGAAGCCGGGTACGATCAGTTCGTGCTTTGCATACTGCGTTACAGGTGTCTCAGGTTCGATCCTGTCAGCGAGCGCGCGATAGGGGCCGCACGCCTCAATCCGCCCCTGATCGATGATGACCAGAGCGTCGGGTTCATACGTGTAGCTCGATTCCGGATCGTGCAGAAACGGATCGCGATGAAAGCTGAGCGTGGCACCGCGCAGGGCATGGCGCATGGTCTGAGTGTGCCCGCGGGCTCAGTAGCAATGCTCGGCAGCAGGAAAGCTGCCGTCTTTGACTGCTGACACATAGGCGCTCACCGCGGCCTGTACTGTGCTCGCTCCGTTCATGAAATTGCGCACAAAGCGGGCTTTGCGTCCTGGTGAGATATCGAGCGCGTCATACACCACCAGCACCTGGCCGCTGCACGCCGGGCTGGCACCGATACCGATCGTTGGAATCTTCACAGACTTGCACACGGTGTCGGCGAGCACCCGGGGCACCCCTTCCATCAACAGAATGTGAGCGCCGGCACTCTCCAGCGCTTTGGTCGAGGCCAGAATGCGCTCGGCATCCTCGGGGCTGCGGCCTTGCACCCGAAAGCCACCGAACACATTGGCCGATTGCGGGGTGAGGCCGACGTGGGCGCATACCGGTATGCCACGGTTGCTCAGAAACTCGATGGTCGGGGCCATTTCCACGCCGCCTTCGATCTTGACCATTTGCGCGCCGGCCGCCAGCAAGCGCGCGGCATTGGCAAACGTGTCCTGCGGACTGATCTGTGAACTGCCAAACGGCATGTCGCTCACGATAAAGGCCGCCCGCGATGCCCGCGCCACACAGGTGGTGTGGTAGACCATGTCATCCAGGGTCACCGCAATCGGCAGGTCGCGCCCCTGCACGACCATGCCGAGCGAGTCGCCTACCAGCAGCGAATCGACGCCGGCTGACTCAAGCAGCGCGGCAAAGCTCGCGTCATAGCAGGTGAGCATGGCAATCTTCTCGCCACTGTCATGCAGCTTGCGCATGTCGAGCAGGGTCTTGCGCTTGACGGGGTCACTCATGCTCTTCCTCCGCTCCGGTCAGTGGGCTCGCGCGTCGGCACTGACGGCGCGCGCACCGGCTGATCCGGTCGCGGCCGCCGCGCCAGCGGCGCTGCCCTGAAAAGCATCCAGAGAGTAGCCGGCAATCTTCTTGTAATCCTCCGACAGCGCGCGCAATTCTTCCGGACTGATCACATCATCGATATGACGAAACGGTTTGCCGCCAGACAGTTCATCGACCTTGATGATGAGGTAATCGGGCGGGAATTCGCGGTTGGTGCGCACGATCTTCGAGGTCGGGCCGAGGCGGATGCGTTCATATTCAGCCAGGGCGATGCGCGGGTCGGTCTGGCTCGCCAGTTGATCGACCAGCGTGCGCGCATCAACTGCGCTTTGCGCCGCGCCGTTCGAACCGCGTGGATACATCGGATGCGCGGCATCGCCCATAAAGGTGATACGGTCGAACGTCCAGCGTGCCACCGGGTCCTTGTCGACCATCGGGTATTCGAGTATCTGATCCGATCGCTCGATCAGATCGGCCACATCGAGCCAGTCAAAACGCCAGTCTTTGTAGATAGGTAGAAAATCCTCAAGCTTGCCAGGCTTGTTCCAGTCGTTCATGGTGACTGAAGGTTGACGGATTTCAGCCATCCAGTTGATCAACTGATTACCCTCGCCATCGATGTTGTCGACGATCGGATAGATCACCATCTTGCCGGTTTCGATATTGCCCACCCGGGTGTACGAGCGCCCGGTCAGAAACGGCTTGTGCCGGGTGACGCCGCGCCAGGTGTTGATGCCGGCGAAGGCCATCTGCTCATCGGGATAGAACTGCCGGCGCACGGTGGAGTTCACGCCATCGGCGGCAATCGCCACTTTTGCGCGCACGGGCGCGAGCTGGGCACCCGATGAGGTCTCCTTGAAATAGACCGTGACCCCCTGGTCATCCTGATCCACCCGGACACAGCTATGGTTGGTACAGATCGCTTCGGGCCCCAGTCGCTCGATCGCGGTGTCAAACAGCAGCCGGTGCAGTTTGCCGCGGTGGATGCCGAATTCCGGATACGGATAGCCGCCGAAACGCCCGCGATCTTCCTTGTAGATGAACTGACCGAACCGGTTGAAGAACACGCTCTCGCGATTCTCGATCGCGACTGCGCGCAATTTGTCCTCCAGGCCGAGTTCGCAGAACTCGCGGGTGGCATGCGGCAGCAAGGTGATGCCGACGCCCAGTTCCTTTACCTGCGGGGCACTTTCGTAGATGCGGCAGGGCAGGCCGCGCTCGTGCATGTGCAGGGCAAATGTGAGGCCGGCAATCCCGCCGCCAATCACTACGATATCCATCAGGCACTCCAGGAGCGCGGATTCACAGAGCGTTGAGTTTAGCACCGGCCGCGTGGGCTACTCTCGATGTGATCTAATGCACCCATCCTCAAGCCTTACCGTTTCGTACCATGGCGATACCATTCAGGACCGTTGCCCTCATCGGACGTTACAAGAGCCGTGATGTCGCCGCGCCGCTGGCGCGCCTGGGTCGCTATCTGGTGCGCTCAGGCTGCACCGTTCTGATTGATAGCGAAACGGCAGCATCGAGCGGTGTTGGGCAATTTCCAGTGGTCAGCTTTGACCAGATCGGCAAGCGGGCAGACCTGGCCGTGATTCTCGGTGGCGATGGTAGTTTGCTCTCGGCAGCCCGTGAACTGGCACCACACGGCACGCCTCTGGTTGGCATTAACCAGGGGCGTCTGGGGTTTACCACGGATATAGCACTCGCCTCGATGCAGGAGAGCATGGCGGCGATTCTGGCCGGAGATTTCAAGGCCGAGCGGCGCGCCATGGTGGATGTGCGGGTGCGCCGCGGCAAGGCTGAGCTGATCCATACGGTCGGGCTCAATGACGCGGTGGTCAGCAAAGGCGCCACCGGGCGCCTGATCGAGATGCGAGTGTCCATTGACGGTGCATTTGTCTACGATCTGCGCAGCGACGGATTGATCATGTCGACGCCCACCGGATCGACGGCTTACGCGCTATCGTCCAACGGTCCGATTTTGCATCCTGGCGTGAGCGGGTTCGCATTGGTTCCGATTTGCCCGCATACCCTGTCCAATCGCCCTATTACGATCCCGGATCGATGCAAGGTTCAAATCGACATGGTTTCGGCGATCGAGGCCAAGCTCAATGTCGACGGTCAACCACAGGCTGATCTGCTGGCTGGTGATCGGGTCTGCCTGCGCCGGTCGCGGCACACGGTGCGTTTCATCCACCCGCCTGGGTATGATTACTTTGAGATGCTGCGCGTCAAGCTCCATTGGAGTGAATCGGCGCTTTGATGTTTGCACCGAAAGCCATTGAATCTGTCCGATGCTCAAGAGTCTGTCCATCCGTGACTTTGTGATTGTCGAACGTCTCGAACTCAATTTCGAGCGAGGCTTCACCGCCCTGACCGGTGAGACCGGGGCGGGTAAGTCCATCCTGGTCGATGCCCTCGCGCTGGCCCTGGGCGATCGCGCCGACCCGGGTACAGTGCGCCAGGGCGCTGAGCGCGCCGAGATTGAAGTCCTGTTTGATACCAGTGCCGTGCCCGCGGTGGCCGCCTGGCTCGATGAGCAAGGACTGGATGCCGACCCGGAACAACTGATCCTGCGTCGGCTGATTGAGCGCAGCGGTCGCACACGAGCCTTCATCAATGGTCGCACGGTGCCGCTTGCACAGATGCGCGAAGCCGGTGAATTTCTGGTCGACGTGCATGGCCAACACGAGCACCAGCGGCTGTTGCGGGCCGAAGTACAGCGCGACCTGCTCGATGCGCACGGTGGATGCGAGGAGGCACTGAGGCGGGTAAGTGCGACATGGCGTGAATGGCAGTCGTACCGCACGGCGCTGGCAGAACTCGAGCGTGAGAGCGCGACACGACTGGCCGAACGCGATCAACTGAGTTGGCAATGCGAAGAACTGCAGCGCCTTGATCTGCAAGCCGGCGAATGGGATGAGGTGCAACAGGAACAAGGCCGGCTCGCGCATGCGGCGGCACTGATCGAAGGTGCGCAGCAGGCACTGTCGGCCCTGTCCGAAGATGACGATTCGGCACTTTCACGCATGGCCGCAAGCAGTACGCGATTGGCAACGCTGGCCGGGTACGATCCGACTCTCGCGCCCGTGCTCGAACTATTGAGCGGGAGCGAGGCGCAGTTGCAGGAAGTGGTGCAGGATCTGCGGCGCTATCGCGACCGGGTTGAGCTTGACCCGGCGCGTCTCGATCAGGTGGAACGGCGACTGGAGGCGATCCATGGCACTGCGCGTAAATTGCGCGTCGCGCCCGCCGATTTGCCGCAGTTGCGAGCGCAAGCCCAGGCGCGGCTTGCGCAGCTTGAGGCAATCGGCGATGCCGGGGCGCTCGCCGCAAAAATCGAAGCCGCCGAGAAAACCTACCGCACAGCCGCGCGCGCCCTGAGCGTTGCCAGGCGCAAGGCGGCCGACCGGCTCGGTGCCGAGGTTTCGGCGGCGATGGCCGATCTGGCGCTGGGTGTGGCACGGTTTGAAGTTGTACTGCATCGGCAGTCTGAGGGTAGCGCGCATGGCGACGAACGAATCGAATTTTTGATAGCAACCAATGCCGGAATGGAGCCGCGGCCTTTGGCAAAAGTTGCATCGGGTGGCGAACTGTCGCGGATCAGCCTGGCCATTCAGGTCATTACTTCCAACCGGTCTGCCGTCTCGACGCTGATTTTTGATGAAGTGGATTCGGGCATTGGTGGTGCCGTGGCCGAAATGGTCGGGCGAAAGCTGCGCGCCCTGGGCGAGGCGCGACAGGTGCTGTGCGTCACGCACTTACCCCAGGTTGCTGCCTGCGCGAGACAGCAGTGGACGGTCGCCAAGCAGAGCGTGGACGGTGTCACCCGCACCGCGGTACAGGTGCTCGATCCAGAAGGACGCATCGAGGAAATCGCCCGCATGCTGGGCGGCACCTCGATTACCGCCACGTCGCGGCGCCACGCCGCAGAAATGCTCGGCGCGACCTGAGCGAGACGCTTGAGGCGGGCTAGTGTGTGCGCAGAATCGGCACCGAGCCGGTCTCGCAGGCACGCCAGAAGTTGCCCCAGTGACGGGTGTACTCATCGATGCACCAGAACATTTTTTCCTGAAGATCGGCGGTGGTGGCGGCCTCGAGCACCACTTTGAAAGCGGTTTCGCTGTGATCCTCATCGCCGTCGATATGCACAATCCAGGATTCCTGGTCTTCGTCCAGCACGCCGTAATGGGCGCGCAAGCCATCGCTGATCATGCGGCACATTTGCGGCGCGTGTGATTCGCTGGCGATGCCTGAATTGCCCAGAGCGATCACCACCGGCATTTCCCGCGCGATCATGAAGCGATAGGCAATCATGTCCTCGAGCCAGCGCGGTTTGTCGAATGCTTCGACTTGCGCCTCGGTCATGCCGGTGAAGCGGGTGGCGAAATCAAGCGCCAGTGCGTCATGGCCTTTGCTGCCGCAGCGCAGCTCGGTGTCCTCATCGATCAGCGTGTCCATGATGCGCCGGCGCACGTTGCGATCGGTGCAGCGCGAGTGGATGGTCGAGAGCACCTGCGGGGTCACTTTGGTGAAGTGATAGAACACCACGCCAAGAAAGCCGATTTGCTCGCGTGTGGCGGTGCCCGCTTCGATGGCCTTCACGATCGGGTAGTCACCGTGCTGCTTGCCGGCCAGACGCTGGGTCATGGCGGCCAGGAAAGCCTCGGGGCTTAGCGCCGCGGTGGCGGTTGCAGTTGCACTCATGGTTGGGCTCCTTTGCGCGGGTATTGGGGGAATTGGTTACTGAAAGGATGGGGGCTTTTATCGTTCGGCGGGTTCAGGCGGGGTTGGCTGGGCAGCCGAGCCGGCTTCGCCTGAGTGCGCCTGTTCCAGTTGCGCGCTCAGGCTATCGAGCAGTAAACCGACTTCGCTTGGCCTGATTTTGTGAAACCAGGTGTTCGAAGGCGCCACGCGTGCATTGGGTCCTTTCGCGCACAGACCCAGGCATGCAATCGTCTGCAGATCGATGTTCAGCCCGCGGCGGCTGATCTCTGCGCGCAGCCCGGCAAGAATGTCCTGGGCGCCATCCCGGCCGCAGCTCTGGACGAAGGTTTCCTTGCGCTGATTGACGCACACGGTCAAGGTGGCGCGGCCATCGAAGGCGACGGGCCAGGGGCGAATGACGGTATCCATGGGACGAGAGTGTGACGAACAATCGGCCGATTGGGAATAGTGAAGCGGACCAAACGCAAGCGAAGAACCGAATGACAGGCGACCTGAGGCGCGAAGTTCATGCGCGTGGCCACGCAGTGGGCCGATCTGCGATAAACTAGTCGACCGTGATTGACCCGTGCGGCGTTTGCGTCGGCGGTGGAGTGGAGGTCACTGGTGTAGGCCCGCAGGCGCGTAGCTCAGCTGGTTAGAGCACCACCTTGACATGGTGGGGGTCGTTGGTTCGAGTCCAATCGCGCCTACCAACACAAAGGGGATTCAGGCGAGTAGGGACTAACCTGAATCCCCGTTTTTACGCCGCAAAACACCCAAAACGGCGCCAGTACGCCATCGTTTACGCCACACCCATCGCGGCATTCTGTGACCAGGGTTTCCACACAAAACGTGGAGGGGCCATATCATTGCATCATGACCTACGACGACCTGCTGCGCAGGTTCGACAACATTATTGCGATGATTGAAAAGAACTACTCGAAGCTTGGCACCGTGGTAAGTCATTCAACCAGCGGGGTGGCGCCATGATCCCCTCGATTCAGTATCTTTTGGCCGGCAATAGACCGGCCACAAAAGTCGGCGCTGGCGGGACGGCACCAAGGGCAGTTCATTGCGCAATTCGGGGGACGCCGACCCCCAGATTTGCTCGACGATAAATTGTGGAGTCACTGTCTCCACAATGTTATTTCTAATGGGAGACAGGCCATGCTAATCCATGCCATCAAGCTAAATTGCTTTCTGAGTTTTGGCGACGCATCGGAAGCGATTTCGATGAAACCACTGAACGTCATCATTGGCCCCAATGGTTCCGGAAAATCTAACTTGCTGGAATCCATCGAGCTGTTGCGCAGTACGCCCGAGCAACTACTCAAGCCTATCCGGGAGGGGGAGGTGTGCGTGATTGGCTCTGGAAAGGTGCTCAAGGAACACCAACCGCTTCCTTGGATGTGGTGGTTGCCAATCCCAAGGGGCCGCAAAACCTTCGCTACCAACTCGCCTTTACCGAGGTGGGGCAGCGCTTTGAAATTGTTGACGAGCGGATTGAAAACGAGACGCCTGACGGTCCCCAGTATCCGAATCCGTATTTTTACTATCGCTTCAACAACGGACGTCCGGCATTGAATTTGAAGGGGGATAGGCGGGCACTTCAGCAAGAAGATGTCGATCTGGAAAAGTCCATCCTTTCCCAGCGTCGCGATCCGGAACAGTATCCGGAGATCACTTATCTAGGGCAGACACTTGGCAAGATCTGCTTGTATCGGGAATGGAGCTTTGGCCGCTATACCATTCCTCGGCTGCCGCAAAAGGCGGATTTGCCCAACGATATGCTGGAGCCGGATGCCAGCAATCTTGGTTTGATCCTCAACCGTGTCAGTAGCGAGCCGACTGTCAAGCAACGACTGCTAAAAGCCCTGCGAGCGCTCTATAACGGCATCGACGACTTCGGCGTGCAGATTGAGGGCGGCACGGTACAGGTTTTCTTCCACGAAGGGCGCTTCAAGATCCCGGCAACGCGCTTATCAGACGGAACGCTGCGCTATCTGTGCCTGCTTGCCATTCTTTGCCATCCCAAACCTCCCCCTCTGATCTGCATTGAGGAGCCTGAACTGGGTTTGCACCCGGATGTATTGCCTACTCTGGCAGAGTTGTTGAAAGAGGCATCTGAACGAACGCAGATCATCATCACAACCCATTCCGATGTACTGGTGGATGCGATGACTGATCAACCAGACGCCATTCTGGTGGCGGAGAAAACGGAAAATGGCACGACACTGACACGACTCGATGCCGAGAAACTGAAGCCTTGGCTGGAAAAATATCGACTTGGACAGTTATGGACACGCGGTGACATCGGGGGAACAAGATGGTAAAGCTGTTCGTAGAAGGTGACCGTGGTCCTCGAACTCGAATGGGTCTTACGCGCCTTTTATGGCTTTGCGACTGAGGATTTCGCGCGTGTTGTCAAACATCTGCTGGGGCTACCCAACGTCAGCGTCGAGGAATGGTCACGCATCGCCGATGCGCTGACCTGGCACCTGGAGGGGCTGGACTTTGCCGATGCATTGCACCTTCTGGCCAGTGGCCATTGCACGGAATTCATGAGCATCGACGACCGTCGCTTTGCGCGCCGCGCCAAACGTGTGGGAGCCACGCCGGCGGTTGTTGTACCTGCCAGGTAGTCGTTGCCAAGTCGCCCGCGGCCAAGGCATTCCGCCGGGCCATCGATGGCGCAACGCATACATCCGGCAGTATTGGTGACGCTGTCGCCAGCGACTACGGGCGTTGCCTTTCTGTATACAGGTTAACTAAATGGAGATCATTGCAGCGCAAGACTTCGCAAGCCATTTGCGCTACTGAAACCCCGATAGGCTCCGCGCGTGAAACCCCGGTGGGGATATCCTCATCCACAGCCTATTTTTGGGTTTTGAGTAGCCGATTCAGATCTGCGTGGTGTCGCGAGCAATGAACCGGGCCCTGTTCGGCAGTGCACAGACGAGCATCGCGTTGGCTGAGATCATTCACCCATGCAAATCCGTCCCCTCGGCAAAGCGCCTCGCGCACCATCCCGTTCGAGTTCTGCGTGCGGTTTCATCCTGTCCGCAGCACTCCTATTGGCAGCCTTCCCCATGCCTGGTCACGCCACCGAAGAGCCTGAATATCAGGTCGTACGTGAACTCGCCGATATCGAGGTTCGGCAGTACGCCGCCTACACCGTGGCCGAGGTTTTAGTGGCTGGTCT
This sequence comes from uncultured Pseudomonadota bacterium, assembly GCA_903921325.1. Taxonomy (GTDB): domain Bacteria; phylum Pseudomonadota; class Gammaproteobacteria; order Burkholderiales; family SG8-39; genus CAIXPL01. The sequence continues at coordinate 136,180 of CAIXPL010000016.1, forward strand.
CGCGGGGGAAGCGGGCAACCAGGCCTTCCCCCTGTTGGCCGGCTACCACTGACAGCCGCCAGCTGCGAGGCTCACGGCATGCACTCGTTTAACGCAATGGAGTTCGAATGAACACACTGACCAAGCTGGCCCTCGGGCTGATGGGAAAACTCAATCCCCTGCCGGCGGTAGGCCCTGCGGCAGCGCTGCGTTCGCTCGTGCCACCGACGCGTAGCGGCGGCATGCCGTTGATGTCCGCGTTGACTCGCCGGCAGTCGTTACGCGAGTTCGCACCTGAGCCTTTGGCTGAGAAAACTCTGTCGGATCTGCTGTGGGCCGCAGCGGGCATTAACCGGCATGATGTAGATGGTCGTACCGCGCCCAGCGCAATGAATGCACAGGAAGTGCTGCTCTACGTGGCGATGCCCCAGGGTCTGTTCCTCTATGAACCCAAAACGCACGCCTTGCAGATGGTTGTAGCGAGCGACGTGCGGCGGGTGACCGGTAATCAGGACTTTGTCGACTCCGCGCCGCTTGACCTTGTCTACGTTGCCGACCATACGCGAATGAAACTGGTATCAGTCGCACAGCGTGCGGCGTTCGCCCATGCCGCGGCTGGTGCAATGGCGCAGAACGTCTACCTGTACTGCGCTTCCGAAGGCTTGGCCACAGTGATCCGCGCCTGGTTCGACCGTGATGCCCTGGCGCGTGCGATGGGCCTGCAGGCGGATCATCAACTGCTGCTGTCGCAGACCGTGGGGCAATCAAGCCGGCCCATCGCTACTTGAGCTTGCCGAGCGCCACCCGGTACTCCTCCAGCTTGGCCTCGTAGGCGTCCGCCTCGCCGTAGTCGAGGAAATAGCGATACCGCGAATGCGTGCTGAGAATCTTGCGCGCGTGCTTGATCGGACAGAAATACTGCTCGGTACGCGCGAGGATCTCAGTCATGTAAGCCATCAGCCCGTTGGCATATTCGCAATAGGTGCAGTGGACCTTCTCGATCCAGTTGAGATAGCCAAGATGGTGGCGGTCAAATACCAGGTAGTCGCTGCGCCGCACCCGGGTGATGCCGTAGATCGGAAAGCAGGTCCATTGGTAGATGCTGACGAAGGCATCGAGCATGAGTAGTGGAATCGCCATGCCGTAGATGAGAGGCCCGGTGATCAGGTTCTGCGGCCGATCGATCACCAGCCAGCGCAAGAAGCTTTTCTTCAGCTTCAGATGCGCTTCCCTGACCGTACGCTCGAATTCGACGCGTTTGCCCTTGATCTGGAAAAACACCCGGCTTTCCTGCTCGTGGACCGCGCTGCGCAAGTCATCCTCAAGCGCGGCAATCTGTTGCAGTATCTGGTTGATTCGCTCATTCATGGATTGAGCATACGCGCCTCAGCACGAAATGAGGGGGCGGTGCTCACGGAACTGCTCATTAGCACCGTGGCACCGCGGCCATGGGTGCGGCGGTGCCTCACTCCCCCTTGATGCCTGCCTCCCGAATCAGGTCACGCCATTTGGCTGATTCAGTCTTCACCAGCGCGCTCAATTCAGCCGGGCTGCTCGGGCGTGCATCCATCGCGGCGTTGTGTAATTGCTCATTCAAACCGGGGCGTGCGAGTACCTCGCGGGTCGCTTGGGTCAGACGCTGAATGATCGCCTCTGGCGTGCCCGCGGGTGCAAAAAGACCCACCCACGAGTAGGCGGAGTAGCCGCTCACACCGGCTTCCGCGATGGTCGGCAGGTCGGGCAGGGTGGGTGAGCGCATGGGATCGCTGATGGCAAGGCCACGCGCCCGCCCTGCTTTGATCAGGGGCACGATCACCTGGGTATCGGTGATGCCGCCATCCACTTCGCCTGAGCCAATCGCGGTGGCTGCCGGTCCGCCACCCTTGTAGGAGAGCACCGTGATCGGCATGCCGGTCATGCGTTTGAGCAGTTCAACGGATAGATATGACAAGCTGCCCGGGCCGTTGGTGGAAAAACTCAGGCCGCCGGGTTGCGTCTTTGCAAAATTCACCAGTTCGGCCACTGAGGTGACTGGCAGGCCGGTCTTGACCGCAAGAATCAACGGGCTTGATGCGAGCAGGCTAACCGGGGCGAGATCGCGTTCACTATCAAAACCCAGCTTGTGCAGATGGACATTGATGGTCAATGCACCAGTCGCGGCAACCAGCAGCGTGTAGCCATCCGGTGCCGCCTTGGCCACCATTTCAGCGCCAATCGCACCGCCGCCGCCGGCGCGGTTCTCCACCACGGCCGACTGTCCGAGGACAACGCTCAAACCCTGTGCGAGCAGTCGCCCGACCAGGTCGACGCTGCCGGCTGGCGCGTAGGGCACGACCAGCTTCAAGGGCCGACTGGGATAGGTCTGCGCGTGCGCAGGTAACGCAAGCGCAACCAGTATCAATGAGCAAGCAGCCAGTCCGCGGCGAATGGCTACAGTCGATCGCTGCCGGCGACCTTGGCGCGGCGGACTGGCCGGAATCGAGCGTTCCCCGTGAATCATCGTGTTGCCCTCTTTTGTCGCGTTTGATTTAGGTAAATGCCCGCCCTGAGCGCTTCGATTGTGACCGGACCTGTGCAAGTGCTCAAGGCAATATCGTTTGATGTGGCGTATTCGAGCCAATGGTGGTGCGGCCGTCTGGTAGCATAGAAAGTTGGCCCTTTTCACTGCTGATCATGCCCGTTATTCGTTTGCCCGATGGCTCCACCCGTTCATTTGATGCCCCGGTAACGGTTGCGCAAGTCGCCCAATCAATCGGTGCGGGCCTGGCCCGCGCGGCCCTGGCCGGCAAGGTGAACGAACGCCTGGTCGACACCAGCCATCTCATCAATGAAGACTCTGACCTCGCCATCATTACCGAACGTGATCCGGCGGGGCTGGATCTCATCCGGCATTCGAGCGCCCACCTGCTCGCCTACGCCGTCAAGGAACTCTATCCCGAGGCGCAGGTCACCATCGGCCCGGTGATCGAAAACGGCTTTTACTATGATTTCTCGTATCACCGGCCGTTCACCCCCGAAGATCTGGTGGCCATCGAGAAGAAGATGACCGAACTCGCGCGACGCGACTTGCCGGTCACCCGCGAGGAGTGGGACCGCGACGAGGCGGTGGCGTATTTCCAGTCGATCGGCGAGCACTACAAGGCCGAGATCATTGGCGCGATCCCCGCCGGTGAGGCAATTGGCCTGTATCGCGAAGGCGATTTCATTGATCTGTGCCGCGGGCCGCATGTGCCCTCCACCGGTCGCCTGAAAGTCTTCAAGCTGATGAAGTTGGCCGGTGCCTACTGGCGCGGTGACTCAAAAAACGAGATGCTGCAACGCATTTACGGTACCGCCTGGGTCAAGAAGGAAGACCAGGACCACTACCTGCAGATGCTCGAAGAGGCCGAGAAGCGCGACCATCGCCGTCTGGGCCGCTCGCTCGATCTATTCCATGTGCAGGAAGAGGCCCCCGGGCTCGTATTCTGGCACCCCCGCGGCTGGGCCTTGTGGCAGCAGATCGAGCAGTACATGCGCGCGGTCTATCGCGACAACGGTTACCAGGAAGTGCGCTGTCCGCAGGTACTCGATCGCACCCTGTGGGAGAAGACCGGGCACTGGGAGAACTATCGCGAGGCGATGTTCACCACTTCCTCTGAGAACCGCGACTACGCGGTAAAACCGATGAATTGCCCGGGCCACATCCTGATTTACCGTTCAGACCTGCGCAGCTATCGCGATTTGCCGCTGCGCTATGGCGAATTCGGCGCCTGCCATCGGAACGAACCCAGTGGATCACTGCACGGCATCATGCGGGTGCGTGGCTTCACCCAGGACGATGGCCACATTTTCTGTCAGGAAAGCCAGATCCAGTCCGAGGTCGCGGCCTTCATCACCCTGCTGCGCCGTGTGTATGCCGATTTCGGTTTCGATGACATCATCTACAAGCTCTCGACCCGTCCGGCTAAACGGGTGGGCAGTGACGAGACCTGGGATGTGGCTGAGCAGGCGCTCGCCGAATCCTTGAATCGTGCCGGGGTACCCTGGGATGAATTGAAGGGTGAAGGCGCGTTCTATGGCCCGAAAATCGAGTTCTCGCTCAAGGATTCACTGGGCCGGGTGTGGCAGTGCGGCACCATCCAGGTGGATTTCTCCATGCCCGGGCGCCTGGATGCCGACTATGTCGCCGAGGACAATACCCGCCGAGTACCGGTCATGCTGCATCGGGCCATCCTCGGGTCGATGGAGCGCTTCATCGGTATTCTGATCGAGCACTATGGTGGCGCCCTGCCAGCATGGCTCGCGCCGGTACAAGTGGCTGTGCTCACCATCTCCGAAGGGCAGACCGGCTATGCCCAATCGGTGTGCGATGCGCTCGTCAAGGCCGGCGTGCGCGCCATTGCCGATTTGCGGAATGAGAAAATAACCTATAAAATTCGCGAACATAGCATGCAAAAGCTGCCTTTTCTGATCGTCCTCGGCGAGAAGGAAAAAGCAGCCGGACGGGTTGCCGTCCGTGCGCGCAGCGGAGAAGATCTCGGGCAAATGGATTTGCCCGGGTTCGTTGCGCTTCTGCAGGGTAAAACCCTTACTCCAGCAGGCTGACACGGACAGCAGTTTATTGACCAATTGGGAGAATAGAACATCAGTCTCGATCGAGCGCAGCGTATCAATGGGGAAATCACCGCACCCGATGTTCGCGTGGTGGGTGATGATGGGGAGCAGTTGGGCATCCTGACCATAGGCGCTGCCCTGCGCCTGGCAGAGGAACGCGAGGTCGATCTGGTCGAGATCGCGCCGACCGCCCAGCCCCCGGTCTGCAAGTTGATGGACTTTGGCAAATTCAAATATCGCGAGCAGAAAAAAGCTCACGAGGCCAAACAAAAGCAAAAGCAGATTCAGGTGAAAGAGATCAAGTTTCGTCCCGGCACCGATGAGGGCGATTACTCGATCAAGCTGCGCAATCTGATCAAGTTTCTGGAAGAAGGCGACAAGACCAAAGTGACTTTGCGCTTTCGTGGCCGCGAAATGGCCCACCAGGAAATCGGCATTCGTCTGATCGAACGGGTCAAGGGTGATCTGGACGAGTACGGCGTGGTCGAGCAGTACCCGAAAATGGAAGGTCGCCAGCTGGTCATGGTGCTGGCGCCCAAGAAAGTGTTGCCCAAGAAGAAGGACGAGCGCCCTGAACCGGCGCCGGGGGCGGCACGGACTGCACCGGCCAGCGCCGACGCAGTGGCTGTAGCGAAGTAGCAGTAAGGCACGGGGAGCAGTCTCCGCGCCCCGCGGAGACCCCGGCCTCATGCAGGTGCTCCGCGATCAACAAGTCGAACCACGGTCAACAAGTGCTTTCAGCTTTTGCAAGCCACCCGGTGAGATGACATAACAGGAGCAGTCATGCCCAAGATGAAGAGCAAGCGGGGGGCCTCGAAGCGGTTTCGGCCCCAGGGTTCTGGCGGGATCAAGCGCACCAAGGCTTTCCTGCGCCACATCCTTACCAAAAAGTCGACGAAGCGGAAGCGCAATATGCGCGGGATGACTCAGGTGCACCCGACGAATATGAAGTCGGTGCGCGCCATGCTGCCCTACGCTTGAGCCGCACTCGCACTCAAGCCCATTCCGTACTGATCAACTTTTGAAGGGGATGAACTCATGCCTCGCGTAAAACGTGGCGTCATAGCGCACGCCAGACACAAGAAGGTTCTTGCCAAGTCCAAGGGGTTCCGTGGGCGTCGTGGCAATGTATTCCGTATCGCCAAAGAAGCGGTGATGAAGGCCGAGCAGTATGCCTACCGCGATCGGCGTGCCCGCAAGCGCGATTTCCGCACCCTGTGGATTGCGCGTATCAATGCCGCGGTGCGTGAACACGGCCTGTCGTACAGCAAATTCATGCACGGTATGCAGCAAGCCGCGATCGCCATCGATCGCAAGGTGCTCGCCGATATGGCCGTGCTCGACAAGCCCGGGTTTGCGAAGATCGTGAGCGAGGTCAAGGCCCGCCTGGCTGTCTAGCGGTTCCTCGCAGCATGCAAACCCAGCTTGACCAGATCGTCGGCGAGGCACTCGGTCAGTTTGCCTCGCTCGATGATGCGGCCCAACTCGAACAGGCCAAAGCGCGCTTTTTGGGCAAGTCCGGTGCGATCACCGAACTGCTCAAAGGGTTGCGCGAATTGGGCCCCGATGAGAAGCGCGCCGCAGGTGCGAGTATCAACCGTGCCAAGGAGCGTATCGAGCAGGGTCTGCACGATCGCCGCGAGGCCATCGCGCAGGCACGACTCGATGCGCGTCTGCACGAAGAAGCCCTCGATGTCACTCTGCCCGGTCGCCGTCGCGGTGGTGGCAGTATTCATCCGGTCATGCGCAGCTGGCAGCGGATCGAGTCGATCTTTCGTTCCATCGGATTCGAAGTCGCCGACGGTCCGGAGATCGAAACCGACTGGTACAACTTCACTGCGCTGAACAATCCGGCCAATCATCCGGCGCGATCGATGCAGGACACGTTCTACGTCGATGCCATCGACTCGCAGGGCCTGCCGCTCTTGCTGCGCACCCACACCAGTCCGATGCAGGTGCGCCATGCGCGCACTCACACGCCCCCGATCAAGGTGATCGCCCCTGGGCGCACTTATCGGGTTGACAGCGACGCCACCCACTCGCCGATGTTCCACCAGGTCGAAGGCCTGTGGATCGATGAGCAGGTGAGCTTTGCTGACCTGAAAGGCGTGTACACAGAATTCCTCCAACGGTTTTTTGAAACCGACGCATTGCGGGTGCGCTTTCGGCCCTCCTACTTTCCGTTCACTGAACCCTCCGCTGAGATCGACATGATGTTCGATAGCGGTCCGCTCAAGGGCCGCTGGCTGGAGATCTCCGGGTCAGGCCAGGTGCATCCTGAAGTGGTGCGCAATTTTGGATTTGATCCTGAAAAGGTAATCGGCTTTGCGTTCGGGTCGGGCATTGAGCGCTTGACCATGTTGCGCTATGGCATTGGCGATCTGCGCCAGTTCTTCGATGGTGATCTGCGCTTTCTGCGTCAGTTCAGCTAAGCGGGCATCGGAGCCTCACCATGCAATTCTCAGAGCGTTGGCTGCGCAGCCAGATCGACCCGAAAGTCTCAACGGCCGAACTGGCCGATCGACTGACCATGTGCGGCCTTGAAGTGGAGGCCTGTGTGCCGGTGGCACCGCCGCTCGATGCTGTCGTGGTCGCCCAGGTGCTCGCTGTTGAACGCCATCCGGGTGCCGATCGGCTCAATGTCTGCCAGGTCGATGCCGGCGCAGCAGCACCGCGCACCATCGTGTGCGGTGCGCCCAATGTGCGGGTCGGTATGCGTGTGCCTTGCGCACTGCCGGGCGCGCAACTACCCGGCGGCGTGCGCATCGCGACCGCCCTGGTGCGCGGCGTAGAGAGCAGCGGCATGTTGTGCTCGGCGCGCGAACTCGGACTGTCAGATGACCATGGCGGATTGCTTGATCTGGGGCCCGATGCCCCGGTGGGAAACCGCTTTGCCGACTGGTACGAACTCGACGACCATATCTTTACCATCAAGCTCACACCGAATCGGGCCGATTGCCTGTCCGTTCTTGGCGTGGCGCGTGAAGTGCATGCACTCACCGGTGCCGCGCTTCGCATGCCTGATGTCACTCCGGTGCCCTCAAGCAATGATCAGCGCTATCCGGTGCGCATCAGTTCAAGTGCCTGTGGCCGCTTCACTGGACGAGTCATTCGCGGTGTCAATCCGGCGGCTCCAACACCGGCCTGGATGCGCCGCTGCCTTGAACGCGCGGGGCAACGACCGATCTCGGCACTGGTCGATGTCACCAACTATGTGATGCTCGAGCTTGGTCGGCCGCTGCATGTCTATGATCTGGACAAACTGCAAGGGACGATCGATGTGCGCATGGGGCAGACCGGCGAACAGCTCGCCCTGCTCAACGGTCAAACCGTCACGGTGGGACCCGATGTGCTGTGCATCTGTGATGATCGCGGGCCGATTGGACTGGCCGGCATCATGGGCGGGGAGAGCACCAAGGCCGATGATGCATCGGTCAACGTGCTGCTCGAATCGGCCTTTTTTGAGCCTGCGGCCATTGCCGGACGGTCGCGTCATTTCAACTTCACTTCCGATGCGTCGCACCGATTCGAGCGCGGTGTGGACTTCAACAACAATATTGATGGCATCGAGCGAGCCACCCGGCTGATCCTGCAGATCTGCGGCGGTAGTGCCGGGCCGGTCGATGATCAGATTGTGCGACTGCCCACCCGCGTGCCCGTAGCCATGCGCACCGCGCGTGCGCGCCGGGTGATCGGCGTGGCGATCAGCGATGACGAAATGCTCGCGTTGCTCACCCGGCTGGGCCTCGCACCCAAAGTGACGTCCGCGGGCGTGATCGCAATCGATCCACCCAGCTATCGCTTTGACCTCGTGATCGAAGAGGATGTCATCGAAGAGGTGGCACGCCTGTACGGATTCGATCGTATTCCGGCCGAGCCACCGCAGGCGCCGGCACGCATGTTGCCGGTGTCTGAGACCCACCGGTCACAGCATGCGTTGCGTGCCCATATGGCCGACGCGGGTTATCAGGAGGTTATCAATTTCTCCTTTGTGGATGCGGCATGGGAACGGGACTTGACCGCATCCGGGGACGCGGCGATTGCGCTGCTCAATCCGATCGCCAGTCAGTTGTCCACGCTGCGCAGTTCATTGATAGGTGGCCTGATTGCCACCCTCAAATTCAATCTCAACCGCGGCGCGACCCGTGCCCGAGTGTTTGAAATCGGGCGTGCCTTCATGCGCGATGCCAGCGTGGCTGATGGTCCGCTGTCAGTGGCTCACATCTATCAGCCGCAGCGCATTGCCGCGGCGGCCTGCGGTCCGCTCGATGAAGAGTTGTGGGGCAATACCCGCCGATCGGTTGATTTCTTTGACTTGAAGGGCGATCTGGAAGCCCTCTGCGCACCGCTCGTGCCGCGATTCACCGCCGCCAGCCACCCGGCATTGCATCCTGGACGCAGTGCCCGCGTAGAGCTCGATGGCAAGGCGATCGGCTGGGTCGGCGAACTGCATCCACGGTGGGTGCAGGCCTACCAGTTGCAATTGGTGCCGGTGGTGTTTGAGCTCGATGTGGAGCCCTTGCAGCGCGTGCCGTTTCCCGGCTATAGCGAGATTTCGCGCTTTCCGGCGGTGGTGCGCGATGTCGCCGTGCTGGTCGATGATGCCGTCCCAGCGCAGGACATGCTCGATGATCTGAGTGCCTGTCAATTCGATGGTGTGAGCCATCTGTCGCTGTTCGATTTGTACCGCGGAAGCGGGGTGCCGTCGGGCCGAAAAAGCCTTGCGTTCCGGGTAGTTATGCAAGATACTGAACGCACGTTGACCGATGCGCAGGCAGACGATGTGCGCAACAAGATCGTGGTAAGGCTCGCCCTGAAGTTCGGCGCGATCCAGCGTTAAAGCGATCCAGAACAGTTAACGAGAATAGTGACTTTTTGCGGACTGCCTGGACCACTAAGTGCCTTGCAGCGAAAGTCACGGGCAGCCGGGTGTGGCGATCACCCGTAGGCCAGGGAGAATTCGCCTGGGTCGATGCCTGTGGGGTGTTGTGCGACCTGAAGCCTGAATCGCTGGGGAGCGATGATGACTCTGACGAAGGCTGAATTGGCCGACATGCTGTTCGAAAAAGTGGGTCTGAACAAGCGTGAGGCCAAGGACATGGTCGAGGCGTTCTTCGAGGAAATCCGCGAAGCGCTGGAGAACAATCAGAGTGTGAAGCTGTCAGGCTTCGGTAATTTTCAGCTTCGCAACAAACCGCAGCGTCCCGGACGCAATCCCAAGACCGGCGAGGAAATTCCGATCACAGCACGGCGTGTGGTCACTTTTCATGCCAGCCAGAAACTGAAGATGCTTGTCGAAGAAGCGCACCATGGACAACAGCAGCGCGATCTCGAAGCAGCGTCCAACGGCTGAACTGCCGCCTATCCCGGCCAAACGCTACTTCACCATCGGTGAAGTGAGCGAATTGTGCGCGGTAAAGCCGCACGTATTGCGTTATTGGGAACAGGAATTCACCCAACTGCGCCCGGTCAAACGGCGTGGCAATCGACGCTATTACCAACATCACGAAGTCTTGCTGGTGCGTCGCATTCGGCAGTTGTTGTATGAGGACGGTTTTACCATCAGCGGCGCTCGTAACCGCCTCGATGGCAGCGCCAGCGGGACCAATGCAGCCCGAGCGCCCGCGTCGCCAACCACGAATGGCAGTGCGCTCAGCGAGGCGTCCCGGTTAAATGCAAGCGATGCCGCCGGTGCGCTTGCCGAAGGTGCGCTCCGGCGCGAACTGGCGAGCATCCTCACCTTGCTGCGTGGCTGATCGCCCCGACAGACTCGCTCAGTTGCCAAACACCGGGTCAGACTGCGCGGCGAAGCGGATTGCACGGAGCGCATTCGGCAGCAGGCCGAGTCGATAGGCTGATGACCCTGTGAACCCGAGTCCCTGATGTGGCGCCGATTCAGATAGAATCGGCGGTTCGGTCGGGGCGTAGCGCAGCCTGGTAGCGCACCTGCATGGGGTGCAGGGGGTCGAGTGTTCGAATCACTTCGCCCCGACCAACGGTTTTATCAACAGTCCTGGTACGCCATCCCATGCCTGCCCCGATTTTGAGCCTGGAACAAAGCCTGCACGATCTGGTGGTAGCCAATCGGATCCTGGCCCATGAGGGTGTGGTCGATGCGTATGGTCACGTGAGCGTGCGGCATCCGCTTCACCCCGACCGTTACCTCCTGTCGCGCTCGCGCAGCCCCGAGCTGGTGGAAGCGCACGACATTCTTGAGTTCATGCTCGATGGCACGCCGGTCAATGGCGCTGGGCCGACGCCCTATGTCGAGCGGTTCATTCATGGCGCCGTGTATGAAGCAAGACCCGATATCCATTCGGTCGTGCATAGCCACGCGCTCGAAGTGATGCCGTTCACGATTGGCGACATTCCCATGCAACCGGTGATCCACGTTGCCAGCGACATCGGCATGAATATTCCGTTGTGGGATATCCGCGATCACTTTGGCGACACCAACTTGCTGGTGTCCAATCTCGCACAGGGTCGTGATCTGGCCACTTGCCTTGCCGGCAACGGCGTGGTGTTGATGCGTGGCCATGGGTTCACAGCGGCGGCCCGCACCCTTGTTGAAGTGGTCAAGGCTTCGGTCTACCTGCCCAGTAATGCCCGGGTATTGAAAGAAGCCCTTCTGATGGGTGCCAAAGTGAAACCCCTGTCAGCCGGTGAAATTGCGATCCGTGCAACCGTGGACCCGTACTCACCGCAGATACAGCGGGCCTGGGAATACTGGGCGTTACGCGCCGGGGTGAAGCCCTACCTCGATTAGTTCGCGCGCTGCGTTTGCAGCACCCGATCGACTGCTGCGTTGGCAGTGCGCTCACGCCACAGGACGAAACCGGTCGATCATCAAAGTACTTGCCACGAATGTCACACCGCGTTGGCAGCAGGCGCGCAGTTCCAGACGGAGTCACTATGTTTGCCAAGATCAATCATGTCGCGATCATCAGCGAGCGCTACGCGATCAGCGGCAAGTTCTACGAAGCGGTTTTTGGGATGCGCTCGTTTGACCAGCTCAGTCCGACCAATGCGATTGTAGTTGGCGATGGCTATATTGGTCTGAACATCAACCCGCGCTACGAGGCACGCCCCGCTCGGCTGGATCATTTCGGTATTGAAGTCACCGATGTGGAAGTCGCCTATGAGCGCCTGCGCCGCAGCTATCCGCGCGTGGAATGGGTCAAGCGTCCGTCGAATCGCCCTTTCGCAGGGATTACCACCCACGACCCGGATGGCAATGTGTTCGACCTGTCACAGCGCAAGATGGCGAACCGCACCGATGTCTATGAAGCCGGTGCATGGGAACAGCCGCGGCGCATCGAATGGCTCGCGTTGCGTACGCTGAATCCGCAGGCGATGCGTGATTTCTACCATCAGGTCTTTGAACTTGAGGTGAAATCGAAGGCCGCCAACGACCCCAACGAATACCTTACCGATGGACATATCACGCTGGTGATCATGCCCTGGCATATCACCGACTACGCGGGTACGGGCATTGTGTCGCCCGGCATGGATCACATCGGCTTCAGCGTCGAGAGCATGGCTGCGTTCCTCGCTGATGTGGAGCGGGTCGCCGGCGAGAATGTGCAGCTAACCGCCAAACGGGTTGGTCATGGCCCCGAGGGACGGGCGCGGCTTGAACTCGCGCTGCGCACCTGTCCGCTGGGCTCCCATTATCTGGCCGACATTGATGGGGTATTGCTTGCTGTGGCTGAACGCTGAGCGGCACGCCGGCGCGTGTGCCGGGGTGTGGCGTGTGCGGCCGTTGCTGCTCGCCAGCCTCGCCTTCTGTGCGCTGAGCGCCGCGGCACACCCCGTTGGGCAGGCACAAGGCGGCGGATTCGGCGTCGCCACACAGTCCCCCGCACAGTCCGACGTTGGCGCGCTGATGCTGGCACAGACCAAAGCAGGCAGCAAACCGCTCGCGCCGCTCGCCGAGCCCCAGTCAGCGGGCAGCTTTCCGAGTCATCCGGTGCGCTTGGTGGTGCCCTATGCGGCCGGCGGTGGCACCGATGCAGTGGCACGCATCCTTGCCGATGCGCTTACCGCGCGCTGGGGACAACAGGCGATTGTGGATAATCGTCCGGGTGCCGGCGGCACGCTGGGAGTTACCCAGGTCATGCAGTCTGCGGCCGACGGCTACACCCTGCTGGTCAGTCCGCTCGACCTGCTGATCAGCAGTGTCATCTATCCGAAGCTCGCCTATGACCCTCTTGGCGATTTTTTGCCGATCGGTCCGCTGGTATCGAGCACATTGATTCTGGTGGCACATCCAGGCGCCGGCCTGCACTCACTGAAGCAATTGGTGCAGCAGGCACAGTCGACCCCCGGTACGCTCGCGTTTGCTTCGTGTGGCAATGGCACGCCGCAGCATCTTGCCGGCGAGCTTTTTAAAATGAGCGCGCAGATCGATCTGGTGCATATCCCCTATAAAGGGTGTGGGCCTGCACAGACTGATGTGTTGGGTGGCGCGGTGCCGCTGCTGTTTAGCGCGGCAGCCAATATGGCACCGTACGTTCGCAGCGGACGGTTGCATGCGCTGGCGGTGGTCTCCTTGCATCGCAGCGATGCCTTGCCTGAAGTGCCTACGTTTGATGAGTCGGGCTATCCCGGGTTTGTCCTCGGTAACTGGATGGCTCTGCTTGCCCCGGCACGCATGCCGGCCGAACGGTTGGGACGCTTGCAGGCAGACCTCGAAGCCGTGCATCGTGATGCGGGATTTGCGCGCCGTATCGTCGAGCGGGGATTTGAACCGATGCCCGGTTCGGCGCAGGCGTTTCGTCAAACGATGACCGACGATCTGCGCCGGGTGACTGATCTGGTCCGCCAGGGCCGCGTGCATGCGGATTGAGAATCTGATGGGCGATCGGGTCGCTCACGACCGCGGGCCCGCACGTTGATTGGTCGTCTGATCACTTTATGGGAGACAACATGAAAGCTCGCGGTTTGACACGGGTTTGGATGAACGCGACGGGTTTGCTGCATTACTTGAGTTGCCTGCTCACATTGACTGTGTGTGGGTTGGCACAGGCACAGACCCCGATCGAACATAGTGCCGAGTGGCGTCTGCAGATCGATTTCCATGTGCCCGATGCCGCGCTTGCGGCCCTGTTACCGGCTGGCTGGGAGCCGCAGATTGCCACGGCCGGCGCCGCCAAGGACGCCAATGTGCGACTGATTTTCGTTGACCGTCTTGAGGTGAGTGCACCTGACGGTAAGCCGGTCGGCCGCGGCCAGTCACGCCTTGCCTATCTGGCGGTACCGGTGCGCCGGCAGGGCAGCGATGAGGCCGGTCAGATGATCGTAGCGGGATTGACCGATCAGGCCGCCGATGTGCCCGGTGCATTTGGCACGCTGCGGCTGGCGACTCAGGTGAGCATGCAGCGTGCCACGGACGTGGACGCCGCTGGCGTCGCTCATACCCGCGAAGATTGGCTCCTGTTGGGTGAGACGGGTGAGCGGCTTGAGATCCACGCCCGCTACGAGCGAGGGGTGCCGCGCCGCGGCACGACCACCACCCGCTTTTACTCGCCCCAGGACCCAAGCCAGGTGCAAGTGTTCAAAGTGGAATCAGGCATCGACATCATGCGCAATGCCACGGTGCCGGTGCGCGATCGCGTAAGCGAGATGCGCTATGTTGCGAGCGGTGGTCGGTTCAGTGCCCTCTTTGATGGCAGCGAGCGCGTGCTCAGCATCGATGCATTTCCCTGGTACGACCGCTTGATACTGAAGCCCTGAGCGATGGCACTCGGCGCCACGATCCACAAGATCGAGCTCGAGATCAATGATCTCGATCGCAGTCACTTTGATCGCCAGTCGCTCTCGCTTGCGCGCCATCCTTCGGAAACCGAGGAGCGCCTCATGGTGCGCCTGCTCGCCTACGCACTGCATGCGGGTGAGGGGCTCACCTTTGGGCGTGGCATCTCAAATGACGAGGATGCAACGCTGTGGCAGCACGACCTCACCGGAGTGATGCGCCTGTGGGTCGAGGTCGGGCTGCCTGATGAGCGCTTGTTGCGGCGCGCGTCCGGGCGGGCCAGTCAGGTCATCTTGTATACCTATGGCGGGCGCAGTGCCGCGCAGTGGTGGACCCGTCATGGAACCGAGCTGGCGCGGTTGAGCAATCTGCGCGTCGTGTCACTGCCCGCCGAATTTACCCAGGCCGTCGGCGCACTGGCCAGTCGCAACCAGAAGGTGCAGGTGATGGTGCAGGACAGCCTGGTCTGGATGACCCTGGACGATCAGACCTTGACCGTACAACCGGTCGTGCTCAAAGAGTGATCAGACGCTCATGCTGACGCGCTCGGCGCTGCTCAATTCGTGATCGCAGAGTTGCCCTGCTGGTCGGGCAGATCGTAGTTGCGGCGATTGACTTCAGCCAGGTACTGGCCGAACGAGAGCGGCGGATACCGCGGCGGATTGCTCGGTGAACTGCACCCGGGCAGGCATTCGAGGGGCACATCCAGACGCGTGCCAAAGAAAAACGGTATGGAGTAGCGGGTGCGGCCGCTCGCATTGATCACCCGATGCGGTGCTGAGCGGAACCGGTCATTGGTCCAGCGTCGGCACATGTCGGCATTATTGAAGAGCAGACAACCGTCGATCACCGGTGCCTTGATCCATTCGCCCGCGCGGGAAAGAATTTCAAGCCCCGGCACTTTCTCCTGCGCGAGAAAGGTGCCATAACCATAGTCGGTATGCGGCCCGATGCCGAACTGACCAGGCCGGTCCGGATCGCGCGGCGGATAGTGCAGTAACCGCAGGTTATTCGTAGCGGGAGCGAACGCGGCGTGTGACTGCAGGTGATCGACGGGCAGGCCGAGGGCGATCGATTGCAGTGGCAGCATCTGCATGGCGAGTGCCGACATCGCCTCGAAATACTCAAGCGTGGTTTCGCGAAAACCGCTGAGATCTTCCGGCCAGCGATTCTGAAACACCCATGGACGTCCGGCAATGCGATCGGGATGATCGACAGCGTAGTCGCGTCGAATGTAGAACGAGGCACTCAGGTCCGGTGCCACGCTGGCGCCATGGATCGAGGTGCGCTGGGTTTGTCCGCCCAGGGGCAGGTAGCCAACGATGCGATCGATGATGCGCAATTCAAGCTTCTTCTCTAGCGGCAGGCTGTGAAAGCGCTCGGCCTGCGCGAACACGCGGTCAATCAGGTCCTGCGAGATGCCATGATTGCGCAGGAAGAAGAATCCCAGTTCGGTACTTGCCTCACGCAGTGCATTGGCGGTCGCCTCGAGGGCGCCGGATTCACCGGCCAGATAGGGCCCCAGATCAATGATGGCAATGGACACGGGTCGAGGCTCCTTTGGCATACCGGTGCTTGAAGGTTATTCGGCCGATTTTACCGATGCTGTTGCGAACCGGCGCGGCGACAGCGACAATCAGGGAGGGACCGGGGAGTCCCGCAGAACGTGGGATCTGCCAGCAGTGGGGCAGTCAAGGCGGTGGCGAGAATCGGCGCAGCGAGCGCACAACCAGCGAGCGCACAACAACTGCACGGTAACAGCGAGGCTGTGGATGATGGCAAGTAATCGGCGGCCTGACGGCAGCGTGGTGGCACAGCGATGAACCGGCCGTCCGAGGATGTCTTTAACGCGCTGTTTCGGCCGCGTCAGGTGGCCCTGGTCGGGGCCTCTGCGACACCGGGCAAACTGGGTCATACCGTTCTCAGCAATTTGATCGCGGGGGGGTATGCGGGTGCCATCTGGCCTGTCAATCCGAGCGCGACCAGCATTCTTGGACTTGACAGCTATCGTGCAATCGAGGCGCTGCCCGGTCCGGCTGATTGTGCCTTTCTGGCCATTCCGGCAGCCGCGGTCATCGATTCGGTACGCGCCTGCGCGCAAGTGGGCGTGCGGGTGGTCATTATCGGTGCGGCCGGGTTTGCCGAGCTGGGGACCGAGGAGGGTCTGGTGCGAGAACGCGAACTCGCGCGCATCGCACGCGAAAGCGGCATGCGTCTGCTCGGGCCCAACACCAACGGCATCATGAGCGTGGGCGATCGATTGTCGCTGGGCTATAACGTGGCGCATGCCGAACAATTTGCGTTGGCACCGATCTCGATACTTTCGCATAGCGGTGCCTTGTTCGATGGCATCGCGCGCCGCCTGCGCGATCTGGGTGCCGGTTTCTCCCGCTTTGTACCGGTGGGCAACGAGACTGATCTGAATATGCTTGATCTGTTCGAGCACCTGGTTGACGACGAGGCGACGCGCGTGATCGGTCTGGTGCTTGAGGCCTTGTCTGACGGAGCGCGCTTTCGCCAGCTCGCAGAGCGTGCCCGTGCGCGCGGCCAATCGGTGGTGGCGCTGAAAATCGGCCGATCTGCCCGCGGCGTCGAGGCAACTCTGGCACATTCCAGCCGGTTGGCTGGCAGCGAACGGGCGTACAACGCACTGATGCGCGCCGCCGGTGTCGGCATGGTCACTTCGGTGGAAACCCTGGCTGGTGCCTGCGCCATGCTTGCAGGCACGTCAGGGCCGTCAGGTGGCTCGGATGCCGCGGATGCATCAGGTACAGCGGGCACAGCGGGCACAGCGGGCACAGCGGGTACAGCGGGTACAGCGGGTACAGCGGGTACAGCGGCGCGCGATCGACGTCTCGTGTGTGTCACTACCTCGGGTGCCGGCGGAGCGATATTGGCCGATTACGCGAGCGAACGTGGCCTGCCACTGGCGGGTGATGCCAATGGGCGCTGGAGCGCGCCGGTGGCGGCGTTCATTGATACGCTGCCGACCATGGCAGCGATACGCAACCCGATTGATCTGGGGTCAATCGGTGATTGGGGCCTGCTTGGTCAGGTTCTGGGCCGCTGCGGTGATCATGGCTTTGTCGGGCCGACCGTGTGCTATGCCCATATGGGCCCGGTGCCGGGCATGGGAGAGCAACTGGCCGATGCGCTGGTTGCCCGGCGCGCGGCGCAAGTGGCACCGGTGCTCGTGTTGGCCCCAGGGGGGCTCAGCACGGCGGTCGAGGCGCGTTGCCAGGCCGGTGGTGTCATGGTGTTTCGTGACACCACGACGTGCTTTGACAGCCTGGCCTGTTTTGATGCGCTGCGCGGCGGCGCGGCGCTGAACACTGAATCGTCCACGCACAAAGCTGAGGCAGGCCTGCCAGAGGTGTTACTGAGCGAGTTGAGTAGCGTTTCGGCGACCACAATCGACTCCGCCACGCGCAGCGCCGAACCCAGCCGGCAAGAAGTGTTTCTGAGCGAGTGGGATAGTGCGGCAGCGCTCGGCGCAGCGGGCTTGCCTATGGTGAGTTCGCATACGGTTCGAACGCTGCAGGAGGCACTGCACGCGGCCGCGGCTATCGGATATCCGGTGGTGCTCAAGGCACTCGCCCCAGGTGTCGCACACAAGCACCGCGCCGGACTGGTGATGCCCGCACTGGCCGATGAGCTGGCACTGATGCAGGCGTTCT
Source organism: uncultured Pseudomonadota bacterium (assembly GCA_903921325.1). Classification (GTDB taxonomy): domain Bacteria; phylum Pseudomonadota; class Gammaproteobacteria; order Burkholderiales; family SG8-39; genus CAIXPL01. The sequence goes on from CAIXPL010000016.1 coordinate 154,183, forward strand.
CTGGTATCGAAATTCGACTCGATGCCCTGGGCCATGAAGCGGGGGCAGTCGATTTCCTGGTGCAGCCGATGATCGCGGCCAGCGTGGAGGTGATAGCCGGCATCAGCCGTGAGGATCCTTTGGGGCTATTCTTGTTGTTTGGCATGGGGGGGGTGCACGCCGAAGCGCTGGATCGCGTTGAACTGGTCGCCTTACCCGCCTCGCGCGAGCGAATTGCTGAACGGGTATACCAATCGGATCTTGCCCGCATCGTGCGTTCGGTTGAACCGGAGCACCACGAGTTGATGCTCGAACGGATCGCGCACACGCTGGACGCTCTACAGAGCTATGCGCTCTCGCATGCGGCTCGATTGCGCTCGGTAGAGATCAATCCGCTGCGCGTCGGACCGCATAGCTGTATCGCGGTGGACGCGTTGATCGTGCTCGATCGCCACACCGAGCATGGTCATGGGTGAGTCGCACTATGACGTTAGCGCAGCAGAAGGCCTGATCGTGCTTGATTGCCGCGTCGAGCGTGGTCATGGATAAGTCGGGGCGCAGCACCAATCGAGCGCGGGTTGCTCTGGCAAGGCTGGCGCATGCGCTCTTGGTCGTGCTGTTGCCTGGGCAATTGCTGCCTGGCCTGGCGCTTGTCACGACCAGTGAGAGTCGCGCGCAGGCATCAGCGTGGCCGACGAAGCCCCTGCGCCTCGTGGTGCCGTTTGCGCCGGGCGCGGTGACCGATCAGATCGGCCGCACCGTGGCCGCGCGGTTGTCGCAGAATCTGGGGCAGCCGGTCGTGGTAGAGAACAAGGCAGGCGCTGGCGGCACACTCGGGGCAGAACTGGTGGCGCATGCCGCCGGCGATGGCTACACGCTGCTCCTGGGCGAGCCAGGGTCAACCGCAATCAATGCCACGCTGATGAAAGGGCAACTCGGATTTGACCCGGCCAATGATTTGATTGGGGTCTCGCAAATTGTCGAGGTGCCACTCATTATGGTGGCCCACCCGAGCCTCGGGATACGTTCCCTCGCAGAGTTACCCAATGCAAGCCGGCAGCGGCCATTGCCTTATGGTTCGGCTGGAACAGGGACGATGCAGCATCTCACCGTCGAAATGTTGCGCCTGCAAAGCGGTGCGGCGCTCATTCATGTGCCCTACCGCGGCGGCGCTCCGGCGATGACCGACTTGCTGTCTGGCCAATTGCCGCTGCTGGTACTCACCGTTCCGACCGCGTTTCCCCACTTGCAAGCAGGCAAGATCGTGCCCTTGGCAGTGCTGAGTCGTGCTCGCGTCGCGGCAGTTCCCGATGTTGCCACTGCGATTGAGGAAGGCTATGCCGGATTTGCGGTGGTGCCGTGGCAGGGTTTTTTTGTACCTGCGGCAACCCCCACCAGTTTGATTGTGCGACTGAATGCCGAGATACGGCGAGCGGCTGCGTCGCCTGATGTCCATGACAAACTGACTGCCGTTGGCAACGAAGTGGTGACCGGGACTCCCGAGGCGTTTCAGCAGTTGGTGCGCGATGAGATCGTGCGCTGGGCCAAGGTCATCAAGGAGGCAGGTGTAACCGCCAATTGAGGGCTGGACGCAGCGAGCAGAAATTTCAATAGACTCTGCTATATTCGATCGAGTACAAAGACAAGGACTGGGCTGACGTGTTTGCAAATTCTGTGTCGTTGCTCGGTCGTGCACTTGCCCGTTCGGGTTTGGTTGCCACGCTGCTCATTCTGGTCGCCAGCCTGTTGCTGACCGCGTGCGGAGACAAGCCCGGCGCTGCCGCTGCGGCGCGACCGCCTGCCGCGGTGCGCTTCATCACAGTGGCCCAGCGCGATGTTGCGATCAGCAGTGAATTCGTCGCGCACACGCGTAGCGCCCATGAAGTCGAGATACGCTCGCGGGTCAACGGTTTTATCGAGCGCCAGTCCTACACCGAGGGCGAAATTGTCCCTGAAGGGCAGGTGATGTTCTCGATCGACCCCAAACCATTCCAGGCGCAATTGAACGCGCAGCGCGCGGCGCTCGATCGCTATCAATCCAGTTTGGCCGTGGCGCGCGCCAACCTGGATCGCATCAAGCCGCTGGCGGCGCTCGATGCCTTGTCGCAAAAAGACCTGGATGATGCGACTGGACGCTATGAAGCGGCCGCCGCCGACGTCGAGCAGGCCACGGCCATGGTCGAGACGGCACAGCTCAACCTGTCCTACTGCACGATTCGTGCGCCATTTACCGGCGTGAGTGGCAAGGCTGAGCGCCAGGAGGGCGCCTACGTCAATGAGCCCAACAGTTTGCTCACCCATCTCGCGGCACTCTCGCCGATGGAAATTGAATTCAGCGTGTCGGAGAATCAGATCCAGACACTGCGCAGGCAGATCGAACGCGGTTTGGTACGACCACCCCGCGATCAAAGCTATCAGATCGAGGTGATTCTGGTCGATGGCAGCGTACACCCGGAAGTGGGGCACATTACCTTTCGATCACCGGACTTCGATCCCACGACCGGCACCTACATGATGCGTGCACAGGTGACCAATCGCGTGGGGCATCTGCGCCCGAATCAATTTGTCCGCGTGCGCCTGGTCGGGGCAGCGCGTCCCAAAGCCATACTGGTGCCGCAGCGCGCGGTTCAGCAAGGGGCCAAAGGCGCATTCGTCTGGGTGATCGGTGCCGATAACAAGGCGCAGCCACGGCCGGTGACTACCGCTGACTGGTCGGGTGAGGATTGGATCATCGAGGAGGGGCTTGCAGCCGGTGACCGCGTGCTGGTCGAGGGTCTGGTGACGCTTGCACCGGGCGCCGCCATCAACGCGTTGCCGCTCGAAGCCGCCGCAGCGGGCGCCGGTAACGGCACCCAGCACTAACCGGGGTCAGCCGATGTTCTCCCGGTTTTTCATTGAGCGGCCGATCTTTGCCGCGGTACTCTCGATCATCGTTTCCATCGGCGGGCTGGTGGCGCTGGCGGTGCTGCCGGTCGAACAGTACCCGACGATCACGCCGGTGCAGGTCACGGTTAGCGCCAATTACCCGGGCGCTGACTCGCAGACGCTGGCCGATTCGGTCGCCGCGCCGATCGAAGCGCAGATCAACGGCGTGGACAAGATGCTCTACATGCAGTCTTCGTCTTCATCGACTGGTCAGCTCAGCCTGACGGTTTTTTTCTCGCTCGATACCGATCCCGATGCGGCCCAGGTTCAGGTGCAGAACCGGGTCAACCTGGCATTGCCGCAACTGCCCCAGGCAGTGACCCAGAATGGTGTACGGGTCGAGAAGAAATCCTCCTCGATCATGATGTTCATCGGCATCACCGGCAAGGGCGATCGCTATAGCGCGGATTACATCGCCAACTACGCCAATGTGTATGTGCTCGATGCCATCAAGCGGGTGCCCGGTGCCGGGCAGGCGACCATCATGGGTCTGCCGGATCAGGCCATGCGGATATGGACTAACCCCGACCGCATGGCGGCGCTGGGTATTACCGCAACCGATGTGCGTAACGCCATCAACAGTCAGAATGCCCTGTTTGGTGCGGGTCAGATCGGCCAGGAGCCGAACGCCGACCCGGTACAACTGACCTTCCCGGTGGTTACTCAGGGGCCGTTCACGCAGCCGCGCGATTATGAAAACATCATTCTGCGTGCCAACCCGGATGGATCGGCCATCGTGCGGCTGGGTGATGTCGCACGCGCCGAGGTCGGGCTGCGCCAGTACCTGGTCGATAGCAAGCTGAACGGCGCGCCGGCCACCTTCATCGCGATCTACCAGCAGCCCGGTGCCAATGGCCTTGCCGTATCAAGTGCCGTGCGCAAAACCCTGGAGGAGATGCGTGGCCGTTTTCCCGAAGGGCTTGACTACGCCATTGCGCTCGACACGACCGATTTCGTACGCCTGTCAATCGATGAGGTGGTGCACACGCTGATCGAGGCGGTGATTCTGGTGGTGCTGGTGATCTACCTGTTCCTGCAGAACATACGCGCCACGGTGATCGCGATCAGCGCCATTTTTGTGTCGCTGCTCGGTACCTTCATTGGCATGCTGGCACTCGGGTTTTCGGTGAACCTGCTCACGCTCTTTGGCATGGTGCTCGCAATCGGCATTGTGGTCGACGATGCCATCGTGGTGGTCGAGAATGTCGAGCGCATCATGAACGAGAAGGGGCTGGCGGCCAAGCCTGCCACGGTGCAGGCGATGCAGGAGGTGTTCGGACCGGTCATTGCCGTCGTGCTGGTGCTGGCGGCCGTGTTCATACCCGCGGCGTTTCTCCCCGGAACGACGGGTCAGCTCTACAAGCAATTCGCCATCACGATCGCGATTTCAGTCGCAATCTCCGGGGGGGTGGCGCTCACCCTCACACCGGCACTGTGCGGGGTGATGCTTACCCATGTGCATGCCCCGCAGCGCGGGTTCTTTGCCTGGTTCAATCGCGGGTTTGTGCGTCTCACCCGCGGCTATGGACGTTTGCTGCACACGGTGATTCGCCGCATGCTGATCGCATTCCTGCTGATCGGGGTGATGGTCTGGGGCATAGTTCATTTGTTCCGGATCATTCCAACGAGTTTTGTGCCCAATGAAGACCAGGGCTATGTGATGGCTGCAGTCATCATGCCCGATGCCGCCAGCCTTGATCGGGCGCGCAAGATATCGGCGAAGGTCGATCAGGTGCTCGCCAATGATCCGGCGGTGCAGTATCGGGTGCAAATCCCCGGTTACAGCCTGCTCGACGGTGGCTTCAAGACCAATAGCGCAACATTCTTCATTGCTCTGCGCGATTTGCGCGAACGCTACGCCAGCTTCGAATCGATGATGGCGCAAAACGCGCGCGCGGTACTGGTTAATCTGCGCGCTCAGACGGTGGATATTCCCGAGGCGCTGGTGGTGCCGATTGCCCCGCCCGCGATCCCGGGGATCGGCGCCACCGGCGGGTTTGAGTTCTGGATACAGGATAGCGATGGGGGTAGTGCCCAGCGCCTGCAGGAAGTGACCCAGGCGTTTCTCGCCAAGGCGCGCGAACGGCCCGAACTCACCGGCCTGTCGACCACCTTTCGCGCCACGTCACGCCAGTTGAAGGCTGATGTGAATCGGGAGAAGGCCACGCTGCTTGGTGTGCCCGTCCAGGATGTCTATGCCGCCTTGCAAGCGCAATTTGGCTCGGTGGTCGTGAGCCAGTTCAATCAGTTCAGCCGGGTCTGGTATGTCGTGATGCAATCGGAGCCGCAGTTTCGCGCCCGCCCCGAGGACATCACGCGTCTCTATACGCGATCGAGCAAGGGCGACATGATTCCGCTCTCTGCGGTGGTCACCACGCACTATGTCGGCGGACCGGATCTACTGCCGCGCTTCAACGGATTTCCAGCATCCAAGGTGATCGGCAATGCCAACGCGGGCTATAGCTCGGGTCAGGCGCTGCAGGTGATGGAAGAGGTCGCGGCCGACGTTCTGCCCAAGGGCTACACGTTTGCATGGTCGGGGCTCGCCTATGAAGAGAAGCAGTCTGGCAGTACATCGACGCTTGCTTTTGCGTTTGGTCTGTTGCTCGTGTTTCTGATCCTGGCTGCGCAATATGAATCCTGGTCGTTGCCGGTATCGGTCGTCACCGCGGTGCCCTTTGGCATCATCGGGGCGCTGGTGGCGAACTACGCACGTGGATTGCAAAACGATGTCTACTTCCAGATTGGTTTGCTGGTGTTGGTCGGTCTGGCCGCCAAGAACGCAATCCTGATCGTGGAATTTGCCGTGGAGTTGATGCACAAGGGCCGCTCAGCCCGCGATGCCGCCATCGAGGCCGGTGAGCTGCGCTTGCGGCCGATCATCATGACCTCGCTTGCCTTTGTCGCAGGGGTCGTCCCGCTTGCCGTTGCGACCGGTGCGGGCGCCAACTCGCGTCATTCGATTGGCACCGGCATCATCGGTGGCATGATCGGCGCGAGCACGTTGGCGCTACTGTTTGTGCCCTTGTTTTTCTATCTGCTCGAACGGCGCAGCAAGCGATACGCACAGCCTGCCGCGGCCGATGGCAGCGTAGAGCGCAATCCGCCAGAGGCGCTTGCCGCTGCCGCCGAGGAGCACTCGTGATGGCTCAAATACGGGTGTTTGACGGTCGCGCTGGCCGCGCAGGCGTTGGGGCGCGTTCAATCGCCGGTGGGGTCGGTCTGTTGCTGCTGGCGGCGTGCACCGTAGGCAACGACTACCAGCGCCCGGCGGTCGATGCGCCGGCGCAGTTTCGATTCGCCAAACCACTCCCTGGTGCAGCAGATCGTGTCGCAACGATGGAGACGAGTGCAGCCGCGCGTGAGGTGAATCGCGACTGGTGGCGTCAGTTCGGTGATCCAGTGCTTGATGATCTCATTGTGCAAGCGCTCAGTGGTAACCGCAATCTGCGCGTGGCGCTTGCGAATGTTGATCAGGCGGCCGGCGTATTGGCGCAAACCCGCTCGGCATTCTTTCCGCAACTGGGCTACCAGGGGCAGGCGGCGCGCCAGCGGGCCTCAAGACTTGGCGCCAACCCGATTCCCAGCGGCTCCCCGAACACGGCTGACGCATTGAGTGCGCTGCTGGTTGCCAGTTGGGAGATCGACCTGTGGGGACGTCTGCGCCGCGCCAGCGAAGCGGCGCAGGCCAATCTGCTTGCCGCGCAAGATGTGCGTCGCGGAATCATGGTGACTCTGGTCGCGCAAGTGGCTACGGCTTATATCCAGTTACGTGGCCTCGATGAGCAATACGACATTGCACTGCGCACGCGGCAGACCTATGCCGCGTCGCTTGATCTGTTCAAGCTGCAGTTTCGTCATGGCGTGGTGTCCCGCATGGCGATCGCCCAGGCCGAATCGGCCCTCGAGACCGCAACAGCGCAAATTCCTTTGATCGAGCTGCAAAGAGCGCAAACCGAAAACGCTCTGAGCGTGCTGCTCGGGCGCAACCCGGGGCCCATCGTTCGAGGTAAATCGATCCTCGAAATGACCCTGCCCGTGGTGCCCGCTGGGCTGCCCTCGGATCTGCTTGAGCAGCGACCCGACCTGCGTGCCAGCGAACAGCAACTGGTGGCCGCCAACGCACGCGTAGGGGTTGCCAAGGCTGCGTACTATCCGGACATATCGCTCACCGGTGCCCTCGGTCAATCCAGTGCCCAGTTAAGTGATCTGTTCAAAGGCCCTGCGCGCACGTGGTCGTTTGGCGCCGGACTCACCGGTCCCATTTTTACCGCCGGTGCAATTGCGGCACAGGTGGCGCAGGCAGAGGCAGCGCAGCGAGCCGCGATTGAGAATTATCAGATCGCGATTCAGAACGCATTTGCCGATGTCGATGATGCCCTGGTGGCACGCGCCAAACTCGTTGAGCAAAATGAGGCGCAGGCGCGGCTGGTGCTCAGTCTGTCTGACTATTCGCACCTGGCACGCCTGCAGTACACCGGGGGCTATACGCCTTATTTCACAGTGTTGCAGGCCGAGCAACAGCTGTTCCCGGCGCAATTGTCCTGGGCCGGTACCCGTGCCCAGTTGCTGGCGTCAATGGCCGCGTTGTATCAAGCCAGTGGCGGTGCCTGGGTCACTGCGGCCGAATCCCTGGTGGGATCAAGCGCCGCACCGACGAGCGGGTCAGGCACCGCTGCAACGCGGCGCTGAGTGCGCCGGTTGCCTCATTCGCCGCGAATTCCCGCCTCGCGCAAGAAGCGGGTCCAGCGCTCGGCCTCGGTGCGCACATAGCGACCGGTTTCCTCGGGCGTGAGCGACAAGAGGCGCCAGCCATTTGTTTCGAAGCGGGCACGAACGGCGGGATCGGTGAGTGCATGGCCGAGGGCCTGACGTAAGGTTGCGATCACCGGCTCGGGCGTATGTGCCGGGGCAAAAAGACCGATCCAGCTCTCCAGGACGAGGCCGTTCATACCAGCTTCGACGCCATTGGGAATGCCCGGTAGCAGCGGGTCGCGATTCGCGCCGGAGCTCATCAAGGCCTTGGTGCGTTGCGCTTCAATGAACGGTTTGGTCGTCGTGGTGTTGTCGAAGAACAGGTCAACACGGCCTGCCAGCAAGTCGGTATAGGCCGGTTGTGCGCCTTTGTATTGCACGTTAAGCAATTCGATTCCGGCATAGTGCTCGAACAAGGCGGCGGCGACCTGCTGCCCGCTGCCGATGCCCGCATTGGCCATTGTCAATTTGCCGGGTTGCGCACGTGCCGCGCTGATTACTTCCTGGATGGTTGACTGCGGCAGATCCTTGCGCGCGACCAGGGTGTAGGAAAACGATCCGACCAGGCCGATCGACACAAAGTCGGTGATCGGATCGTAGCCCGGTTTGGCATACAGGCCAGGATTGAACGCCAGATTGGCGAGGCCACCGACCAGCAGCGTGTAGCCGTCCGCTGCAGCAGCGGCGACGATCTGGGTACCGAGCAGGGTGCCTGAGCCGGGGCGGTTCTCCACCACGACCGCCTGTCCCAATTCGCCGGGCAGTTTTTCAGCCATGACACGGGCGAGGAAATCGTACCCACCACCGGGCGCAGAGGGCACCACGATGCGCACCGCGCGCTGGGGATAGACGCCAGGGGCCGCCTGTGAGCCGCCGATCGGAGCGATGAACAATCCGCAGGCGAGAACGAGAGATCCGATCGGAGAGCGCTGCGACATGAAGTTATACCTCGAAAAAACGTCGATTATGGCTAGCGGGCGGCGAACCCAAACCGTTCCAGACAGTGGCAGAGCGCCGTGACGTGGCGCGGCGCGAGACGTGCTTAAAACACAATGACCTGGCGCACCGCTGCACCCTGCGCCAGGCGGTCAAAGCCAACGTTGATCTCATCGAGTGACAAGCGCGCACTGAGCAGGCGATCGATGGGCAGGCGGCCGCGCTGGAACAGCTCGACATAATGCGGGATGTCGCGCGAGGGTACGCAGGTGCCGATGTAACTGCCCTTGAGCGTACGTTCTTCCGCCACCAGATTGACCGCCGGCAGAGCGAAGGTTGCATCGGGCGGTGGCAGGCCTGCGGTGACGGTCATGCCGCCGCGTCGTGTCATGCGATAGGCGCTGTCGAGTGCGCGTACCGATCCGGCAAATTCAAATGCATATTCAACGCCACCGCCTGTCGCAGCGCGGATCTGCTCGACGCAGTCTGGCGCGCTCGCATCGAACGTGTCGGTGGCCCCCAGCGATCGCGCCAGCTCGAGTTTGTCGGCCGCGAGATCGACCGCAACGATGCGTCGCGCTCCTGCAGCATGGGCGCCCAGTACGGCAGCCAGACCGACCCCGCCCAGGCCGATTACGGCCACCGAGGCCCCGGCACGCACCTGTGCGGTGTTCACGACCGCCCCCACGCCGGTGAGTACCGCGCAGCCAAACAGCGCGGCATGCTCGAGCGCAAGGTCACGGTTGACCCGAACGAGCGATCGCCGCGACACCGTTGCGTAGTCGGCAAAGACCGAGCAACCCAGATGATGATTGATCGGAGCACGTGAACGGCTCAGCCGACGCTCACCCGAGAGCAGGGTGCCTGCGCCATTCGCCGCAGCCCCGGGTTCGCACAGGGCAGGGCGTCCTTCGGCGCAGGGTGCGCAATGACCGCAACTGGGTACAAACACCAGGACGACGTGATCGCCAACGGCGAGATCGGTCACGTCGCTGCCCAGTTGATCGACGATGCCGGCGGCCTCGTGGCCCAGTGCCATAGGCATGGGCCGCGGCCGGTCGCCATTGATGACTGAGAGGTCGGAGTGACACAGGCCAGCCGCAGCAATGCGCACGCGCACTTCACCCGGCCCGGGGTCTGCCAGCTCCAGTTCAGTGATGCGCAGCGGGCGCGATGTTGCATAAGGCGCGGTTGCTCCCATCGCATCGAGCACGGCGGCACGAATTTTCACGACAGTGTTCTCCGGTCAGTCAGTGATCTGGGCGGTCAGTGATCTGGGCGGTCAGTGATCTGGGCGGTCAGTGATCTGGGCAGCGCCGCAGGCAGACTCAGGCATCACCGTTGATCGGTGCCAGGCGCATGTCGAGCAGGGCGGCCTGGCCCTTGGCAATGGCATCGAGCCCGCGCTGCAGTGCTGCGCGCACATCGGCAGGCTTGTCAACCTGCTCACCGTATCCTCCAAAGGCCTGCATCAGCATTGCGTAATTCGGCCTTGGCGCGATCGATGTTCCCGTGAACGTCTTGGTGCGCACCGCCTTGCCCTGCGGAAAGTGCGTGGCGATATCGCTCTTCTGCGACAGGTAACCCGCGTTGTCGAACAGGATGACCAGTATCGGCATCTTGTGTTCCTGACAGACACCAAATGCGCCGGGTATCGGGTTGTAGTTGAACGAACCATCGCCAATCGTGAGGATGACCGGTCGCTCAGGGAATGCGGCTTTGACGCCAAGTGCCACGCCGGTGCCCATGCCGAGTCCGCCGAGTGTCGATTCGAAATAATGACCCGGTTCGATGCGGGTCAACCCCTGTGCGAGAACGGGGCGGTGCGTGATGGTTTCGTTGACGACCATCGCGTCGGCTGGCAACACCGCATTCAACTCATGGGCGACCCAGCGGGTGTCGATCACATCCAGTGCGCCGCTCGCGTGCAGGTCCGCGAGCGTCGCTGCGCGGCGCGCCGCGTGCAGCTTGCCCCAGCGTTTGATCTCTGCTGCACGCGCCTCGGCCGGAATGGCCCGGCTCACCAGGGCAGCCAGTCGTGCGATGGTGTGCTCGGTACTGCCGGCTGCAACCAGGTGCGAGGGGCTGCCCAGATACGGTGTGTGCTGATAAAAAGGATCTTCGCCGATCGCCGCGAAACGGCACTTCGGGTTCGGATTGTTCGATGGCGGATGCCAGGGTAGCTTGCAGTCGATCAGAAGCGCGAAGTCGGCTTTCTTCAGGTATGCAGCCACGTGCTCGGTACGGCCGCCACCGGCATACAGTGGGTGCGTGCGCGGAAAGCTCACAAAGCTCGGATGCCATGCTTCGACGACCGGTGCGCCCAGGCGTTCGGCCAGCCCTACGAGGTGCGTCACCGCCTGCGTGCTCTCACCGATGTCCTCGGTGACGATGACAGGGTGTCTTGCGGCAATCAGCGCTGCTGCAATTTCCTTGATCGAGTCTGCGTCGGCGTGCGCCAGGCGTGGAATGGCCGCGGCAGGTGCTTCCTTGGTCATGGTGGCAAACAGATGTTCCATCGGCACCGAGACAAACACCGGCCCGCGCGGTGAGGCGCTGGCGATCTGACAGGCGCGCTGTATCGTATCGGGCACGATCTCGGGCACGTTGATGCCGAAGCTCCATTTGACACAGGGGGCGACCAGTCGCGCCGGCCCACCGATATCGGCCAGCACGCGGTGCCACTGGGGTCCCGGGTCGCGCTCGTCAACTTCACCGAAGCCGATTGATTCGCCTGCCAGCACCACCATCGGAACGCGCTCGTGCAGTGCCTGGCGCATTGCCATGGTTCCGTGCAGTGATCCCACTGTCGTGTGGATGACCACCGCCGGCAGTTTGCCGGTTGCCTTGGCATACCCCAGTGCCATGGCCACTGCGGTTTCCTCGTGCCGCGCTGACAGATATTCTGGAATTTCACCGGGTGCGTAGCGCTGCGCAAGGGCTTCCCAGAGCGCCGCCCATTCTGAGCCGGGTGAGGCAAAAATTCGCTCCACGCCCATGCGGCGCAAACACCGCAACACCGTCTCGGCACCCGTCAGACCTTTGATTGACTTCATGTTCTCCTCCCGATGAGTGGGCGCTAGGGTACCCGTTGTCGTCGCGTTGCACCAGAACGGACCTTAGTCAAATTTTGCCCATTCGATTGCCCACACGCAGAGTGGGCAATCGAGAACTTGACCTACCGGCAATCCTGTCGCTATTGTCGGGTTGCGCATAGAAGAATGAGACAAGGAGACAACGTGGTGAGTGAATCAGCCGATTTGCTGGGCCAGATCGCCCAGTACTGCCGGGAATATGGGCTGGCCGAATCGACCTTCGGGCGACTTGCAGTCAATGATGGCAAATTCGTGTCGCGACTTCGCGACGGGGGCAGGGTGCGCCATAAGACAGCGCTGCGCGTGCAAGCCTTCCTGAGCTCACCGCCGCCGCAATCGACGCCGCAATCGACGCCGGTACGGGGTCTGGCTGGCGGAGCGCTGCCCGGGCAGCAGGCGGGCACCGCCGTTGCCGGCACGGTCGCACCGGTTGCTCACGGACCGAGCGCTTCGGCAGAGGCTGACGGCAAGACCAATTTTCGCTTTTATGACAATCGGCAGAAGTATCTGCTGTTCGTAAACACCTGTAGCGAAAAATCAGTGATCGCGCGCCGGGTGGGTCTGGAGTTGGCCAATCTGCATCCGCGCCCGCCGGCGGTACGCCTGTTTGATGCCGGGGTAGGCGACGGCACGGTGCTCACCCGGGTGATGCGTGAGATGCACCGACGCTTTGCCACGCTGCCGTTCTATATCGTCGGCAAGGAAATCAGCCTGGAGGATGTGCGGATCACGCTCGACAAGATGCCGGATCGTTTTTTCGAACACCCTGCATCCGTTCTGGTGCTGACCAACTTGTTCTATTCCGAAGCGCCGTGGCTGCTGCCCAAGTCAATCACTGCTGCCAGTTCGATGGTCTGGAACGAGGTTGCGCTGCGCGGTACAACGGCGCATGAATTTGAGCAACAAATTGCCGAGCTTGATCCTTTTCTGGCGGAGAACTGGACAGTCAAGGCAAGTCCGACCACCGGCAATCCGCTGTACGAACGCCCCGTTGTCCTGGTGATTTATCGCGATGATTACCGTTTCCTGCTCAATGACACGATTCCACGCCGGGGCGCGGTGCGCGCTGACTACGACCTGGTGATGGCCTCGCAGCCTTACCGTTTGCGAGTGCCAACCGAATTCAAGGCCGAGCGCGTGCTGGCGCCGCTGGCGCGCAGTCTGGGGCCAGGCGGTCGCCTGCTGGGGATTCATTCGCATGGGGGTGATCCAGGGCTGGAGCTGGTGCAGAGTGTCTGGCCGGAGGAAAACCCGTTTCAAAGTGATCGGCATGCCCTCTTGAAGGCATTGAAGGGGTCGCTGGGAACCGCGGCACGCAATCTGAATTTCAATTCGTACTCCGACGCGCGTTCGGTCTTCCGGTATGACATGCACACCTTGCCGACCGAGATTGGAAATTCCATCGGTACCTCGACCTTGTTTGCCGCCTGGAACGCTGCCGTGTATGTTGCGCAGATTGAGGATCAACGGCTCAACGACGCGCTGAGAGACGGCCGCTATCTCGAGGCCACCCGAGCCGTGCTGCAAAGGCATGGTGGTCTGTGGTTTCAGGACGAATCCTATGTGGTGTCGCGTGCCCGCGATTGAACGATTTCGCGTGCCCACGAACGAAAGACGTCTTGCACCGGCGCGACACAAGTGAAGATTGAAGATTGAAGATCGAAGATTGAAGATTGAAGATTGAAGATTGAAGATTGAAGATTGAAGATTGAAGATTGAACCGAGTGATTGCTTTATTGACAGCGAGCAGCGATGAGCGTGTCCTCTCTACAGCAGGTGTTGCACAACGGCGGATTTGCGGTCACCGCCGAGATCACTCCGCCGGTGTCCACCGATCTGAGCGGATTTCTGCAGCGCGCCGCAGCGCTCAAGGGGCTTGCGACCGCGGTCAATGTGACCGACGGCGCGGGCGCCAAGACTCATGTATCGAGTCTGGTTGCGGCCGCGGCGATGGTCAGGCTGGGTGTTGAACCGATTCTGCAATTCACGTGTCGCGATCGCAACCGACTTGCTTTGCAAGCCGATCTGATGGGTGCGGTGTCACTGGGTATTCATAACGTACTGATGCTCACGGGCGATGATCCAAAGGTCGGTGATCAACCCGAAACCAAGGCGGTACTCGATCTGAATGGAACGGGGTTGATCGCCATGGCGCGCACGATGCGGGATAGCGCCAGCCTGCCCTCGGGAGTAGCCATTGCCGGCGGGCTTGCCTTGTGCATTGGCGCCGCCGACATGCCGATCGATCCGCCGCCCGCTTGGGAACCAAAGGGGCTGCGAGCCAAGCTCGATGCAGGGGCCGACTTTGTGCAGACGCAGTTTTGCATGGACGCAGGCGTCGTGCGCCGGTATGCAGCCCGCCTGCTTGATCTGGGCATCGCGCAGCGACTGCCTATCCTCATCGGCGTCTGTCCGATTCCATCGGCCAAATCGGCTCGCTGGATGCGTGACAAGCTCTACGGCACCGTGATACCCGATTCAGTTGTTGATCGCCTCGAGGCTGCCGCTGATCCGCGGGCCGAAGGCATTGCCTTGTGTGTCGACTATATGCGCGAACTGGCCGCCATCCCGGGCATAGCCGGGGCTCACGTGATGGCACCGGTAAACCCGTCTGTGCTGCCTGAGCTCATCAGACAGGCGCGCGAGGCGATCGGACTGCGTGCCCAAGCAGCCTGATGGTGACCCGGAGTACCATGTCTCCCCCGTGTCATGGAGATTGGCAATGCCCGCCAAGAAATCACTGGTCAGACTTGCGGCAGACACTGCGCGTCGCGTGCCGCCTGAATCCACGCAGCAGCGCGCGATCGCACGCGCGGCCGCATTTGGCAGTGCTGACTGGCGCCGACTGTTGCAAACCCTGGGTGAAGACCCGACCCGCCAAGGATTGATCGAGACACCAGAGCGCATGACCCGGGCCTGGCAACACTGGACCCGTGGCTATGGGCAGGATCCCGCGGCCATTTTGAAAACCTTCTCCGATGGCAGCGAGCGCTATAACGAACTGATCGTGGTGCGCCGGATACCGGTGTACTCGCACTGCGAGCACCATTTGGCCCCGTTCTTCGGGCATGCCGCCATTGGCTATTTGCCAGCCGGGCGTATCGTCGGACTGTCCAAGCTAAAGCGCCTGGTCGATTGTTTTGCGGCTCGGTTGCAGGTGCAGGAGCGGCTTACCCAGCAGATCGCGCAGACACTACTGGAAGAACTTGAGCCCAAGGCAGTCGGGGTGGTGATGCGTTGTCGCCATTTGTGCATGGAATCGCGTGGCATCAGCGTGCCAGGTGAAGAGACGGTGACCTCTGCCATGCTCGGTCAGCTGGAGAAAAGCGCTCCGCTACGAACTGAATTTCTGTCCCTTACCCGACCTGATTGAGCGTGAGGCAGCTGCGCTTTCGCTTGCGCAGCCTGCTAATACGAGACGGTCAGCGTTCCGCCATCACCGACGGCGACATAGGCACCCAGGCAGAATTGCAGACCGCGCAAGGTGCTCATCGCCGGCGGTGCCTTCGTTTGTGGTGCGTACCAGTTGTAGCCATCATCGCTATAGAGTGCGGTACCACTGTCACCGACAGCCATGAATCGGGTGGAGAACAGCACGCTGCGCAGATTGCTGGCCGAGCTTGGCACCGAGCTGGCCGCGCGCCAATTGATCAGGTCCGGGCTGGTGAACAAGGCCGGACCGTCGCCGACTGCGACATACAGTGCAAGTGTTGACGAGAATGTAACCGCACGTAGATTCTGCGTGGAGCCGATGGGCTGGTTCGGGGTCGAGGCAATTGTCCGCGCTACCCAGGTGACGGCATCCGAACTGGTGTAATACACACCACCATCGGCCAGAGCAACCAGAGTGCCATTGACGGTAACGATCGCATTCACATTGCGGGTGGACGAGACAACCGCGGCGCCCTGCTGCGTCCAGTTGATCAGGTCGGTACTGGTGTACAACGCCTGTGAACCACCGCTGGTGTCGCTGGTTGCGATCACAAAGGTGCCGCTAAGCTCGGTTATGCTGTTGATCTTTACTGTGGTGGTGTCGTGCACGGTGCCACCTGCAGCGAGTTGGAACACCAGCCCGGTGTACACGGTCCAGTTCACCGCATCGTCGCTGCTCACTACGGTCGCGTGATCGCCCGCTGCCACAAACGATAGGCCGTTCCAGATCACGCTATTCAGGTTGTTGGTCACATTCGACGCCTGGGCGGTCCAGGTCGGGTGGGTCCCCAGGGCACCGGCGCCGTAGAGATCGATGGACGTGTAGATGGCACCGCCACTACCCACCGCCAGATAAACGTTGTACGAAACAGCAATGGCATTCAAGTTGGTGCCGCTCGACAGGCCGCCCTGCCGACCGTAGTCGTACCAGTAATCACCCGCCAATCGCGGCGTCGCCGACACCACCGCTGAATCACCACCGGCCGGGCTGCCGTTGAGGGTGGTGTTCATGACAAAGGAATACTGGCCGACCGTATTGGACAGTCCGGATACGATTTGCGGCGAATATGCCGGTGTGACGAACCTGGCTCCTGGCAGATTGAACCAGGTACTGGTCGAGATCGATGGCGAATTGGCACCAAAGACCCAATATTGATAGGCCGGATTCTGAGTGAATGTAATGATGACCTGACCGTCGCCGGCAAACGCCGACAGACCGGCCGGCACATGGTCAGAGGCCGCCTTGCCGCCGCAGGAACCCAGCAACACGGCGAGCAGCAACGCCGCGACAGGGCCAATCAGGGCGCTAAATCGGCTGCTGGCATGAAACACGTTCAAAGCTCAAGGACTCCCACGGTCATTGGCGCGGATTGTCTCATGAGTCGGTCGGCGATCGGGGTTTCAGGTACATATCGTTACCGGCGCAGGGCAATGCGTGCGCCGGCCATGCGGTTATGCCAGCGCGCTTGTACGCGTCGAGTCGCGCAAGCATCGCAATGCGCTGCGCGCAAGCCTTGATCGTGGCCCTCAGATCGGCTAGCGTGCCGACACCGTGTCTGTATGTGGGGTCGCGTCATGTCGTTGGAACAATCAGTGCCATTCTCCCAGTCGAGCGTGGAGGTGTCGGGCTGCCGCGTGAGCATGCGCCGCTCACACAGTGGCGCTGCGGCGCCGACCGTGCTCTACCTGCATGGGGTCAATGGCCTGGGCGAACTGGCCCCGTTCATGCAGAACCTTGGCCGCGACTTTGATCTCATTGTGCCGGAGCATCCCGGGTTTGGCGCATCGGAGGAGCCGGCCTGGCTCGACAATATTCATGACTTGGCCTACTTCTACCTCGATTTCATCGAGCAGTTGCAACTCGATCAGGTCGTCCTGGTGGGCAGTTCGATTGGTGGTTGGCTCGCCTTTGAGATCGCGATTCGCAACGCGCGCAACCTGCGCGCGTTGAGCGTGCTGGATCCGGCCGGGATTTATGTGCCCGGTGTGCGCCGTGGGGACATTTTCCTGTGGTCGCCGGAGGAGCGCGTGCGCAAACTTTTTTCTGATCAGACTATCGCCGATCGATTGCTTGCGAGTAGCGATTCGGTCGAGCAGGCCGAGGCGGCGATCAAGAATCAATACAGTCTGGCCCGAATTGCCTGGGAGCCGCGGCTGTTCGATCCCCATCTGGAGAAGTGGCTGCACCGGATTCGCGTGCCGACGCAGATTATCTGGGGAGCACAGGACCAGTTGATTCCGCTTGGCTATGCCCAGGTGCTGCAACAACGAATCGGGCATGCGCAGCTGAGTGTGCTTGACCCGTGCGGCCACCTGCCACCGATTGAGCGCCCGCACGATGTCTGTCAACTGCTGCGAACATTCATTGGCGCGCTCTGACGCCTGAGGCAAATCGCGCAATAGTTCCTCTTGCCGAGACGATCTCCTGCGTGAGCGTTGGATTTTACCTATGGGGTGTCAACCTGCCGATGATCTAATCATCTCCTGCGCTGTGAAATAGCGGCAAGCGTGTGATGGGGGTTTGAGATGACTACAGTAGAAGCGACCCGGCAAACCAATGGCAATTCGTCAGCCCAGACCGTGGCATTCCTGCGCGAGGTGCTAAGTGAGATCGCGCGCCAGAAAGTACCACCGACGCCTGAGAATTTTGCTCGCGTTTATCGCGATGTGCAGCGCGCACGCGGCTTGCCTGTGTCCACTGAATATGTGAGCGAACTGTCGGTTCTCGATCACGCCATTAAAACCTTCGATGAACTGTTCGTTGGCGATGCATGGCTTGGCGGCAAACTGGCCGAGCTGCGCGACGTGCTCGCGGCCGATGAGCTGGGCGAGGATGACAAGCGGCGAGGTGCCAAACTGCTGCTGGAGGAAGTGGAAGCGCGCAAGGCTGAATTGCTCTATCACCTGGATCAATCCTCAGGGGACTTGAAGCGCTCGGTGGGTGAGGTGGTAAGTGAGATCGGACGCATCGCCACCACGGTTGGCGGATTTCGTACCAATATCACCCGCTATCAGGCGCTGGTTGAGACCATTGGTGATGTCGCCGATGCCAGGCGAGTAATGGCACGGGTGGCCGATGACACGCGCAAACTCGATCAGACTTTGAGCGAACATGAAGAACAGGTCACACGGAACGCGGTCAAGATCGAAGAAGCCGGCGCCATGCTGATGGGTGGCGTGAGCGCCAATCGGGGTGAGGCGACGGGGCGTATGCCGCTTGCCGGTTCAAGTCATCCTGTCGCCCAGGGCGTGCTGAGCTCGCAGGAGCTGCTCGCGCGATTGACCAAGCTTGAGCGCCCCGAGGGCGTCCTGGTCCTGATCGAACTGGCTGAATACGATCCGAACGAGGCGCGGGTCAGGCAACTGTCTGATCTGTGCGAAACGTGTGCAAAGGCCAGTGGATCAGCCTGGCTGATCGGCTATTGGGGCGGCAGCCAATTTGTGCATGTCTTGCCCGGTGGGCACGCCAATGACGCACTCAATCTGGTGCGCGCCCTGAGCAGCGAGGTGATCCTTGCGCAAGCGGCCTTGGCCGACCCGTTGACGTTTAATTTTGGTATTGCCAGCAACGATCGTATCAGTGGTGATGGGCAGGGCTTCTACGTCGCCTTTGAGCGGGCGTTCAGTGAAATGCAGTCGATGGACGCGCTGGCCGCCTAGTCCTGCGTGCCGAAGCGCTGGTCCTGATCATGGCGGGTGCCCGGGGCGGCGGGGCCATTCGCGCGGCGCTTTGTCCGGATTGAGCGATTGCCAATGCCGCCGGCGCAGGTGGCTTCCTTTATACTGGTGACCCAAGACCGTTTCTGGTCATTGTCGGCCCATGCGCATCCTGATTTCAAACGACGACGGGTATTTTTCACCCGGTCTGGCATTACTTGCAGAGGCATTGGCGCCGTTCGGCACGGTCACGGTGGTCGCTCCTGAACGTGATCGCAGCGGTGCTTCCAATTCACTGACACTCGATCGTCCTTTGAGCGTGAAGCGGGCGCCCAGCGGGTATCTGTTTGTCAATGGCACGCCGACCGATTGCGTGCACCTTGCGGTGACCGGCCTGCTCACTGAATTACCCGATATTGTGGTTTCGGGCATCAATCTGGGCGCCAATATGGGCGATGACACCGTGTATTCCGGAACCGTGGCGGCGGCCACCGAGGGTTTTCTGCTCGGCATTCCTGCGATCGCGATTTCGCTCACCACCCGCGATGGCGCTCATCTGGCCTGCGCCGCGAGGGTGGCTGCCGACCTGGTGGCGCGCCTGCGCGATTCACCGCCGCGCGCGCCTCTGCTGCTCAATGTCAATGTGCCTGATATTCCGTTTGAACAGCTCCAGGGTGTGCAAATCACTCGACTGGGCAAGCGTCACAAGGCTGAGCCGGTGATTCGGGCGGTCAATCCGCGTAATGAAACGGTCTATTGGGTCGGCGCTGCAGGTCCCGCAGCTGACGCCGGCCCGGGCACCGATTTCCATGCGGTAGCGGCCGGTTTTGTATCGATCACGCCGCTGCAGATCGACCTTACTCACCACGACCAGATGCCCGCCATTCGTCAGTGGCTTGCCGATGACCCTGCGAACGGGGCCGAGCCGGCGGGGCGCGCATGAGGATCAATTGCCGATGACTCTGGTGCATCCATGAGTCCGCTGTCGCCGACTCGGGGCGTGGGGCTCACGTCCCAGCGCACTCGTGATCGCATGGTGTCGCGCTTGCGTGACAAGGGGATACGCGATGAGCGGGTCCTCGCGGCCATGTCCGAGGTGCCGCGCCACCTGTTTGTCGACGAGGCCCTGGCAAGCCGTGCCTATGACGATGCCGCCTTGCCGATCGGATTTGAACAAACCATATCGCAGCCGCTGGTGATTGCGCGCATGCTCGAGAGCGTGCGCGCCGGGCGACAGCTCGATCGAGTGCTCGAAGTGGGCACCGGGTGCGGCTATCAAGCGGCGCTGCTGGCCCATATTGCGCGCGAAGTCTATTCGGTGGAAAGGATCGCCGGTTTGCTTGAGCGCGCGCGCACCAATTTGCGCCCCTTGCGGATTGCGAATCTGCGACTCGCGTATGGCGATGGCTATAAGGGGTTGCCCGAAGTGGCACCCTTCGATGCGATTGTGGTTGCTGCGGCTGCGCCTGAATTGCCCAGTGAACTGCCCCGTCAACTGGCTCCGGGCGGGCGCCTTATCGCGCCGGTCGGCCTGGAGGAGCAGCGACTGATTCTGGTGGAGCGACGCGAATCTCGGTTGGTCGAAACGGTGCTCGAGTCAGTGCGATTTGTCCCCATGCGCATGGGGAAGCGATGACCCGCGCGCCATGGCTCACTCACCCCGGCACTGCCATTCTGATGGTCGTGCTGGCGGCCTGTTCCACCGGGACGCCGGCGCCGGTCGTTGATCGCACCTCAAGCAGCAGCCCAAGCGCGCGTCCGCCCGCGGGGGCTGCCGCGGCGCGACCCGCCGGCGCCAACGCTACGCCTGCAACGTCTGCCCAGGCAGCTCCTGGCGCCGCAAGCAAACCGGCCAATGGCGCTGCGGCCGTTGCCCCCCCGAAGCCGGCGGCCGCGCAAAGCCCCGCGCCCGCTGAAGTCCAGGTGCTGGTCAGTCCGCTGCAATCGGCGGAGGCGATCGAGTCGCGCCCCCTGGAGGTTGCCAAATCGACGATCAAGTCCGAGCCGAAGGTATTCAAACTGCCTTATTCCGACGAGAACCTGGCATTGGTTCGCGCAGCCCCTGTGCCCAAGGCGGCAGAATTGCCGGCCCCTGCGACAGCACCTGCCAATACGTCAGCCGCTGCCGAGGCGAAAGCACCACCGGGTGCCGATGTGCCGAATTTCAGCTGGCCGGTCAAGGGCAAAATCATTGAACGCTTCGAAGGCAAGAGCCGCGGCATCGCCATTGCCGCTAACGAAGGCGATCCCGTAACGGCGGCGGCCGCCGGCAACGTGATCTATGCGGGGTCGGGTATTCGCGGCTATGGACATCTGCTGATCATCAAGCACAACGATGATTTTTTATCGGTCTATGCGCATAACAGCAATCTGCTGGTCAAGCAGGGCGACGCTGTCAAGGCAGGCCAGAAGATCGCCGAAGTGGGGCGCACCGATACTGACCGGGCGAAATTGCACTTCGAAATTCGCCGGCAGGGCACATCGATCGATCCAATGCCGTTGCTACCGGCGCACGACTGAGTCGCGTTGCGCAGGCGGTGGTCCGGTCGTGGGCGCCGGTGCAACGAGCGTCTGCTCTGCGCGCAAATCCGCTAGCCGTTCGATCGCCACGGCCAGATCAATCACTGCCATGGCGTAGAAGCTCGAACGGTTGTATCGGGTGATGACATAGAAATTGTCCATGCCCAGGCGTAATTCGACAGGGTGTCCGGGGCTGTTCAATTCGATCAATGCGACTTTTGCATTCGGGCTGAGCGGTTGCGCTGGATGCACATCAAACTCAGCCAGTTCGGCGGCGGCAATTTGTGGTTCGATGCCGCGTGCAGCGAGCGGTTTGTAGCGCAATCCGCGCGCATTGGCGGGCAATGCGATTGGGGCACCGGCTTGCCAGCCGTGCTCGCGCAGGTAATTGGCAACGCTGCCAATGGCATCGGTTGTACTGGCCACCAAATCGCGACGGCCGTCTTCGTCAAAGTCAATGCCCCATTTCTGAATGCTGCTTGGCATGAATTGCGCAATCCCGATGGCACCGGCGTAGGACCCGCGCAGTGCGCGCAGATCAATCGAGTCGGACAGTGCATAGACGAGCAGTTGTTCGAGTTCGTCCCGAAAGAACTCTCCCCGCCGTGGTTCGTCAAAGCCAAGCGTAACGAGCGTATCGAGCACCCGGTGCTGCCCGGTATTGCGACCGTATTCGGTCTCCACCCCGATGATGGCGGCAATGACGCTGGCGGGTACCTGAAAGCGCTCGGCGGCGCGCTGTAGTGTTGCGCGATTCAATTGAACGAACTGCACGCCTTCAGTGATGCGTCGATTGGACACCAGTGCCGCGCGATAGTCGCGCCAGGATGGCTCGGTGCGCCGCTCGCGCGCAAGGATGGCAAGCACGCTCGACTGCCGCTCGGCGTTGGATAAAAGATCGACGATGCGCTGTTCCTGCCACCCGTGACGGAGTGCGAGGTCGCGCGCAAACGCCCGGACCTCGGAGCGGTTGGCATAGTCGCCAGCGGTCGGCCCCGTCTGATCGCGTGGAGCGGACGAACCGGGCGAACCAGACTTGCCGGACGTACCGGATGTACCGGGGGCACTTGCTGTAGCGGACGTACTGTACGTGTTGGACTGATGCGGCGCAGCCCCTTGCGCAAGGGCGTTTGCGCAAACGAGCAGGAGTGACACGAGGCTCGGCATGATGGCGACGGGTAGCGCGCACAGTCCGTGCCGTTGCCACGTGCCACCGCTGGGATCATCCCTGATCGTGTGCGGGCGCATCAAAACGGCAGGGCAGAAATCTGCCGATGCAAGTGAGTGACCTGCCTAGGGGTGTCAGTGAGTTGTGGGCCGTACTGCAGTTCGATAAACGCCGCGCCAATGGCAGCGAGCAGGGCGCTATGATCGGGCAGGGCCGCGCACGCCCGTTCAGTAAAATCGCGCGGCCCCTCCGCCGCACGGCGCACGACGCCCTGGCGTGCCAGACGTCTGCAGAATCGATTCCACTCCCGCTGTGCCGGTGCGTCCGCAGTGCGTTCTCGAATGAGGAGCAGGCTTGCAGCGGCAAGGGCGAGGGCGACTCCGGCAGTGATCCAGACGGTGCGCAACACCGAATCAAGAGCGCCGATGCCGAGGCGTTCCAGCAAGTTGCGCTGATGTGCCTGATCGTATCCAAGTATTGATTGATTCCACGCGTTGCTGAGTGCGTCCCAGTGCTCGCGCAGCCGGTTCAACCAGGAAAACTGTTCGCGCATCAGTAGCGGCAGACCGTCACCGCGGCGCAAAGCGCGCGCCATGCCGTCACCGATCCGCGCCGGGTGCGCGATGGCCGTTGGGTCCATTCGCAGCCAGCCGCGATCGGGCAAAAAGATTTCGGTCCACGCATGGGCGTCGGATTGGCGCACTTCCATATAGCCATCGACTGAGTTGATCTCCCCCCCCTGGTAGCCGGTGACGACACGGGCGGGGATGCCGCCGGCTCGCATGAGTACGGTAAAGGCTGCCGCGAAGTGTTCGCAAAAGCCCTCTTTGCTATCGAATAGAAATTCATCGACCGTATGCGGACCAAGGGCAAGCGGCGGACTCAACGTGTAGACCAGACGCTGCTGTTCCATGAAACGCACTGCGCGTTGCACATACTCGGCATCGGTCGCGCTGTCCGCGCGCCACTGAGTCGCCAGCGCAACCGAGCGCGGATTGGACCCGTCGGGCAGGGACAGCGCGCGCACCCGGGCTGATTTGCCGCCCGGCCACAGGGCCTCGTAGTCGAGGTAAGAGCTGACCCGATAGCGCAGGCGCTGCACGACCCGATCACGTGCAAGCAATTGGTAATCCTGCATGTAGTTCGCCTCGGGCGGAATCTGCCCCGGGATGTCAAGCGCGAACAGCCAGGGTTGGTTGTTCGGTTCAAGAGTAACCTCGTAGCGCGTCAGTTCGCCGCGCCCTCGCAGCACTGCCATGTCGGGGCGAAAGGGAAACGTTCGAGTGCGGCTCCAGGTCTGACCATCGAACTGATCGAGAATTGGCCCGCGCCAATAGCGCGCTGCGCGCGGGGGGATCGGCCCGTCAAATTGGGCGCGCAAGGCAATCGCATCCGATTGTGACAAATCGCTGATCATGCCGGGGCTCATCGAATCGCTCAGGCCGGTCATGCCGGCGCGGGCGCTGTCAGGCAGACTCCACAGTGGCCCGCCCAGGCGCGGGAACAGCACAAACAGGATCAGCATCACCGGCAGCGCCTGAGCCATCAGTGCGAGCGCGCGTTTGAGAGCTGCACGCCAGGACGGCACGATGGAATTCAAGCCGATCATCGCCGCCAGCACGGTGCAGGTGGCGACCAGCGCCTGCGCAGCGGCCAACGGGCTTTGATCATAGAAAAAAGCGGTGATCGCCAGAAAGAAGCACAGGCAGGCGACGATGCCGGTGTCGCGCAGCGTGCGCGTTTCAAGCAGCTTGATGGCGACGAAGACCACCAGCACCGACACGCCGGCGTCGCGCCCGAGCAAGGTGCCACCGCGCAGATACACCGAGGCGGTGGCAAAACAGGCGAGCAGCACCACCAGCGCATGATTCGGCAGAGCCTTGTGCCGCCAGGTGATCCAGCCGCGCCAGGCCGTCAGCAGGACGGCGAGGCAGGCGATCAACGGATCAATGCGCCACAGGTGGGGTGCCGTGGTGAGCACGACACCGCCGAGCAGCATGGCCATGGGCTGCGCCGCCAGCGCGCTGTGCACTCGCCCGTCGGCACCACCGCGCGTGAACCAGGCCAGCAGACGATGACGGGGAAGGGTCATGTCAGTGGGCATGGTCGCCCTCATTAGACTGGACCGATTGTGCGCCCGGAAACAGGGCGAGCGCGCGCAAGCAGGCGTTGCGATGCGCGATCCCGCCGTCAGGCTCAATGGTGGTGCCCGGCAGGCGCAGGCCGTGGCGTTGCCCGGACGCGGCCAGTGTCATCACCCAGCCAGCAAGAAATTCCAGGCGGGAGTCCACCGGCAGGTCACCTGGCAGAGCGTCCCAACTGAGCCAGCGATCGATCGAGCGACTGCCCGACCATTGTTTGGTGAGCAAGGTGTCCAGATGCGAGGCCGATTTCCATGCCACGTGGCGCGGTGAGTCACCGGGTTGAAACGCGCGCAATCCGGCAAAATCATCGGTGCCTGCGCTGACCACCGGTCCCTGCGCGCCCTCAGGGCCATTGATATCTTCAGGGAGCGGGCGCTGGCGCGGCCGTGGGTAGACAAGCACCTGCCGGTCAGGGCGCACATGGGCCCAGGCGCGGAACAGCCCCAGCGGATAGCGTGTCTCCAGGGTGAAGCGACCGCACGGCTGCCAGCCTCGGCGCGGCGCGTTGACAGGCAGCGCCAGCTCGACGCTGCCGCCGGCGGGCAGGTCGGTTCCCGAGCGGGCGTCCAGCGCCGGCGGCTCACCCGGCCAGACCATCACCGAGTGGCGCTCATGGCGTGCCGGATTGTCAATGGCAAGAACGAATAGCGCCTCCTCACCGGCAAACACCGGCTGCGCATGATGCGCACGCACAGAGAGCCAGGCGAGGTTGCGAAACGTATGCAGCATGGTCACCAGGCCCACCCCGGCAAGCAGGAATGTGAGCATGAAGCCAAGCGACAGGTTGTAATTGATCGACCCGATCAGCATCAGCAACAGCCCGATGCCGTAGAGCAACCCGAGCGCCGTGGGCATCACGTAGACGCGGCGCTGGCTGAGCACGATCGGTTCGGTTTCGGTCTTCGGCGGACCAAACAGCACGCGATGCAAGAAGGAAGTGGGTTTCACTGCGCTGCCTGGCATCGGCTCACCGAATCGGGACACTCGCCATCAGCTCGTGCAGTGCCGCACCAGCCGGTGCCCCGGAGAGCGCATCGCGGGGGCGCAGGCGGTGAGTGGCGACCCCTGGAAACACCGCCTGGACATGTTCCGGGATCACCTTGTCATTGCCCTCCAGATACGCCCACGCCCGTGCCGCGTGGAGCAAACCCAGGGCGGCACGGGGCGATAGCCCGCTCTCGAACAAGCCGCAACTGCGTGACTGTTCGGCAAGCGCCTGCACATAGTCGATCAGGGCGGGTGCGCCATGCACGCGGCGCACCGCCTGCTGCCAACCGAGCAACAGATCCGCGTTGGCCTGCGCCGGCAGCGCCGCGATCAGGTCCCGTCGATCCTCACCGGCCAGCAGTGCGCGCTCGGCAAGGCGATTGGGGTAGCCCAGCGTGAGTCGCATCAGAAATCGATCGAGCTGTGATTCTGGCAGGGCGTAGGTGCCGATCTGGCTCGACGGATTTTGTGTGGCAATCACAAAGAACGGTTGCGGCAAGGCGCGGGTCTGACCCTCAGCGGTGACCTGTTGCTCGCCCATCGCTTCGAGCAGCGCGCTTTGCGTCTTGGGGGTCGCGCGATTGACCTCGTCCGCGAGTACCAGATGGCTGAAAATCGGACCCGGATGAAAATTGAAGCGCGCGCTGTCGCGCTCATACACCGACACGCCGATGATGTCAGCGGGCAGCAGGTCGCTCGTGAATTGGATCCGCTGGCAATCCAGACCAAGCACCCGTGCGAGCACCTGCGCAAGGGTGGTCTTGCCAACCCCGGGCAAGTCCTCGATCAGCAGATGCCCCTGGGCGAGCAGGCAGGTAAGGGCCAGCCGAACTTCACGTTGCTTGCCGAGAATGATCTGGTTGATTGTGCCGAGTATGGGTTCGAGCGGTGAATGCACGGTGCAGCCTTCAAAAAGCGTTCGGTGAACTTGGCGGGATACGGCGCCACCATGATAATGCCTGCGTCTGCTCACCATTCACCGTGTCTGCGCCCGAAAGAGGAAACACTGCATGAGCACCGCGTTCCTGACCCATCCCGATTGCGCTGCGCACGACATGGGCAGCCATCACCCGGAGTCGCCGGCGCGCGTGCGCGCGATCGAACAGGCACTGAACGCGAGTGGGCTGATGAGCCGCTTGCAGCGAATCGAAGCACCCGCAGCCAGTGTTGAGCAAATTGAGCGCGCCCACAGCAGCGGCTACGTCGAGTCGATTGCAGCGGCGGCGCCCGATTCAGGCCTCACTTACCTCGATCCCGACACAGCGATGAATCGGCATACCCTCAGTGCCGCCCTGCATGCTGCCGGTGCGGTGGTGTGTGCCGTCGATCAGGTCATCGCCGGGACGGTGAGCAATGCGTTTTGCAGCGTGCGACCGCCGGGGCATCATGCCTGCCACGGTCGTGCCATGGGTTTTTGCGTGTTCAACAACGTGGCGATTGGTGCCTTGCACGCGCTCGAAGCCCACCGTCTCGAACGCGTCGCGATCATCGATTTTGATGTTCACCACGGCAATGGCACCGAAGATATTCTCAGTGACGACCCCAGGGTATTGATGGTGGGCAGCTTCCAGCATCCCTTTTATCCCGGCAGCGGCGTCAATCCGCGCGGTGCCAACATGCTCAATGTGCCCCTCGCCGCGGGCACCGGCAGTGCCGCATTCAGAGCCATGGTCGAGCAGGTCTGGGTGCCTGCCATCGATGCATTCGGGCCGCAATTGATACTGATATCGGCCGGGTTCGATGCGCATCGCGACGATACCCTCGCCAGTCTCGCGCTGGAGGACGAGGACTACACCTGGGTGAGCGAGCGCATCGTTGACATGGCGGCGAAGCACGCACGTGGTCGTATTGTTTCAAGCCTTGAAGGAGGCTATGAGCTCGCGGCGCTCGCCCGCTGTGTGCACCGTCATATCGCGGTATTGGCCGGGGTTTGAGCCGGCACGCTGCGCGCACCCTCAAGCGGCGCTCGTGGCGGGTGATCGTGCCAGCAGGCGGCCGGCTGCCTGTGCGAATTCGGCCTCTTCCAGACGATCAAGGTGCAGCGCGCGGGCAACGCCTGCCTGCGGGAAGGTGCGCTCAAGCGATCGCTGGTAGGCCGGATCGTAGTGCTGGGCCAGCACCTCGGCGACAAATCCGCCGCTATCGCCGCCCGCTGCCTGAGCCTTCCAGCGCTCGACCCGTTCGCGCGAATGCAGTTCGCGCAGACGATCGAGGCGCTCGGCCAGGGCCTGTGGGTCGCTTACAAAATGCTGGTATTCAATCAATAGATGCTGCACGCGGGCGCTGAGCGGTGCCTCGATGCGCACACACTGCGCACCACGCATGGCTGCAACCAGCGCCGGGGGGATTTGCAACATGCCGATCTTGCGGCTCTCGGCTTCGACATAGATCGGGCGTTGCGGGTCAAACCGGCTCAGGGCCTGCCACAGATCAGTCTCAAAGTGGCGCTGCGTCGGTTGCGGTCGGGCGATGATGTCCCCCAGTACCGAACCGCGATGGCAGGCGATCGCTTCGAGATCGAGTACCTGCGCGCCGGCTTTGCCCAGCGCGCCGAGCAAGCGCGTTTTGCCGCTGCCGGTCGGACCGCATATCACGATCCATTCGAATTGACTGGGCAGGTATTCCAGTTGATTGCGCACGGCGCGCCGGAACGCCTTGTAGCCGCCTTCAAGCAACGCAGGACGCCAGCCCACCTCGTGCAGCACCAGCGCAAGTGAACGTGAGCGTTGCCCCCCGCGCCAGCAATACACCAGGGGGCGCCAGTCGGCGGGCCGGTCGTGAAATTCGCGCTCGATCATGCTCGCGATATTGTGCGCGGTCATGGCGGCGCCGACCCGGCGTGCGGCAAACGGGGATTGCTGCGCGTCCAGCGTGCCGACGATGGCCCGCTGCTGGTCATCGAGCACCGGATGATTAGATGCGCCAGGCAGATGATCTTCGGTGAATTCACCGGGTGAGCGCACGTCAATGCGCTCGCTGAATTCGCCGATCGATTCCACGCCAACGCTTTGCGGATAACGCACTGGTGTTGCTCCCGGGGGCGTGCGCTAGGGGCGCCCGAGCAGGCCGACGAGCTGCGGCCACACCGTGTCGAGAATCAATGGCTGTCCGGCAGCCGTCGGATGCAGTCCGTCTTCCTGAATCAGATCGGCGTGGCCGGCAACCCGCTCGAGCATGAAGGGCACCAGCGCGCTGCCACTCGTACGCGCCAGATCGCTGAAGGCTTGCGCGAATTCGCTGGTGTAGCGTGCACCATAGTTCGGCGGCATGCGCATGCCGAGGATCAGCACGCGCGAACGCGCAGCGCGGCAGCGCGCGACGATCGAATTCAAATGCAGGCTCATTTGCTGCACGGGTAATCCGCGCAGGCCGTCATTGGCACCCAGTTCGAGGATCACGATATCGGGATGGAACTGCGCGAGCACACCGGCAATGCGGCCGTCACCGCCGGCACTGGTCTCGCCGCTGATGCTGGCATTGACCACTACGCGGTTGAACCCTTGCGCGGTGAGGCGTTTTTGCAGGAGGCTGACCCAGCCCGCGTCGGCGGGCAGGCCATAGGCGGCCGACAGACTGTCACCCAATACGAGAATCGTTGCCGTGCTCGCGGTTGCTGCGCCTGACAATAGCAGGCAGGCGCAGGCCATCGCCGCCATAATGATGCGCAGCCTCAGACCTGAATCGGGTGAACCACACCTGCGGTGCCGCACTGTCATGCTGGAGTGAATGTGAAAGAACCGATGATTGTTGCCAGACAACTGACCCGAATTGTCCCTAATGGACAAGCCACACTGACCATTTTGCACGAGATCGACCTGACGGTGAGCGCGGGCGAGACCGTTGGCATCGTCGGGGCGTCAGGTTCGGGCAAGTCGACACTGCTCGCATTGCTTGCCGGCCTCGATCTGCCCTCGGCCGGTTCGGTGAGCGTCGATGGTGTGGATCTGGCAAGTCTGGATGAGGATGCGCGCGCGGCATTGCGGCTCGGGCGCATCGGTTTTGTGTTCCAGTCATTTCAGCTTCTGCCTGCCATGACGGCGCTTGAAAATGTGATGTTGCCCCTTGAATTGCAGGCTGACGTCAGCGCCCGCGATATCGAGCAGCGCGCGCGCCAGTGGTTGCAAAAAGTCGGTCTCGGTGAACGCCTGTCGCATCTGGCCCGTGATCTGTCGGGTGGCGAGCAGCAGCGGGTTGCATTGGCGCGCGCCTTTGTGATCGAACCACAGATTCTGTTCGCCGATGAACCCACGGGCAATCTGGATCCGGCGACCGGTGCGGAAATCATTGACCTGTTGTTCACGCTGAATCGCGAGCAATCGACCACGCTGCTCATCGTTACCCATGACGAGTCGGTGGCGGCGCGCTGTGCGCGGGTGATCCGGCTGAGTGCAGGCCGGATCGTATGATCGCCCTGGCGATGCGCCTGCTCGGGCGCGATTGGCGCGGTGGCGAACTGCAGGTGCTGGCCCTGGCCATCGTCACCTCGGTGGCGAGCCTCACCTGTGTGAGCTTTCTCACCGACCGCGTGGCCGGGGCGCTCAATCGGGACGCGAGCCGGCTGCTCGGTGCCGATCTGGTGCTCAGCGCCGATGCGCCGTGGCCACCGGCGGTGCGCGAGCAGGCGCAACGGGCAGGCCTTGCTGTTGCCGAGTCGACCACGCTGCTGAGCATGGCGCGTCATGGTGATCAGGCGCAATTGGCCGCCCTCAAGGCGGTATCGATCAATTATCCGTTGCGCGGCGCACTGCGTACCGCCACCGCCCAGGATGGACCCGATCAGATCGCCAGTGAGGGGCCGCCAGCAGGCGAGGCGTGGGTTGAACCGCGGCTGCTCAGTCTGCTTGGCATTGCCATTGGCGAGCGTCTGGAATTGGGTGACCGATCTTTTGTGGTAAGCAACATCATTACAGACGAACCGGATCGCGGCGTGGGATTTTTCAATATCGCACCGCGCGTGATGATCGCCAGCACGGCACTTGATTCGACCGGTCTGATTCAACCGGGCAGCCGCGCCCGCTACCAGATCTACCTGTCCGGGCCGGCGGCGTCGCTTGCCGGCTTTCGTTCACAGATGCAGTCGCGCCTTGGGCGTGGCCAATCGATCGTCGGCCTGGACAATCCGCGGCCGGAGATCAAGACCACGCTGCAGCGCGCGCAACGGTTCATTCGCCTGGCCTCGTTGCTCGCGGTGCTGCTCTCTGCGGTTGCCCTCGCATTGGCGGTGCGCCGTTACGCTCGGCGGCACCGCTCAGCCTATGCGCTGATGCGCTGCCTCGGGTCGAGCCGCTTGCGCCTGCTCACTCTGGCCGGGCTGCAGCTGGCTGTGATGAGCCTTGCGGCCACCGCTCTCGGCTGTCTGATCGCCTACGGTGCCCAGGCGGTACTCGGGGTGTGGCTCGCGCAATTGGGTGAAACCCCGCTTGGATCGGCCTCACTGTGGCCGTTGTTACAGGGTTGTGCGCTTACGCTGATACTGGTGCTCGGTTGTGCCTTGCCGCCCGTCGTCAGGTTGTGCTCGGTGCGTCCGATTCAGGCGATTCGCAACGCTGCGCTGCCGGTGCGTCAGTCGGAGTGGGCTGCTTACCTGGTTGCCGCATCGGCGATCGCTGGCATTGTGCTGTGGCAGGCCGATGACATGACCCTTGCCGCTGTGCTGGTGGTGGGATTGATCGCGGGCCTTGCGCTGATCGCCGGGGTCGCGACCCTCGCCTTCGCCACGCTTGCGCGCCTGCTGGCGCGCGGACCTGCCAGCGTGCGTCAAGCGGTGCGCAACCTTACTCGCCATCGCGCCGCGAGCGTGTTGCAAGCCTGCGCGCTGACGCTCGCACTGAGCGTGTTATTGATGCTCGGATTCACCCGCGATGATTTGCTGGACGGGTGGCGTTCGCGCATTCCGGCCGATGCCCCCAATCGGTTCTTGCTCAATGTTCAGCCCGATCAACGGCCCGCATTGAATCAGTTGCTGGAGGCGGCGCATCTGCCATCGGTCCATTGGTGGCCGATGATCCGCGCCCGTTTGAGCGCGATCAACGGTCAACCGGTTGACCCGAATCGTTATAGCGATGAGCGCAGTCGCCGCATGGTTGAGCGCGAGTTCAATGTGTCCTATGCGCTGGCGCTGCCGGCAGGCAACGATATTGTCGCGGGGCGCGCGTTTGATCCGGCCGGTAGCGACGCCGATGGCTTGTCGATCGAGGAAGGCATTGCCCGCGATCTGGGCATTCACCTGGGCGATCGGCTCGATTGGACGATCGCCGGCCAACCCCTGCATGGCACTGTACTCAATCTGCGCCGGTTGCATTGGGACTCCATGCAGGTGAATTTTTTTGTCATTGGCACTCCGCGGCTGCTCGATACGTTCACCGCAAGCTTCATTGCGAGCCTGCACCTGCCCGCCGCGGCACAGTCGGTGACCGCACGGATGGTGCAGCAATTTCCCAATCTCACCGTGATTGACACGTCGGCGATTGTCGACCAGTTGCTGCAGGTGATCCGCCAGGTAAGCGAGGCAGCGCAATTTCTGTTTCTGTTTGCGCTGGCAGCCGGGCTGCTGGTGTTGCATGCCGCCTTGATCAGCACGCAAGATGAGCGCATGCAGGATGCCGCAGTGATGCGCGCCCTGGGTGCCAGCCGGGCGCAGCTGGTATGGTCGGCCCGGGTCGAATGTCTGGCAGTAGGGCTCACCGCCGGTGCGCTGGCAGCCGGACTGGCAGCCGCCGTGGGCTGGGTGTTGGCCGCCCGGGTGTTTGAAATTGCCTATTACCCGAGTGGGTGGCTGTGGTTGGCCGGACCCGCCGTAGGATTGCTGTGTGCCCTGTGGAACGCGCACCAGGCAGCAAAAATGGCGATGTCGCGCTCGCCACTTGAGTTGCTGCGCAGCGCCCCCGCTTAGAGCGGGGCTGGCGTACCATTCACGCCAGGGAGCACGCACGTGTCTGAGCGCATGCCAAAATCCACCCGAGCATCCATGCGACGCAAGGCAGTCGTGCTGTCAATCGCAGCCTCGCTGATGATGAGCAGTCTTGCCTACATCACCTGGCAGGCGGTCCAGACAACGGAGCGTCAGCGCGCCAGTTTCGCCCTGCACAGTGATCTGCTGCTGATGGCAGGTCAGTTGAAACGCGATTGCAACGAACTCCTGTGGCTCGAGCGATCGACGCGCGATGCGACCGACGAACGTGCACGCAGCAGCCTGAAGGAGCGAACTGACAGGATCGTCGAATCAATGCGAGTGCAGCTCACTCGACACCTGCTCAGCCTGCCTGCAGGCGAGGATCGACTGGCCATTGAGGCGCTGGTGGCGAGTTTGCAACGCCATATAGGGCTCATCCGCAGCCAGCCAGCGCAGCGCAGCCAGCCGGCCAGGCCAGCCCAACGCGGACCGTCTGAGGCGCTCGAATCGACTGTGCGGCAAAATCCTGATCGCGAATTGTCTGTGCTCATCGATCAGATCGACCGCCTTGCCATCGCTCAGGCCGGCACCGCGCAATCGGTGCAGGACGCGAATAGCGAGCGGCTGTTGGTTGCGCTGGGGGTTGCCCTGTTCGGCGCACTCGCTCTCATCCTGGGCGGCACGGTTGTGCACGCGCTCAGGGCCAATGCCCATCTGGCGCAACGAATCGATCGACTTGAATTTGTCGACCCGTTGACCGAACTGCCCAATCGTCGTGCCTGGGATGAACGCCTGCCGGCGGAATTCATACACGCCACCCGCAGTGGCGCACCGCTCTCGGCCGCTTTGATCACCCTGGGCAAGCTGCCCTCGGGCGATGACAGCGGCGCTCGTGCCGAGTCCGAGCGGGCACTGCGTGAAGTCGGGCGCCTGTGGCGCGCGTCGCTGCGTCGCGGGGATTTTGCCGTGCGCTATGCAAGCGAGCGTTTTGCCGTGCTGCTCAATCATTGCGATGCGGCACAGGCGCACGCAATGATTGAACGGTTCCGGCCGAGATTTCCACCCACAGTTGATTTCTGTGCCGGCGTGGCCACCTGGGATGGTCGCGAGAGCGCAGGCGAGTTGATCGCGCGGTTGGAGCGGGCTCTGGGCGATGCCTGCGCGCAGGGGCAGAATTGCACGGTGGTGTTGTCGAGCTCCGCGCCGGCAAGTCCGTCGCCTCGCTGACGCGGTGTTCGCTCGTCGTCTGTGCTGCATCAGGCGACCAGCGGATGAAATTCTCCGCCGGCGATTGCACTGTGTCAGTCAGCGATCTGACGCAATTCGCGTTTCAAGACTTTGCCGTAGTTGTTCTTGGGCAGAACATCGACAAAACGGTAATGGCGTGGTCGCTTGAAGCGCGCAATATGGTTCAGGCAGTGGGCATCGAGTTCGGCCGCAGCCGCTTTACTGCCCTGCGCCAGGACGATGTAGGCAATCACCTGTTCGCCCCACTCCGGGTCCGGGCGGCCGATCACCGCAGCTTCAGCAACGGCCGGATGGGTGAGCAATATCTCCTCGACCTCACGGGGATAAATGTTCGATCCGCCAGAAATGATCAGATCCTTCGAGCGGTCGATCAGGGTCAGAAATCCATCCTCGTCGAGCCGACCCAGATCACCGGTATGCAGCCAGCCATCGGCGAGCGTGCGCGCACTGGCTTGCCGATCGCACCAATAGCCACTCATGACGACATCACCACGCACCGCTACTTCGCCCACCGTACCGGCTGGCAAAGCGCGGCCGGTCTCATCGAGGATGCGTACTTCAACGCCGGTGTGCGGCAGGCCGACTGAGCCCAGACGCTCGGCATAGCGCGGGTGACCCACATCGGCATGCTGCTCGCGCGAGAGAACGGTAATGGTCATCGGGCTCTCGCCCTGCCCATAGATTTGCACAAAACGCTGGCCAAGGCAGTCCAGGGCATCGCGGATGTCGGCACCATACATCGGACCGCCGCCGTACACGATGGTCTTGAGTCCTTCGCCCGTTTCAGCGCCCGCGCGCGCATGAGCTGTCAACCGTCGCACCATGGTGGGGGCGGCAAACAGGGTGGCGCCGCGATAGTGGCGCGCGAGAGAAAAGATTTCGGCCGCTTCAAATCCTTCGCTGGCGGGCGTCACCTGGGTAGCGGCGGCGGCCAGGTGCGGCAGGATATACAGCCCCGAGCCATGCGACATCGGTGCCGCGTGGATGATGCAATCGCCGCAGGCAATCGAGTCGACATCGCAAAAGTAGCCAAGGCTCATCACCATGAGGTTGCGATGAGTAAGGGTGACACCTTTAGGGCGCCCGGTTGTGCCACTGGTATAGAACAGCCAGGCAGGTGTCTCTGGCCGTACCTCGGCCATGTCGATCGGTGCGTCGTCATGCATTCGATACCAATCGGGTGAACCGGTGAGCAAAGTCGCCCTGCGATTACCGGCCAGCTCAACAGCAGGGGCGAGTGCGGCATCCGTGACAACCAGTCGGGCACCTGAATGTTCAATGATGTAGCTCAACTCGCTCGGATGCAGTTTGGCGTTCACTGGGACAACGACCAGACCGGCCCACCAGGCTGCACACATGACCTCGAGATATTCGGGGCGGTTGTTCATGAATAGCGCGATGCGATCGCCCGGTGCCAGTCGCAGACGATGGCGAAAGGCACCTGCGAGCGCTGCGCAGTGAATGGCCAGTTCGGCAAAACTCATGGTTGCCTGCTCGCCGCGCGCCAATGCCAGGCGATGCGGGTGGGCGCGGGCCGCGCGCAGGAGGAGGTGGGCGAGATTCATGGTGTGAGTATGGTACGACGAGTGGAACTTTTCGTGCTCAGGGGCACAGCGCCGCTTGAAAACGGGTGCCTTGGCCGCATCTGCTGCTGTAAAGGGAAACCGTTGCGGCATTGCGACCTGAGCGTCGCGCGGCCCGGCGGTCCGTGCATTGGACAAGGAGCATAAGTAATGAGAACCGACAAGTTGACCACGCGATTTCAGCAGGCGATTGCCGAGGCGCAAAGCCTTGCCGCCGGCGCGAGCAATCCCTATATCGAACCGCTGCACGTGCTGTCGGCACTGCTCGTAGAGGAGGGTGGCGTAGCCAAGTCACTGCTCGAACGGGCAGGCGCCAATCTGGCCCACCTGCGTGAAGCGGTGCGCAGTGGATTGCAGCGACTGCCCCAGGTGCAGGGCGGTTCGGGTGAACTGCAGGTTTCGCGTGAGCTGACCGCCTTATTCAATCTGACCGACCGTGAAGCGCAGAAGCGTGGCGATCAATACATATCGAGCGAATTGTTCCTGCTTGCCCTGGTCGATGACAAAAGCGAGGCTGGCCGAGCGCTCAAAGAAGCCGGGGTGAATCGCAAGGCGCTGGAACAGGCTGTTGACGCGGTGCGCGGCGGGGCTGCGGTGGACAATCCCGAGGCCGAGGGACAGCGCGAGGCATTGAAAAAATACACCCTGGATCTCACCGAGCGGGCGCGGTTGGGCAAGCTCGATCCGGTGATCGGGCGCGACGATGAAATCCGGCGCGTCATTCAGATCCTGCAGCGGCGCACAAAAAACAATCCGGTGCTGATCGGGGAGCCTGGGGTTGGCAAGACCGCCATTGTCGAGGGGCTCGCACAACGCATCGTCAATGGCGAAGTGCCCGATTCGCTCAAAGGCAAGCGTGTGCTGTCGCTCGACATGGCCTCGCTCCTGGCCGGTGCCAAGTACCGTGGCGAATTCGAGGAGCGCCTGAAGGCGGTGCTCAAGGAATTGGCGCAGGACGAGGGACAGACCATCGTATTCATCGACGAATTGCATACGATGGTGGGCGCGGGCAAGGCCGAGGGTGCCATGGACGCGGGCAATATGCTCAAACCCGCGCTTGCTCGCGGTGAATTGCATTGTGTCGGTGCCACCACGCTCGATGAATATCGCAAATATGTCGAGAAGGATGCTGCCCTTGAGCGGCGTTTTCAGAAAGTGCTGGTCGGTGAGCCCTCAGTGGAGGCCACCATCGCGATCCTGCGCGGCTTGCAGGAGAAATACGAAGTGCATCACGGAGTGGAGATCACCGACCCGGCGATCGTCGCTGCGGCTGAGCTATCCAACCGCTATATCACCGATCGCTTCTTGCCCGACAAGGCAATCGATCTGATCGATGAAGCGGCGGCCCGCATCAAGATGGAAATCGATTCGAAGCCTGAAGTGATGGACAAGCTCGATCGTCGGCTCATTCAGCTCAAGATCGAACGCGAGGCCGTGCGTAAGGAAACCGATGAGGCTTCGCAGCGCCGCTTCGCACTGATTGAATCGGAGATCGTGCGGCTGGAACGCGAATATGCCGACCTCGATGACATCTGGAAGGAAGAGAAGTCAGCCGTACAGGGTTCGCAAGCGATCAAGGAGGAACTCGAGAAAATCAAACTCGAGATGGAATCGGCCAAACGCAAGGGCGACTGGCAGCGGGTGTCCGAGCTTCAATATGGCCGCGTGCCGCAGCTCGAAGCGCAGTTGCGCGGTGCCGAGTCAGGGGCCGGCGCCGCGCGTGCGGACGAGGCAGACGGCCGTCCGCGGCTGCTGCGCACCCAGGTCGGCGCCGAGGAAATTGCCGAGGTGGTGTCGCGTGCGACCGGCATTCCCGTGTCAAAGATGATGCAGGGCGAACGCGACAAGCTGCTCAAGATGGAAGACAAGCTGCACGAACGCGTGGTGGGTCAGGACGAGGCGGTGCGCCTGGTGTCCGATGCCATCCGCCGTTCGCGTGCCGGCCTGTCAGACCCCAATCGTCCCTATGGCTCGTTCCTGTTCCTCGGGCCGACCGGCGTAGGCAAGACCGAGCTGTGCAAGGCCCTTGCCATGTTCCTGTTCGATTCCGAGGATCACCTGATCCGGATCGACATGTCCGAGTTCATGGAGAAGCATTCCGTCGCACGTCTGATTGGAGCTCCGCCGGGCTATGTCGGCTACGAGGAAGGTGGCTATCTGACCGAGGCAGTGCGGCGCAAGCCCTACAGTGTAATTCTGCTCGATGAGATCGAGAAGGCGCATCCGGATGTGTTCAACGTACTGTTGCAGGTGCTCGATGACGGTCGCATGACCGATGGTCAGGGCCGCACGGTTGACTTCAAGAACACGGTCGTGGTGATGACCTCCAATCTGGGATCGCAAATG
Source organism: uncultured Pseudomonadota bacterium (assembly GCA_903921325.1). Classification (GTDB taxonomy): domain Bacteria; phylum Pseudomonadota; class Gammaproteobacteria; order Burkholderiales; family SG8-39; genus CAIXPL01. Next base: position 191,850 of record CAIXPL010000016.1, read on the forward strand.
ATCCAGAGCATGAGTGGCAGTGATCCGGGTCTGGTGAAGACTGCGGTTCTGGCCGAGGTCAAGACCCAGTTCCGGCCCGAGTTCGTCAATCGGATCGATGAGCTGGTGGTGTTTCACTCGCTCGATCAGAAAAACATCCGCAGCATCGCCGGCATCCAGTTGAAGCTGCTCGAAGCACGCCTGGCGAAACTGGAAATCGGTCTGCAGGTGACCGATGAAGCGTTGACCGAGTTGGCGCGCGACGGGTTCGATCCGATCTATGGGGCGCGGCCGCTCAAGCGAGCGATTCAGTCGCTCGTTGAAAACCCGCTATCGAAGGCGTTGCTGGAGGGAAAATTCGGCCCGAAGGACACGATCAAAGTCCATTTGCATCGTGGCGCGATGAGCTTCGAGAAGGTCGTGGCCTGAAAAGTGATCAGGGTGATCGTTTCGCGCGTTGATCTTGGCGGCTTGTTCGAGCAGGTCGCGCCACAGGCGATTGGTCGGATGGCCAAATACGGTGGCCAGATCGGGGTTGCCGACCAGCCACAATCCGCGGCCGATTTCCATGCGCAACTGTCCCGGCTTCCAGCGCGCGGTGCCGGCGTAGTAGCGCGCCTCGTTCGGTGTGGTCTGGATGAGCCGATCGACCACTTCGCGCCGCTGGGCGAGATAGACATGGGTCATCAACTCGATGGAATCCGGCCCCGGTGATTGGTCGGCGCGGACCAGGGCGAACAAGGTGTCGGCGCTCATCGGTCCACCGAAGTAGACCGGATCGATCACTTTGCGTGAGGGCAGGTCGTCAGGAAACAGGCTCGCCAGCGTGCGATTGCTCGGGCGATTGATGATCACCCCGACGTGGCTGTCGTTGGCAAGCGGACTGACCAGTAGCACCGCATGTCGAAACGTCGGATGGGTAATCGATGGCGCGGCAATCAAAAAAACCGCGCGGTCCTCGGCCAGCGCGTCGGCCGCATGCGCAGCCGTGCCGATACCGAGCAGCGCCAGCCCAGCGATCAGCGCGCGCAACGTACGCACGGCATTGAAGCGCGTCAGCACGTGCCGGGTCGCGCAGACAATCAAGCGGCGCAGCAAGTAGCCCCTGGTCCATCGAATCAAGCGCGTCAGCAGGTAGCGCATCGTCCACCCAATTGTGGATAGCGGTAGCAGGTGGTCAGATGATCATTGACCAAGCCTGTCGCCTGCATGAAAGCATAGACGATTGTGGGTCCGACAAACCGGAATCCAAGCGATTTCAATTCACGGCTGAAAGCCACTGACTGTTCGGTCTGTGCCGGCACCTCATCCGGGTTGCGCCGCGGGCTGTGCGCGGTGGCTGGTTCGGCGTAACGCCAGACAAAGCGCGCAAATGATCCCCAGCGTTCGCACACGCGCAGCACGGCATGCGCGTTGGTGAGGGTCGATGCGATTTTCAGGCGATTGCGCACGATGCCTGAGTCGGCCATCAGTCGGATCACATCGGCCTCGGTGAAGCGCGCCACGTGCAGCGGGTCAAAGCCCTTGAACACCTCGCGATAGCGCTCGCGCTTGGCGAGGATGGTCGACCAGGACAGACCCGCTTGCGCGCCTTCCAGCGTCAGGCATTCAAACAGGCGATGGTCATCATGCTCGGGCACGCCCCATTCGCTGTCGTGATAGGCCTGATCGAGCGGCAATCGAGCCCAGTGGCAGCGTGTCGGGTTCGCGCCACCGTCATCGACTGCTGGCACTGGCTGCTCCATTGCCTGAACGTCCTTCGCACTTGGCCAGGCGCGCGGTAGATGAATCGTCCATCACGGGAAGCCGAGCACCCGTCGTTCTCAGCTAAACGCCTGTATCCCGGTTTGTGCCCGCCCAAGAATGAGCGCGTGGACATCGTGGGTGCCTTCGTAGGTGTTGACGACCTCGAGATTGACCATATGCCGGATCACACCGAATTCATCAGAAATACCATTGCCGCCGAGCATGTCACGCGCAACGCGGGCGATGTCGAGTGACTTGCCACAGGAGTTGCGCTTCATGATCGAGGTGATTTCAACGGCAGCGGTGCCGGCGTCCTTCATCCGCCCCAGGCGCAGGCAACCCTGCAAGCCGAGTGTGATTTCAGTCTGCATGTCGGCCAGTTTCTTTTGCACCAGCTGATTGGCCGCCAGCGGGCGCCCAAACTGGGTGCGATCGAGCGTGTATTGACGCGCGGCATGCCAGCAAAACTCCGCCGCGCCGAGGGCGCCCCAGGCGATGCCAAAGCGTGCTGAATCGAGGCACGTGAACGGACCTTTGAGTCCGGTGACATCGGGCAGCATGTTCTCCTCGGGAACGAACACCTGGTCCATGACAATCTCGCCGGTGAGCGATGCGCGCAGCCCGACCTTGCCGTGGATCGGCGGGGTCGACAGGCCCTTGGCGCCCTTTTCCAGCAAAAAGCCGCGGATGATGCCGTCATCGGTTTTGGCCCAGACCAGCAGAACATCGGCGAACGGGGAGTTGGAAATCCACATCTTTGCGCCGGTGAGCAGATAGCCTCCGGCGGTCGAGTGGGCCCGGGTTGTCATGCTGGCCGGATCGGAACCGTGATTCGGTTCGGTGAGGCCAAAACAGCCGATCAGCTCGCCGCGCGCGAGTCCGGGCAGATATTTTTGCTTCTGCGCCTGGGTACCGAAGACATTGATCGGGTGCATCACCAGCGAGGACTGCACGCTCATCATCGAGCGGTAACCTGAGTCCACGCGCTCCACTTCGCGGGCAATCAGGCCATAGCAGACATAGCTCAGGCCAGCGCCGCCGTATTCGGTCGGGATGGTGGGGCCGAGCAGTCCGAGTTCGCCCATTTCCCGGAAAATGGCCGGATCGGTCTTCTCATTGCGAAAGGCATCGAGGATGCGCGGCTGCAGTTTGTCCTGGCAATAGGCACGCGCCGCGTCGCGGACCATGCGCTCATCTTCGGTGAGCTGATCATCGAGCAGGAGCGGATCAGACCAGTTGAAGGATGCTTTGCGGGGCTTGCTGGGCGTTGCGTTCATCAAAGACTCCGGCTGGGTTGAGCACACATCGGGGGGCGCGTCGCCCGCGGGCAGGACACCATACGCAATGGCCCGCCCGGGGCTGGAGGGGCTACGCTCCGATCGTCGATCAGGTTTTCGACAAGCGCCCATGATAACTCAGCGTTGCGAGCTGTCCTTGGGCGCTACCAGACCTGTCCGCGTTGACCCGGCCGCACGGCTGGGGCAATCTGGCCGGCCTTCACCCCTTGAGCAGGCGCACGCAATGCAGATTCACCACTATGAGCACGGCATCCATGCGATTGATTCGGGCTATTACCGCCCCGATCTGGATGCGATTCATTTCATCGTCGATGGTGGAGAAGTGGCAGTGATCGACACCGGCACCAATCACTCGGTCACCCGGATAGTGGCCGCACTCGACGAGTTGGGCTGCGCACCGGAAGCCGTGCGCCATGTCCTGCTCACGCATGTGCATCTGGACCATGCCGCGGGTGCCGGTTCACTCATGCAGCGCCTGCCCAATGCGCGCCTGGCGGTGCACGCACGCGGTGCCCGGCACCTGTCTGATCCGCGCAAGCTGTGGGACGCCACGGTGGCGGTGTATGGTGAGGATCACGTGATGAACGCCTATGGCGCGCTCGCACCGGTGCCGCCCGAGCGCATCGAAGTCGTCCCTGATCTTGCCGTGCTCGATCTGGGTCGCCGGCAGATTCAGGTGCTCGATACGCCCGGGCACGCCCGTCATCATGTGGTCTACCATGATTCGGCCAGTGGTCACGTGTTTTGCGGTGACATCTTCGGACTGTCTTATCGCGAACTGGATCGTGACGGCCAGGCATTCATCATCCCCACCAGCAGTCCGTCACAGTTCGATCCGCAGGAGGCGCATCAATCGATCGATCGCATCCTCGCACTGGCGCCAGAGGCGGTCTATCTCACGCACTTTGCCCAGGTACGCACGGTGCCGCGTCTGGGTGCCCAATTGCATCGCATGCTCGATGCCTACGCGGCGCTCGCCGAGCGTTGCCGTGACACGGGCGATGCGCGCTACTCGCTACTGCATGAAGGCATGAAGGCGATTGTGCTGAATGAAGCGCATCGCGCAGGCTGGCAGCCGCATGACGAGCAGCGCTTGCTCGAGGTGCTTGGACTCGACATCGAATTGAATGCCCAGGGGCTGGTGTCCTGGCTTGAGGCCACGACACCAGCAGGGCGTTAGACGCTGCGCGCCTCGGTGAGTGATTTTTCCTCGGTCGATACTGCCAGCGTGCGCCAATCGGTTGACTTGGGCACCACACCTTCAAAGGAGCTCAGGCTGACCAGCGGCACGCGCGGTGCAGTGGTGCCAATCGCCGGTCCGCCGGCCGCAAAGTTGCGGGCGGCCTCAACCATCTGACGGCGAAATTCGACGATGGCCAGATCGCTTGCCCCCAGCCGGTCGCGGCTGCGATCGGTCATCGGCCCCATGGTCTCCCACATGCAGATGTCCTGCTGCGGGATGCCGCGGATACCGGTGAAATTGCCCAGCTTCATCGCCTGCCGGTCTTGCAGATAATCGTTGTCGCGGCGGCGCAGATTGTTCCAGTTCATATCGAGATCGACACCGGGCTGGGCACCGCAGAATTTGCGCCACACCTCGGGATGTGGCGTTTCCATACCACCCCAGGCGATGAAATAGAACACCGTATGGTTGTCATCGGCCGGAATGTTCATATTGGCCACGTTGTACAGATTGTTTGGTGGAATCACCACGGTGTACGGCGCAACAAACAAGGTGACCCGGATGTAGTCATGCGTTTCGGCGTTGCGGATCGGGCGCCGGATTGCCGCATAGCGAAAGCCAAACGGCGTGGCTTGCACTTGCAGGCGCGGTGCCTTGTCCGTTGAGGGGCGCAGCCAGTTCGAGTCGGTCGCCTTGGCGCCATCGACTCGCGAGGGCACCATGTCGCTCGAATGCAGGCTGGAACTGTGGGCCGAATCAATGGCCCCTTCCAGAATTTGCGCCCAGTTGCAGCCAACATGAATCTTGACGATGCTGACCGGCGTCTGCTCGGTGGGTGCGAACAGTGGCGGTTCAAACTCGGGCATCTCTTCGGGCGGACCCATGTAAGTCCAGACAAACCCGCCGGCTTCGCGCGCTGGATAGGACTTGTGCTTGACCCGTTCCACCAGTTTGCTGGCGGCCGGCTCAGAGGACATTTCAAGCACATTGCCCTCTACATCCATTTTCCAGCCGTGATACAGGCAACGCAGGCCACATTCTTCGTTGCGTCCCAGTGACAACGAGGCGCCGCGGTGAGGGCAATGGTCATCCAGAATGCCGATGCGCCCGTTGGTGTCACGAAATACCGCCAGATCCTCGCCCAGCAGTCGCACGCGCAAGGGTTTGCCGTCGGCTTCTGCCACTTCCTCGATCATGCAGGCGGGCATCCAGTGACGGCGCATGATCTGGCCCATCGGCGCATCGCCTTCCACCCGGCATAGCAGTTCATTGTCTTGTGGCGTCATGGGCGTGCCTCCCGCTCTATGGCATAATATTAGATATCTAACTAGTCGGACTATAGCAGATGGAGGCGGACGCTGCGCAAGGTCTGCGGCTGCGTGTGCGGCGGATCAGCCGACCGGCCGAGGGCATCTGGGGCTATGAGCTCGTGTCTGGCGATGGCACAGCGCTGCCCGAGTTCACCGCGGGCGCGCATGTCAGTGTGCGCACACCGGGTGGTTATGAGCGCAAGTATTCCCTGTGCAACGACCCCGAAGAGCGTGATCGCTACGAGATCGCGGTGCTGCGCGATTCTGGCGGTCGCGGTGGGTCAGTCGATCTGACCGATCAAGTTTGCGAAGGCGATGATCTTGAAGTGTCGCTGCCGCGCAATGACTTTCCTCTGGTGCCAGCCGCAGCCGGCTATCTGTTCATCGCCGGGGGCATCGGTATCACGCCGATCCTGTCGATGATCCGCCAACTGCGTGCGACGGGTGCCGCGCGCTGCCGCCTGATCTATCTCACCCGCAGTGCGGCTCAGGCTGCGTTTGCAGACGAATTGAACCGCCCCGAATGGCAGGGGCAGGTGGTGATGCATCACGATGAGGGTGATCCTGAGCGTGCCTTTGACCTCTGGCCACTTCTTGAAAAGCCCGCTGGCCGCCATGTGTATTGTTGTGGCCCGGCCGGGTTGATGAATGCCGTGCGCGATATGACCGGTCACTGGCCTTCGAGCAGCGTGCATTTCGAGGCGTTCGCTGACGCGGCGGTGGTCAAGGCCGACGATGTGCCGTTCACGGTTCGCCTGGCGCGCTCAGGGGCATGCGTCGCCGTTCCGGTCGGGCAGAGCATTCTTGAGGCGCTGCGCGCCGCGGGCCATGATCTGCCCAGCTCCTGCGAGAGCGGCAGTTGCGGCACCTGTCGCACGCAGCTGATCCGTGGCACGGTTGATCATCGCGACTTCGTGCTGCGCGAGGATGAGCACGACACTCACATCATGATCTGCGTGTCACGCTCAGTGGGCGGAGTCGAACTTGAAATCGACGTCTGATCGGCCGCTACGCCTGGGTGTGGCTGGGCTGGGGCGAGCCTTTACCATCATGTTGCCGACCCTGAGTGCCGACGCGCGGTTCGCCCTGGTTGCTGCCTGCGATCCGCGCGCCGAGGCGCGCGATCAGTTTGCCCATGACTTTGCCGGGCGTGTCTACACCGATGTTGCCGCGCTGTGCGCGGATCCTGACCTCGATGCCATCTATATCGCCACCCCGCACCAGATGCATGCCGAGCACGTGGCGCTGGCCGCCGCGCACGGTCGCGCGGTGCTGGTGGAAAAGCCAATGGCAATCAGCTTGCGCGAGTGCAGTCTGATGATTGAGGCGTGCGAGCGTGCGGGCGTGGCGCTTGTCGTGGGTCACAGCCACAGCTTTGATGCTCCGATTGCGCAGGCACGTGCATTGATCGAGGGCGGGCTCTACGGGCCGGTGCGCATGATCACTGCACTTGATTTCACTGACTACATGTACCGGCCACGGCGCCCCGAGGAGATGGACACGGCGCAAGGCGGTGGCGTGCTGTTCAGCCAGGCCGCACATCAGGTCGACATTGTTCGCCTGCTCGGTGGCGGGCAGGTGCTGAGCGTGCGCGCGCACTGCGCTGCGTGGGATCCGGCGCGCCCTACCGAAGGGGCTTACAGCGCGCTACTGCGCTTTGCCGACGGTGCCTTTGCAAGCCTCACCTACAGCGGTTATGGGCATTTCGATTCCGATGAGTTCTGCGGTGGCATCGGTGAGATGGGCACGCCGAAGGATCCGGCCACCTACGGGGCCGCCCGGCGCCGGTTGACCGCTCTGGGTGCGGCGCAGTCCGAGGCCGAACTGAAAGCACAAAACAACTACGGCGGGCTGACGGGTCCCGGCGCGAAGGCGACAGCGCCGGCGCCGGGTGCGGTTCGCTTGCATCAGCATTTCGGCCCGGTAATTGTCAGTTGTGAACAGGCCGACCTGCGTCCGCTGCCCGGTGGGGTGATGATCCACGCTGATGCGCGTCAATGGATGGAGGCACTCGCACCGCCAGTGATTCCGCGCATCGAAGTGATGGATGAGTTTCATGCTGCAGTGACGGGCGAGCGGGCGCCGGTACATGATGGCCGCTGGGCCCGCGCCACGCTGGAGGTCTGCCTCGCGATGTTGCAATCTGCGCGTGAGCAACGCGAGATTGAACTCGATTACCAGGTGGCGATCGATCGATGAGCACCCGAATTGCGCCGGGGATGATCGGCCGATGACTGCGAGGCGCACGGCAGAGATGCAGGCCTTGCTTCACCGCTGGCGTGACGCGGTCCCCGATGATCGCCTCGCGCATCTGGCCAGGGACGCCACGCGCGCCTTGGTACGTGCGCTGCAGATGCGTCTCGCCCAGCACGGCGTATCGTTCGGCCACTGGAGCTTCCTGCGCATCCTGTGGGAGTCTGAGGGCCTGACTCAGCGTGAACTGAGTGAACTCGCCGGAGTCATGGAGCCAACCACCTTCGCCGCGCTGAAGGCAATGGAACGCATGGGCTATGTGACCCGGCGTCAGAATCCTGGCGACCGCCGCCGAATTTTTATCGACCTCACGCCGCTCGGGCGCTCGCTCAAGGAGCAGCTGGTGCCGCTTGCGATTGAGGTCAACGACATTGCGGTTGAGGGCGTGAGCGCGGCTGACATCGAAACCACGCGGCGTACCCTGCGGACCATTTTGTCCAACCTTGCGCGCGATGCCATCGAGGGTGCGCAAAGTGGGCTGCGAGTGCCACCGACCCGTCGTCGCACAACGCCTTGAGCGTGGCTGCAGTGCAACGGTGAATGGCAGGTCGCATCGGCCTGCGCGCCACGCGAGCCCCATGCTGTTGCTCGGCGCATGTGCCGCGGGCCCTTGTTGACCGGCGGTCGATGCCCGGCAGGCCTATGGCGCCCGGATTCCGATGCGCCGGATGACTTCACCCCAACGGACGTACTCGGCACGCACGAACGCCTCGAACGCCTCTGGTGTGGTGGGTCTGACCTCCGCACCAATGGCGGCAAATCGATCGAGCACATCACGCGCCTGCATGCCACGCTGCATGACCTCACTCAGTCGATTGCGTTGCTCGACGGTAATGCCGGCGGGGGCGCCCAGGCCGAACCAGGGTTCGGCGTGAATATCAGGGTAGCCCGACTCGGCGATCGTTGGCACCTCAGGGAGCATGGGGGCGCGATGGGCGCCAATGACGGCGATGGGCTTGAGTCTGCCGGCGCGGATATTGGGCAATGCGAGCACCAGCGAGCTTTCAAAATTAAGACCAATTACCCCGGCGAGCAGGTCGTTGGTCAACTGCGCGGTGCCCTTATAGGGGACATGGGCCAGCTGTATGCCAGCGGCCGCCTGCAGCATTTCAGCGGCCAGATGAGGCACGGTGGCAATCCCCGGGGTGCCATAGTTCACTTTGCCGGGGCGCGCGCGCGCATAGGTGATCAGCTCGCTGAGCGTATTGGCCGGAAAATCCGGATGTGCATCGATGAGGGGATTGGTTATCACCAGGTTGGAGATGAAGGTGAAGTCACGCAGCGGATCGAACGGCACCGGCCCCAGATGCGCTGCGGTGGCAATGGTGATGGCGGTCAGCCCAAGGGTGTAGCCATCAGGGGGCGCTTTGGCAAGCGCATCCAGGCCGGTGATGCCGCTCGCCCCGGCCCGGTTGTCGACCACAACGGGTTGGCCGAGCGCATCGGCGATGATGCGCGCCGCGCTGCGACCGATCAGATCGGTCGGTCCCCCGGGTGGGAACGGCACGATCAGTTTGAGTGCGTGATTTGGCCAGGGAGCTTGCGCATGCGCACCGGGGGCGCCGAGCAGCGTCGTGCAGGCAAGAATCAGTACAAACCAGAAATGCGCGCGTGCGTTCAATCGAATCAACCTGTCATGACCGAGCGGGCACCAGTATAGGGAAGGACGAGCGCTACGGGTAGAATCGCAGCCTTGAGGGCGCGACCGCCACTGCCCGATGAGGATGTCATGAAGCCTGTAGCGAATCTATCGCCCGAGCCACGAGTCGTAGGCAAGCGGGCGCGTCGAATCGAGGACCCGTCCTTGCTGCGCGGCCAGGGCCGCTACGTCGATGATGTGCCCGCCGAGCACGCCCTTGAAGTGGCCTTCGTGCGCAGCCCGCTCGCCCATGCGCTGATCACGCGCGTCGATCTGACGGCCGCGCGTGCCCATCCGGGCGTGGCTGCTGTCTATACCGCGGCCGATCTCGCGCCGATACTCACGCATCCACGCATGCCCTTTGGGTTTCCGACCGACGCACTGCCGCGCAATACCACGCCCTGGGTGCTGGCGATCGACGAAGTCGCCCATGTCGGTGAGCCCATTGTGATGGTCGTGGCTGACACTCGGGCGATTGCCGAGGATGCTGCCGGGCTGGTCGAGATCGACTATGAATCGCTGCCCGTGGTGTCCGATCCGCGTACTGCGCTGCAACCTGATTCACCACGTGTGCGCCGTGAACTGTCGAGCAATGTGTTGCAGCATTACCACGTCAACTATGGTGATGTGAATGCGGCATTTGCCAGTGCACCGCGGGTGTTCACCGAGCATTTCTGGCAGCACCGGGGCCTGGCCAGTTCCATTGAATGCCGCGGTCTGTTTGCGCGGCCCGATCCGGCCACCAATGTGCTCACGGTGTGGTCATCGACCCAGATGTCGCATGAACTGTTTCGTATACTGAGCGAAGCGCTTGCGCTCGATGAGAACACTCTGCGGGTGATTGCCCCTGAGGTCGGCGGTGGCTTTGGCGGCAAGTTCATGGCCTATTGCGATGAAGTGGCCACGGTGGCTGCGGCCATGCTGCTCGGACGCCCGGTCAAGTGGGTAGAGGACCGGCGCGAGCATTTTGTGGGCACCATCCATGAGCGCGATCAGTTCTGGGCGCTTGAAGCCGCAGTCGATGCCGAGGGACATCTCCTGGGCGTGCGCGGGCGCATGGTGCATGATCACGGTGCCTACACGCCGCAGGCCACCAATGTCGCCTACAACTCGGCCTCGTCGGTCACCGGCCCCTACATGGTGCCGCACTACGACCTGGAAGTGTTCGTGGTTCACACCAATATGACACCGGTGGCACCGGTGCGTGGTGCGGGCTATCCGCAGGCCGCGTTCGCCATGGAACGCATGATGGACCGCATCGCGCAAGGCCTTGGCCTGGACCGCGCCGAGGTGCGCCTGCGTAATCTGGTGCCCACCGCCAAGATGCCCTATACCAAGCCGTTGAAGAATCGCGCTGGCGCCCCGGTGACGCTCGACAGTGGTGACTACGCGGCGTGTCAGGACATCGCGCTCAAAGCGATTGACCGAGCGGGATTTGCGGCGCGCCAGGCCGCCGCTTTGGCCCAGGGCCGCTACATCGGTCTGGGCCTTGCGCATTGCGTGAAACCCACCGGCCGCGGACCCTATGAGACCGCGGTGGTGCGGGTGCAACCCAGTGGCCGGGTCAGCATCTACACCGGTGCCCTGGCCATGGGTCAGGGACTGAAGACGACGCTTGCGATCGTTTGCGCGGAGCAGTTGGGTGTCGATCTTGATTCCATTGATGTCATGGCCGGTGACACCTCACTGAACGCACTGGGCATGGGTGGTTTCGCCAGCCGTCAGACCATCATGGCCGGGTCGGCCGTGCATGTGGCCTCACTCGAGGTGCGCGAGAAGGCACTCAAGGTGGCCTCGCATCTGCTGGAGGCGGCCGCGGAAGACCTCGAATTACGCGATGGCCGGGTGCAGATCGCCGGGGTGCCGGGCAAGGGCATCAAGCTGGCCGAAATCGCCCGCAAATTGCGCGGCTCGCCGGGTTATTCGATGCCGGGCGGTGTATCTCCTGGTCTGGAAGCCGATTCGATGTATCAAGCTGACATCCAGTGCTACGCCAATGCCTGTCATGCCTGTGAGGTGGAAGTCGACATCCACACCGGTGAGACGCGCATCCTGCGCTATATCGCGGTGCAGGACAGCGGACGTCTGGTGAATCCGGCCACCGCCGAAGGGCAGGTGCATGGCGGCATCGTGCACGGTATTGGCAACACGCTTTTTGAGTGGATGCGCTTTGACGAGGAAGGCCAGCCGCTCACCACCACGTTTGCTGACTATCTGCTGACCACCGCCACCGAGCTGCCGATGATCGAGGTGATCTTTCACGAGAGCCCGTCACCGCTCAATCCGCTGGGCGTGAAGGGCATCGGCGAGGCCGCCACCCTGCCGGTGGCACCGGCTCTGGTGTCCGCGATCGAGGATGCGCTCGGCCCATTCGGGGTCAAGGTGAATGACGCAACCTTGAGCCCGGTGAGTGTGCTCAGCTTGCTGCGCGGCGCTGCTCAGGCGGCCGCCCAGGCATAGGGCAGGCAAGCCATGCGTTGCCATCGCCTCTTTCAATCTGGACGGATCAGCACGACTCAGCGAGAACGTACCGGCCCGGCCTCAGCGGGCTCTGACCTCAGGACACAGCGCTACTTTGACCATCAACCGCGCACGTTCGGTCGTGCTTACTGTACATCCTCGGTGCTGGTCCGGCGCAGCTCGCGCCGCTCGGTAAGGTCGTAGCGGCGGCCGCGGTGCAGGGTGGCGCGGTTGTCCCACATCAGCGTGTCACCCACTTGCCATTGGTGGCGATAAACAAACTCGCGCTGAGTCGCATGCTCGAGCAGTTCGGCAAGCAGCAACCGCCCTTCACCCAGATGCATATCGATCACGCGCGTGGCATGGATGCCGACCCAGAGCAGTTGGCGGCCAGAGCCAGGGTGGGTGCGCACCAGTGGCCAGCGCACCGCAGGCAAGCGCGCCTTTTCTTCTTCGGTATAGGCGTTGTCACCCAGGTTCATGCGTGAATAGAGCGCAAAGTGCTCGGATTCAAGTGGACTGATCAGGGCTTTAATGTCCTCGGGCAAGGCATCCCAGGCCGCGCGCAGATCGGCAAATTCGGTTTCACCGCCCTGGCCTGGGTTAACGACGGAATGCAGCATCGAATAGCGTGCCGCCGGTTGCTGAAACGAACTGTCGCTGTGCCAGAGCTGATTGGCAAGTTGTGAATACATCTTGCGGCTGTTGCGGTCGGCGATCTTGCCGTTCACATCCACATTCGAAATATCGATCAATGCCTCGTGGCTGAAGCGATGTGCGACCCGCGATTTGTTGACTTTGCGCAGACCCAGATCGAGTGGCCCGAAGCTCAATGCGAATTCGATCTGCTGCGCTTCGCTGAGCGGCTGATCGCGAAACACGAGGACGGCGTAGCGGTCCATGGCTTGAACAATCGCATCGCGGTCGGCGGCCGACAATGGCGCTCGAATATCGACGCCTGTGGCCTCGGCAACAAACAGGGGATGCAATGCGCGGGTTTGCAGACTCATGGCAGGTACTCGCAGTTTGCTATTGTCTCAAGGCCAGACGGCCGATTTTCAGTGCGCATATTACAGGCGACGAGGGCGGATCATGAGCGGCGCCTTGCAACAGCAGACGTCGCGGTGGAGTCAATCAGTTCCTAGTGAACTGGACTGGATGGCTCCAGCGGTCGTACTCTCGCGATAGAACAGCGGGATTCAAGAGGAGGGTAGTGACATGCGGCGCGAAGACAACGAAAAGCTGACCCTGACCGGCCCTGGCACTCCTATGGGCGAAATGTTGCGCCAGTACTGGGTGCCGATCGCCCATGCGAGCGCGCTTGAACGCGACGGAGCGCCGCTCAGGATCACTCTCTTCAGCCAGAACTTCGTCGCATTCCGCGCAACCGACGGCAGGGTGGGTCTGATCGACGAAGCCTGTCCGCATCGGGGGGTATCCATGGCGCTCGCGCGCAATGAAGAGAACGGGCTGCGTTGCATTTTTCATGGCTGGAAGCGCGATGTGACTGGCTCGGTTGTCGATGCGCCCTGCGAACCGGCGGAGCACCGCGCGCAGTTCTGCAAGAACATCCGGGTCAACCGTTACCCGGTGCGCGAGTGTGCGGGTGCTGTCTGGGCCTATCTAGGCATGGGTGAACCGCCCCTTTTCCCGGATTTCGAATTCACCCGGCTTCCGCCCAATCAGCTGATCATGCGTCGAGCGGAAGTGCCCTACAACTGGCTGCAGGGTGTGGAAGCACATATCGACTCCTCGCACGTGCCTTTCCTGCATCGCGGCTTCGTCGTGCAGCAACAGTCTGGGTTGGACCCGGCGATTCGCGAAGGCCTCGCCAAGATGCTGGAAAACACTGCGCCACGCTTCGAGACCGATGACACGCCCTACGGCCTGCGTGAAGGGGCGCTGCGCGATCTCGACAATGGTCAGATCTATGTGCGCATACGCGAAATGGTGCTGCCCTTCTATACCTTCATCCCGGGAGCGATCAAGGGTGCCTGCCACGGGCGGATCATCATCCCGATTGACGACCGGACCAGTGCCGAGTGGTACATCCTGTACGACCCGTGGGGACCGCTTGCCGCGGACGAGATTCACTCGATGTTCATGAATTCGGCAGACGACCCGAATAACTTCAGTGCCAATCTGGGCGGTCGCGGGGATTTGTGGGGGCAGGACCGGCAGGCAATGAAGGAGGGGCACTACAGCGGCCTCACCAAGAACATCCCGTTTGAGGACTTCATCGTCCAGGCATCCATGGGACCGCTGATCGACCGTGACAATGAGCAACTCGGCAAGGCCGACATCATTCTCATCACCGTGCGTCGCAAGTTGCTCGAAGCGGTGAAGCGTTTCGAACGCGGCGAAGGGGTGTCGTGGCGCGGTGATTTCAATTACGACCACATTCGCTCCCGCGCGGTCTGCATTGACCCTACGACGACCAACTGGCGCGATGTTTCATGGAATCTGACCTAGCCGCTGACAACGCCACCGGACGCTGCGAGGAGAATACGAGTGAAGAGCTTGAAGAGTCTTTTGGCACCGGTCGCATTCGTGGGAGTTCTCGCGATCAGCATGGGTGCGGTGAACGTGCATGCGCAGCCCTCGGGCAAGCAGGGACGGATTGTCGTGCCCGCCGGTCCGGGCGCGAGTTCTGACATTGTCGGCCGGCTGGTGGCGAGCCGGATGGGCGAGGCGTTAGGCATGTCCTACGTCGTCGACAACCGGCCTGGCGGCGGGACGACCATCGGCAGCGAGTTGGTCGCAAAAGCCGCACCGGATGGCGCCACGCTGTTGCTCTCGCAACCATCGACGGTGATCAGTTCGCTGATATTCCCGAATCTGAAGTACGACACCAGCCAGTTTGCTGCGGTCACTATCCTGACACGCTCGCCATTGCTGCTTGCTGCAAATCTCGATTTCCCGCCGAAAACGTTCGTGGAGTTCATCCAGTACGCCAAGGCGAATCCGGGAAAAGTGAATTTCGGTTCCCTGGGGAACGGCACTTCGCACCATGTCACCGGTGAAATGCTCAAGCTTGAGGCAGGCGTGGACATGGTCCATGTACCGTACAAGGGTGGCGCGAGTGCGGCGCACGCCGACCTGTTGGGCGGGCGCATCCAGATCATGTTTGACAACATGCCGGCGCTGCTCCCCCATGTGCGCGCGGGCCAGCTGCGCCCATTGGCAACTTCCGGGCTCACGCGAAGCGGCATGCTTTCTCAGGTGCCGACCATCGCCGAGTCGGGGTACCCCGGTTTTGAATCGACGTCCTGGTTCGGTCTGTTCGCGCCACCGGGAACACCGAAAGAGGTGGTTGTACGCCTCAATCGGGAACTGGTGAAGATCCTTGCCCTTCGCGAGATCAATGAGCAACTTGTCCAGAGCGGTGCCGAGGTGGTCGGCAATGCGCCAGACGAGGCTGACAGCTTTTTCAAGAATGAACTCGCCCGCTGGTCGAAAGTGACCAAGGCGATCAAACTGGGAGTGGACTGAATTGATGATCGATACTCGCCTGCCCGCGTTGCTCCGATCAGGGGACACCTTGCGCGGGATTTTTCTTGGCATGCCGACGCCACCCCTGGTCGAGATGGCGGGGCTTGCCGGATTCGATTTCATCGTCATTGACAACGAGCATGGCAACAGCACGCTCGAGACAACCGAACAAATGATTCGTGCAGCGAAAGCGGTCAACATCATCCCGGTGGTGCGTACGCTCGAATCGTCGATCAACCATGTGCTTGACCTGGGTGCATCCGCGATCAAGATCCCCGGAGTCAATACCGCCGCGATGGCGCAGCGCATCGTTGACGCGGCAAAGTACCCACCTGTGGGACGCCGCGGCGCGGCTTTCTCCACCCGCGCGGCAGGGTTCGGTTTCCTTGGCGGTGATGCGCATGTGAAGGCCTCCAACGAAGGAACCTCGGTGATCGTGATGATCGAGACCGTTGAGGCGCTGGAAAACCTTGACGAAATTCTCAAGGTGAAGGGTATCGATTGCGCCTTCGTCGGTCCGAACGATTTGTCGTTCTCGATGGGATTGCCGGGTAAGGTGGGCAGTCCCGAGGTGCGAGCGAAGGTTGAGGGTGCAATCAGGCGCATCCGGGCCAGTGGCGTAGCCGCAGGCGTCATTGCCAATAACAATGCCGATGCCAAACACTACCGTGCAGTGGGCGCCAATTACCTTAGCACGGTGTATACCGCGCTGATGGTGCCGATGCTCAAATCCGCGGTTGAAGCATTGAGCGTGTAGCGCGTGGCCCTGCCTGACTGCAAGGGCACGTGGCGCGCCTACTGCGGTGGTGCGATATGCGCTTCGCGGATTACGCGCGACCATTTCTGCATTTCGCTGCGGACAAACCGATCGAATTCGGCCGGGGTACTTGCCATCACTTCCATGCCCAGATCGGCAATCTTGCGCCGCTCCGCGGGCGGATCAAGTGCGCGGGCTACGTCGGACTGGATGCGCTGTACGATCGCAGGCGGCGTGGCGGCAGGCACCACCAGGCCCAACATTGCTGAGACGACGACGCCGCTCACCGTTTGATTGATGACCGAATACTGCTCGAAGCCCGCGACGGGACGCTCCGCGGCCAGCGCAATGACCTTTAACTTGCCCGCACGCACAAACGGCAACGCAGAAAAAAGCGGATCAAACATCAGATCGACCCGCCCGGCCATTACATCGGTCTGCGCCGGAGAACTGCCCTTATAGGGCACATGCAGCAAATCGATGCCGGCGGAACGGTTCAACAATTCTCCAGCCAGATGGGCCGCACCACCCGCCCCTGGTGTGGCATAGCTGAGTGTGGCTGGATGGCCGCGCGCATAGGCGAGTAACTCCGGGAAGGTGTTGAACGGTGTACCCGGATAGGCGAGCAGCGCCATCGTCATGGTGACCACCTGGGTCACCGCGGTGAGATCGCGCAAGGTGTCATAGGGCATTGCGTTCAACAGCACCGGGTTGATCGTGTAGGCCGAATTCACCAGTCCTATGGTCATTCCGTCTGGTGTCGATTTGGCGACCGCGTCAATGCCGATGACGGTTCCGGCACCCGGTTTGTAATCCGATAGCACCGGTTGCCCCCAGGCTTCCTGCAAGCGCTGCGCAAGGATACGACCGAGTGAATCGGTCGGCCCGCCCGGTGGAAACGGTATCACCAGGCGAACAGGACCTTTGGGATAGGCGCTCGCGCTGTCCTCGGCATGGACAAGCGAGTGCGCGCACACAGCCAGGACTAACGCAATGAGCGCGCGGTGCAGCCCCAGGGGCACGTCGCGATCCCTGTTCACTGCACCTTGATGCCGGCTTCCTTGATCAGGCTGCCCCATTTTTGCGTCTCGGACCGCACAAAGGCGGTGAATTCTTCGGTTGGTTCGCCGCCCACTTCAGTGGCAAGTGTGGCGGCCTCTTCCTTGATTTCTTTCAGGTTCAGCGCGCGCGAGAAGGTCGCCTGCAACTTGGCAATGACCTGTGGCGGAGTACCCGCCGGAACAAAGATGCCGTTCCACCCTGCTGCTTCAAACCCAGGCATGCCGGCTTCAGCCAAGGTCGGCACATCGGGCATGGCCGGGGTGCGATGGCTTGAGAACACGGCCAATGCCCGCAGCCGCCCGGCCTTCACGTGCTGGGCGATCACGATCGGCGCGAGAAAGCCTGTTAGCACGTGCCCCGCAGTGAGATCGGGCAATTCGGCGCCGATCGATTTGTAGGGTACTTCGCGCACGGCGATATGCGCACCGAGCTTGATTTTTTCCCCAATCAACTGGGTGATGGCGCCCGGACCGCCCGAGGCATAGGTGAGCGAATCCGGCTTGGCCAGTGCCAGATCAACGTAGTCCTTGAACGTATTAGCCGGAACATCCGGATGCACCACCATGACCAGAGCCGTGGAGGTGAGTCGTGTCACTGGTGCAAACTCTTGAGTAAGCCGGCAGCAGGGGTCATTCAACAAAGCATCGTTGATCGAGTTGTTGATATTGCCGTGAAACACGGTGTAGCCATCGGCGGGCGCATGCGCCGATTCGCGCGCACCGATCGCGCTGTTGGCCCCGGGGCGATTTTCAATCACGATGGGTTGGCCGAGATACTCGGATAACTTTGGTGCCACGCGGCGCAGATAGACATCGACTGCACTGCCGGCCACGGCGGGTTCGATAATATGAATCGGTTTGGTCGGCCAGGTCTGTGCCTGTGCCATGCCGCATAGGAGCCCGCTGAAGAGCACGCTGCCGATCGCAAGTCCGATCCGGCGATCAAGGGTGGGGGGCATCAGCGGTGTCTCCTCGGTGTCAGTATGGGGCGCAGCAATGCCGAATTGTAACGGCCAATGTACACTGCCGCATGGCCAGCTCAGGCGAGATTGCGCGGGGTCGGAGTATGTCGCATCGGTGGCCTTGTCTAACGATGTGCCCGCAACGTCGTCAAGCAGTGCTGCGGCGTCCTTACCCGGGGTTGTGTCTGCGTCCGGAGTCGGCATGATGCCTGTTGCCTGACCTCACTATCAGAATTTGGAGACTTCATGAAATTCGGCCTTTTCTATCTTCCGACCCACATGCCGGAGAAGATCGACGCGGCAACGCACCTGTCCAATATGGTCGAGCAGGTGGTCTACGCGGATCAGATCGGGATCGATTACGCGTGGTTCGTTGAGCATCACTTTGTGCGTCACGGCGGCTTGAGCTCAGCGCCTTTCTCGATGCTCTCTTATCTGGCTGGTCGCACCCGCAACATCCGTCTGGGCACGGGTGCTACGGTGTTGCCACTCAATGATCCGATCCGGGTCGCCGAATCCACTGCGGTGCTCGATCAACTCTCCAGGGGCCGCGCTGATCTGGGCATCGGGCGTGGCTTTCTGCGCGACGAATTCGATGCCTTTGGCGTGCCGATGCGTGAGACCCGTGAACGGCTGGAAGATGGCATCGCCCTGGTCAAGCAGGCCTGGACTGGTGAGCCGGTGAACTATTCAGGGCCCTATCGGCCGGCGATCGATAATCTGCGAGTGCTCCCCGGTCCGCTGCAACAGCCTCATCCGCCGATCTGGGTGGCGTGCCTGCTGTCCCCGGAGAGTTTCGAGTGGACCGCGCGCGAAGGCTATAACCTGCTCTATGTCGCTTATCACGTCGATCCGGCAACGGCTGCCCAGCGCATCGGCTGGTACACCGCGGCGCTGGAAAAAAATGGTCGGCGCATAACCGATCACGAGGTGGCCTGCGTCTATCACGCGCATTTTCTGGCGCAGTCCGATGACAAGAAGCTGCGCGCTGCCGTTGATCAGGCGATGGGCGAATACACCGCGGCAGGCGTTGAAGCGGCGACCAAGGCGCCTGACCCGATCGCCTACAAGGGCTATGCCGCACGCGAGGACTATCAGCGTCAATCGTCATTCGAACTCTACTACCCCGAGCGGGTGCTGATGGGCGGGCCTGATCAGGTTCTCACACGGCTCGAACAGATGCGCCGGATGGGCATCACCCAGGTCGGCATGCTGGTCGACTTTGGTTCGATGGCGCAGGATGAGATCATGGCCTCGCTCGAAGTATTCGGGCGCGATATCCTGCCGGAGGCGCGCAAGATATAACGGCAGGGCGCCCCCGGGTTGGTGGCAGGCTCGCCAGTCTGCCTCAGACCGCCTGGTAGCGTGCCCCGAGCGTTGCCGCAGACAGATCCATCACTGCGCGAGTGTCGGCCTCGATTCGCGATGGAGCACCAGTAGCAGCGGCACTGTCGGCGGCAGACGCACTGTGCGCGCCACCAGCAGCATCCAGATCATTCGGATTGGTTCCCTGCGCCATCACCCGTCCCTCGGCGGTGAGTTTGCGCAAGTGAGCCCAGGTGGTGCGCTGCGCCGGACGCACCAGCCGCGGGTCGAGCCCCTGGTAGATATGTCCGACCAATTCCGGAATCGAGCTCAAGCCGCTTTTCAGCGCCGCCAGCACCATGGCCTCGCGCTCGACGCGGTGAGTGTGCAACGCGCGAACATAAGCTTGCGGTGAGTCGATCGCCGGCCCGTGTGTTGGCCAATACGTGCGCTCGCCACGCGCGGCCAGCCGTTGCAGCGATGCCATGTAGGCATGCATGTCACCATCGGGCGGAGTGACGACCGTGGTCGACCAGCCCATCACATGATCGCCGCTGAAGAGTATGCCCTGGGGTTCGAGTGCGTAGCACAGGTGATTGGATGTGTGCCCCGGGGTGTGCACGACTTCGATCTGCCACCCTGGCCCGGCAATCACTTCGCCATCGCGCAATTCCCGGTCAGGCCGATACTCGGTGTCGCCGGCCGCCTCGCCAGTGAAGGAATCGTCAAAGACCCGATGGGGCGCACAACCCCAGACTTCCACTCCGAGACGCGCACGTAGAACGGCGGCGGCTGGTGAATGATCCATAGCGTATGGGTGACCAGCACATGACTGACGCGCTCGCCTTTGAGGCTCGTCAGCAGCGCATCGACGTGGGCCGCGTCATCAGGTCCCGGGTCGATCACCACGACATCACCCGTGCCGATCACGTACGTTCCGGTGCCATGCAGCGTATAGGGCGAGGGGTTGCGCGCGATGATGCGCCGCACACCGGCCGCGACCGGCGCGAGTTCGGCATATTCAAAGGTGATGTCGCGATTGAACTGCAATGCCATTGGCGCTGTTCCAGTACTGCTGCACAGTCGATCATTACGCACTGAACTATAAGGCCAACGCAGGCGCAGCGTCGCGCGCACGTTTCGCTGATGTTGCGAACAGGCGATGCCACGCGATGCTTGTGTCCGATCGCGGCTGAACCTCTCTACCGTGCCTGGTCGCCGCCGCGAGACTTTGGGCGGACGCCCCAGGCGCCCCATGCACCCCATGCACCCCATGCACCCCATGCACCCGAGGCGCCCCATGCACCTCGGGTGCTGGGGAGTACGCCTGCTCTGCGAGCAGATCGGCCAGATATCCTCCTGCATAGATACCCACTGCCAACAGGGAAAGCAGATCGATCCGGTTGTGTAGTAGTACCCCTGGGAGCAACGCGGTCGCGCCACGTGCCAACCAGTCGCGCCAGGCACCCGGGGCCTCGCTGCCCGGCAGGTCATTGGTCCGCTGAACGCCCAGCCAATGGCGTTCAATGGAGCTCAGGCGCCGGTCGGGAGCGCTGCGTGCAGGCAATCGACGGGCGACCGGTAACAGATCGAGGTGACACAAGGGGGCGAGTGGGTCAGGGCGGCGATTGAGCGCACAGCGGCTCGCAATGAGCGGTGCATCAAAGCTTCGACCGTTGTAGGACACGAGCGTGGCGCGGTCTCCCAACCAACTGGAAAACGCATCGATCATGGCCCTTTCGGCCTGGTAGCCGAGCAGCATCCACTGCGTTACCGTGAAGTCATCGGCGGTCAGACGCGCGGCACCAATCATCCATGCGATCGAACCGGCTCCCGCGGCCAGACCGTTGGTTTCGGTATCAAAAAAAACGAGTGATCGGGCATCGTCGCACCGAACCAGACCAAGGGCATGCAAATGCGACGTGGCGAGTGCGGATAGGCCATGGAGGCGCAGCCGGCCATGCTGCAGTGGTAGCGCGAAGCGGGTGTCGATGCGAATCAGGCCCGGTGCAAGGAGTGTGCCGCCCAGTCGTGCAGCGAGGGCGGTCGGCGCGTCGCTTGATGTGCCAGCTGATGTGTGGCCATCGGGTACGCGACCCGGCACACCACCTGGCACGGCGACGTGCGCCTCGAGTAGTGCCTTGCCTGGCACCTTTGGGCGTGTACTCCGTACTGTGGCGATCATGACGCAGGTGGCGTCGCTGGGTTGAACGAATGCAGCAGTTCGAGGATGCGCCGCGCCGCCGTGCGGGGGTTCCAATGCGTCTGATCAGTTGCCCGTGCCTGCATGCCATTGGGCAGGCTCAGCACCGGGCCGACGCAGGCCGGGCACCCCTGGGGGCAGTCACATTCCATGATCCGACTGAGGGCATGATTTACCAACTCCTCGCGCCGGTCATACAGCGGCGGGGTCGTGCCACTGCCACCGGGCATGTTGTCGTATAGAAAAATCGTTGGCTGGAACTGTCCGGCCGCTGCGCGCTGTGCGTCGCGTGTTGCCGCACTGTCTGGTGTCACGCTGTCTGATGTCACGCCGGCTGATGTCACGCTGGCTGATGTCACGCTGGCTGATGTCACGCTGACTGAGGCTCCACTGACTGAGGCTCCACTGTCTGAGGCTCCACTGACTGAGGCTCCACTGTCTGAGGCTAAAGAGGGTGTCCCGCCTGCGCCTGCGCTTGGCATTCTGGGCGAACGGCTCGCCCAGGTCCCGCTGCCATCGCCAACCGCGCGACCGATATCGCGGGCGGTATTCATCGAGAGCAGGGCGGCGATGTGCTGCAGCGTGTAGGCCGCACCGATCAGGCCGTCGATTGCCAACTGACGGTCAGGAAATTCGCGATCGACCAACTCGACGGGCAAGTCCCACCAAAGGGCAAAGGTGTGCATTTCCTGGTCAGGTAGATTGACCGGGCCATACCCCACATTTTCATGAGTGTAATAGCGGATCTTTTTATAGCCCGAGACGCGCCGCACCACGTGCACTTCGCCATGCTGGCAATGTCCTGCGCCCGCGCTTGCCTGCTCAAAGCAATCGAGCACCTTCAGGCGGGTGTAGTCAATGGCATCGGTGTAGTAGTCGACCCGGGTACGGCGCACAAACGCCTTGCGACCGACCCAGTCAAGCCGCTCGACCTGCCAGGGAGCCGATTGCACCATGTAGATCGCCCCTTCATACAGCGTCATGGCGGCAGCCGAATAGTCCACCTCGGCGATCACCGCTTTGCCGCCCGAGGTGGTATCGATCACGGTGAAATTGCCATCAGCTACCGAGCGCAGCGATACGCTGTTGGCGGGGTAACTATCGGCGATCCAGTGCCAGTGACTGCCCTCGCGATGGACGACTGCTTCGCTTGCCAGGTAATTCATGCGTGGGGCAAGTGCCTGCTCACCGAAGTGGTCATCGTCATGGAAGGCAAGCTCAAAGGCGGCACAGCGCAGATGCTCCATCTGCACCAGCATCTGTTCTGCATCCAGATGGGCTTGTTCAGCGCCGGCATCCAGAAAGAACTCCGGATGCGTGGCGACATACTGATCGATCAATTGGCTCGATGCGACCATGATTCCTACCGCGCTACGGCCGCGGCGTCCGGCGCGACCGAACCGTTGCCGGGCACTGGCCACACTGCCCGGATAACCGTTCAGGATGCATACATCGAGCGCGCCAATATCGATGCCGAGTTCGAGTGCCGATGTGCTCACGAGGGCGTCAACGCGGCCCGCCCGCAGATTGGCCTCGATCGCATGGCGTTCGGTGGGCAGATACCCACCGCGATAGGCGACGATGCGTGCGGCCTTGCGGGGATCAGGATCGAACACATCCTTGAGGTACTTGGTCAGTACCTCCACTTCAAGGCGTGAATTGGCAAACACGATGGTCTTCAGGCCGCGTTCGATGGCCTCACGCGCAATCAGGCAGGACTGCGAGCGCGCCGAGCCGCGCAAAGCCAATGCGCTATTGACGACTGGTGGATTCCACAACAGCAGGTGGCGTGCACCCATTGGAGCGCCGGAGTCGGTGATCGCATGGACTGGTGCGCCGAGCAGTTCGCTGGCAAGGCCGGCCGGATTGCCGATGGTTGCCGAGCAGGTGATAAAGCGCGGTTCGGCGCCGTAGAACGTCAATATCCGGCGCAAGCGGCGCAGCAGATTGGCCACATGGGCACCAAACACGCCGCGGTAGATATGCAGCTCATCGATCACCACAAAGGCGAGATTTTCGAATAGCTGTGCCCATTTGGTGTGGTGCGGCAGGATCGACTGATGCAGCATGTCCGGATTGGTGATGACGATGTCGCCGTGGACCCGGACTGCGCGTCGTGCATCTGCCGGCGTATCGCCATCGAAGGTGCTGGCGCGTACCTGCAGGTCGCCGATCTTGTTCAGGGCAAGCAACTCGGCCACCTGATCCTGGGCCAGCGCCTTGGTCGGAAACAAGTACAGCGCTTTGGCACCGCGACTCAGCACCGCATCGAGTACCGGCAGGTTGTAGCACAGGCTTTTTCCTGAGGCGGTCGGCGTTGCAATTACCAGATCCTCACCGGCAGTCACCCGCTCCCACGCTTCGCGCTGGTGGGAATAGAGCCGTGTCATGCCATGGCGCTGCAGTGCCTCGCGCAGGCATGGGTGACAGGCGTCGGGCAGATCGGCGTAGCGCCCGAGGCGGGCGGGTTCAATCCGCTCGGCCATGATCCGCCCGGGAAATTGCCGTCGCAAATCGGCAATGAACGCCTGCGCCGGATCGGCCTCGCTCGCGCTGCCCGAGTCCGCAACGGTGCGATGCTCGGCAGCATCGGTCTCCTCGGCAAATAAATCCAGCATGACGATCGCTCCGCAGGGTGGTCGAGACGCCGAGCTTGCCGCCCGACTGGCTCACCCGGTGAGCGAGCTATCCCGCGTCGCGACCCACAAGGGGCTTGAATTGCGCCTGATCCATGCCCATGTAGCGAACAAGGCCCTGCACAGCGGCCGATGGTGTAAGCGATGGAGAATGCAGCCAATGAATGCCACTGACCAGGACGCGCGCGACCTGCTGGAATCAAACGGACACGACGAGGTCGCAACGCCGCAGCGCGTTCCTGCGCGTGGCGATGAGGGCAGGCCGGTTGACAGTCTGCCAGCCGACGTAGTGCCCATCATCCCGGTGCGTAGCAGTGTGCTCTTTCCGGGGATGATTCTTCCCTTTGGCGTGGGTCGCGCGGCTTCTATCGCAGCGGCACAGCAGGCGGTGCGCAGTGAGAGTCTCGTCGGATTGGTGATGCAACGCGATCCTGCAAGCGATGAACCGGGGCCCGATGATCTGCATGCCGTCGGAACGTTGGCCCGTGTGGTGCGCCATGTCACCACGGGTGAGGGTGGGCATCATCTGGTGTGCCAGGGTGAAGAGCGCTTCCGCATTGTGGAAATGGTGGCGGGACTTCCCTATCTGGCGGCGCGCATCGAGCGTCTGAGCGAGCCGGTGGCACGTGATGGCGGTATTGAAGCGCGCATGCTGCTGCTCAAGCAGCGCGCCGCCGAGGCGCTGCACCTGCTGCCGCAAACGCCGCATGATCTGCTCGCCGCGATTCAGAGTTTCACCGCCCCTGGCGCGCTTGCCGACATGGTGGCGGGTTTCATGGATATCAAGCCTGCCGAGAAGCAGGAAATCCTTGAAACCCTTGACCTCGAAGCGCGTCTTGACAAGGTGCTTGCACTATTGGTCCATCGCATTGCGGTCATGCGTCTGTCGCGCGAGATCGGTAGCCGTACTCAGGAAAAAGTCGATGAGCGTCAGCGTGAATTCATGCTGCGCGAGCAATTGCATCAAATCCAGAAAGAACTCGGCGAGGAAACCGCGGGTAGCGAACTCGAGGATCTCGAGCAGCAGATTGGCGCTGCCGCGATGCCAGCCGATGTGGAGAAGCAGGCGCGCAAGGAACTCTCGCGACTGAAACGAATGTCGGATTCCTCCGCTGAGTATTCCATGGTGCGCACTTACCTGGAATGGCTGGTGGAACTGCCATGGACCAAGCTCAGTGCGAAGGACATCGATCTGGAAGCCGCGCGTCAGGTGCTCGATACCGATCATTTCGGACTGGAAAAGATCAAGCGTCGGATCATCGAATTTCTTGCGGTGCGCAAGCTCAACCCTGCCGGCAAGGCGCCGATCCTGTGTTTTGTCGGTCCGCCAGGGGTCGGCAAGACCTCGCTCGGGCAATCGATCGCTCGCGCACTGGGCACGAGTTTCGTTCGCGTGGCACTCGGTGGCGTGCACGACGAGGCCGAGATTCGTGGTCATCGACGCACCTATGTCGGGGCATTGCCCGGCAACATCGTGCAGGCGCTGAAAAAGGCCGGTAACCGCGATGCGGTGATGCTGCTGGATGAGATTGACAAACTGGGGCAGGGCGGGCGCCAGGGCGATCCAGCCGCGGCCTTGCTCGAAGTGCTTGACCCGGAGCAAAACGCCAACTTCCGCGATGCCTATCTGGGTGTGCCCTTTGACCTGTCGCGGATTACCTTCATTGCGACCGCCAATATGCTCGATACCATTCCGGGCCCCCTGCGTGATCGCATGGAGATCGTGGAACTGCCGGGCTACACCGAATCGGAAAAGGTAGCCATCGCCAGCACCCACCTGGTGCCGAAACAAATCGAAATGAACGGTTTGCGTCCCGAGCAGATTGCCATTGGCGAGTCGACCCTGCACGAGATCGTGCGCGGCTATACGCGCGAGGCGGGTGTGCGTTCACTGGAGCGGCGCATTGCGGCGCTGTGCCGCCATGCCGCGGTGCGTATCGCGCGCAATGAGTCGCCCGCTGTCGCGATCACGCCGCTGGATCTACCCGAGATTCTCGGGCCGCGCAAATTTGAAAATGAAAGCGCGTTGCGACTCGGTGTGCCGGGCGTGGCGACCGGTCTTGCCTGGACCCCGGTGGGCGGAGATGTGCTGTTCATCGAGGCGGCGAAATCGGCCGGTAGCGGCCGGTTGATCGTGACCGGCCAGTTGGGCGATGTCATGAAGGAGTCGGTGCAGGCGGCGCTTACGCTGGTGAAATCGCGTGCCGCGTCACTGGGTATCGATCCGCTTGCGTTCAAGAAGACCGATCTGCATGTCCATGTGCCCGCCGGCGCAACTCCAAAGGATGGGCCCAGCGCAGGGGTCGGCATGTTCGTAGCGATTGCCTCGATTTTTACTGGCCGGGTGGTTCGGCCGGATGTCGCAATGACCGGTGAGGTGAGTCTGCGCGGCCTGGTGCTGCCAGTGGGCGGGATCAAGGAAAAGGTGCTGGCGGCGGCCCAGGCCGGCGTCAAGGTCGTCATGCTGCCTGAGCGCAACCGGTCGGACTATCCGGACATCCCGCAAGAGGCACGTGACGGACTCGAATTCGTCTGGCTCGACACGGTTGATATGGCACTCGCCAACGCGCTGACTTGACACAGGGCAAGGGGCGCAGCGCATGCGCTGTGGTCAGAATGCGGGCAAAAGTCGCATAATTGCGACTCCATGCCTTGTTGCTTCTGGTCATTTGCAGATGGCAGCGAGCCAGCAACTGCTCGAAAGGGATCGAGCGGCTGGGCGGTTGACCAGAGTCGCAGACCCGGGGGGAGGGGACCACGATGCTGTTTGACAAGAAAATTGCGGCATTTGCGGCAAGCCTGCGTGCCGAGCACAACATTCCCATCGAACTGCAGCTCTGGAACGGCGCGTCCTATGCGCTGGGCGATCAGCCGAAAGTGATTGTGCGGGTTCCACACGCCTCGTCGGCAGCCTATCTGCTCAACCCGGATCTGATGAAGCTCGGCGAGGCGTATGTCGAAGGGCATATCGATGTGGTTGGCCGCCTCGCCGATGTCTTCGATGCCGCGCAGAAATTTGCTCGCACCGGCCAGCAGACCTGGCGCCGCTTCAATCCATTCCACGCGGCCAGGCACACCCGGGCGCGCGATAAGAAAGCAATCGAATATCACTACGACGTATCGAACGAGTTCTACAGTTTGTTTCTCGACGCGAACATGCTCTATTCGTGCGCCTACTACCGGACGCCCGAGGACACGCTCGAGCAGGCGCAGATCAATAAGCTCGACCACATTCTGACCAAGTTGCAGGTCAAGCCCGGTGAGCGCTTTCTGGATATTGGGTGCGGCTGGGGAGCCATGATTGTGCGCGCGGCCAAGCAGTTTGGCGCGATTGCGACCGGCGTGACACTGAGCGAGCGGCAGTTTGAATACACGCGCGAGCTGATTCGCCGCGAAGGGCTGCAAGGCCGCTGTGAGGTCCGCATTCAGGACTATCGCGATATCCCGGGTAGCGGTGTGTACGACAAAATCTCAAGCGTTGGCATGTTCGAGCATGTCGGGCGCAAGAATCTGCCGACCTATTTCGGCCGCATTCGCGATCTGCTCACCGATCAGGGCCTGGTGATGAATCACGGCATTACCGCAGGGGACACGGACAGTCGCGACGTCGGGCTCGGCGCTGGCGAATTCATCGACAAGTATGTGTTCCCGGATGGCGAACTGGGCCATATTTCGCTGGTGACCAACGCGATCGAGCGCGCCGGACTGGAAGTCGCTGATGTTGAATCGCTGCGCCGGCATTACGCGAGAACCTGCGGTGAATGGGCCGCGCGGCTTGAGAGTCATAGTGAGCGGGGCATCGAAATCGCCGGCGCGCGACGCTACCGGATCTGGTCGATGTATCTGATCGGCTGTGCCTACGCGTTCTCGCGCAACTGGATCAACATTTATCAAATCCTTTGCAACAAGAAAGGTGAGAACATCGAGAGTCCGATGCCAATGACGCGCGATTACATGTATGCAAACAGAATTTGATTATGTGATCGTAGGTGCCGGGTCGGCCGGTTGCACCGTGGCGGCTCGCCTGACCGAAGATCCGGATGTCAGCGTGTTACTCATCGAGGCCGGCGGGTGGGATCGCGATCCGATGATCGGCATTCCGTTGGCGTGGGGACGCAATGTCATCGCCCGTCGCCATGACTGGATGTATGACACCGAGCCCGCACCCTCGCTCAATGGCAGGCGAATTCCGGTCTATCGCGGTCGCGTGATCGGTGGCTCCTCGTCGATCAATGCCATGGCCTATGTGCGCGGTCATCGCGGGGATTACGAGCGCTGGGCCGCAAGCGGTCTCACGGATTGGTCCTATGCGCATGTGCTGCCCTATTTCCGTCGATCGGAGTCCTGGGCTGGCGGTGCCAACACCTGGCGCGGTGGCGAGGGGCCACTCGCCACCTGTGATCCGCAGTTTCCTGATCCTTTGCTCGATGCAATCATCGAGGCCGGTGTCGCACATGGGTTGCCGCGCAATCCGGATTACAACGGGCGTGACCAGGAAGGCATTGGGCGCGGCCAGGCAACCATACGCGACGGTCGGCGCTGCAGCGCGGCGGTGGCCTATCTGCGGCCTGCGCTCGGACGCGCCGGACTCACGGTGCAGACCGATACGCTCGTGAGCGGGATCGAATTCGAGGGAGCGCGTGCGATCGGCGTGCGTCTGATCGGTGCAAGCTCGCCCGTGGTTCGCGCGCGGCGTGAGGTTCTGCTGTGCGGTGGTGCCATCAATTCACCGCAGCTGTTGATGCTCGCGGGCATCGGCGATCCGGAGGCCCTTGCGCGCCACGGTATTGCGGTGCGTGCTGCGCTACCCGGCGTCGGCCGCAACCTGCAGGATCATGTCTCAGCCGATGTGGACCACGCGCGGCGCAGTCCGGGGCCGCTGCACCGCGTCCTGCGAGCCGATCGCATCGGGTTCAGTGTGCTCAACGCGCATTTTCGTGGCAAGGGTTTGGCCGCCAACCTGCCCAACAACGTGATGGCTTTTACCAAAAGCGATCCAAGCCAGCCGATCCCCGACTTGCAGTTGCTGTTTCGCGCCATGCCGCATGGCGCGCGCCCCTGGTTCCCCGGGGTCAATCCGGCCTATGCCGATGGTTTTGGTTGTCGTCCGGTGCCGCTGCGCCCGACGAGTCGTGGCCAGCTTGATCTGGTATCGACTGACCCGCGGACAGCGCTGCGCATCACTTCGAATTTCTTATCTACTGACGCCGATCGGCGCACTGTGCGAATCGGCATCCGGCTTGCGCGC
This sequence comes from uncultured Pseudomonadota bacterium, assembly GCA_903921325.1. GTDB lineage: Bacteria > Pseudomonadota > Gammaproteobacteria > Burkholderiales > SG8-39 > CAIXPL01. The sequence continues at coordinate 221,382 of CAIXPL010000016.1, forward strand.
GAGATCATGAACTCACCCTTGTTACGCGAATTTGCCGGACCGGAATGGACCCCGGGGGCTGACAAGCTCTCGGATGAGGCGCTCGATGCCTATGCAAGCGCCACTGCGTCGACGGTCTACCACCCTCTGGGCACCTGTCGCATGGGTGCCGACGGCGACGCGCAGGCGGTGGTCGACGCACACCTGCGCGTGCGCGGCGTGGACGGGTTGCGGGTGATTGACGCCTCGGTCATGCCTGATCTGGTCGGGGGCAATATCAACGCTCCGGTCATCATGATCGCCGAGCGTGCTGCCGATTTGATTCGCGGTCGCATGCTGCCCCCGGCAGACGGAATCTAGCAGCCGGTTGCGTAGCGCAAGTCCGGTCGATCTCACGCTAACCGATGAGCCGTGCGCGAGCACGGCGCAAGGCTGGGTGTCTGGCGGTACGTTCTAATCAACCCGATCGCGGCTGACCGTCGCATTGGGTTCCTGATCGCTGCGCCGGCGCCGCGCCGCCTCTGCGGCGTTAACGGCCCACTCGCCACGCGTCGCCCGCGCTGCCGCCTGATCCCAGTCTTCGGTCCACTCGCCCAGGGAATAACCGAACCAGGGCGTCTCGGGGCTGAGCGGCGGCAGGCCCAGGCGCTCCCAAAGGCCGCGGGCCTGCTCCATGTACTCGCGCTTGGGTAGCGCAAGCGGTGGCAAATCCTGTTTCATGGTGGCATCGACCAGCATGGCCGAATCCGATTCGCCACGCCGATCGCTGCGCGGTCCGTGCCCCCGTTCGCGCGGGCCGATGATGCGGATGTCCCGCTCCGGATTGGCACGGTAGGAGAGCGCCCAGAACAGGGCATCGGCGTTTTGTGGATCGATGTCCTCATCGACTGCGATCACATACTTGCCGCAGGAGGACTGCAGCGTGGTGGTGCCATACAGGGCGCGCCAGATTTCAGTCGTGGGGGTGCCGCGGCGCACCTGGATCACGATCACCCGGCGCAAGTTGGTCAGTGGCTCGTGCATTGATACCCGCACGACGCCTTTGATGCCCAGGCTGTCGCGCAGGAAGCGCAAAAATTGCGGCTCGTAGGCCACGCGCTTTATCACGCTCGATTCGCTTGGCGTCACCTGCGAAATGATGGACAGGAAAATCGGTGCGCGGCGACGGGTGATCGCGCTCACCGTGAAAATCATGTTGTAGTCCTCGAGTGCCACATAGCCGTGTGATTCGCCAAACGGCCCTTCGGGTTCGAGAAAGGCGGTCTCCACCCAGCCTTCGATCACGATCTCGGCGTGTGCCGGTACGCGCAGATCGATGCTGCGACAGCGCACCACTTCGACCGGTTCATTACCCAGGGCGCCGGCGACCGCGAGTTCATCAACCGACTCATCGAATTTCTGCGGTCCGCAATAGGCGATCGAAGGCGGACAGCCCACGATGATGGCGCAGGGCATTTTCTCGCCGCGCGCGCGGTATTTTTTCCAATGCGTGTTGCCGCCGGACCGGGTTGAGGCAAGCATCATGATGCCCATGGTCTGCCGCGTCTTCAGGCAGCAGCGATACATGCCCATGTTCTGCACACCCGTGTCCGGATCGCGGGTGATCACATTGGCTGCGGTCAGATAGGGCGCGACGTCAAAACCCGGCGTGGAGATGGGAATAGGCAGGGCATCAAGGCCACCGCCATATTCGACAATCTCCTGGCAGGGCGCGTCGGTGATCTCGACCGGTGTGAGTGGATGGGCAGTGGCGTGTGCCCAACTCGGGCCGATGTCCTCGACGCGAGACACGCCCATGCCGATGCGGTAGATCTCGGCGCTGGCGGCCAGTGCGCCGACTGCCACCGGGATGTCATAGCGGCGCCCGCCGCCATCGATGACATGACTGAAAAGAAAGGCCTTGCGTGCGTGCTCAGGGATGCCACCACGAAACTGCCAGCGAACCAGCGGATGCAATTCGGTGTCTTTGTTGATCGGTGCATCGATGCGGTGCAAAAGTCCTGCTCGATCGAGCGCCTCAAGGTGCGCGCGCAAATCGACTCGCTTATTCGACATGAATGTTTCCAGCTTCAATGGTGTGGCGATTACGCTCGATCTCTGCACGCAGAATCGTCGCGAATTGTGCGGCGGGGGCGCCGACCACACGAAACCCTTTGACGCGATAGGCTTCGAGTACGTCACTCTGGCGCAACGCCCGGTTGATGGCATCCTGCAAGGTCACTTGAACGCTCGCAGGGATCCCATTGGCGGCAACGAAGCCTAGCCACACGTTGTAGCTCGCCTCAGCGAGGGCCGCAATGCCTGTCTCGCGATAGGTGGGCAGATCGGGCATCAGCGCCGCCCGCTCGGTGCCGCTGCTGGCCAGTGCAACCAACCGTCCGGCGTCAACGTAGGGTTTGACGATGCCGACAATTTGCACCATCACCTGGATCTGCCCGCTCAGCAAATCGGCAAACGCCGGTGGGTCGCCCTTGTAGGGCACATGGGTTGATTTGACCCCGAGCCTGGATAGCAGTTCGAAGGTCGACAGATGGGTGCTGGTGCCGGTGCCCCCGGTGCCATAGCTCACCGGCGTGGCGGTTGAATTGGCCCAGGTGACAAACTGCGCGAGCGTGCGCGCCGGTACCGAGGGGTGAACGGCGACCACAGCGGGGGTGTCCACGGCGTAGCTCAGCAGCGTGAAATCGCGCAACGGGTCCCATCCGGCGTTCGGGTCGATCAGCGGATTGATGGTCATGGCCGCAGGCGAGACCACCGCGATGGTGTGACCGTCGCGCGGTGCGCGCAGCAGCGCCTGAACTGCAATCTTGTTGGAGGCCCCCGGACGATTCTCAACCACAACGGGCTGTCCGAGGCCACGCGAGAGCCCGGGTGCAATCAACCGCGCCGTAATATCGAGTGGTCCACCGGGGCCGCTCGGCACAATCAGCGTCATCGATCGATTCGGAAACCCGTCAGCCGATGGGCGCGGGGCGTCGTCTGCCTGCGCAGGCCTGATTGAAACGCTCAAGCCGAGCGTCAGCGCCACCGAGAGCAGAACACTGAGCAAAAAAGCCTGGCTCTGTGCTTGAGTCGGCACACCCAGCGGTCGTCCCTCAGCTTGAGCGCACATCCGCAGCGGCCATCGCGCGGCTGTCAGCGTGACCCGGTTGAGCGCGCGCCTGCCCGTTGCTCCTGAATTGAAAAGACTCATCGCGTTGTCTCCTGCAGCCCTCGCGCATGCCTTGATGCTGGCCCCGTTAGAATACACGCCTGAGCATCGCGAGTAAGCTCGCCGATGCGTTCCCAGCTGCCGCAGGAGACATCATGAGTGCAGGACTGCCTTTCATCGGCACGCGCATGCGTCGCACCGAAGACCCGGCCTTGCTGCGCGGCGAAGGGTGCTATGTCGATGACATTCACCTGGAGGGGATGTTGCATGCCTCCTTCGTGCGCAGCCCGCATGCACATGCCCGCATCGTATCGATTGACACCGCGGCGGCGCGCACGATGCCAGGGGTGCACGCGATTCTTACCTGCGCCGATCTGCCCGATGCCTTGCGCGCGCCCATTCCGCTTCTGGTGCCCAACCCTGCGCTGCGTGATGCGCGTACAGCACAGTCACTTGCCAGTGACGAGGTCTGCTATGTCGGTGAAGCGGTAGCGGTCGTGATTGCCACCAGTCGTGCCGCGGCAGAAGATGCGGCCGATCGTGTCGAGGTGAGCTGGGAGGTCCTTGCACCGGTGGCCGATTGCCGTGCCGCGCTTGCCGCTTCCAGTGCCCTTGTCCACAGCGATGGCAAAGACAACCTGGCTGCTGTAGTCACCATGGCCTATGGCGAAACCGAGCGCGCGTTTGCCCGCGCCGCACACGTCGTGCGCGCGCAATTCTTTCAGCATCGCGGGGCCGGTCACCCGATCGAGGGGCGCGCGGTGGTTGCGCACTATGACGCGATCGGCGGACGCCTCACCACCTGGTGCGCCGGGCAGTCGCCGTTTCTGGAAAAAAAGACCCTGGTCGATCTGCTTGAGTGGGATCCCGAACGCTTGCGCGTGGTCAATCCGGACGTGGGTGGCGGTTTTGGCCCCAAGACCATGGTCTATGGCGAGCAGGCGATTGTCTGCCACGCCGCGGTGCGACTGCGCCGTCCGGTGAAATGGATTGAAGACCGGCGCGAACATTTCCTCACCGCTACCCAGGAGCGCGACCAGTACTGGGATATGGCACTCGCACTGGACGCCGCCGGACGCATCCTCGGCCTGCGCTTCGAGATGATTCACGACACGGGCGCGTTTGTACCCTGGGGCATCATCATGCCCTACATCGCGGTCACCACGACGCCAGGCCCTTATGTCGTTCCGAACATCGAGCTCACACTGAAAGTGGTCTACACCAACAAGGTGCCGACCACGCCCATGCGTGGTGCCGGACGCCCGCAGGGAGTGTTTGCCATGGAACGCATGATGGACAAGGCCGCGGCGCTGCTCGGACTGGGTCGTGACGAGATCAGACGACGCAATCTGGTGCAGCCGCATCAGATGCCCTACGCGGTCGGTTTCATCTACCGGGATGGCAAACCGGTTATCTATGACTCGGGTGACTATCCGGTGTGTCAGGCCAATGCGCTTGAGTTGGCCGACTGGAGCGGTTTTGCCGCGCGTCAGGTGGCTGCGCGCGCCGAAGGGCGCTATCTGGGCATCGGTATCGGCAACTATGTTGAAGGAACCGGGCTGGGGCCGTTTGAAGGAGCCACGGTGCGGGTGCAGCAGAACGGCCGGGTCACGGTGATCTGCGGTGCGGGCGCACAAGGCCAGGGGCACCGCACCATCTGGGCACAGATCTGTGCCGATCACCTGGGTGTGGCACCCGACCAGATCGATGTAGTGATTGCTGACACCGATACGATCTCGATGGGGGTGGGCACTTTTGCCAGCCGCGTCACCGTAAATGCCGGCAACTCGGTCAACACGGCGGCGGCGGTGGTGCGCGGCAAGCTGGTGAAGCTGGCGGCCCATTTGCTTGAGGCGGCTGAGGAAGACCTGGATCTGGTCGACGGGCGGGTCCAGGTGAAAGGCGTTCCCGGTCGGCACAAGACGTTTGCGCAATTGGCACGGCTGTCCCAGGGCATGCCCGGCTTTTCGTTTCCCGCCGGGGTCACCTGCGGGATGGAGGAGACGGTGTACTTTTCTCCCGAACGCTCGACCTACTGCAACGGCACGCATGTGGTCGAAGTGGAAGTCGACATTCACACCGGGCGGGTAAGGATTTTGAACTACGCGGTGGCGCATGACTCCGGTCGCCTGATCAATCCAATGCTGGTCGATGGCCAGATCCAGGGCGGGGTGGCCCATGGCATTGGCAATGCCTTGTTTGAGGTGATGGGCTACGACAGTCAGGCGCAACCCACGACCACCACATTTGCCGACTATACGATGCCAACGGCCCCGGATATTCCGCAGGTGAAGATGACCCATATCGAGACGCCCTCGCCACTCAATCCCCTGGGTGTGAAAGGCGCCGGTGAGGGGGGAACCATTCCGGCCGCAGCGGCCATCGTGAGCGCGATCGAGGATGCGCTGTCACCGTTTGGTGTCGTACTCGACGAAACCCCGCTGCTGCCGCAGCGGCTATTACAAAAGCTCCATGAGGCAATGGGGCACAAGGCAATGGGGCACAACATTGACGAGCATCCGATCGCCGGTCAGCAGGATGCTGGCCACCGGACCGGCCATCAGGTGGCTGGACATCAGGGTGGTGGGGATGCTGGCAACGGACCGCGGGCGTCCTGACCGTGTTTCTGCTGTTCAAGGTGTGCATTGTCCTGATCACACCACTGGGGAGTGCACTGCTGCTCGGACTCATTGCACTGGTGCTGGGTGCGCTGCGGCGGCACCGCAGCGCCTGGATGCTGGGTGCTGCGGCATTCTTATGGCTCACCGTCTGGTCGGTGCCGGTCGCGAGCGATGGGCTGCGTGGCATGCTGGAAGGCGAATACCCGCCTCAATCCATTGCCGCGGTGCCGACCGCAGCTGCGATCGTGGTGCTCGGCGGCGGCATCGAGCCTGAGGAGACTGTCCATCCGGACCCCGATCTTGATCTGGCAGCCGACCGGATCTGGTACGCCGCGCGCCTCTACCATGCCGGCAAGGCACCGCTGATGGTGCTGACCGGCGGGGGCGAAGGGCAGCGCTCCGGCGGCTCAGAAGCGGCGGCGATGGCGCGTGTGCTGGCCGATTTCGGTGTGCCGCGCGAGGCGATGCTGCTCGAAGAACACAGTCACACCACCGGAGAGAACGCGCAAAACACAGCCGCGCTATTGCGTGAAAGAGGCATCGGTCAGGTGCTGCTGGTGACCTCGGCCTTGCACATGCACCGGGCACTGGGCTTGTTCGAGCGTGCCGGACTGCGCGCCTATCCGGCAGCGACCGACTATGAAGTACGCGAGCGTCTGCCGGTTGTCCGCTGGCTGCCCAGCGCCAGTGCACTGTGGGGAAGCGGCCGCGCGATCAAGGAGTGGTTTGGTCGGTTCGATCCACGCGCCTGATGCGGGTATCGGTCAATGAGCCCTCCGCCGGATCGAGGCATGCACTGCCGCACGAATCAAAGTACAGGCCGCCACGGGTAACCGCAATGGCACAATAGCGCACGCGGCACGTGCGGTGAGGCGGACCTAGACCACAACAAGAAACAGGATCGGAGACATCATGCAAGACAACAGGCGTCGACTATTGGGTGCTGGAATGACCGGCATGGTGGGTAGCCTCACCGGATTGCTGGCCGATTCTCGTTGGGCGCGTGCCGCTGACGAAGGCCCCGGGGTGATGAAACTGTCTACCGCGACCATCAACGATGTTCAGCACGAATGGTTGCGCTGGTTTGCCGCTGAAGTGGCCCGCTCCTCCGGCGGCAAGCTGCGCGGCGAGGTCTTCCCGGCGAGCCAGCTGGGGTCGATTCCGCGGCAGATCGAAGGCACCCAGTTTGGTTCGATTCAGGCTTGGGCCGGCCCGCCGCAGTTTCTGGCTGGCATCGATTCACGCTATGAGTTGCCATCGGCGCCGGGTGTGTTCAAGGATGCGGCCCACGCCCATCGCGCCCTGCAGGACCCGGAGTTCAACGCGAGCCTGCTCGCCTTGGGATCAAACCGCGGACTCAAAGGGATCGGTGCCTACGTGCTCGGTTCGGCGGGTTTTGTGACCCGCACTCGCGCGACGAAATTGAGTGATCTCGAAGGCAAGAAAATTCGCGTGCTGGCTGCCGACATGGACCGCGAGGAGATGCGACGTCTGAAGGTCAATGGCATACCGATGGCACTTGGTGAGGTGCTGCCGGCACTGCAGCAAGGCACGATCGACGGCATGATGAGCAGCCTGCCGGTGGTGACACCCATGCGCTATTACGATTCGGCAAAGTTTTATCTGGAAACTGGCCACGCCATGGTGGTGAGCATGACCGTGGTGTCCCGTCTGTGGTTCGATAAGCTCAGCCCCGACTTGCAGGCCATGGTGGTTGATTCGGGCCGCCGCATCAGCCAGGACATCGGCGCCTGGTCGGTTGAGGACTACGGGCATGCCAAGGAGGCATGGATCAAGAATGGCGGCGAAGTGAACACCCTGAGTGAGGCCGACGCCACTCAGATGACCCGGATGATGGCCTCCATTGGCAGCGAAGTCAGCGCGCGCAAGCCCGAAGAGAAAAGTCTCTATGAGCAGATGGTTCGCGCCGCCGAGCGGACCGCCAAGGGCTGAATCTCAGGTGCGCCGCTCGGTGCCGAATCGACCCTGAGGCGGTGCATTGACATCGCGTTGCCGGCGCGTGTTGCCATCGATGCCGCCTTCGATTGCCCATTCGGCGAACGCTTCGTTCGATGGCGTGAAGTCACGCGACTGCCAGTGCTCGTCGAGTTGATCCTCATCGGCGTTGTATTCCGCGAGGCCCCCGCAGGGATTTTTCACATACCAAAAATACGCCGATGAAATGGGATGGCGACCCGGTCCGAGCTGGGTTTCCCAGCCGCAGCGGCTGATATGCAGGCCACCGCCGAACACCTCATGAATATCACGCACGGCAAAGGCCAGATGATTCAGACCGGGCTTGCCACCCGGTACTTGCAACAAAAACAAATCATGATGCCCACCGTCTGCCGAGCAGCGCAGAAACACCGCACGGCCCGGGTAGCGGTCAGACACGATGAAGCCAAGAGATACATAGAAATCTTCGCAGGCTTGCAACTTGTCAGTGAAGAACACCACATGGCCCAATTCAATAGGATCGGCGCGATCGTAGACCGGTGTCGGCGTGTTGATGCGGTTCGGTGCACCCCAGTTGTTGGTGAGTGCGCCGCGCACCCGGACTGGCCGCTTGCGCGAGAGCCGAAATCGGATTGCCAGGCCATTGGGGTCGGTGGCAACGCATTCGCGCCCGTGTGCACCGGCAATGACGCTGACACCGGGGCAGCGCGCGAGGGCCTCCAGATCGCTCGCCTGGTCAACACCCCAGACCACTTCGCGCATGGTCGAGCCTGGTTCGATGGGCGCCGGCAAGCCAGGGGCATCGAGCGGGCGCACGCGGACCGTGCTGCCGTTGAGCGTTTCATAGTCGAGCCGATCGGCTTGATCGATGAGCTGGTGCAACCCCCAGTCATCCCAGAAGTTGCGTGCCGCAGCCATGTCTTCAACGCCATAGGTGACTTCGTCAATGCCTTCGATGCTCATGGGCGATCTCCGTATACAGTCAATTCATTGGGGGATGGAGGTTCACAACCACCTGAAAATGCGCGTGCATTGGTGGGGTCAGGTTCAGATGACGACGCTCGCCACGCGCTGCCGCAGTGCGCGCACCGCGCTGTAGGCCGCCAGTGCCGAGGTTTTGGGATTGTCCGCGAGCGCGCGGCCGGCGATCGTGATCTCGAGTTCACCGAAGGCGCCCGTGGCGCGCACATGATGGATGTTCTTGGAAACGCCAGGGTCGGCGATCAGCGTGGCACGCGTGCGCTCCAGGCCAACACCGGCCAGCGATACGGTGGCCGCGACGTTGGCGTTCTTGGGGTAGAGGCGGGCCGCTTCTCCGGCCGATCCTTCAAAGATCACCGTCGCCTCGGTGATCGTATTCAGATCACACACGGACTCGGCCGGCGTGCCCAGCCAACCGATTGGAGGTTTGCGTCCGGTATAGACAACAGAATCGAGCCCGCCGATACGCGCCGATGCGATCGCATCGATACCGGCAATGGCACCCGAGATCAGAAACAACTGTGCACCACCAGCGCTGGCGGCCGCTTCCAGCTCTTGCGCAAGGCCTGGTTCGGCAAGTGAACCGACCGATACCAGCGACACATCGATCCCCCGGCGCAGCAATTCAGGCACGGTGGATTTGACGGCCGGATGACCGGCGCACTCGATCACATGATCGGGGCGGTCGGCATCGCGCAACTCGTCCAGTGAGCCGATGAGTTGGATTGCCGCGGGCAGTCGAGCACGCAGAGCCGCATGCGTGACCGGCAGATCGAGGACGTGGGTTACGCGCAACGCGGCATCATGCTCGATGTGCTTGAGAATTTCGCGGCCAATGGCACCGCCACCTATCATCAAAATGTTCATCGGTTTGGGAGTGCTCATGGTGTCGTATAGCGCCAGGGTTTCGGAATAAATGCGGTCGCTTCGTAATAGTCAGCAATTTCAGAAGATCGGTCAGTCACCTGGATTTTAGAGCGTGCTCAGGGTTTGAGTGGCGGGCCGGCAAAAGCGCTGGCGTAGGGACCGATTGCGGTCATATCAACTTCTACCAGCAAGGGGCCACGCTGGGAAATGGCCTCACCCACCACGGTGTCAAACTCATCGCTGCGGCTGATGCGGCGGTAGCCCAATCCAAGGGCGGCGGCGAAGGTCTCAAATTGCGGCGTGTGCAGGTCGACATAATGACGTCGTCCGCCATATTGCGCGTCCTGGATATTACGGATGACGCCATAGCCGCGATCGTTCATCACGAACAAGGTGACGTCGGCCTTCTCCTGCACCAGCGTGGCAAGCTCGCCCACGTTGACCATCAAGCCACCGTCACCGCTCAGGCACAAGGTCTTGCGCTCGGGGGCAGCAAGCGCGGCGCCAAGGGCCATCTGTATACCCATGCCGATGCCACCACCCATGGCATGCACGCCTTCACGCGGACCGCGCAACATGACGGCGCGATTGCCCCAGGTGCTGTTGGATACGGTGACGTCGCGCACCCACAGGCAGGGGCGCGCGGCGCTCGCGCGATTGAGGGCATCGACCAGGCCGCGATAGGGACCCAGCATGGCTTCGATCCGCGCCGTGGCCGCGCCACGGGTGGTGGCCAGATCGGCGGCAAACGCGGGGTCGATCTGCATGCGACCGCGCAAGCGGGAGGCGAGGCCCGCCAGCGTGAGAGCCGCATCACCGGTGACAAACCCATCCGATGGATATGAGCGCGCATCGCGCGAGGCATCGGCGTCGATCCGGTACAGCGGGCGCGGCAGTTTCAGGGCATAGCGCAGCGTTTCGTTGCTGCGCAATTGCGAGCCGACCACCAGCATGGCGTCACAGCGGCCATAGAACTGCTCGACCTCGGGATACAGGTTGTAGGCACCGAGGGACATCGGATGGCGTTCGTCGATAATGCCGCGCCCCTGCACGCTGGTTACCACCCCAAAGCCCAGCGCCACGAGTGCGGCCACCTCACGCTCGGCGGCACGTGCACCACCGCCTAGCCACAGTAGCGGACGACGGGCGCGGCTCAGGGCCTCGGCCAGTCGATCGAGGCTTGCCTCGTCCACGGGGAGTGAGGCAATCGGCAAAGGTGCGAGCTCGCGCGGACAGGCGAGTGTTGATTGCTGCACATCGATCGGAATTTCAACGGCGACCGGGCCTGATGGCGAGCTAAGTGCCGTGCGGGAGGCCTCGCGCAAAATGCCAAGCGTTGCATCGGCAGACCAGACCCGGTAGGCGCGCTTGGATACTGCGCTCATCATCGCCAGTTGATCACGGGCTTCATGGATGTAACCCCAGCCACGATCGAGCCACGGGCGCTCGATCTGGCCGGTGATATGCAATAAGGGCGTGCCCGCGGTGAACGCTTCCACCATCGAGCCACAGGTGTTACCAGCCGCCGTGCCGGTACTTGAAATGACCACGCCGAGGCCGCCACGCACCCGCGCATTCGCATCGGCCATATTGGCTGCACCCTGTTCGCTGCGGGCGGCAACAAAGCGAATCCTGCCGCGCTGCGCGATGGCATCGAGGATCGGCATATTGTGAATCGAGATCACGCCAAAGACAGTGTCGACGCCCGCGGCTTCCAGAAAGCGCGCGGTGAGTTCACCGGCAGTGATCGATTCAGTGGCCGCGCTCGTGCCAGTGGCGGCAGCCGCAGGGATGTCTGGATGGGTAGCGGTCATGGTTTGGTTTCCAGGGAAGGGAGCGGATCAGGCACGATGGATAAGAGTATCGCCGAGCGCACTGCGGCCGTTGGCATTGCTGCGCGCCGCACGATCGCCAGCCATCGGAGCGACCAGCGGTTGCGCGCGGTAATTGAGTCGATGCGACAGTTCGGCCGCTGCATTGCGCACGGCATCGATCAGGTGCTCGGCCTGGGGCGTCGCGGGCAGCGCTGGCTGCAGCAGGGTGATCGACAGGGCGGCCACGGGCACTGCCTGACCGTCCAGAACCGCGGCGGCAATCGCCGAGATACCCGCCTCGAAATGCGATTCGCTGATCGCCACACCCCGTGCGCGATCGGCATGTGCGCGTTCGATCAGACCATTCACCGTGATTGTGGTGCGGTTGGAGAATCGCTGCAGTGTGGATCCGGCGTACAGGGCGCTGATCGCCTGATCGCTCATATAGGCAAGAAACATCCGGCCAAGGGCGGTGGCGTGCACCGGCAAGCGCGTTCCAACCGAAACATTGCTGGAGAAATGCGACGGCCCCAGCACATGCATAACATAAACCACTTCACGCTGATCGCGCAGTGCCAGTTGTGCCGTGCAGCCGCATTCGTCGCGCAGATTCGCCAGAATCGGTCGAGCAAGTTCTGTGATGGGTAGTGCCGCTACATATTCAAAACCGAGCCGCAGCACCGCCGGACCCAGGCGGTAATCATTACCGGTTCGCTCCAGATAGCCCAGGTATTCCAGGGTCTGGATGAGACGGAACGCCGAGGATCGTGGCACTTCGAGCGCACGCGCGACCGCGGCCGCGCCGAGCACAGTGCGGCCGCGATCAAACAATTGCAATAGTTTCAGGCCGCGCTCAAGCCCCGGCACGATGTAGCGCTGATCGGTCGCCGTGACCGCCGATTTCTTCGCTGATTGACTCGCTGGCATCAGGAGGCTCGAATGGACTCAGTGAGAGTCCGATGCACTCTGTATGACTCGGATCTGCATTGGCGAAACTCGAGTGGGCAGCGGGACGTTGGAGGCATCGGCGGGCTCGGTCAGGATCGCTTCAGCACAGACCCAGACGGTGGGCAAATTCACTGATTGCCTGGTTCACCTGGTCGGGGGATTCCACATAGCTCGCATGGCCCGGCCCGGGCAGCACCCGAAACTCAGCCTGCGCAAACGCCTTGGCCACCAATTCACAATCGGCCGGCGGAGTCACCCGGTCTTCGCTACCGCATAGAACCAGAGTCGGGCCGGCGTAGCAGTGCGCATCGTCAATCGCAGATCCTCCGGCAAGCAGGTGGGCCGCTTGCGCGTGGCCACGCCGATCGAGTGCCGCCATGTTCTCACGCACCAACGCCAGCGCCTCGGGCGTGGCCTGTGCGGACAGCAGGTTGTGTGCGCGAGCCTCAGCGAGGCCCTGCGGTCCCAACTCGTCCATGGCTTTCAGTCGCGCCTGCAGGCGCGCATCGCGCAGTGCAGCGCTTGCGCGGCCATAGCCATTGGCCGGACTGATCAGCACGAGTCCCGCGAGTGCTTGCGGGCGAGTCGCCGCCAAGCGACAAGCGACCAGCGCTCCCAATGATTGTGCGACCAGCAAGCAGTCTTTGACATCCAGAGCGTCGAGCAAACCCTGCAATGCATCGGCGTAGTCACCGGCGTCCGGATTTTCACTGGCCAAGTGCATCGACTCACCATAGCCAGGCGCATCCCAGGCAATCACCCGGAAATGATTGCCGAAGCGTTGCAATTGATGCACCCACGATCCCGATGCCGAACCGATGCCATGCAACAGCACCAGGGTCTGGCCGTTCGGCGAACCGCTTTGGCGATAGCCGATCGGCCCGTTGCGGGTCGTCGCGATCCGGTGGGGAAAATCAGGCAGCACGTATCAGCGCCGGATTTTGGATAGCGGCGAGTCGGGCGGGTAATTCGGCGTGACCGGCTTCGCGGCACCCAGCATCACGCACATCAGCGCATCTTCCTCACCAATATTGTGCTCTTCGCGATAGACCCCCGGCGGGACCGAGATCAGATCACGTTCGCCCAACACCGACTCCCAACGTTCGCCATCCTTCTCGCAGATGACCTTCATGCGGCCACGCATGACGAAGAAGATTTCTTCCACATCGTGGTGAATATGCATCGGGCCGACATGGCCAGCCGGGATCAGCATGGTCGAGAACGTGAAATGACCCGATGGCACGGTGTTGGAATCGGTCGCCACGCCGGTGCCACCGGTGCCGACATAGCGCATTTGTGCGCGCCGGTACTTCGGGTCGTAGTCCGCCTGAAACTTGAGCGCATCCCAGTCATAACGCCGGGTGGAATGGCGCGCCACGCGCGATTCGAGCCATTGCTCGAGCGTGCTGCCTGCGGGACGCTCCCAGCTCGCATTGGCCGTATCGGTGCTGCGGTCTGCTTCAGCCATGATGGTGATCTCCTTGTTCGGACTGCCACTCAAAAGACGTGCGCTCAAATCGACGATGCGGTCTCAGGATGTACGCGAACGGTCACCCGCCCGGGCATGTCCTGAGGCGTTGCACTACACAAATACAAATCCCCCATTGACGGGCAAGGTTTGCCCGGTAATGAATCCACCGGCTGCCGAGAGCAGGAACACCAGTGCACCGCTCACATCGGCAGGTACCTGCGCGCGCGGCATGGCGCGGCCACTACGGTAATGTTCATGTCGCGCGACGGGCACATACTCGGTGGCCTCCACCTCGGTGAGTCCGGGTGCAATCGCGTTGACCGCGATGGAATCCGCACCCAGCTCGCGTGCCAGTGATCGGGTCATGGCAATGATGGCGCCTTTGCTGGTGACATAGGCAAGCAGGCGCGGGGCACCCCAGAGTGCGGTGTCCGAGGCGATGTTGACGACCCGGCCGCGGCCACTGTGGCGCAGGGCCGGCAACACCGCGCGGGTCATCAGCCAGGTGCCGCGCACATTGACCTCCATCACCCGGTTCCAGGTGTCAATGTCCAGCTCATCGGCGAACTTGCCACCGGAGTCGGTGACTGCAGCGCAATTGACAAGGCCATCGAGTCCGCCGAGCCAGTCGGTGCACTGTGCCGCGCATCGTTCAATCGATTGCGGATCACGCAGATCGAGTTCGATAAAGCGGATACCGAGCGTGGCGGCCGTTTGCTCGCCGCGCTCGCGCAGGATGTCTGCAATCACGACCTCGGCACCGGCCTCGCGGCAGGCGCGGGCGAAGTCAGCCCCCAGACCGCGCGCGCCTCCGGTGATCAATACCTTGAAATGATCGAGCGCAGCGCTCATGCGATGGCGTGTCCTGCCTCGGCCAATGCCTTCAGATGCGCACGACCCACCTCTTCGATACGGCGGCGGATACGCACCATGCCCGCGTCGTGCTGATAGAGATATTCGCTAGCGCGCGGGTCCGGTGCCATGTTCTCGAGCACGACCCGGTCTTGTTCGAGCACCGTCCAATGCAGGCCTTCGAGGCGGTTGCGGTACATGAACTTCCACACATTGGCCTGCCAACCCGCTACCTGACGGCAGCGCCAGAAAAACACCAGGCAATGCTCGTCATCGACCGGTGTGCAATAGCCGATGATGAAAAACGAGCCACCCGGGCCGTAGCGCCGCTTGTACGGTATCGACAGACGCATCCAGAAGCTGGCTGATTCACCCCATTCGACCCAGTCGAAATTGATGTCACGCTGCCCGACTTTTTCAAACACCAGACCCTGCGGCGTCTTGCGCGTACGCATCTCGGCCTGGCGGTCGCCCTCGGCCATGGAGTGCGATACCGCATGCAGATAGGCGCCATGCATCGGGTCCATCACATTGTCCACGGCGAACTGCCAGTTGCAGTTCCAGTGCGACGTGCACAGCATCGAGCCCCATTCCGGTGAGGCCAACTGCTCGGGGAATTCAAGCGGCTCGGGCTCGCGATGCAGTTCATCGCCAAACCACAGAAAAATCGCCCCATGGGCTTCTTTCACCGGGTAGGCGCGCACACAGCGCTCTTCCACCATCGGGCAGGCTTGCACCGCGGGCACGTCAACGATATGACCATCACCGGCAATTTCCACGCCGTGATACCAGCAGGCGACGCGATCCCCCAGATTCCATCCAAGCGAGAGGCGCGCAGCACGATGCGGGCAGCGATCCTCCAGTGCGTGGACATCGCCGTTGGTGTCGCGCCACAGCACGATAGGTTCACCCAGGCGCGTGATTCCCAGTGGCGCATCGTGCAACCGCCAGGAAGGTACGACCGGGTACCAGGCATTGCGTACCCCGCGGGTCACATAGCTCTTCAGCACCTGCTTGTCGATCGTCATATCCATGGAGCCCTCTCCTCGTGCAATCAACTGGTTTTTAACTGGGCGCGCGGCAGGTAGTGCAGCACTTTGCGCTCGATCATTGCGACGGCACCATAGGCCACGATGCCAATCAGTGTGAGCATGATGATCGACACCATCACCAGGGCGGTGTTGCCCTGGCCCTCGCCATAGGTCAGCAGATAGCCCAGGCCCTTGTTGCCGCCGACGAGCTCACCGACCACTACACCGATCACCGCCAGCGTGGAGGCGATGCGCAGGCCAGAGAACAGCGGTGACATGGTCGATGGATACTCAATCATGCGAAAGATCTGCCAGCGTGACGCCGAGAAGGTGCGCGCGAGATTGATCAGATCCGGATCGACGGTGCGAATGGCCGAGAGCACATTGACCATGACCGGGAAGAACACGATCAGGATGGCGACCAGAATCTTCGGGTAGACCGTGAACCCAAGCCACATGACAAAGAGCGGTGCGAAGGCCACTTTGGGTGCGATCTGCAGGGCCAGCAAATAAGGCGAGAGCACCAGTTCCGATTTGGGTGAGACGCCCAGCGCACAGCCGATGGCCAGCCCGAGCAGGGAGCCGAGCACAAATCCGACAATGACCTCGATCGAGGTGATGCCGGTATGTAGCCACAGACCCTCATCGTGTTGTGCGCGTAGAAACTCCTGCCAGACCCTGGAGGCGGGCGGAAGAATGAATTCCGGGATGTGCAGCAAACCGGGCAACCATTCCCAGGCAGCCAGAAACGCGATCAGCACCGAGGCACTGGCAATCACCACACCTTGTGTGATTTGTCCGTCCGCGGCGATCGGACGGTTCTCGGTGCGCTTGGGCGTCGCCGGATCGATCAGGGGCGGCGGGCTCATTGATTCAACTCCTGATGTCCGATATCCAGTAGTGCGGTGAGTCCGCGCACGAACTCGGCCATGCGGACATGCTGACGCCGTCCAAACGGATTGTCGCGGTCGGGCAAATCGATGGTGATCTCCTGGATGATGCGACCCGGGCGGCGCGACATCACCAGCACGCGGTCAGACAGCGCCACGCTTTCGACCAGATCGTGAGTGATGAACAGGGCGGTCTTTTTTTCATCGGCGAGCGATTTGGCCAGATCGGCCTGCAACACCATCTTGGTCTGGGCATCGAGCGCTGAGAAGGGCTCATCCATCAGCAGCACCAGTGGGTCAACCGCCAGCGTGCGGGCGAGTGCGGCGCGCTGACGCATGCCGCCAGAGAGCTGATGGGGGTAATGATCGGCAAAGCCGCTCAGGTGACAGCGATCGAGCAGGGCACGAGATCGTGCGCGGCGCCCGGTGGCATCAGAGCCCTGAATTTCCAGTCCGAGTTCGATGTTCTCGATGATGCTGCGCCAGGGGAGCAGGAGATCCTTTTGCAGCATGAAAGCGACCTGCGGATTGGGTCGCTCGACCCGATGACCATCGACCCATACTTCACCCTCACTGGGCGCATAGAGGCCCGCCCCCATATTGAGCAGGGTCGATTTGCCACACCCGCTCGGTCCGATCAGCGACACCACCTCGCCATTGGCAATCGACAAGGTGACATCAGTGATTGCCGTGACCGGCTCGGCGCCCTTGCGCTGGGGCGCAAACCGCTTGGTGACCGCGCGGTACTCGATCTGTGCGTGTGCGGGTGAATTCACTTGATCGCCAGCCGCGCCAGTTCGGCCTCGAAGGTCGCACCGTCCCACGGGCGGCCTTCCAGGGTGCGCAGACCAATCTCATTCAGACCGCTTACGACCTCCTCGAGAGTGGTGGCACCGGACTCAAAGACTTTCTCCAGTGCGTCGCCGAGCTGATTTTCATATTCAGTCGGCGCGGCCGAGCGGGTCTGCCACGGGATGTTAGCCACCTGACCGGGACGCTCGATTTCTCCCTTGCCGGCGATGCGGTTCGGGTGTGGTTGCATCCAGGGCTTCAGAAACGGGTTGTAGTCCAAGACATTCCCCTGACGTTGTTTCGTATGTGAAACATTGATCCCTAGGTGGGACGCACGCAGCATACCACTATTGCGTGCTTTGGGTAATTCAGATGGATGCGGTCAAATCTGTGCGATCAGGTCTGCGCCAATCAAACGCGATCTGTTCAAACGGATGCGATCAAATTCGCCGGGCTTAAACCGTCATCGGATCGGTATTGGGTTCCGGGAACAAGCCGGGCATGGCGCCTTCCTGGAACGGTTGATCCTTCGGCAGTTCCACCGAACACGAGCGCACGCGTTGCTCACGCGGATCGATGGCCGGTAGCGGACGGCCTTCCCGGTTGGCGCGCGCTGCTGACAGCAGACGCCGACGCATCATGGCAATACCACGATCGGTGGGACACAGATTCTCGCGCGTACGGTCCTGAATGGGCCCCATGCTTTCCTGCAGCGAGGCATCCTGCATCGAGATGCCTTCGATACCGGAGAAGGTACGTCCTGCCTTCTGCGCCTTGCGGTCCATCAGGTAGTCATTGGAGGCGTTTTGTGAGGGAATGAAGGTGCCTGGCACGTAGGTCACGTGAATGCCCTTGCCGGCTTCCATGGCCGCCACTTCCGCTTCGGTCAAGGCGCGGCGCGGGTGGTAATTGATGCTCCACGCCCAGCAATTTTCATCATCGATCGGTACCCACACGTGCGCGCCCAGGGGATGGCCGGCGCGCGGTGGAATGATGGTATGCCAGGGCATGATGAACGGCGTGATGCGCCAGTAATAGCGCCCCTCATCGGCATTGCGGCGCACAGCGACCAACAGGCCGCCATCGAATTCGACCACATCGAATTGGGGTGCCTTGTCGCGTGCGTTGTAGAGATTGCCTTTGCTGCCGACAAACAGCGGATCGGTATTGAGTGCGCCGCCATGCAGGAAGGTCACATGGCTTGAATCAATTCCGCCTTCGATCGCCTGCAGGTAATTGTTGGCCTGGAAACGCTTGGACACGAAGCGCCGCTCAGGGGCTACCGTGACCCACTCGAGGGCGGGTTCCGGCGGCTGCAACTCGGGCGGGCCCATGTAGGTCCAGATGGCACCACCGCGTTCAATGCAAGGATAGCTTTTCAGTTTCATGCGTGAACGCATCGGACCATCAGGCCCTTCGGATGGCAGCTCGATGCACTGGCCGGAAATGTCGAATTTCCAGCCGTGATAGGGACAACGCAATCCGCATTCTTCGTTGCGACCGAACCAGAGTGATACCCCGCGGTGGGCGCAAAATTCATCAATCAGACCGACCCTGCCGAGCGTGTCGCGAAACGCAACCAGACGCTCGCCCATCAATTTCACGCGAACGGGCGCGCAGTCGGGTTCGGGCAGTTCGCTTGCGAGCAACGCGGGGACCCAGTAGCGCCTGAAAAGATCCCCCATCAGGGTGCCGGCGTCGGTACGGGTGAGAAGGTCGTTTTCTTCGGCGTTCATATGCAGTTGCTCGCGAATCGTGGACCCCGCCATTCTATCGGTGCCACGAGCGCGCAGGCATTGGCCTGGATCAAAGTCTCAACGCTGCTGAAGCTGACTGCCCGCAGGAACCCCCATCGAGCGACAGCAGCAAGTGGTCGCTGTCACCTGCGCGGTGGCTCAGCGGATGAGGGCGTCAGCTGTGCTCGCGCGCGGCGTCGGTGGCGGCGACCAGGGCGCTCAGAATGCCTGGCTCATTGGTGGCATGGCCGGCGTCTTCAACGATTTCAAGGCGCGAGCCGGGCCAGGCCTTGTGCAGATCCCAGGCACTGACGGCTGGTGTCACACAGTCATGCCTGCCTTGTACGATAACGGCGGGAATGGAGGCGATCTGACCGATTCTGTCCAGGATCTGATTCTCGGCCATGAATGAACCATGGACGAAATAGTGCAATTCGAGCCGGGCCAGGGCCAGTTCGTTGACCGGATCGGTGGCCACGGGTGCCGGAGCGGGCAGCAACGTCATGATCCCGCGCTCCCATTCACACCAGGCATGGGCCGCTGCATATTGCAGATCGGGGTCGCCCTGGGTGACCCGACGGTGATAAGCCCGCACCAGATCATCACGCTCATCGGGCGCGATGAACGAGCGGAACAGCTCCCAGCCCTCCGGATAAAGCGACGAAGCACCGGCGCGATAAAGCCAGTCGATTTCGCGTTCTCGCGCGAGAAAAATCCCGCGCAATACCAGCGCGCTCACCCGGTCCGGATGGGCCTGGGCATAAGCGAGGGCGAGCGTCGATCCCCATGATCCGCCCAGTACCAGCCACTGCTCAACCCCATGCAGCAGGCGCAAGCGCTCGATGTCGGCGATCAGATGGGTGGTGGTGTTGTGCTCGATCGAGGCTTTGGGGCGCGAGCGTCCACAGCCCCGTTGATCAAATAGAACAATTCGCCAATACGCCGGATCGAACAGGCGCCGGTGATCCGGTGAGCAACCGCCGCCTGGACCACCATGCAGGAAAAGCGCTGGTCGCCCTGCGGGATTGCCGCAGGCCTCCCAATAGACCTGATGACCACCCTCGACTGCCAGATAGCCGCGCTCATAGGGCTCGATTGCCGGATAGATTCCGAATAACGCCTTACCCGGCAGGTGACTCAGCGCCATCGTGTCACAGCCCTATCGCTCATGCCGCGGTGCGTTCGCGGTGCCAGCGCGCCACATCGGCGCCGGCATGGATGGTGCCGCACTGGGGGCAGCGGCGTTCCTCATCACTTGATCCATAGAATCGCGCGTAGGCGATGGGCAAATCATCGACCAGACTGGCCACATGGGTGTCGATCCGGTGCACGACATGGGCGCAGCGTGCGCAATACCACTCGAATCCGTCAATGATTTCAGCAGGGCGCGTGCGTTCGATGACCAGGCACCGGCTGTCTTGTTGCGGCCGTTGCGGGGAATGGCGCATATGCGGAGGCAACAGAAAAATATCACCCTCGTGCAGAGGGACGTCGATATATTTGCCTCGATCGAGCATCAGCAGGCTCGCCTCGCCCTTCCATTGCCAGAAAAATTCTTCGTAAGGGTCATCATGAAAGTCGGTCCGCTCATTGGGGCCACCGACCACCGTGACGATGAAATCGGTGTCCTTCCAGACCTGCTGGTTGCCAACCGGCGGGAGCAGCCGGTGCGCATGTTCATCGACCCAACGCTGAAAATTAAACGGCGGGGTATAGGGCGTGCGAAAGCTCGGTCCGGTCATCGCGGGGTCTCCTATCCAGTATGTTCGATAGCGCACAGAGACGTACGCAGGCACTGCACAGATGGTCGCTAGCCTACACCGATCGTGCCTTGGTTGACCAGTTCCCAGACCCGCTGAGGACTGAGCGGCAATACGCGAGGTTGCACCGCGCGCGCGCGCAGTGCCGCCGCCAGCGCATTGGCCACGGCTGCGCCGACCGGAATCGTGCCGCCTTCACCGGCACCCTTGGCACCGAGGGGATTATTGGGCGAAGGATGGTCCTCGAATGATTCTGCAGCCACCTGGGGATAATCGGTGGCCACCGGGGTCAGATAATCGGCCATCGAACCGGTGAGCAGTTGGCCGTGCTCGTCGTAGACCAGTTCCTCGGTAAAAACCCCACCCAGGCCCTGCACTGCAGCGCCCACTACCTGACCATGCAAGGTCAGCGGATTGATGATGCGACCCACATCATCGACCACGCGGTAATCGATCAGATCGACGCGACCGGTCTGCTCATCGACCGCCACATGCGCCACCGCAGTGCCATAGGTATACGTTTGCTTGCTATTGGCAAAGGACACCACGATCGGCTCAATCGGCGTGCCCGGCCGGGTCGCATCGAGCGCTGCGCGCAGTTGACGCGCAGCAAGCAGCACGGCATTGCCTCCCATCACGGTGGCCCTTGAGCCATAGGACCCGAAGCCTTCTGGCAGCACATCGGTCGAGCCATGAACAATGCGAATGGCAGCCGGCCTCACACCGAGTTCATCGGCAGCGATTTGACTGAAGATTGTCTCCACGCCTTGCCCGACCGAGGAGGAGCCGACATGAATGATGATTTGCCCCTGCCCATCGATCTCGGCCCTGGCACTTTCACGCGGGCCGGACGCGCCGCCTTCGATAAAGCAGGCAATGCCCAGGCCATGGCGACGGCCAGCGATGAGTTGCCCCTGTAATGACTGCTTTTCAGACCAGCCCGCGATGCTCAGACAGCGATCAAACGCTGCCGCATAGTGACCCGAGTCGCACGCGGTCTCGCCAAAGCCGTCATTGGGCAGCACCGGCGCCAGCGCCCAGGGCATGCGATCCGGGGCGATCAGATTGCGTCTTCGGATGTCGGCCGCATCGAGCCCGAGTGCTGTGGCTGCCATGTCGATCAGCCGCTCGCACACAAAACAGCTCTCGAAGCGCCCCGGGCCGCGCAACGTACCCGCCGGGGTTTTGTTGCTCACCCAGGCATGGGCATCCAGTTCGATCGCCTCGATCTGATACGGTCCAGTGAGGAACTGCGCCGCGTTGCGCACCGGGGTCATGCCATTGGGGCGCACATAGGCGCCGACATCGACATGCAGGGCACCGCGCACGGCCAGAATGCGGCCGGTGGCATCAAATGCCATCGACACGTCCGCCTCGGTTTCACGCGAGTGCCCCGTGGCCATGAAATGCTCGCGACGATCCTCGACCCATTTGATCGGGCGATCGAGGCGGCGGGCCGCAAAGGCAAGCAGAAAATCCTCGGGATAGAACTCACCGCGAGCACCGAACCCGCCACCGACGTCGTATTCAATGTAATCGACTGCCGTTTCGTCAAGATTCATCAGCGCGGCCAGCGAGCGGCGATTGAACCAGGGCACTTTGGCCGCACCATGCATGGTCAGGTGCTCGCGCGTACTGTCCCAGTGCGCAATCAGGCCACGGGTCTCCATGGGTGCTGCTGTCATGCGCTGCACTCTGAAGCGATCCGACTGCACATGAGCGGCGGCGCTAAAGGCAGCATCCACCGCGCCTTGACGAGCCTTGAACACCATGGCGCAGTTTGTTTGCGTGTCGTCAAAGAGTAGCGGCCCATCGGTGCCGCCCGCGCAGGGCATTTGGGTCACTGCCTGCAAGGGTTCGATTTCCATTTCGACCCGTTGCGCGGCATCCTCGGCCAGCGCGGCAGTATCGGCAATGACAATCGCGACCGGTTCACCGACATAGCGCACGCGCTCATTGGCGATGATCGGTTGAGCGAATGATGCGAGTGCGGCAATGGGTCGTCGGAATGGAATGCACGGCAGCGGTGCGCCGATGTCGGCAGCGGTAAAGACCGCGCGCATGCCTGGCAGGGCGCGCGCCGCTGCGCAGTCCAGATGCGAGATTCGTCCATGAGCGACCGAACTGCGCACGATGGCGGCATGCCATTGACCGGTGAGATTCAGATCATCGATGAAGCAGCCGCGACCGGTGAGGAGTCGCGCATCCTCAAGTCGCTCAACCGGTTGACCGACCCAGCGTACCCCGTTGTGATTTGCGCCTTTCATTCTGCGTTCATCTTGTTGGCGACCACGACCGCACGCCACTTCTCCAGTTCGCTTGCGACAAAGGCGTCGAACTCGCCGGTCACCCGGCGCGCTGGTTGCGCACCCTGGGCTAGCAGATTGTCTCGCACGGCGGGCTCCATCAGGATCGCAGATAGGTCGCTCGCCAATCGTTCGATAATGATGCGCGGGGTATGTGCCGGCGCAAACAAGCCGCTCCAGGCGCTTACCTCATAGCCGGGCAGACCGGATTCGGCGATGGTGGGCAAGTCGGGTTCGCCGGCATAGCGATTGGCAGTGGTTACTGCGAGCACACGCACGCGCCCGGCACGGGCATGGGCAAGAATGGTCGTTGTCGGTGAGAAGGCGGACTGGACCTGGCCACTTAACAACTCGGCCACGGCCGGGCCACCACTGCGATAGGGCACATGGACCAGATCAATACCTGCCATCGAGGCAAACAGGGCGCCTGACAGATGGGTTGAGGTGCCGATGCCCGAGGAGGCATAGGTGAGTGCGTGCGGATGCGCGCGTGCGAACTCGATGTATTCGCGCACGCTGGTGAGTGCGAGCCCGCTGTGCACCGCCAGCACGTTGGGTGCATCGGCAATCATGGCGATTGCGGCAAAGTCGCGCCGGGTGTCATACGACAACGAGCGATACATCCAGGGATTGATGGTGTGCGAGATGCTGGTGGCAAGCAGGGTGTAGCCGTCGGCCGGCGCACGCGATACCAGTTCGGCCCCGATCACGCCACCGGCACCGGCGCGGTTCTCAATGACCACTGATCCACGCAATCGTTCTGCCAATCGGTTAGCCACCAGGCGCGCCGAGATATCGGCAATGCCTCCGGGTGAGAACGCTACAATGATCTTGATCGGTTTTTGCGGCCAGCTGGCATCATCGGTGGCATACGCCTGCGTGCACAGCGCGGCAGCAAGGTGTGCACACCCGGCAAACCGCGCCAGCACCCCCAGCCGCGGGCGCAGCGCGACGCGCATGAGCGCTGCAGCGTGTCGCATGACGGGCGCAACTCGCACCAACTGCGCTGCGCACTGCAGCGATGGCATCAGAGGCCTCTCCAGAGGGTGCTTGCGATCGCTGCCACAGGTCGCGCGCTCAATAACCCGGGGGCAGCAGCGCACCGAATTTCGCGCGAATGCGCTCATCGAGCGCTTTGGAGGATCGCGCAACTTTCGGAAAGCTGTCACGGCGCGCCCACGGCCGACAGGCATCGATCACCATGCGGGTGTTGAACACCCGCAGGTCATCCGGGTAGGCGGTTGGGTCGAGTGTCGTACTCCAGTTGCCGCGCAGGATTTCGACATCCTCGCGTGCATCAACCCGTGTACACATCGCCCAGATCACTTCATTGATGTTGGCAGGATCGATGTCATCATCGACGACCACAACGTACTTGTTGGCATAGGCGCCGGCATGGCACTGCGACGCAATCAGCCCGGCCTGTTTGGCATGACCCGGATAGAGCTGTTTGATCGAGACGGTGAGCCACATCCGGCTGCCACCGGCTTCGTGTGACCACACGCCGGTCACCCCCGGGATGCCAGCGCCCTCCAATTGCTTCCATACGCCGGCGCAGCGATAAGTGCCGCGATAGAACGTGTCGTCATTCGGTGGCACAGCCGGGATCGCACCGAGCAGAATCGGATCATTGCGCATCATCAGCGTGTCGATGCGTATCACCGGGGCCTTTTTGTGACCACCGGCAAAATACCCGGTCCATTCACCGAACGGTCCTTCCGCGGCCAGATCATCCGGCCCGATCGAACCCTCGAACGCAATCTCGGCATTGGCCGGTATCGGCAAACCGGTGACTGGTCCGTGGATGACCTCGACCGGCGCACCGAGCAGCCCGCCGGCTGCGTCGTACTCGTTCTTGCCATAGGGAATCTCGATACCGGCCACGGTAAAGAGCAGTGGGTGCATGCCGGCGACCACGGCGATAGGGCAGCGTTCGCCACGCTCGTGGTAACGGCGCATCAGCAGATCGCCATGCTTGCCCTTTGAGCACATGACCGTTGCGATGCGTGGATCACTGTCCTGCGCCTGTACGCGATAAGCACCGTAGTTGATCCAGCCCGAGTCGGGGTCTTTCATGATGACCATGCAACCGGTGCCAATGTAGCGCCCGCCATCATCCTCATGCCATTTTGGTGTCGGAATGCGCGATAGATCAACGGCATCGCCCTGGGTCACGTTCTGCAGGATCGGTCCATCGGACACACTCACCGGCGGGATGGTCTTTGCATCGCCGCCCAGGTGCTTGCGCCAGTACTGCACCAGATCGATCTCGCTCGCATTTTCGTGCAAGCCCAGTGTGAGGGCGATGCGACGCACGCCGGTAAGAATATTGGCCGCCACGCGATGCCCCGACGGATAGCCAGGGATGTCATCAAACAGCAGCGCCGGGCGATTGGTTTCGCGCTGGAACAGATCAACGATGCCGCCGATTTCTTCCTCGGTGTTGGCGCCGCTCACGCGATGCAGTTCGCCTGCGGATTCCATCTGTGCGAGCCAGTCGCGAAGATCGGGATTTGCCATTGCCACGCACTCCGGTATCAATGTTGCTTGGGTCAGCGTCATCACAGAGCCTGTTTCTGCAACTGACGATCACTGCATGGCAGTATACGAAAATGACAGTGCTGAGAGCGAACACAAATAGGTCATGGCGCGCGCTGGGGATCGGTCTGCTGCTCGTGCTCAGTGCAGTGGCTGCCCCCTCGTCGGCCCATGCCGTGGACACGCACCCTGATGGTGCCGCCGATGCCATGCGTTGGCCGCAGCGTTCGATTCGATTCCTGATTCCGTTTCCGCCGGGCGGTCCCACCGATATCGTTGGACGCCTGGTTGCAGAGCGCCTTGCGCGGGTGTTGATGGTGCCGGTGGTGAGCGACAATCGGCCCGGTGCCGGCGGTAATCTGGGCACCGAGCAATGTGCGCATGCACCGGCCGATGGTTATACCCTGTGCATGATTTCGATCGCGCAATGCATATCGGCATCGGTGGTGCCCAACCTCGGGTTCGACCCGGTGCGCGACTTTTCTCATGTCAGCCTGCTCGCCACGTTGCCCAGTGTTCTGGTGGTCAACACGGCGGTCCCGGTTGACTCGCTGAAGAGCCTGATCGCCTACGCCCGCGCCCATCCGGGCAAACTCAACTATGCGTCTGGTGGCAGTGGCACCAGCTCGCAGCTGCTCATGGAAATGTTCAAACTGCAGGCCGCGATCGATATGGTTCACGTTCCTTACAAAGGCACCGGACCGGCGCTGCTCGATCAGGTCTCGGGGTCAATTGACGCCGCCTTTTTTACCGCGATCAGCGTCGGCCCTTATCTCAAACTGGGGAAATTGCGCGCCATTGCGGTGTCCACGCGGGAGCGCATGAGCTTGCTGCCCAATGTGCCCACGCTGGATGAATCCGGTCTGCCCGGTTTTGACGGCGGGTCATGGCAGGGGGCGGTGATGCCCGCCGGTGTGGCCCGCGAGATTGTCTACCGCATGAATGCCGCCCTGGTGACGGCGGTGCGAGCCGCGGAAGTCAATGAGCGGATTCTGTCACTGGGGGGGCTCGCGCTCACCAACAGCCCGGAGGAGTTTCAGCGCTTCATGCAGGCCGAACGTGACAAATGGGCTCAGGTGGTACACGCCGCCGGTGTGACTGTGCAGTAAGCGCAGGTGCGGTCGTCGCGGCCAGCACATCGCCGATTGAGTAGCGCTGCGCCAAGTGGTTGCCGTCCGGTGCGCCGCCGATCAGCGCCTATATGCTCAGGGTGATTTTTCCGAAATGCTGATTGGTGCGCATGTGGTTCATGGCAGCGGCTGCTTCGTCAAGCTTGAAGTCGCGATCGATCGGCAACCGCAAGGCGCGCGTGCGTACGGCACCCCACAGGTCGGCCATCATTCGCTCATTGAGCGTACGGATCTCTTCTGCACTGCGGCTGCGAAACGTGACCCCGATATAGTTGATCCGCTTCAGGGCGTGCAGATTGAAATCGAACTCCGCACTGGTGCCCCCGAGGCGGCCGACGTTCACAATGCGGCCGCGCACCGCAGTGGCCTGCATGGTCTGATTGAACAGCGGCGTCGAGACCTGGTCGATGACCAGATCGACGCCGCGTCCGCCAGTGGCATCGAGCACGGCCTGAACCCACGCCGGATCGCGCGGGTCCAAGGCCATGTCCGCGCCCCAGTGGCCCAGTTGTTTACGACGCGCCGGGTCTGTTGATGTACCGATCACCCGGCTCGCACCGCAGTGGCGCGCAATTTGCAACGCCATCAATCCGACCCCGGAACTGGCGCCCTGAACGAGCACCGATTCACCGGCACGCAATCGACCATTGGTGATCAGGGCATCGTGCATCGTCTGCAGCGCGGCGGGCAGGGTGGCGGCCTCTGCGAAACTGAAATCCTCCGCGGGAATGGGGCATACCCGGCCCCAATCGGTTGCCGCATAGTCTGCCCAGCCGCCGGTGCCGGTACACATCACACGCTCACCCACCCGAAAATGGTGCACTTCACTGCCAACCTGCGCAATCTCGCCGGCCCACTCCATGCCGACAACTTTTTGGGCCGATGCCGATACACCGGCAAGGTCGGAGCGATTCAGTGCACAGGCACGCACCTGTACCAGTACTTCATTGGGCTGGATTGGTGGCACGGGTACGTCACGAATTTCGACGCTTTGTCCGACGTAGACGGCTGCTCGCATAGGGGTGTGCTCCAGATCAGACGCTTAAATCGCCAGGGCGCCGGTACCGACGCGGGCAGCCACCATCGGCATGACCTCGCTGGCGAAAAGACCCATGGATCGTTCCACCAGGGATGACTGCAAGCCGCCGAAATTGTGCAACGTGGCCAGATGCCGCACCCCCATCTCATAGAGTCGGCACACTTTGGCGGTCACCGTCTCGATTGAACCAAACAGACAGATGCCGTTCGCCATGATGTCTTCATAGACATGCTTCTTCGCGTAAAGGCGAGTCTCGACATAGCGGTCATAGGCGGCTTTGCAATGGGCTCGTGCTTCCTCGTCGGTGCGCGCGACATAGGTGTGCAGGGTGACGATATGGTCCTCATCATCGGCCGCCAGACCCGCTTGTGCGCGGCCCTCGCGGTAGTCTGCCAGCATGGTTCCGATGTCCTCGAAATCACGGCAGCAGGCATAGGGCACGGTGAAAATCCGATTGCCCTGACGGCCAACGTGGACCATGGCATCGCGTGCCAGCACCGCCACGTGGATTGGCGGAACCCGGTTCTCGTGCGGCCACACATTGAGAACCACCTTGGCGCTCTTTGAGTACTCGCCCTCGTAGCTCAAGGTCTCACCGGCCATCAAACGCTGGATGATGTTCAGATTCTCATTGAACCGGTCGCGCTTTTCTTTGGGGTCACAATCAAACCCGACAAATTCATGGCTCAGGTAACCCGAGCCCACTCCGAATACCAGCCGGCCGCCACTGAGCATGTCCAGCATGGAATAGGTTTCGGCGATCCGCCGCGGGTCGTGAAAGGTGAGCACCGAAATCGCAGTACCGAGCCGAATGCGGTGGGTACGCTGGGTGAGGGCTGCGAGTAGCACCGCAGGATCGGGCACCACGCCGTACTCATGGAAGTGATGCTCGGCGCAAAAAAAGGTGTCATAGCCGAGCCGCTCGGCAATTTCGCAATGCCGGATCACCTGCTCGTAGAGCTGCGGGATCGTGCGTGGGAGGCCAGGATAGTGATCGTTGACCGAGAATATGGAATAGCGAAGCGGTGAGCTGGTTCGCGTCATGCGTGTCCCCTGATTCGCTCCTGCGAGCGTTACTCTGCCGGGTGTCCGAGTGACGACACCCATTGATGTGTCAATGATACCGCGGCCACACGCAAGCTCACCTTCGAGCCGATATCGATTGTCATTGGAAAACCTGAACCAATCCCGAACTGGAACCCGAGGTGGTGCCCGCGGGGGGGGGCCGAGGTAGTGCCCGAGGTGGTGCCGGAAGTGGTGCCCGAAGTGGTGCCCGAAGTGGGGCGCAAACCGGGGCTTACAGATCGAGGCTGTCGGCCCAGGCCTGTCGCGTCGTCCGGTTGGGATGGTCGGTAATCAGCGCTTCTGTTCGCCGCAGGATGTCTTCTTCGCTGGCAGTGAGATCGAGCGCAAATCCAAAGGGCTGCGGCACATGCCACGGCGAGGGGGCATACAGCTCGATCCGATTGCCTTCCGGGTCGGAAAAATAAATGCTCCAGGCGTTGCCATGATTGCGCGGCTCCAGATTGGCGACCCGCTCGGCAACCAGAATCTCATGAAAACGCTGCAATGCTTTCAGGTCCGGCACGCGGAAGGAAATCTGGTTGATGATCGATTTCCCGCCATCAGCACTGCGACCTGAGGCAAACACCACCTGGTGATGCTCTTCGCGCGAGCGGCTCAAGAATGCGATTTCACCGCCGCGTGCGTAGGGGCCGCGATCGTTGAGCCGCAGTCCCAGCACGCGCTGGTAGAACGCGATCATGTGATCCATGTCGCGCACTGAGTAGCCGACATGGGTCAGTTGTGCATCGGGTACCTGCGTTGCCCCGGGAGATGCATCCGGTCCCTGACCTGCAGACTCGCGCGCAGTAGCAGGCGGAGCTTGGGTCGATTGCGCCCCGGGTTGCATGGCTGCCGCCCTTGTCTGGTTGCTCATGGTCATTACTCCGCAGTGATGCCCAATGAATGAATGAGCGGAATCCATTTGCTTCGTTCCGCTGCAATGAAACGCGTGAACGCCGGACCATCGAGCACGCTCGGTGTCATGCCAAGGTCGGTACAGGTTTTTTTCAGTTCGGGCGTGTCCATGATCTGCACCAATGCTGCGCTCAGCGTACTGGCGATCTCCGGTGCCAGCCCGCTGGGTGCCATCACGCCCTGCCAGGCAAAGGCAGAGAAGTCGCTCACACCGGACTCAGCCAGTGTCGGTACATCGGGCAACGCGGGCAGTCGTGCCAGGCTGGTCACCGCCAGCGGGCGCAGGTGGCCGGCGCGGATCTGCGCCGAGACCAGCCCCCAGTTGCTGGTCGAGAGCGTGATGCGCCCGGCCACCAGATCCTGCACCAGTGGCGCCCCGCCCTTATAGGGCACGTGGACGATATCGGTGCCGGTGCGCAGTTTGAACAGTTCCATATAGAGATGATGCGGGCTGCCGATACCCGGAGTGCCATAGGTAAGCTGGCCGGGCCTTTGCCGTGCCAGTGCGATCAGTTCAGCGATGGTGTTGATCGACTGGGCACTATTGACCATCACGATGAAGGGCAGGATGCCGTACTGCATCAGTGCGGTC
This sequence comes from uncultured Pseudomonadota bacterium, assembly GCA_903921325.1. Lineage (GTDB taxonomy): Bacteria > Pseudomonadota > Gammaproteobacteria > Burkholderiales > SG8-39 > CAIXPL01. The sequence goes on from CAIXPL010000016.1 coordinate 251,816, forward strand.
AGATCACGCTCGGGGTCATAGGGGAGTCTGGCCTGCAAACCCGCGTTGAAGACGAGCGCATTGTCCACGGTGCCAATCGTGTAGCCATCGGCGGGGGCCTTGGCAAGCAGGTTGAGTCCGACGGTGGTGCCGCCGCCTGCACGGTTCTCAACAGCGACAGGTTGACCGAGCGTCTGCGACAGTCGAAGTGCGAGCGCACGGCTGGCAAGGTCGGTGGGGCCGCCGGCGGCGTAAGGCACGATCCAGCGAATCGGTTTGCCCGGATAGGGTGACTGCGCATACGAGGGTGCGCTACTTGCACCGGACAGCAACAGGGCAACACTCAGCAGGCACGAGAGCGTTCTCAATTTACATCAGCGGGCTGTCAACGGGCTGCCCGAGTCGGTACTGGCCATAGGGCCGCGCGCCCAGTTCCCAGCCGAGAAATAAATGCGACGCGGCAGCATGGGCATCGCGAAACAGCAATTGCAGCTCATTGTCGTCATAGAGCGCATGGCCACCACTGGCCATGAACAGACGGTCGACTGCCTGAATCGACAGTTTGGCCGCGTATGCCACATCGCGCCGTGTACGGGTGAGGCGTTCGTCATCGGGCGCAATGCCGGCATGCACCGCTGCGGCATTGTCTTGCAGGGTATGGTGCACTAACAGACGTGCGGTGTCGGCTTCGGCCGCGGCCTCTGCGAGCTTGAGTTGAATGGATTCCTGCTCAGCGATGGGAACGCCACGCGCTACCCGCTTCAAGGTGTGTTGGGTGAAGGACTCAACGGTACGCTGGGCAAGCCCGATCAGACTGGCGAGCAGGGTGAACGAGGCAAACAGACCGCGCGGTGCACGCAGCAGCTCGAACTCGGGGTGCAGATGTTGGCCAGGTGTGCGCGCCGCTTTCAGATCGTCGTGCCAGAGCGAACGGTGATCGGGCACAAACACCTGATCGACCACCAGCGACTTGCTGCCGGTGCCCTGCAAACCAAGCACATGCCAGTCGTCCTTGATGGCAAGCTCGTGCATGCCGATGATGAAATCGCGCGACACCCGCTGGCCACGGGCTTTTTCGACCAGCGCGCCAATGATTGCCCACTGGGCATGATCACAGCCACTGGCAAAGGACCAGCTTCCGCTGACGCGCCAACCACCCTCGACGGCAACCGCATGACCTTGCGGCACAAAGCTCGCGCATGCAACTGCAGTGGGATCAGCCCACACTTCGGCCTGCGCCTGTTCGCTGAAATTGGCAATGACCCATTGGTGTTCGCCGAATACGCCGTAGATCCAGCTGGTTGATGCACAGCCTTGTGCCAGCTCTTGAATGATGTCGGTGAACAGCCGATAGTCGGCGGCATAACCGCCAAAGCGTGCCGGCTGCAGCACGCGGGTGAGCCCCGAATCACGCAGCGCGCATGCACTCGCCGCGGGCACTCGTCGGTTTGCGCAGGTCTCAGCGGAGCGTGCCCGCAGGTCGGGCACAAGGTTGCGGGCACGTGCAATCAAGCTGTCGCGCAGGACCTGCGCGCTGCGAGCCTCCGGGGCATTCATGATCGTATTTATTCTGCGTCACGATGGAATGCCCCCGATTCTACCCGCGATGGTTCAGGGCGCGTTCACACCCAACACCGGATAGTCGGTGTAGCCCTTGGCGCCCGGGACATAGAACGTGCTCATATCCGGCGCGTTAAGCGGGGCATTCTTCTGCATGCGGGCGACCAGATCGGGGTTGGCGAGAAAGGCACGGCCAAAACCGATCAGATCGGCGCTGCCTTCGAGCAGCGCACTGTCTGCGCTGGCACGATCGAAGCCGCCGGCCAGAATGAACGGGCCTGAGAACAATGCGCGCAGCCGCGCCTTGAGTGCTGCCGGTACGGCCGGTGCGCCCGTCGCGGAATGATCGAGCAGGTGCACATAGGCCAATTTTAGCGTCGAGAGTTCACGCGTGAGTTTTTCATATTGCGGTTCGACATCGGCAAACGCACCGGTGGCGTTGAACGCACCGTAGGGCGACAGGCGGATGCCGACCTTCGATGCGCCAATGGCAGCGACGCAGGCGCGCGAGATTTCAAGTGCCAAGCGGTTACGCGCATCAATGCTGCCGCCATAGCCATCGGTCCGGGTGTTCACATTGGCGTTGAGAAACTGTTCGATCAAATAGCCATTGGCGGCATGCAATTCAATGCCATCGAAGCCGGCCTCGACAGCCAGCCTCGCCGATTGTGCGTATTCGGCTACCGTGGCGGCGATCTCCGCTTCGTCCAACGCATGCGGTGTGCTGTGAGGTTGCATGCCGGCCGCGTCGGTGTACACCTCGCCGGGGCAGGCAACTGCGGTCGGTCCGACCACGCGTGCCCCGGCGGGCAGGTTGACCTGTGCGCTGACGCGGCCGGTATGCATCAATTGCACAAAAATCTTGCCACCCGCGGCATGGACAGCATCGGTGGCGAGCTTCCATCCGGCTACCTGAGCGCTGTTGAACAGACCCGGAATGCGCGGATAGCCCAGACCATTGGGGGACGGTGAGGTGCCCTCGGTGATGATGAGACCGGCACTCGCGCGCTGCGCGTAGTAGGTCGCCATCAGTGCATTGGGTGTGTTGGCCTCGACCGCGCGATTGCGGGTCATCGGTGACATCACCGCACGATTGGCAAGCGCGAGTCCGGGGGCAGTAAATGGGTCAAACAGCATGAGGGTATCCTTTGCTCGAGGTCGTAGGAATTGAACCACATGGGGGCGGCTGGCATGATTGCAAGGCCGCAGGCCGTGCGCCAGGCATCTGCTTCCTTTTTGCGCCTCGCCTCATCATGAACGTGTCAGCGTCAATGACAACAAGGAGACATGAAATGCCGATCGCCCACCCCAAGGTCATTACCGCGGCCCTTGCTATCGCATTATCGAGCGCAAGCGTCGGGGCGCTCGCGCAAGCGGCAAAAAGCTGGCCCGAACGCCCGGTCCATGTGTACCTTGGTTTTGCCGCCGGCGGGTTGCCCGATACCGTGGGCCGGTTGGTGCAGCAGAAGCTCACCGAGCGCTGGGGTGTGCAGGTGGTGATGGACAATCGGCCAGGGTCAGGCGGCATCACGGCCGCAGACATCGTGTCGAAGGCGGCACCCGATGGGTACTCTCTGCAGCTCTCGGATTGCTCGGTGGTAGCGGTCAACCCCTACACCTACGCCACCTTGCCCTATCAGGTGCGTGATTTTGACATGGTGTCGATCGTGGCCTTATCACCACTCTTTCTGGCGGTGAACAAGGACGTTCCGGCAACCACATTCAAGGAACTGGTTGCACTCGCGCGGGCAAAGCCGGGTGAACTCAGTTACGGTTCGTCCGGTATCGGCACCGTGCATCACCTGAGCATGGAAGCGCTCAATACCGCATTCGGATTGCAGATTGTGCACGTGCCGTACAAGGGCACCGGCCAGTCGGTGCCAGCCATGGTGTCCGGTCAGGTGGCGATGGTGTTCTCGGCCTATCCGTCGCTTGCCAGTTATGCGCGTGACGGTCGCGTGCGTTTGCTTGCCGAGAACCAGGCACGGCGTTCCTCGCTGGCCCCTGAAGTGCCCAGTGTGGCCGAGATGGGGGTGGCCGGCTTTGACTATGCGGTGACCATCGGCTACACAGTGCCAGCGGGAACGCCACGCGACATCGTGAACAAGATGTCGACCAGTATGGCCGAGGTTGTGAAACTGCCCGACATCATCGAGCGTTTTACCTCGCTCGGGATTGAAGCGGTTGGCAGCACGCCCGAAGCGCATGCTGCCGCATGGCAGTCCGATGCCGAGCGGTACAGCAAGATTGTAAAAATCGCCAAAGTCCGCGCCGAATAGAAAACGGGCCGGTGAATTTCACCGGCCCGCCTTGACTGACTCCCTGTTGCAGGACCCGCAGGCCCTGCCGCGCAGCGGGGCATCCCCGCCGGCGTCTCAAGTCTTACATGTGGTAGGCAGTCTCGCCGTGTGAGGTCACGTCCAGACCTTCGCGCTCGTCTTCCTCGCTCACCCGCAGACCGACCAGCATGTCGGCGATCTTGTAGGCGATGAAGGCAACGACAGCGCTCCAGACGATGGTGACGCCGACCGCTTTGGCCTGGATCAGCAACTGCTCGCCGATCGAGCTGTACCCCATCTTGGCGGTAACCCAGTCGGTGACGAAGCCCGGCCCACCCAGCGATGGGTCGTTGAACACGCCCGTGAGCAGCGCGCCAAGGATCCCGCCGACTGCATGCACACCGAACACGTCCAGTGCATCGTCCACGCCGATCAGCTTCTTCAGACCGGTCACACCCCACAGGCACACCAGACCGGCCAGCAGACCGATGATCAAGCCACCGACCAGACCGACATTGCCCGCTGCCGGGGTGATCGCGACCAGGCCGGCAACCGCACCGGAGGCCGCACCCAGCATCGACGGCTTACCCTTGAAGAACCATTCTGCAATGATCCAGGACATCACCGCTGCAGCCGTCGCGAGGAAGGTGTTCATGAACGCGAGGGTGGCCGAGGTGCCTGCTTCGAGTGCCGAGCCGGCATTGAAACCAAACCAGCCTACCCACAGCAGCGCTGCACCAATCATGGTCATGGTGAGGCTGTGTGGCGACATCGCTTCCTTGCCGAAGCCGAGGCGCTTGCCGACCATGATGGCACCCACCAGCCCGGCAATACCGGCGTTGATGTGCACCACGGTGCCGCCAGCGAAGTCGAGCGCACCCCACTGCCACATCATGCCGGCCTTGGCGTTCACTGCATCGACCACCGAGGCGTCGGTGTAGGCATCAGGCCCCATCCAGAACCAGACCATATGTGCAATCGGGGCGTAGGAGAAGGTGAACCAGATCACCATGAAAATCAGTACGGCCGAGAATTTCATGCGCTCGGCAAATGCACCGACGATCAGGCAGCAGGTGATGGCGGCAAACGTCGCCTGGAAGGCTGCGAACAGCATTTCCGGGATGACCACACCCTTGCTGAAGGTGGCGGCCATCGCAAACTCACCCTTCACTGGATCGAACATGCCGTTGAAGAACAGTCGGTCGAATCCTCCGATGAATGAGTTGCCTTCGGTAAATGCGAGGCTGTAGCCGTAGATGAACCACAGCACGGTGATCATCGAGAATGTGACGAACACCTGCATCAATACCGACAGCATGTTCTTCGAGCGGACCAGGCCGCCGTAGAACAAGGCAAGGGCCGGGACCGACATCATCAGCACCAGCAAGGTGGAGACGAGCATCCAGGAGACATCGCCCTTGTTGGGGACAGGTGCTGCAGCCGGTGCCGCTGCCTCGGCCGGAGCAGGGGCTGCCGCTGCCGCTGCGGCAGGCTTGGCTGCATCGGCGGCTTTGGCTTCGGCGGCAGGCTTGTCGTCTGCGTAGACCGGCGAGAACGCCGGGGCGATCACCATCGCAGCGAATGCGAAGGTCAGTAGTGCGAGAAGTCTTTTCATTCCATTCCCCTTTAGAGCGCGTCGGCGCCAGTCTCGCCAGTGCGAATGCGCACAACCTGTTCCAGGTCGAATACAAAAATCTTGCCGTCGCCGATCTTGCCGGTATTGGCAGATTTTTCGATGGTCTCAATGGCAAGGGCCAGCATGTCATCGTTGAGTGCGACCTCCACTTTGACTTTCGGCAGAAAGTCAACGACATACTCTGCGCCGCGATAGAGCTCGGTGTGGCCTTTCTGGCGTCCAAATCCCTTCACTTCAGACACCGTGACGCCCTGAACTCCGATCGCAGAGAGGGCCTCGCGGACCTCGTCCAACTTGAACGGCTTGATGATGGCTGTGACCAGTTTCATACCCTTCTCCTAATAGGCGGGCAGGCGTCCCGGGGGATCGCCTGCCAATGGTTGATCAGAACGTCTTTTGTACGCCTACGGTGAAGGTCGTTTGACCGACGTTCTTACCGTACACATTTTCCCAGACCGGGGCAGTGGTGCCGTGGTTCGTGATGCGACCCTTGGCGTCAGTGCCCGTCACATACGCGAGCCAGGTCAGACCGACCCATTCCTTCGACGCGCCGACTTTCCAGTCGGTGTAGGACAAGTCGCTGTTTTTCAGCGTCGTGCCAGCACCGTAGCTGAATGCCCAGGCAGGCGAGGTGCCCGAATAGGACTGGTGTCCCACATGGCCGACGAGGCTGAAGCCCGATTCACCTACTGGTACGTTGGCAGTCAGATCGATGTAACCGGAACCGGCCGATTTGGCGACACCAAATGCATTACCCGTTGATTGCGAGTACTTGAGGGTAAACACATTCCAGGTGACCGCACCATAACCCTCAAGGGTGTTTGGCTTGACGTAGTAACCACCAAGATTGTTGTAATCACCAGGGTACCAGTACTGCAGCAGGCCGACATCGAAGGCAAAATCACCAGCAGAGAATTTATAGCCGCCGTAGATATCCAGCTCGAGCGAATTGCTGTTGGCACCGTTTGCCGTGAAATTGCCACCAGCGGCACCTGGCTGTGCCAGTGAAACCGGCGCTGCCGATGTGTTGACATTGGTCTGTTCAAACCAGCTCACGTTGGAGCCCCAGGTTCCAAGATAAAATCCCGAGCTGTGCGAGTAGTCAAACCCACCCTGAAGGGCTGGCTGATGATTGGTCTGGGTCAGTCCGCGGAATATGTATTGACTGAAAATGCCTACGTTGCCAGTCAATGTATGCGGTGATGCCTCGGGTGCCGCTGCCGGCGCCGCCGCCGCCGGCGCGTCGTCAGCAAAACTGGCGACAGGCAATGCTGACAGGATGGCGAAGGTGGTTTTAACGGCTAAGCTTCTCATTGCACTTCCTCACGTTGTGTTGGTGACGTAGTTCACAGAAGCAGAAGTCATGCCAGCGTCATTAACCCTGTAATGTAGAGTGGACTTACAGGTTGGACGCACGATGCGGGGCACCAAGTTAGGCCACATGCACCATGTTGGTGCTTTGGCGTTGTCGGGCACGGCCGCGGCCCGGTTGTTGATGAAGGAACAGGACGTCGAGTGATATGAAACAGCTGAATGTCATGATTGCGGGTGCGGGATTGGGTGGGTTGGTGGCTGCCGCCAGCCTGTTGCGGCGGGGCCACAAGGTGCGCATCTTTGAACAGGCTGCGCGGTTGGGTGAAGTCGGTGCGGGGGTACAGCAGAGCGCCAATTCGGCCAAGGTGCTCTACTCGCTTGGATTACGCGATGCGCTCGAGCGCGTATCGGTCAAGCCACAAAGTTATGAATTTCGCCGCTATGACACGGGCGAGCTGATGCACGCGATACCGTTTGCTGCGGCACATGAGCGGGCGCATGGAGCGCCTTATTACCATATTCATCGCGCGGACCTGCATAGCATGCTCGTTGACTGCGTGCTGGCGCTCGATCCGAACTGCATCACGCTGAACGCCCGCGTGACGGGGTTTACCGAGACCGACCAGCAGGTCAGTGTGAACCTGGCCGATGGCTCGAGCGTGTCAGGCGACCTGCTGATCGGCGCCGATGGCATCCGCTCGGCCATCCGTGCGCAGATCGTTGGCGAGACGTCAGTGAATTACACCGGCTATGTCGCGTGGCGGCTGACTGTGCCGCGCGAGCGCCTGCCCGTTGACATCATGGATATCGTCGGTCAGGTCTGGTGCGGTCCGAAGAACCACTGCGTGCTCTATTGGCTGCGCGGTGGTGAGATTTTCAACTTTGTCGGGTGCCCTGAGCGGCAGGCCTGGGAAGACGAGTCATGGACGCAGAGCCGTCCGTGGGAAGAGCTCAAGGCCGACTATGCCGGCTGGCATCCGAAAATCCAGGCGATCCTCGATGCGGTCGATCGCGACCAGTGTTATCGGTGGGCATTGAATAACCGCGCCCCGGTGCGTAACTGGAGCACTGCCCGCACCACTTTGCTCGGTGACGCCGCGCATCCGACCCTGCCGTTTCTGGCGCAAGGTGCCTGCATTGCCATCGAGGACGGTGCGGTGCTCGCGCGCGCGCTGGAAGGCTCAGCCAACGTGCGCGATGCGCTTGCGCTCTATCAGCGTAACCGGGTCGATCGCACCGCGCGGGTGGTGAATGAATCCACCGAACACGGCGGGCTTTACCATATCGTCGATGCCGACGAGATGCGCGCGGCGTTCCATCAGCGCAACATCGCCAAGGAACGTGCTGAGTGGCTGTACAACTACGATCCACTGACGGTGCCACTGGGCTGACCCGCACGCATGGCCTTCCCGCCGAATGACATGGTGTCGTTGCGGCACCATCAACGGGGCACGCTTCGCTGATGATCAGCCGCCGGTGCCGACAGGCGGTCCGAGCGTAGCCCTACAGGCCGCTCGCGCGCCGCAACCACGCCAGTGGCTTGCGGAACAGGTAATAGGCGAGCGATACCTTGTGTGAATACAGCTTGGCAGTGCCTTTGAGGCCAAGGCGCGGCAGGGTGTGCTCATCGATGCGTGCTTTCAGAACATAGGCGAGTGTGTTCTCGCCATTGGGCACGGCTTCGTAGCTGGTCTGGGTCACTCGTGCTGCAATCGAGCCCAGCGGCGAGACATTGAGAAACATGCGCACCGGGGTGTCGATGTCCAGTTCGATCGCATCGTCGGCCGGGACATAGAGGGTGAGTTCGACCGCCTCGGGGTCAGCCACCAGCATGATGCGCTCGCCGGTCTGCACCGGCTTGCCAAGCCAATCAAGCGGATCGGCAAAGATAGCCACACCATTGATCGGCGATTTCACTTTCAGGCGATCGAGCAGCTCGACCAGATAATCGACCTCGGCCGCCTTTTCGTGCGCACGCGCATCGAGCATTTGAACTTCAGACTTGCTCTGATCGTCGGCAAAGGCCTTGCTCGTCGCGCGTTTCAGATCTGCGAGCGAAATCTCCAGGGTCTTGCGCGCGACCTGCAAGCGATTGCGGGTCACCGTGTTGTCCAATGAAACCAGAACCTCGCCGGCCTTGATCAGCTGATTGGGTTGCACCAGTACCCGTTCAACCACACCATCGGTCGGTGCCGTGATCGCCGTAGGGTGTACCGGAGTGACTTCGGCCGGCGCGAGTACCGTGAGTGGCACCGGTACAAAGCCGAGCAGCACGATGACACCGATGATGAGGGCGAGCGTCGGGCGCGCCTTCAAGCCGCGTACGATGTGGCGCAGCCGCGGCTGGCTGGATCGCCATCCCCACAGCGCGAAGCCGGCGTTTTCGGCGAGCCATTGGGCCAATGCAAGGTCGTTCGGCTGCCAGGGCGTGCTGCGGCCCAGCCACAACCAGCCACCGGGCTGGTGCCCGGGCCCAGCGAGGCGACAGGCAAGGGCGTGGGCGGGCATCCAGTCGCTGCCATCGGCAGCCAGATCCTCGGGCAGCGACGTCGGGGAAAGCACAACCTGCGCCTCGTTGCGCTGCTCGAGCCAACGCGCAACGCGCCCGATCCACTGTGCAAACGGCGTGGTGAGATCAATCTCACCCAGTCCCGATACAGCGCTTAACTGCTGCGACCCGCGCAGGCCGGGCTCGATCAGCAGAGCCTGGTCATGCTGCAGCAGTCGGTGCGAGTCATTGACGATTGCAAACTGCAATTCACGGCGCGATTTGCAGTGTTGCAGCGTGTGCTGAAAAGCAAGCAGGGCGCTTAGCGATTGCGCTTGCGCAGCGGCGTCGTTCACGCGGATGCAGGCTTATTTTGGTGCCTGTGGAAAGCGCGCCTCGAGTACGGCACCGGGCATCAGATCGCTTGATTTGTTGAGTGCCGCCTCCACTTCAATCGTCTGACTTACGCCGTCGATGCGGGAATTCACGCGAACAACATGCGCCGGATAGGATCGGCCTGCTGAAGATTTGAGATTGACCACCGAGCCCGTGCGCAACCAGCGCAGATAGGACGCCGGCGCATTGATCGTGGCTTTGAGGTCAGTTGGATTGACGATTTCGAGCAAGGCCTGGCCTGCATTGACGGTCTCGGCCTCTTTTGCCCGCAATTTAGCGACCCGTCCCGCGAACGGAGCCAGCACTTTGCAGTGGGCGACTTGCGAGCTGATCAGTGCGACTTGCGCCTTGGCACGCGAGGCGGCCGCGGCGGCAGTGGTCACCTCAAGCTCGCTGGCCGCACCGAGTCCCTCCAGACGCAGTTTGGCCAGATGGGTTTCCCGCGCACCCAGATAATCGGCTTGTGCCGCATTCAGTTGGGCGTCGCGCTCGGCACAATCGAATTCGACCAGTACCGCACCCTCGGCAAAGCTCGCCCCCAGGGTGGCATTCAGATGCTTGATGCGGCCCATCATCTGTGCCGACAGCACGGCCTCATTGCCTGAGCCGATGATGGCTGAACTGGCTTCGTCGGCCTGAACGGCTCGCAGGGTCAGCAGGCTGACGGCGCTGATCAGCGCAAGCGCAGCGCATGAGCGTGCGAGCGGTCGTGGTCGCAGCGGAACTTGCACGTCAGACAGGCTGCGCTGGGATGGGGTCATGGATTGGGATATCAGGTTCATGATAGGGGCGTCAGTCTATGAGCGAAGTCAGTCGGAGGCCTAGCGGACGATTGCCGGTTGGCCCAGATAGCGTTGCAATGTCGGGATCACGCGATAGCCCGCACCCTCACCCAGGGCAGACCACTGCGGATCATCGATCGGTTCGATCAGCAGGCTCTTTTGCTCACCGGTGAGAAGCGGTCTGCCGGTTTTGTCGAGCAATCGTACGGTCATGCGCACCATCTGGGCATTGTCGACACCGGGCTGTGCGTCAATCTGCGCTTCGATGCTCGCGGCGGCTTCACCGGCGCGCTCGGCGGTTTGAATGACCGAAATTCGCGCCATCACCAGCGAGCGCTGCAACGCCGTGGTGAATGCTTTGGCAGCCTCTGCGCTCAGACCCTTGGGCTCGACGAGTTGCACCGCACGCATTGCCAGCACAACCGGTTCCTTGAAATTGGCTGCTTCGAATTCGCTGATGCGGGCCGACAGTTCTTTGGCGAGCGCACTGGTGGTGTCCGCCTCGGCGGCGACCGGCAGGTTGTCCACCCCAATGGAGTATTGAATGCGACCCATGGCGGCCTGCAGGCCGGCATAGACATTGTCGCGATTGATCCGCGTGATCAATCTGCGCGCCTTCGCACGCACGATTTCGAGTTCGGTCTCCAGGCCGATCTCGTTGGCTGCCTGCAGGTACTTGATGATCTGTTCATCATCATGCAGGGCCTCATCCCAGACGGCATACTCGTTCTTGAGCAGGACAAACCGCACAGTGGCAATGCGGGTCTGCGTGAGCACCGCGCTGGACAGGGCAAGCCGGCGGGTTTCATCGACTGCCTTTTGCGCCGCAAACGAGCGGTCGATCGCCGGTAACGAAAACACTTTGACGAGATCAAACGCAGCAGACAGTCCGGCCTGTTCCCACGAGTTGTTAACAAAGTATTTATTGGTGTCGTGGTAATAACCAAAATCAAGGCCGGCACCGGGCACTAGGGTGGCCCAGCGCGCCCGCGTGTGTTCAATGTCGGTGACGCGCGTCCGATAACGTTCCTCACGCAATTCGGGCCGATGGATGAGCGCAAGATTCTCCAGAGCATCGGCGTTCGCCGCGAAATCGGGCACGCTGCGCGCTATGGGCTGCACCGCCACCTGATACTGCGTGCCTGGTCCCAGATTCATGAGCGAGGCCAGTTCCACTTTGGCCGCGGCCAGGTCTTGCCGGCGCAACGTGATCTGCTGGGCCAGATCGAGCAACGATCGCCGGTAACCGATGATCTGGATCGGTGGCAGCAGGCGACGATTCTCGATCAGCCGCGCCCGTGCGATGGTCAGATCCACCTCGCCAAGGAACTTGTCGATCTCGGGCAGCAGGCGTTCTGCGCTTTCGGCGCGCCACCAGGCGTAGCGGACATCCTGGGTGATGTTCTGAATCGCACGGCGGCGCCGCTCTGTGGCGATCAGGGTTTGATCGGCCAGTGATTTGGCATGGTAGTAGGACAGGCCGAAATCCAGAATATTCCAGGAGAACACCGCGCTATCGGTCCAGTGGCGCCGCTCGACCGCGGTGGTGGGATTGAGCGTTTGCGTACCATCGGGTTGAATGCCATAACTGAACGCATCATTGTCGCGTGCGCTATAGCCGGCCGACAGGGTGAGCTTGGGCAGCATGTCCCACTTGGCGAGGTTGAGCTGCCCGGTCGCTGCCGATTCCTCCATCAAACGCTGGCGGTAGTCCATGTTGTAGCGCACCGCACGTGCGGTGGCTTCCGACAGCGTAACGGGCCCGCTCAATGCCTCACTGGCTATTGCAAGTGTTGCGCGGTCCTGCTTGGAGCCATCGACATGATCCGATTCAGGCAGCGGCGTCGGTGTAACCGTGCAGCCGAACAGCAGCAAGGAGAGGAGGGCGGCGCCGAGCCCGCGGCAAAGATGAGAAGTGGTGTTTGACATCATGTTCTCGCTACAAGGAATGGGCACGCGCGGCACGTAGCTGCTGCGCAAAGGTCGGGGCTGCGGTGCGCACCGTTGCTGCCGCAGGATGTACGCGCATCGGGGCTTGCGTATCGTGGGATCGCGCAAGGCGGGCCTCAATCCGCGCGTCGCCCTGCTGCGCGCGATCTGCCGGCGTGAAATTCAAGCGGAACGTCTGTTGTTGTTCATGGCCCTGGTCGTCGCGCGCGATCACCAGGATATCGAGCGCCGCCGCATTACGCGGTGGCGTTCCGGAGAATACGCCTGATATGTCGTCAAACGAGAGCCACCCCGGCAGGGGTTCACCATCGACGCGCATGGCGATCAGATTCACGATGGCACGCGGGTTGGTTCGCAAAAATGCATTGCGTGGAATCATGAAGACAAATTCGCGGCCAATGGCAAAGGTCTGCGGTTCGATCTGTTCGCCGAGCAGCAGATCCTGGATGACACCGCCCGCCTGTTCACTGTCAGCTGGCCAGCCAAATCGGGTCGACTCAAGCCGCGGCGGAATGCTGCTGCCACCGCTGGTGGATCCATCCCAGGTAATGGTCTTCAACTGATTCGATAGCTGAAAGTCAGCGAATCCGATGGAGTAATAGGGCGGGTGTGTGGCTGCGCCACCTGGGGGCACCGGAGGGGGGATCGGAATGACCGGAGCGCCGAAGGTCACCTTCACGGTGCCAGACCCGGTGAGCGCGCCCCCGGCGCCCTGCAGTCCGGTATTGCCATCATTGATGAGGTAGAGAATCGAAATCGAGCCAGTCGAAGTGGCACCAGAATTCTGATAGGTGATCGCGGCGAGGAAGCTGTCGACCCGTGCGCTGGTGGCGCTGGCATTGAACGCAAACTGGGCTACGCCACCTGACTGAACTACGGTGCCGATCGCCACACCAGCGACACTGATGGTGCCACCAGCGAGCGAGACCGTGCTGTTCGGGTCAACGCCAAAGAGGTCGCTTGCTACCGCACCACCGGCGCGGGACAGGGTCAGCGTGGCCCCCGTATAGTCACCGGCACCACTGGCAAAGGCATCCATTTCGTGATCATGAGCGAGCGCATTGGGGGCCAGATCGACCGGTGCCGCGCCTGGTACGACTTTGATGCCATCGCCCAGGTCGGTGACCGAGGGGGCGGTGTTGTGGTGGGTCAGGGTAATCGGCGAGGCGTTGGTCGTGACGATGGAAGTCCCGCCATTACCAAACACCGAGCCAGCCGGCAGGCTGGCGGGCATCTGACCGGTATTGCCATTGTCGTTAGTGGCGATGGTGAGCGTGTCGCTTATCACCGGCGTACCCGTGAAATTGAATTGCGGGGTGTAGACGAGGCTCGCCAGGGTCGCATTGACCTGCGCCACCGTGCCGCTGATCACCAGCGTTCCGGTGCCTCCGCCACTTAAGCTGGCACCGGCCGTCACCGTCGCACTCAAGGTGCCATGCATGACGGTGAGTGTGCTGCTCACGGTGCCCAGGTTGGCATCGACGTCGGCGATCGACACCGTGTTTGGACCGGTGAACGGATAGCTCTGCGTATCGAGCAAGGCGGTGCTCGCGGGCAAGGTATTGGAGGGTGGGTTATCCACCGGATGGATGGTGATCTGCACATTGGCGTTGGCACTCAGCGGGCCGCCCAGTCCCTGCGGTCCGGGTACCACCGCGTTGCCCGCGTTGCCATCATTGAGCACATAGTCGATCTGTGCCGAGGCTGGCGGGTTCGCGTTGCTGTTGCTGTAGGCGATATCCTTCATCAGGGTATTGACCAGCGCGCTGGTGGCATTACCGTTGAACTGGATCGCGAGCACGCCCCCGGTCTGGGTGAACGTGGCAATCGTTGTGCCGCCAACCACGATCGTGCCGCCACTGAAGCTGGCAGTGCCGGTGAGACTGAACACATCCTCAGCATTGGCCGCGCCATGACGCGCCAGGGTGAGCGTGGCGCCATTCCAGTTGTTGATGCCGGCAAGGTCCAGATCCTGCACGGTGCCCGCCGGTGCCAGCACCGTGGGGGTGCCACCTTCGGTAAAGCTATCCGGTGTCAGCGGCATGCCGCTGATAACCGGCGCGACATTGACCCGGTTGAGCGTCACTGTGCCGGTGGCACTGAGTGCGCCGCCTGTGCCCTGACGACCATTTGGATTGGCCGGATTGCCATCATTGAAGGTATAGCCGAGGGTGATCGAGGTGGGTGGATTGCTGCTACTGGTCTGGAAGGCAATCGCTTGCACCACCGCACTGACCGTGGCCTGCGGGACGGCATTGGCGAAGGTCAGGCCCAAGGTGCCGCCAGAGTTGGTGGTCACCGTGCCCACGGCGATACCGTTGTAGGTCAGCGCGGCACCCTGGGTGAGCGCGCCCAGCAGGCCGCTGGCGGTGAATACATCGCTCGCGTTGGCGCCGCCCTGACGGGCCAGCGTGAATACCGTGCCACCGTAGTTGTTGTTGATCACCGCGCCACTCAGATCGGGGTCATTGATCAGCACATTGGAATCAATTACTGCGGGAACGCTGCCCACCGAATACGTGGCGCCGTTGCTCAGCCCACTCAGGCTCGGCGCATTGTTGAGCGAACGCTCACCAAAATTGACTGTGCTGGTCGAGGCACTCGATACGGTCAATACCGTGGAATTGCTGCTCGGTGAGACCCCACTGTAGACCCCGCCGTTGGCGACCAGACCGGTCCAGGCCGGATCGACTTTGATCGTATAGGTGCCGGCCGGGAGAATGCCAAAACTGTAATTGCCATGGCTGTCCGTCGTGGTCATCAGGCTGAGCGGTGCGCCGCCCAGAGTGCCGGTGAGATCGAGCGGCACACCAGCCAGTAGCGGCTGGCCGGCGAGCGGTGCACCGCTGACATTGATCGGGGCCAGATTGGCCATGATGTCGTTCCAGACCGTGCCCTGTACGACGCCCAGCACCGTTGAGACGGTACGGTAATAGGTGTTGGGCACCGCTCCGAGGGTCGGTGTGACCCCACCGGTGCGCTCACCGGTGGCACTGCCCGAGGCGCCCTGAGTCGATCCGGCGAACGCGGTGCCGCTACCCAAGAGGCTGGTCCAGGTCAGGCTGGCGGTGTCGCTGGCCACCTGATTGACGCTCGCCACCTGGGCCGTGTAGGTGACCGTGACCGTGCCATTGTAGGGAATCGACCCGATCAGGACATCGAGCTTGGATGCTGTGCTGAGGTCGGTGACCCCGGCCGCACCGCCACCGAGAACGACATTCACATTGCTGATGTTGCTCAGATTGCTCGATGTGATCGGATCGGTGAGTTCGCTCTCAAAGGCCGTACTGCTGTTGGCGGCGCTGTTGCCTGCGTTACTGAAGGTGATCTTGTAGGTGACCGTTGAACCATTGATCGCGGTGACCTGCTCGGCCAGGTTGCTGATGAGCGGTTCGACCACCAGCTCGCTCGCCGTGTTGGAGGTGGCGACGGCCGTTGCGCTGCTCAGCACCTTGAAGGAAGAGGCGAGCGTATTGCCGGCTTTGTTCAGTGCCGAGGCGCCACTGATCGCGTTATTGACGATGGCATTGAATTCAACCAGCACGAATTCGGCATTGGCCGGATTGTTGTCACCATTGACTACCGTACCCAGATTGAGAGTGATCGTGGAGACCGTCGTGTTGCTGCCGCTGACGGAAATGTTCGATGCCGGGATGAGGAAGCTCGGGTGCAGACTATTGATTGTGCTTTGCGTGCCGGCCAGGCCCGCCCCGGCGAGTCCTGGGTCACTCGAGGTAATGGCATTCCCGGTGCTCGATACGAAGGCAAGCATCGCCGTACCGTCGTTGAGCAGTTGCATGCCGGCGGGCAGCGTATCCTGCAGCGACAGATTATTGGTCGTGCTTTGCGGGATATCAACCAACAGTCGGTAGCGCACGATTTCACCGATGGCGACATTGCCCGTTATGTAACCCGGGCCCTGCGGCGTGCCATCTGGCGTGGCAGCTTCCGAGGTCGTTTCGGTGAGTTGCGGCGCGGCTGTGAAGACCGTGACGTTACCGCTGCCGGAGCGCGAATAGTTGTTCAGCACCACGTTGTTGGCACCCGGTCCGCCGGCACCTGTGCGCTCGGTATTCGCGGGATAGGCGGTAGGGGCAGCATAGGCGCCAGGCATCGACGTCCAGGTAGTGGTGGCCGTGTCGGTGATGACCTGGCCGAACCCGACGCCGGGGAGCAGCTGGGCAGTGAACGTGTAGGTCACGATGCCACCCACGGGCAAATCTGCAATCGTGCCGGTAAGCGTGCTGCCATCGGTGCTGCCGGTCACCGCGCCAATGCCCGACCCAGTGGTCGCGACGGTCACATTGGCCATATTGGTCAGACCCGTGGGCAGGCTGTCAATGACATTGATATCAAACCCATCGGTCTGACCGGAGTTCGTGACTCTCACGGTGTAGGTTATCGTGTCATAGGCCTGTCCACTGGATGCGCTCGGGGTTACGCTGATGCCCAGGGCCGCCTCCTGGATGGTGACCGTGGTCGAACCCGTCGCGCGGTTGTACGTCGTGGTCCATCCCGCGTTGTTGGCAAGGCGGGTGCCGGCGCGATTGGTGAGCGTATTGAGCACCACCGCGCTGTATTGAATGGTGATCGTTTCAGGGACGGAATTATTACGGTCCGAGTTGGTGATCGTGCCGAAGTTAAGCGTGAAGGACGATCCGTTGCTGCCAATCGAAGTCGGAGTGGCCACCGCAGCAAAACCCCCGGCCACATCGGTCCCGAGCGCGGCGCTGGTGGTGATGCTGTTGATCCCAACAAACGCGAGTCCGCTTGCCAGCGAATCGGTGAAAATTACCCCACCAGCGTTGCTCGATGTCCCCTCCGGAATGGTGATGACGACCTGATATGTCGCCACCTCGCCAATCGCCACATTGGACCCTGAGGTAAACGCCTGATCCGTGCTGACCAGCGTCTTGCTTACCGTGGCGCCGGCCGCGGTGACGGTTGCCAGGTCAGTCAGGAGCGGACTGCTCGGTGCGTAGTTGGGACTGCTGCTGGTCCCAGAGTAGTTGCGCAAGGTGACGGTCGATGTATCGACTTCCTTGGGTTGGGTCGCGGCGCTTGCCACCAGATCAAACGTAATGACGGCAATATCGGTGCCGGGGGCACTGCCGGCCGCCGCCAGCGCCGCAGTGGTGGCACCAGGGTCCAACAACCGGATGCCGGCAACGCTTTGCAGTGCGGCGAGCAGGGTCGCTTGAGTGTTGCCGTTTTGATAATTGCCGTTGGCATCCATGATGACAACGCCTGAGCTGTCGGTGACGCCCAGCCGCGTGCCTGCACCGTTGACCACATTGAAGTGGATGTTGGCACCTGGTACCAGACTGCCAGCAGGCACAAAGCTGGCAGGCAGCTGATCGCTGATGCCCACATTGAAGGCACCCGAACCGCCGGTGTTCTGCACGGTGATGGCAAAGCGCACTGTGTCACCGGCATCGATGCCACTGGCGTTGGCGTTGATCGGTGCGGCGGTGAGCGCGGCATCGGTGACGGTACCCGTAAACGGACTGCCGGCTGAGCCCGCAGCCGCCCAGGTGACACCGCCGCCGGCGGCTGTTGTGAGCGCGGCATTCACATTGTCAGTGGACACCACCCCTTCGACGATCGCCAGCACCGGTTCCACGCGGGTCACCTGCACCAGGGCTTGCGCCACGTAATTGGTCGCTTTGGAATTAACCGCACTTTGCTCGCCCAGATTGGTGAGCAGCAGGCCATTGGCATATTTTGTTGCCGACGCTTGCACGGTATAGAGGATGTCAATTTTCTGGGTGGTCGTGACCGCGGTGGTCAGATTCTGAAAATTGAACGACACGCTGTTGGCGGCCGCATCAACGGTCACACCGGCCACACTGATCGCCGGACTCGTTGTTACCCCCAGTTGGTACTCACCGATCGCCGGCGTTGGATTGCCGCTGGCATCGGCCGTCCAGCCATAACTGGAGGTGAAGATCGGCAGGGGCAGGAAGGAGGTAAGGATCAGGCTGTTGAAGCTATTGGCCTGAAACGTGTAGGTCATCTCGTAGGTCACCGCAGCGCCGGGTGTGACCGGTGTCGATGGGGTCGCAGCCCTGGCGTCGACTGCGTCGATCGTCAGAGTGAACGCCCCCCTTCCTACGTTGAAATTCGCAGTGCTGGAGTCGGTCACCACGCTAGAACCCGACAGCACGCCGCTGGCCAGTTCGTAGTTGCTGAGCGGATCGGTTTCCTTCACCCCAACGGTGTTCAGGGTGGAAGGTGCCGACGGATTGCGGTAGGACGTGAGAAGGTTTGCGGTATAGCTGATCACCGCCTTGACCGGGTCGCCGGGTGCACTGCCGAACGCACTGCCTGAGCCGGGCAGCAGACTCTGTGCAGCCGACAGGTCGAACACCAGGGTGCTGGTGCCATCAGGGTTGACGACGACATTGAGGTCCCCGGCGCCCATCGCCGCGCTACCCAGCGCAGCGTTGTTATGGCCAGTGAAGCTGATGGTGGCACTGCCCGAATTGAACGCCAGACCATCGCTCATGGTGTCGTTGATCGCCAGGGTTCCCAGCGAAAAATAGTCCGACACTGCCGTGGTCATGCTGTACTGCACCGTGTCACCGGGCTGATAGGTGCCGCCGGACAAATCGGTGACTGTTTTGTAGGTGGTCATCGACTTGGCCTGAAAGCTCGCCGCTGTCGGATTCGATTCGGTAATGGTCTGGGTTGGCTCCAACGGGTTGAGCGGCGTCCAGTCCGCGCTGCTGGTCGTACCGACGCCCATGATTACCGGGGCTCCGGTGACCGGATCAAGGACGGGCGCGGCATTGGCGTCAAATTGCGGCACATAAAAATTCGTGGTGAAAGACACCGTCCCAGAAGCGTTGCCAAAATTCCAGGTCAGCGTCTCGGCGTTCGATGGCGTTCCCACGATCGGCAATGACGTGGCATGGCCGCTCGTGCCGCTCGCACTCAGAAAATCAATGGCGTTGGGCAGGTTCTGCGTTACCACCAGATTGGACAGGGTCTGCCCGGGAGCGATGGTCACTGTAGTGGTGAACGCATCCGGAAAATCCGGGCCGGTCGCGGTCTCACCCTGCGGCCGGTTGAACGTCGTATTGACAATGTACAGTTGCGGATTGATCTGCTCCTGTCCCGTCACAGCGCTGATGATGCTCGGATCGGTTGCGTAATCGGCCCCCGGTGTCAGGCCAAATCGGAATCCGGCACTGGCCTTGATCAACAGGTCGCCGCCAGGGGCAATGGGCGCAAGGTTGCTGATCGTCGCAGTGACCGTAATCGGCACCGTCGGCTGGCTCGGGCTGAATCCACCAAACGGAAGCTCAATCACTGCCAACTCATCGCCCGCCCGCCCGCCGTAGGTTGCGGCATGGATCACCACCGCGTTACCGTTGGTGTCCTTGTAGAAGGGGTGGGTGGCGTTGCCATGCGAATCAAAGGTGAGCACTGTGGCCGCGAGCGGCGTACTCAGATAGCTGGCCGATGAGAACGTGATGCCATCGGAGCCATCCTTGCCGGTCGTTGGCAGAAACAAATCAACGTAGGGGCCATAACCGATGCTGGGCCCGGGGTTGCTGAAGTCCACCTCAAAGGTGAAGCTCGATCCGATCAGCACATTGGCGCTGGCTGCGGCCAGCGTGGCGGTCGGTGCCGCGGTCAGATCGCCGGTGACGGCGGCTTCGGCGGCCGCGGTCAACGCAATGCCGGTGTTCAGTGTCCCGGTACTGTATTCAAGGTTCCAATCGCCGCCCAGTCCGCCCGGACCAGTCGCGTTGCTGGATGCGCCCACCGCCGCGCCGGTCAACCGGGCCAGCGTATTGACGAAGGCTTGCCCGCCGGTGCCTTGCGCCAGGTCGCAGCCGAGCACCAGAATGTCGGCGCCGGGGGCGAGTGCGCTGCGCCAACTGCCGACCTGGGCTGACAGGCTGCCGCTTAGCGCGGCCAGATCGACGGTGCGATTGCCGAGCAGCAATTGCCCGGGAGTTGCATGCGACACGATCTGGATCGAGGCGACATCGCCGGCTTCGGCCGCAAGTGTCTGGGTAATGAGGGCAATGCCATCAGTGTCCGGCGCGATCAGGATGACGCTGGCACCCGGGGCGACGTTGGCTGCTACGGTCTGATAATTGGGAACCGACTCGTCGATGAACACCAGGGTTTTCTGTGCAGCAGAGCTAAGCGCGCTGGTTGCCGCCGGGGTGACGCTCGACTTTTCCGTGGCCGCAGGGTGCGCATCGGCGGCCACGCTCGCATCAACCACGTGATCCGGTGCGGCGATTGCAGCGACATGGCTGACAGTTGCGGCTGTGCCGGCAACCAGCGCGCCGTCGAACATCATGCGGGGTTCCAAAGCCAGAAGTCGGGTGCGTTTCCTGACGCGTGGCATTGTGCGCAATCCTTTGGGTGCTAATGGCAATACGGTCCTGCTGTGTTTGCGGCGCGGGCCTTGCCAGACATGGCCGCCGCCTGTGCAAAATCTCACACTCGGCGAATCTTACTCGATCGCCGCACCGCACGGGTGCGACAGCCCGTCAACGGGTGCAGCGCCGCGCAGAATGACGACCCCCAATCGACCGGCGCAGCGCAATAGTCCGGTGCCCGACTGACCGGCGCAGCGGAGGGGGGCTAGAATCCGCTTTCGCGCACAATCAGGGCGGCCATGCGGCTGAAGAACCGTCCGGCTGTCGCCAGCAAACCGCTCTCGACCCGGACGTGACCGCGCAATACCTGCGGCGGCGGCGCGGACCCGGGTTCGGGGTCGATCAGAACCCTGTACACGGCATCGTGGGCGCGCAATTCACGCGATCGTTCATTGCTCACTGCAATATCGCCGCCATAGGTGGAGGCAAGCAACAGGCGTGGTAACTGGGTGCTGGCCGCGCGGTCTATCGATCGGGTGGTGCCATGCAACACCTCGCGCCCGGCGACACGCGGATAGAAGCGCACGGCTTGGCCTGCGGCCAACTCGCCCACCAGATCCTCGCTCACATAGGCCTCGATCACGCCACCGTCCTCGCCAATCACCCGTGCGATCAGTTGACGGGAGTTGACCCAGCGGCCAACGATCATGTCGGCGGGAATGTCGCGCACCACACCGTCGAATTCCGCATTCAGCGTCAACTGTGAGATTTCCGCCTCAGTGGATTCCAGTTCGGCCAGGCTCTCGGCCAGCTGCTGAGTCACGATGCCGGCGTGTTCCAGTCGTTCGACCGAGGTGGTGCGCAGCGATAGCTCGGTGCGCAAGCTACGAATACGTACTTGCGCGCGTTCGCGCCGTGATTGCAGCTCGGGGGAGTCGAGCCGGGCGATCAGATCGCCCTTTTTGACAGGCGTGCCTGCGTGTACCGCAAGCACCGCCAGGTGAGCAGGCGTCGGCGAAAATACGCCCTGCTCTGACGCAACGCGCCACAAGGCGGGTGCGCTCACTTGAGTCGAATGCGGCAGCAGCCACAACAAGCCGAGTGCAATCGCGACTGTGGCAAGCACCGGGGCAGCGCGCAGCCGGATGGCCCTGCGGCGCTGCCACAGGTATGCCACCTCAAGGGCAATGGGGTGGACAATGAACCACAGAATTTCCACCGCCATCAGTGCGATGCCAAGCAGCTTGAAGAAAAAGTGATAGACCAGCAGCGCAATGCCGAGAAACAACACCAGGCGATAGAGCCAGGTGGCCAGCGCAAAGGCGATCAGCGCGGCTTCGGCGCGTGCACTGAAGCCGCCCGCCGGATCAGGTTCATCCAGCCCGAACAGCCGCATGCGGATCCAGCGGCGCGCCAGTTGGCCACTGCGTTCGTGCAGATTGGGAATATTCAGCGCATCGGAGAGCAGGTAATACCCGTCAAAGCGCATGAAGGGGCTGAGGTTGATCGCCAGGGTAAGTACCCAGGTCGTGGTGGCCAGCAGAAAAAACACACTGCGTAGCGGCCCCTCCGGGGCAAGGCTCCAGCACAGTGCGGCGACAAGCGCGAGGGCGAGCTCCGCTGCAATCCCCGCCGCGGCCACCCGGAATCGCTGGCGTGAGTCAGTGAGCTTCCAGGTCTCGCCGGTATCGGTGTAGAGCATCGGCCACATGACGAGGAAGGCCACTCCCATCACCGGCACCCGCAAGCCGTAGTGACGTGCCGTCCAGGCATGCGCGAGCTCATGGATGAGCTTTGAAAACGTCACCGCGACAGCGTAGTAAATCAACCCTTCGAAGTTGAAGAAGTACAGAAAAGTGCGCTCGAAGCTATCCCATTGGCGGGTGACCAGAATCAGATCGAGCAGGGCGATGATCGCCAGTGCGGCGAGCGCCCAGCGGCTCACCAGCGCCCGCGCCCAGGGCAGCGTGGCTGCCAGAAACCGGTCCGGACGCACCAGCGGAATACGGAAAAACAAATAGTGATGGAGTAACGTCTGGTGCCACGGACGCAGGCCAGCCATCCAGCGCAGATGGAGGCCGCGCCGCAGGGCGGCGTCCTCGACAATGAACAGTTGATTGCGTTGCAGGAATTCGACCAGTTCGCGCAGTTCGTCTGCGCTGGGTTGCAGCGTGGTTTCACTGCTCACGCGCTGCGCCAGCTGATCGAGTGTACTCACCTCGGCCCAGCGTGCCAGCAGCTCGAATTCGAGCCAGCCGATTTCAAAAAAGCGATTGCGCACCGGGTCGTGAATCCGCCAGCTCGGTGAGCCATCGCTCTGTACCGGTCCGGGCAGTAGCCGCAAATCCTGCCGTAACCGGGGCAGCGACCCCTGCGACTTCGCAACATCGGCTAGCATGGCGACCTTGGATATCGCACAGCCGGACGCATCAGGATCGGGCGCAGGCACACCGCGCCCAGCCGCATCGAGTCAGTGGTGGCAGTCACAAACAATGAACAAGGAGACAAGAATGACATTCGATTATCGTCGCTACGGTGTGGCGCTGGCCATGGTAGCAGTCGCCGGCTTTGCCAGCGGCCTCGCGCGGGCCGAGGTGCGTGGCCAAACGGTCGAGTACCAGCTGGATGGGACGGTGCTTGAGGGCTATCTCGCCTGGGACGATGCGATCAGCGGCAAGCGTCCGGGAGTGCTTGTGGTGCAGACCTGGACGGGCATCGGCGACTTTATCCGTCGTCGCACCGAGCAAGTGGCTGCCATGGGCTACGTCGCCTTTTCTCCCGACATTTACGGCAAGGGCGTGCGGCCGACGCCGCCGAAGGCCAGTGCCGAGGAGATGCGCAAATACACTGGCAATCGCCCGCTGTTGCGCGCCCGGGTGCTGGCCGGCTGGGATCAGTTGCGCGCCAACCCGATGACCGACACGAGCCGCCTTGCAGCGATCGGCTTTTGCTTCGGTGGGACGACGGTGCTTGAACTGGCCCGCAGTGGAGCCGATGCGCTGGGTATCGTGAGCTTTCATGGCGGTCCGGTAAGCAGTCCGACACCAGCCGATGCAAAGAACATCAAGGGCAAGGTGCTGCTGCTGCACGGTGGCGATGATCCGAACGTGCCACCGAGCGAAATCAATGCCTTCGTTGATGAGATGCGTGCGGCCAAGGTTGACTGGCAGGTGGTCTCGTATGGCAACACCGTGCACTCATTCACTGACCCATCGGCTGGCAATGACAATTCTCGCGGTGCCGCCTACAACGCTTTGTCAGACAAGCGTTCGTGGATTGCACTGCAGGATTTTTTCCGCGAAATCGGCATCCCGCCACGGTGATTCGAACACACGTCGCACGCGAGGAGACCGAATGAAAATCAAGGTGAATGGTGCGCTGCGCGACAGCGACGCCGATCCGCAAACGCCCCTGCTCTATGTGCTTGCCGATGAGCTGGGATTGCGCGGACCGCGCTTTGGCTGCGGTCTGGCCCAGTGTGGGTCGTGTTCGGTGCTGATCGATGGGCGCGAGGTCCGGTCGTGCGTCACGCCGCTTGCCACCGTCGGCAACCGCGCCATCACGACGCTCGAGGGTCTGCCCGCCTACTTCGCGGCGCAGAAAGGTCTCTCAAAGGTGCCTGAAATGCATCCCGTGCAGCAGGCGTTTCTCGATGAACAGGCGCCGCAGTGCGGCTACTGCTATAACGGCATCGCGATCAAGGCAGCCGAACTGCTGGGTGACAGCCCGCAACCGTCGGAGGCGCAGATTCGTCAGGCCCTCAACGGCCACCTGTGCCGCTGTGGCACCTACCCGCGCGTTCTGAAAGCGGTGCAAAAGGCAGCCAGCCTGATGGCACAGGTGCGCTCATGAGAAAAACGCAAAAGGTCAACGGTGAAGGCTCGCGCACGCGCTTGAGTGCGCCCCTGGAGGCAGCCGGACTTGACGGCGCAAGCGAGGTCATGACATCAGCAGTGCCCTTGCTGTCTCGGCGTCAATGGCTCAAGGCCGGGGGGGCTCTGGTGGTCGCCGTGGCGCTGCCCGCTCAGTTGCTGACACGCAAGGCACATGCGCAGGCGACCGGCGCACTCGCCGATCCCAAGCAGCTCGATGGCTGGCTGGCGATTCACAGTGATAACACCGCGACGGTTTATCTGGGCAAGGTTGAACTGGGGCAGGGCAACAGCACGACCTTGTTGCAGCTGGTGGCCGAAGAGCTCGAGATGAGCTTGTCACAGGTGGTTGCCGCACAGGTCAGTTCGGCCCGTTCGCAAAATCAGGGACCGACCGTCTCAAGTTCATCGATTCAGAACGCGGGGCCGCCCTTGCGAGCGGCTGCTGCCGAGGCGCGTCGGGAATTGCTGCGTCGGGCCAGTGTGAGCCTGGGTGCGCCCGTCGAATCCTTGCGGGTCACGGCAGGCAAGGTATCGATTGCGGGCAAAGCCGATGCTGCATCGGTGAGTTATGGGTCACTGCTGGGCGATCGGCCCTTCGAGCTGGCGGTCAGTGGAACGGCGCCGCTCAAGCCTGTCAGTGAGTACCGCATCGTCGGGCAATCAGTACCCCGACGTGATCTGCCGGCCAAGGTAAGTGGTCAGTATGAGTACGTCCAGCATGTGCACATGAACGGCATGTTGCATGCCCGTGTGGTGCGGCCGCGCGGCCAGGACGCCTATGGCAGCACGCCGCGGATTCGCGCCGTCGACGAACAATCCGTCGCCGGGATTCCCGGTGTGCGCCTGGTGCGCCGAGGCGATTTTCTGGCTGTGGTCGCGCCACGCCAGTGGGATGCAGTGCGCGCGGCGCAGGCACTCAAGGTGCAATGGGATCAAACGCCTTTGCCAGGTGGCGATGCGCAATTGTACGATCGGCTGCGCGCGGCTCCGACCAAGGATTCGACCCTGGTCAATGAGGGCGATGCCACTCAGGGGCTTGCCAGCGCGGCGGTGCGACGCCAGGGCCGGTTCCATGGGCCTTATCAGGCGCATGGACCGTTTGCCCCGGGATGCGCGGTGGCCGAGGTCAGTGCACAGGCGGCGCTCATCGTCTGTTCCACTCAGGACGTGTTCGCGCTGCGCACGCGGGCTGCCAGCGTGCTATCCCTGCCTGCCACGGCTGTGCAGGTGCGCTACGTTGAAGGCTCGGGCTGCTTTGGGCATAGCTGCGCTGATGATGCCGCGCTGGCCGCAGCTATCGTGGCGCAGGAGATTGGCGCACCGGCACGCGTTCAATTCATGCGCTGGGATGAGCTGGGTTGGGACAACTACGGCCCGGCGCACGTCGGTGAGGTCGCAATTGGTGCCGACACGAGCGGTCGCATCACCGCGTTCGAGTATCACGGCTGGCATCACGGCTGGATGATCGAGGAGACCGCCGAGCAAATGGCGAACGGCAAGCCGGCGACTGAATTCAGCACGGGTGCGGGGTCCCTGTTTGTCAATAAGTTCGACCTGGGCGGCATGTACGACATTACCAACTGGCGATTGGTAAACCATGCCGTGTCTGGTCTGACCGGTTATTTGAAAGGGGCCAATCTGCGCTCGCCGATGGACTTGTCGTACTCGTTTGCCGCCGAGCAAACCCTGGATGACGTTGCGCATGCGCTTGCCATCGACCCGGTGGAACTGCGTCGCCGTAACATCAAGAACCCGCGCTGGATGGGAGTGCTCAACGCCGTGGTGCAGTCGGCCACCTGGCAGCCGCGCAGTGGGTCAAGGCAAGCTCCGCCTGCCTCAGCACAAAAGCTGACCGGGCGTGGCGTGGCTTTGGGCACGCACCGCGCAGCCCTGGCCGCCGCGGTGGCTGAAATCGAGGTCGATCGGAGCAGCGGTCAGATCAGGGTGTTGCATATCCATGCCGCAATGGATTGCGGTCTCGCGATCAATCCCGCGGTTGTCGAGAGTCAGATATCGGGAATGGCGCAGCAGGCGACCAGCCGCATGCTGTTTGAGGAAGTGCATTTCAACGAACAGTCTGTGACCAGTCTGGACTGGGTCAGCTATCCGGTTCTGCGCTTTGGTGACCATCCGAAAGTAAGTGCAATCGTGGTGCAACGCACGGATCAGCCTTCGATCGGTGCCGGTGAAGAAGGCATCCCTGCTGTGGGCGCGGCCATCGCGAATGCGTTTTTTGATGCCACCGGTGTGCGCATGCATCAGTACCCGCTCACGCCGGAGCGGGTACGCGCGGCGCTCG
Organism: uncultured Pseudomonadota bacterium; assembly: GCA_903921325.1. GTDB lineage: Bacteria > Pseudomonadota > Gammaproteobacteria > Burkholderiales > SG8-39 > CAIXPL01. Next base: position 278,719 of record CAIXPL010000016.1, read on the forward strand.
CCTGAACGACGCGCCCGGCGTACTGGTCAGTGGGCCAGGGGATCGGGTCGCAACTGGATGTGTACCGCCATCGGTGTCGTGCCCTGACCCCCTTCCTTATGCCAGGGGGTGCGATCTCCGCTTGCCGTCCACAGTCCGCGCCCTTTCCAGCCGGCCTTTGGATCGTCGATGCGACCGTCAAACCCTTTGGCATAAAAACCCAGTGGGTAGGGCACACGCAGAACAATCATCTTGCCGTCCTTCATGGCGATGAGGCCATCGTTCAAGTTACCGGTGGACATCGGCACGTCCTTGCCCAGACCGAGCGTGTTGTGCTGATCGACCCAGGTGTAGTAGCTCGACTCGGCACTGTTCTCGCCTATGCCCGCGAAGCCCGGGCCGGGGTATTGATACACCGACCAGCCTTCCGCGCAATGATCGCCAGTTGCAGTCGGACCATTGAGCGGCCCTTTGCACTTGCGCCGATCAAAGCTGCCCAGATGGCCGCTGCCGAGCGACACCCACACAACGCCCTGGCTGTCGATGTCGCCGCCGCGGATACCGAAATAGGGTTTGGGCACATTGTAGATTTCTGACAGTGCAGTGGCCGGCGGATTGCTGCCCGGCACAACACGCATGACCGCCGCCGTGCCACCGAAGACGCCCACGGTGCCCCAGATCGAACCATCGACCGGGCTGGGCATGACCGCGTAGAACCCGCCATTGACGCGCTTGTCCTTGGACGGATCAAGCGGCGCATTCGGTTCCACATACTCATCACGCCGGCCATTGCCGTTGGTATCGAGCACAAACGCGGTCCAGCCTTGCGCGCGCGCTGAGTCACCCGTTTCAAGAAACAGGCGCGAATTGACCCACCCGAGCACCGGGCCACCACCGCTCGTCCACAAGGTGTTATCCGCGTCAAAGCCGAATTGCAGATGGTGGGTGGCAAAGCAGGTGTCGACAAATTGGTACTTCATTGTCTTTGGATCGAGCGTGGTGACATGCCGAACCGAAGTGTCGAGCGGGAACAGCCGCGCCGAGGGGTGATCAGAGCCCTTCTTGCAGAAATCGGGATTGCCCGGTGCGCGCGTGGTCGCCGACAGCCACAACCGGCCATCGCCACCGAACATGCTGTTGTGATTGTTTGCCCGGGTGTCCCAGATCTGCTCATCGCCCCAGTAGGCCGAGGGCATCATCGGTCGTGCAATCGCTGCGTGGCCAGGGCCGAGTGCTTCCGGTGTGTTGCTATCGCGTACCGGTGCACGATAGTAGGTCACCGTGTTCTTCTTCGGGTCGAGCATTGGCAACATGTCGGTGGCGTACTCGGGCGATCCGAACAGCGTTCCACCGGCATTCACCGTCGGATTGCGCTTGTCCGAGGCGATCAGATCATGCAAATAGTGTTTGTCATCGCCCCAATCCCAGGTGGTGACCACCAGGTTGCGCTCGAGGCCCTGCGGGCGCGGCGGGCGCGCGGCGGGCAACTCGCCTTTAGCGACCCGTTCGGTCCAGTCGGCGAGGTACTTGAAGGGCGCTCCACCCAGCTTGTCACCAAGCGGGCCGATCATCAGCGGCGCGGCCTGTCCCGCCAGCACGCGGCGCATCCAGGCCTGTTCATGGGTGTTGCCCTGCAGGAACGCTGGTGGAATCGTGCGGGTAGCGAGTCCGCCCAGTTGATGGCAGCCGACACAGGCGCGATTTTTCAGCTCGGTCAGCCATTCCTCCCGCGTGATGCCTTTGGGAATGGCGCCCGCGCCATTGAATTCACTCAGCTCGGGGATTTTCATCATCGAGTACCAGGAAATCGCCGGGTAATACTGGGCGGCAGCCGTCTCATCGGGTGCCGGTACGGCATTCAGATTGAGCGTGCTGCCGCGACGGGCCGGCACTTTCGTCGAATCGACCAATCCATAGCCGCGAACCCACACGCTGTACTGCGCCGCCGGCAGGTCCGGTACGCGATAGCGTCCCTGATCATCGGTGACCACGATGCGCGCATAGCGGGTTTGCAGGTCGCGCGTCTCGGCGATCACCCATACGCCGGCTTCCGGTCCGGTCGGACCAGTGACGACCCCCGCGATTTCATTGGCTGCTGCCGCTATTGCCGTGACAGTGGCAGGCACTTTTGCTGCCGGCTTATCTTGTGCATCAGATGGCGGAGCGCTGCCGACCCCGATGACGCAGCCCATGACAAGGGCGCCAGGCAGCAGGAACTGACGAATTGAACGCATGGTGTCTCCCCGAAGCGACGTTGCTCTTATCGCTGCTATGGTAGCAGCGCCGGGCGCCAGGTCATGAGGCCGCCAAAAAATCGCCGACCAGCCGATTAAACGCCGCCAGATGTTCGATCTGCGTCCAGTGTCCGCAGCGGCCGAATACATGCAACTGGGACCGCGAGATCCACTGCGACAAGTTGATCGATACCTGCAGCGGAATTACCTTGTCATCGCGACCGTGAATGATCAGTGTGTCATGCGGCACCTGCCGCACGGCGCTCTCGGGGCTCGCCATTGCCTCGATCCAGCGCTGCCGCGGTGCCGGGAACATCGACGAATAAGATTCCTGAAAACCGGGCTGTATGCTCGCCTCATAGCGCAGGCGCGCCAGATCATCACTTACCAGGGCACGGTCCCACGCAAAAATATCCAGCAGTCCGCGCATGTTTTCGATCGATGGCGTATAGCCCCAGGTGGCATCGAGCCCGGCAGTCAGCGGAAACTCAAGCGCGCAGGCACCCATCAGCATCAGCTTGCGCACCCGCCCGGGGTGCTCGATGGCCAGACGCAGCGCAAGCGCGCCGCCAAACGAATTGCCGAGCAGATCGACCTGCTCGAGTTCAAGCGCATCGAGCACACCCACTGCGTGGCGCACCCATGTGGGCATGTCGTAGCGAATCTGTGCCGGGCGTTCGGTGTAGCCAAAGCCCACCATGTCCGGTGCAATGACGCGAGCGTTCTGCGCGAGCACCGGAATATTGAAGCGCCAGTTCGCCCACGCGCTCACCCCGGGCCCGGAACCGTGAATCATCAGCAACGGGCGACCGCTACCGACATCGTGATAGTGCGTATCAATGCCCGCTGCGACAATGCGCCGCCCACTGTCGGGGCTGGCAGACTGCGTTGTACTCAATTGCTTTGCTCCGTAACCAATTCGCGTCGCGCCATTCTCAAGCCAGCTCGCACGGTAATCAAGTTGCGGTGCACTTTAATCAAGTCGTGATTCGATTTACACCAGTCGTGTCCGACTCAATTGTTTTCCTCGGTTGTGGCACGACTGGCCTCCAACGCCCCCGGAATCGGGCTCGTGCGCCGGTCAACGTCGCGCTGGGCCGCCAGCACCGAGCGCAATTTGCTGGTTGCATGCTCAAATTCGTAGCGGCAGGCCTGCAGAGAATCCTGCATTTCGCGCGAGATGGTGATCGCGGTGCGCAGCTCCATTTCATGCGTCTGGTCGCGTTCATCAATATAACGACCCAGGCGCGCCGATTGTGAGGCAACACCGGCTTCAATGTGGGTGAGCACACCGGCCAGGCGGTTGAGCGCATCGAGTTGCTCGGATTGCAGTTGCGCCGCCTTGCGTGCGGCAAGCTCATCGGCCGCGCGGATCGAAATCAGCTGCTCATTGATCTGCGACCACGAGTCGGCCCAATGTACGCCGCTGTCCATCAGGCTTTGAATCTGCAGATCGACCTGCGTGCGCTCGTGCATGGCTAGGGTCATTGCGCGCATCATTTCGCTGATGCGTGCCACCTCTTTGCGCGCCGAAGCCGAGTCCGCTGCGACCGCTTCCTGCTGGAACTGCAGCATCTCACCCAATCGGGTGACTTCATCGTGCACCGCGCTCGATTCCGCGCTGATGGCCTGTTGCTGGGTTTGCAGCATCTGACCGATGCGGCTGATCTCCTCATTCATCGTGCCGGTCTGGATCACCACGGCAGCGTGCTGTGAGCGCATGGCCTCGATCATATCGGCCCAGTGATCGGGGCTCATGCCAGAGGGCTGGCCGAGACGTGGCGCTGGTTCAGCCGATTGCACCTCCCCCTCGTTGCCGAAGCTTTCTTCGCGCACCAACCAGCGCAGGCGGTCGATCACGAGCGAACCGGTCTTGCGTACCGAGAGCACCATGAGGCCGAGCAGCAGGGAGCCGAGCAGACCGTAGAGTGAGGCAACGAACGCGGTACCCATCCCGCGCATCGGCGCTTGCAGCCTGCGCACCATGTCACCGAACATCACTCCGGCATCGGTGCCTGGTGCCCCCGAAGTGCCCAGTGATGCAAACAACTTGCCAAGGTCTTCCAGGGTGCCCAAGAGGCCCACAAATGTCCCGACCAGGCCCAGACCGACCAGCGCGCCCGCGATCCAGTTGGGCAGATTGAGTCGATCCGACAGACGCTTTTCGATGACCTTCAGCTCGTTCTCGATGGCCACCTGGCGCATGCGTCCGGTCAGGGCACGCTCGCCTGTCAACAAGGCAAGGATCGGCCGCAGCAGGCCGACATGCACGTTGTTCATCACTTTCGCGCGGAAGCCCGCATTGTCCGATTCGGCATGCCAGCGCAACGCGATGGATTCGATGCGGATGAAGGAGCCGAGCACCCCAAGGGTAAAAATGGCACCCACGGCGAGCACACAGAAAATCATGTACACCAGCGCTGGATTCGGCGTCGACAGTATCGAATCGAATATCGCGTCCTGAAAGAGAAACAGCGCCGCGAACACCGCAGCGGCCATGGGTGCAGCGCCGCGCAGCCAGTATCCGGTGACGGTAAACCATCGACCGATTCGGGACATGGTTTTGGGAGAAATGCGAAGGCGCGCGTTCATGGCAGTGACCTCACTGTGAGCGTTGATCGGGTACGATATTGACTTGCCTGTCGGCAGTCGACAGGCGTTGCGAACTGCGAATAAGCTGGGTTGTGATGGTGTTGGGCTCTATCCCCGCGGCGAGCAGCACCGAGCGGGTCGACATCAGTCGCAGATAGCCGCCGCGTTTGTCCTGCGGATCAGACTCGTCAATGGTCGTATGTAAGCGCCATGCATTCGCCCCAGCCGCGTGACGCCGTTGCACCCAGGCCTTGATTTGACTGATCTCGTCGTCTTCGAGCAAAAATCGAGTGCCGGGGAACTGCAGGTGCAGGGCGGCATCAGCCGCGTTTTCAAAAAAGTTCACCCGCACGCTGGTTACCTTGCGTTCACTGGTGCTCTCCGTGCCACTGATGCGCAGCAAAGTGAGTGGCTCGCCGCGGTCCATCCCCGATCCTGCTCCTGATCCGGGTCCCGACCCAGTTCCCGACCCAGTTCCCGAACCAGTTCCCGAACCAGAACCAGAACCAGAACCAGAACCGAATCCTGATCCTGATCCTGATCCCGCAATCGAACCTGAACCTGAACCTGAACCTGAACCTGAACCTGAACCTGAACTTGAACCTGATCCTGAACCTGAACCTGAACCTGAACCTGAACCGAATCCCGATCCTGCCCCTGCTGCCGCGACATAGTCGCGCGCCTGGTTAGTAGCCGGCCCCTGTCGGACGCCACCAGCGTTGTCGCCCAATCCGCGTTCGCTCGCGGATAATTGCGCCGCCGTCGGTGCGCCGCCCAAGGGGGCTGCCGCAAGCCTGGGTATTGCCGGCGCCGCGTACCCGCCGCGCGCGGGCAGCGCAGCCCTGAGGACATTGCCCGCGCCGGCCTCTGGATCGGCATCGCGGTCGCCGCGTCCAGCCTGCTCGGCCTGCGTCTGACGCTTTTGCAATTGCGCTTCGATGCTCAATGCGAATACACCCACTGCAAACACGCCCACCATGAACAGCAGGTTCAAGACGATATTGGTCAGCGCATCGACGTAGCCCGGCCAGTAGGTGGCCTCGTCCTCCTCGGCGCTGGCGGCAAAGGCCTCGTCGTCCAGTTCCATGCTCATGGTGCGCTCCGCAGTGCATCGACAGATTCAACCCGGCCTGCGGCGATCGCACCGGCATCAGGCGCATTCGCGGCGAGCGGGGCTGACAGGTGATCGATGTGGACAGCCATGTCAGCACCGGGGCTGTCGCTCGCCTCGCCATCGAGCATCTGGATATCCATGTCACCGGGGGCAACGCCGGCTGCCAGCAGCACGCTGCGCACCGCGAGCAAGCGCAGGTAAGCGGCTCGCTTCAGAGCGCTGTCATCGATCGGTACGCGCGCCCATAGATGCCAGCGCCCCTGCGGCGTATCGTTTTCGCGCAGGCGTTCAATCAATTGCGCTTGCATCTCGGCCGGAATGGTTTGCCGATCGGCAGAAAACAGGATCTGAAAGCGGCCTTTCGCTGTCGTGCCGCTATTGGCGCGGCCATTCGGCGCTGCGCCGCTACCTGTTCGGCCGTAATCCGGCGCATTGCGATTCGATACCCCGGATGTCGCCACGCCGTTACTCGAGGGCCCGTATGCCGCTACGCCAGTATTCATCTGTCCGTACGCCGCCACGCCGTTACTCGAAGGTCCGTACGCCGCTCCGCCATTATTTGACGGTCCGTATCCCGCCACGCCATTTCTCGACTGCCCGTATGCCGCCATACTGTTACTTGATTGCCCGGACGCCACCACGCCGTTATTTGACTGCCCGTATGCCGCTACAGCGGTATTGGATTGCCCTTCGTAGCGCGCTGGCAGTGGGGCGCTTCTGCCCGTCGCGCGATTGCCCGACTCAGCCGCTGCACTTTGCCCTGCGAGCGCGCGCTCGTTGAGTTTTTGCGCGTCGGAACGGGCGGTCTGTTGCTGACCCGCCCCGGCGATCGGGTCGTGCGCTCCAGTACTCGCTTCGCCGCCATTGCTGGTAACCCGACCGGACACATCGAAGCTGATCTGCGTGGCGATCTGATTCATGGCCACTGTGAGAATGGCGAGCAAAAACAACATGGCCTGGGCAAGGCTCGCCACCGCGGCGACATAACCTTGCCATAAGGCGGTGCGATTGTTGATTTCGTTCATGATTCGATGGCCGCCTATTTCTCGTTCAGAGATTCATCGAATACCCGGTTAATCGGCTTGGTCAGGTAGTGCATGATCGTGCGCCGGCCCGATCGGATGTCTATCGTGGCTTCAAGACCCGGGCGCAGCAGAATCTTTTGCGCGCGCACATTGATTTGCTCGGCATTGATACCTACCCGCACTCTGAAAAACGTCTGCTCGCCGCGCGGCGTCTGCACGGTGATCGCATCCGGGCTGATTTCACGCACGGTGCCAAGCAGCGTGCCGTAAATGGTGTAATCAAAGGCGTCCAATTTGATGCTCGCTGTCATGCCCGGGCGCACATTGGCCACATCGGCCGGACGCAACTTCGACTCAATCACCAACTCGCCATCGGTGGGCAGAATCTGCATCACTTCTTCGCCTTCGCGCACCACCGCGCCCACGGTGTAGGCGCGCACGGTGTTGACCAGACCATTGACTGGCGAGCGCAGGTCACTATGCGCGAGCGTGACATCGCGTTCGGCCTGCACCTGGGACTGCGAGGCGCGTTCGGCCTCCAGCCGGGCAAGCTCTGCTTGCGCTTCCTGGGTGAAGCGATTGCGCCGGTTGACGATCTGGCCCCGCAGATCGAGGACCTGGCGCTCCATGCGCAGCAGATCGGCGCGGCTGATGTCGCCGGTCTTGAACAGATTGGCGTTCATTTTGTATTCTTCATCGGCCAGACGCAGTTGATCGCCGATCGAACGCAGCTCTTCGGCCAGACCCTCGCGACGGCGCTCATAGAGCTCGCGCTGCGCCGCCGCAAGGGTCGGATTGGCAGCGGCGAGCGCAGGATCAAGCGCGAGGGGGCTGCCCGATACTTCAGCCTGCAGGCGGTTGATCGACAGGCGCAATGAGGCCAGATGACTTTGCGCCTCGATCGAGGCGGCCTGCTGGCGATCACGTTCGATCGACATCAGCATGTCACCGGCCTTCACCCGGTCGCCTTCGCCGACCCAGAGTTTTTTCACGATGCCGGTCTGGGTGGCCTGGATCTGCTGAATGCGCTGCGAAGCAATCACCTGACCTTCGACGCGGATGCTTTGGTCGATTTCAAACAGGCTTGCCCAGGCGGCAAACGCGGCCAGCATGGCGAGCAGAACATAGATCATCAGGCGCGAGCGACCGGCGCCCTCCTGATCATCCGCAGTCCAGGTCTGCTCGATGTCCTCGAGCGTGGCCGCTTCGATGACAATCAGATCCCTAGCCATTGGCGGCCTCGTGTTGAATTTGGCTCGCCGGCGCGCTCGCCCCGGACTGTGCGCGACTCAGTGCGTCGAGCACCGCATTCTTCTCACCGTCGAGGACCACGTGGTGATTGACGACCACGATCACCCGGTTCACCAGGGCGAGCAGTTCGGGCTTATGGGTGACCAGCACCAGGGTATGGCTATCTGTCATCACCGTGCGCAGGGTCTGCAGGCAATGGGACTCGAGTGCGCGGTCCATCGATGAGGTGGGTTCGTCGAGCAGCCAGATATGCGCTCTGCGCAGCAGTATCCGCGTGAGTGACACCAGTTGCTTCTGTCCGCCTGACAACCCGGTGCCGCCCTCCGCGATGACAAGGGACAGACCTCGCGGATGCGCGCTAATCAGATTGATAAGCCCGGTGCGCCGGGCGGCATCGAGGATGACGCTATCGCCCGGATCGGTGATGCCGAGCACAAGGTTCTCGCGTAACGTGCCTGAGAGCAACCGCGCGTCCTGCTGCAGCCACGCCATGTGTTCGGAGATGACGGGCCTGGAAATTTGAGTGATATCGAGTCCATCGAGCAACACCCTGCCGCTGTGCGGCTTATACATGCCCGACAGCGCACGCAGCAGACTGGTCTTACCGGAGCCGACCGGACCGACCACACCGACTTTCTCACCAGCGGCGATTTTCAGGCTGGGAATGGAGAGGGCAAGTGGCATGCCGGAATAGCCCATATTGAGACCTTCGACTTCGAAATGCCCCGCGATGGTCTCGGGCACGATGGGGCGCGTCCCGTCAGGCTGGTCGCGCTCAAGTGACCACAGGCGCTCCAGGCCGCGTAACGAGGCGCGCGCCTGCGCCGCCGATGACATCACCGAGGGCATCATCGAGACCGGGCCGAGCGCGCGTCCGGACAGAATGCTGCAGGCAATCAACGCTCCCATGCTGTAGTTGCCTACTGCGACTTCCCAGGCACCCACCCCGATCTGCGCCACATAGGCAAGCTGGTGTGCAAAGCCCAGATAGAAATGCGTGTTCTCCGAGGTGCGGCGCATGCGCAGTTCAAACGTGCGTGCCTCATCATTGGTGTTGATCCAGCGCGCCAGCATCTGCCAGCTGCCATTGCTTGATTTGATGGCCTCAGCACCCTCGATCGCCTCCACCAGCAGCCCGGTCTTGCGATTGCCCGCCGCGGTTGCGCTGTTGGCCATGCGCTCCATCGAGCGATGATGCGACAGGCTCATCAGCAGCGAGACCAGCAGGGCGAGGGTGGGGATGACGGCCATATTGACCCCGGCGATCATGCCCATCATCAGGATGAATACGGCAGCAAAGGGCAGATCGACCAGCAGGAACAATGTCGAGGCGGACAGGAAACTGCGTACCGATTCATAACCGCGCAGCTCGCCGGCAAGGCTGCCGACACTGCCCGGGAACTGATCCAGCCGAACGCCCAGCACGCGCAGGAAAACCCGCCGCACCATGGTGCGATCGACTTCGGTCGAGATCGCATCGAGCAGATGCGTGCGTGACATCTTGATGAGCAGTTCAAACAGGTTGGCGAGCAGCACCCCGACGGTGAGCACAATCAGCGTATTGAATGCCTGATTGGGAATCACCCGGTCATACACCTGCATGCTGTAGAACGAAGAGCCCATCACCAGCAGATTGATCATGATGGTGGCGAGCACGATCTCGCTCATGCGGGTGCGATTGCGCGTGAACTCGGCGCGGATCGACTGGAACACGCGGCTCGAACCGAACGTGACAGGCGCAGCCAGCCGGGTGCGCAATACCTGCATGCCTTCGATCGAGCGGCGGTACTCCTCGACCCATTGACCTGTCTGCGCATCGATGCGATTGAGCAGCCAGCGCCCGCTGCCATCCATGCCGCGAACAATGCACCAGCCTTCGTCATTGCCGTGCGCGATGACCGGAACCATGGACGGATCGAGCCGGCGCACCGGGCGCGGTGCCGGCAACTGCAGTGCGTGCAGCACGCGGCGCAGCAGTTTCAGGGCTGATTCCCTGTCGCGCTCGCTTTGCTCGATGACCGCAGTGAGCTCGATCGGATCAAGCCGCGTGCCTTGCATCGCCGCGAGGCGCAGTAACACTTGTTTCAGATCGCCGTGGATCACTATCGACCCCAGTTCGACAGCCCGGCAGCGACCACGGCAAGTTTTCTGGACAGGCTGATCAGATTGGCCTCAAGGTCAACCTGCTGCAATTCCAACTGCAGTTGTTCTCGCACCAGATTCATCACATCGAGCCAGGACTTGCGTCCGGCCTGGTATTGGCGCTCATACGACCCGGCGATCGCGTGGGTGTCTTCCAGCGCATCAAGGATCGCTGCGTGCCGCTCGCGAATCGAGTTGTAGCTCAGCCAGTCGTTATTGAATTCTTCCAGCAGATCAAGCCGGGCGCTCGCCATGTCATGGCCCGAGGCTTCGCGTTGCGCGACGAGGGAGCGAATGTCGGATTCAAGCGATAGTCCGGCACCGGGCTGGTAGGTGACGCCGATAAAGGCGCGATTACTGGGGGGCGCGTCGGCCTGGGCATAATTGCCCCACTGGCGCTCGAGTCGCGCGTAAATTTCGGGCCAGCGCGAGGCGCGGCGGATATCGACGGCGGCCTCCAGGGCAGTCAGATTGGCACGCAGACGCGCCAGCCGTGGATTACGCTCAATCAATTGATGAGCAAGCTCTTCGGGGCTCGCCAGGCACAGCGCATTGACGGGTGCGCGGTCCAGTTCGGCGTCGCTCAGCGGCAGATTGACCAGTTGCTGCAGACTGCGCAGTGCGCCATCGCGCAGTGACACCAGCCGTGCGCGATCATTGACCAATTGCCGCTCGCGGCTCAGCGTGAGCTTGCGATCGACATCCGGTGCGGCGCCGTTGGCGATGCGGCGATCGACCTGTTCCAGCAGTGCACGGTGGGCGGCAATCGATTTGTCGGTGGCCATGATCTGATGCTGGTAGCGCCACCAGTCACCGAAGGCGATTGCCGTGCGAACGGCGATGGCTTCACGTTGCTCGCCCAGCGCGTAATCACTCACCTCGGTCAAGGCGCGGGCACGCGCAGCGGTGGCGTCCAGGCGGCCGCCGGCCCACAGCGTTTGGCGCAGACCGAGCACGGTAATCGATTTGTCGCCGGGATAATTGGGGTCATTGGATCCGGCACCGACGCGCTCGGTGAGCAGGCTGGGCGATGGCCAGTAGCCCCAGCGGGCAGACTCGGCGGTCTCGCGTGCGGAGGTCTGATCGGCCTGGCGTCCACTGATCGAGGGATGCACCTGGGCGGACACGCGCATCAACTGATCCAGACTGGTCGTTGAATTTTGTGCCGCGGCGCTGATCGCGCTCATCGGCACACACGACCCCAGGCCGGGTAGTGCTTCGCGCATGGCGCGCACGGCGTCGGAGGGGGCTGTCTGTGATTCGGCAGGCGCTTGCGCGAGAGCGGCCGAGGAGAGCAGGAACGCTGCTGAGCACAGGATCGCGGTCGCCCCCCTCCTGGCAGTTGTGGAACGTGCCGCAATTCCCGTTTGTTGCGAATGAATGAACGTCATGAGCTCGCCCTCCCGGTGCGTGGTTGGAACCGCATGGGGGCGCGCACGACCTGCCCCCCTTCGTTCCCGGCATCGGAATCGGATTCAATTCCGGGCTCAGTCTCAGAATCGACCTTGGCAACGGCCACTGAATGGCCTTCCAAACGAACGTCGGCCCGGGTCATTGAATGGCCTTCCGAACGATCTTCGGCATCCGTCTTGGCAGTTTGAGTCTGACGATGGTTCGCGACCGCGGCGAGTACCGTGTCGCCAAAGTCACGGGCGAATCGGGTGGAATCAAATAAAGGATTACCAGCACGCGCGTCGCGCATGACGGTGCGATAGTGATCGATGCGGCTGCGATCATGACCGAGTTCGATCGCGTAGGCGGTATAGCGGTCCCACGAGTCGACAACAAAATCATCCAGACCGACCCAATGCATGAAATGCGCCGACAGGCGCGACATCATGGTGTTGCCAGGACGGGTGAGTATCGGCAGATCGGCATGCACTGCGTCATGCGCGGTGGCGCCATTGCCATAGGGCGATGTGTCGAGGAACAAGTCGGCCAGACGCAGGCAGGCGCGATAGAGCGAGGGGTGAATGCGTTGGGTGAACACCAGGCGCGAGGGGTCGATGCCGGCGCTCGCTGCATGCGATTCCAGATTGCGCCGTGCGGTGGGGTTTTCTTCTACCAGCCACAGGACGCTGCCCGGGACGCCCTTGAGAATGTCCATCCAGCGATTGAAAATCCCCGGATTGATCTTGTAGGAATTCATCAGCGCGCAATACACCATGGCCTGTTCGGGCAGGTGGTAATCGCTGCGTTTCGCTGCGGCGATGGCAGGCGCATTGGCGTCCACGGTGAGGTACACCGATGGCAGGTATAACGGGCGCTCGGAATAACCCTCGTGGTGCTCTTCAGGGAACAGGCCCGGGGCGGTCATGATGTAGTCAACGGTGGGAATCCCACAGCTCCCGAGAAAACCCAGCCACGCAATCTGCAACGGCGCGGGGCGCTGCGCGACGATGGCCGGTCGCGCGCCAGAGGTGAGGCCTGACATGTCAATCAGCACATCGATCTCGGTGGCCTGTATCGCGCGTGCGGCGGCATCGTCAGTCAGCGTTTGCAGCGGCACCACATGATCCACCGCACGCAGCAGACGCTCGCGCATGGTGCCAAAGGGGTCATTGACGGTGGTGAGATCGAACGCGTAGGTTTCGAACTGCGACTTGTCCAGACCTTCGATCAGCGGCGCGAAGAAAATGCTGGTGGCGTGCAAGCGGAAGTCAGCCGACAGGAAGCCGATGCGCAGTCGCGGTCGCTCTGCGTAAAACGCATATTGCTCGCGCAGTGCCGGATAGGCCTGATCGAACGATTTGAGGCGCAGAAACTGGCGCGCCGCGGCCAGTGTCCGTGCCGGATCATCAATCATGGCAAGTGCAGTAAGGGGGCCGATGCACGCTTCCTGTTGCGTGAGCGGCACGCCAAGGTCTGCCGAGAGCACCGGCCAGCGGCACATGCGCTGGCGCAATTGCAGCAAGGTGGCGATCACCTCGGGCTGTTCGCCGCGGGTGCGCAGGCTTTGCAGCAGCGCCTCTTCGGCCGGTTCAAAGCGGAAATTGGCGTCGAGCAGGCGCCCGATATTGTTGAACAGGTCAACACGCAACGCGTCGGGCTGCAGTGCTGCGCGCCAGGTGGTGATGGCGTCGTCAATGCGGCCTTGCGACTCGAGGGCGACCCCGAGGGCAATCATGGCCTGGATCAGGTCAGGACGCTGCTCGAGTGCCGCGCGAAAGGCGTTTTCGGCCTGCACGAAGGCGCGGGTGATCTGCAGCAGGCGACCGAATTCATACCAGATCAGGAACGCGCCCGGTCCATTGGGATTGCGCAGCAGCCATTCGCGATAGAAGGCGATGGCCTCACCGGGGCGGGCATCAAGCTCCAGTTGCCGCGCCTGCGCGAGCAGTGCGGACACCTGCTGATCATTGGCTACCTGCGTGTCCTGTGCCACCGTGTCCGTCCCGAATGGTTACGTGTGCGATGCCAGCTTCGCAGGGGCGCGCGTCCTATCAGCGCCAGTCGAAGCAGGTGCTCTGATGAACGGAATTATGGATGAGAACTTGAGGCCTTTGAGGGTCTTTAATCACGGCTTAAGTGCAAAATAAATCGCATTCCAGGGTGCCGCTTTCGGCACGCGGCTGGCAGGGGTGTTGTAAGAATCGCGCGAGGGTCAGGGTAGGGTCACCGCCAAGCCGGTTGGCGAGGGGACTGATAAGGGTGGGGAAGGGTCTTAATGCAGGACCGCGAGCTGACCCGCGGACATCGCTGCCTTCTGCGCGGTCGTCCAGGCGAGATCCTGGGTGTGGGTCATGGCCGCCAGCTGTGTCGTTGAAATCGAACCGATGTCTACTGTCGGAATGGCGATGATTGCGTCGGTTGTCAGCGCATGCATTGCCGCTGTGGTGAGCGCTGAAATCTGACTGGGCGTAAAGGCGAGGATGTCAGCTGCCGTCAGACCCGCGGCGTTGGTACCCAAAGCGTTAATCGTCGCGGGCGCAAGCGCATGCAGGCCGTCGGTGTTCAAGGCCGCGATCGCTGCGGTGGTGAGCGCGCCCAGCGCGGCTGAGGTGAGTACGGCGACTTCCGCACTGGAAAATGCCGCCACGGATGCGCCGGTGAGCCCCGCGCTGTTGGTGCCCAGCAGCGATATGTCGCTGGTATTGAGTACGCCTACCTCGCCAGCGGTCAATGCCGCCAGCGTGGCACTGCCAAACAGGCTGAACGCAGCACTGGCGATGGCATTGAACTGATCGGTGCTCAAGGCGGCAATGGCCGCAGCCGACAGCCCACCTGCATTGCTGCCCATCGCAGTGAATTGCGCCTGACTCATCACCCCCACATCAGCCGCATTCAACTGCGCCACGTCGCTGCTGGGCATGCTGGGCAGCGCCCCCAGCGAGAGCACCTGAACCTGATCGGTGGTCAGTGCCGCCGCCGCCGCGGTGGTCAGCCAGGCCAGGGGCAGTACGGCCACCTGCGCCGTGCTGAGCGCGAGCATATCGCCCGCACTGAGGCCCAGTTCGCCAGTGGTGAGCGCGGCGAGCTCGCCATTGGTGAGATTCTGAAACTGGGTGGTGGTGAGCGCGGACACCTGGGCACTGGTGAGATTGCTGAACTGCCCGGTGGTGAATGAGCTCGCAGTGGTGCCCAAGGCCACCAGGTCGGCACCTGGCAGATTCGCGATCAACCCGCTTTGGATGGCGGCCAGATCGTCGCTGGTCATGGCCGCAGCGGCAGCAGTAGACAGGCTGGCCAGGGCGAGTGACCCCAGGGCCACATAATCTGCGGTAGTCAATGCGAGCGCCTGGGCTGCCGTGAACCCGGCACTCCCCGAACCGATTGCGGCGACTTGCGCAGTGGTCATGCCGCCCATGGTTGCGGGGGCGAGGCCCGACACTGCGCTGCTGGTCAAGGACGCAATGGCGAGGGTGCCCAGCGCCAACTGCTGCGTGCTGCTGAGCGCCGCCACTTGAGCGCTGGTGAGGCCGATAGCGTTTGTGCCAAGCGCAGCCAGTTCGCCGGTGGTAAAGTTTGCAATGTCGGCGGTGGGCAGAACACCCAGCGCCAGTGATCCCAGCGCGGCCGCATCGGCATTGTTGAAGGCCCCGGTCTGCGCCGTCGACAAGCCGGCTGCCGCCGACCCGATGCTTGCGATCAGTGTGGTGCTCATGCCGGCGATGGCCGCGGTCTTCAAACCCGCGATCGACGAGCTGGTAAGCGATGACAGACCCAGGGTGCCGAGGGCAATCTGCTGGGTGCTGCTCAATGCGGCAATGGCTGTAGAGCTGAAGCTTGCCAATTGCGACGAACTGAACGCTGCGATTTCGCCAACGGTGAAGCCGGCAGCGCCGGCGCCAAAGGCCGCTGCCTGAGCGGTTGAAATCAGATTGATGAACGCCGTCGGAATCGAGGCGATGGCGGTTGATCCGAGCGCGCTGATGTTGGTATCGAGGGCGGCAATGTCGGCCGAGAAATAGAAGCCAGCCGCAGTGGTGCCAAGCGACGCCAGCTGCGCAGTGGTGAGCACTGGAATGTTAGTCGCTGGCGCTGAGGCAATGCTGGCGATGCCATAGCTTTCAAGAAAGCTGATGTGGGTGCCGAGCGCCACAATCTGAGCCGTGCTCCAGTTGGGTAAGGAGGTGTTACGACCCACCATGGGCAACAGGCTCGCACTCATGGCCGCGACCTGTGCCGGCGACAACGCGTAGAACGATGGGCCGACCCAGTTGTATTCCTGGATAATGACCGCAGCCAGTTGCGCCGTGGTCATTGCGGTGAGTTGGGCCGTGGTAAACAAGTCCATGCCATGAAAATACACGGCGGCCGCTACCGGGATCGCGCTGATTGCACTGGGCGTGAACGATCCGATCGCCGGATAGAGCTGGCTGAGATCTGATGAGCTGATGCCCAACACATTGGCTGCGGTGAATCCGGCTGCGCCGCTGCCTATGGCCGCGAACTGCGCGGTCGTCATGGCGGCCACTTCGGCCGAGGTCAGCGCCGCGACCTGTGCTGAGGTGATGGTGGCAAAGTCGGCGCTGGGCAGCGCGGCGATGGCGGCTGTACTGAAACCTCCGATGTTGGTGCCAAGGGCCGTCAGGCTCGCCGACCCGAGCCCGATTGCATTGGTACCTACCCCTTGAATCGCAGTGCCGAGGGCGACGATCTGGGTGGTTGAGAGTTGCGCCACGGCAGCGGTCGCCAGCGCACCAACTGCCGTGCTCGACAAGGCCCCGGCGTTGGTGCCCAAAGCGACGATATCGGCGGTGCCCAGGCCAACTGCATTGCTGGCCAGGGCGAAAACCTGCGCAGTACTGAGGCCCGCCACCGTGGTGGTGCTCAAGGTTTGAATCTCCGCCGACGGCAATGCCGCGACGGCAGTGGTGGACAGCGACTCGGCCAGAGTACCGAGCACGGAGATCTGCCCGGTCGTGAACCCGGCGGCATTGGTCCCCATGAGCGCGAGCGTCGACGTGGTGAGGTACGCCATCTCAAAGATGGGGATTTGCGACAGCGCAAACGAGGTAAGAAAACTGAAGTTGGTGCCCAATGCAGCCAGAATGGCTGGGGAGTTGATGTAGGTCGCGAGCGTGCCGAAGCTCCCGATTTGTGCGGGCGTCAAAGCGGCAATTGCGCTGGTCTGAAGGTTGGAGAAACCATAACCGCTTATCGTTGACGCATTGGTGCCGAGTGCGACTATCTGACTGGGCGTAAAGCCCACGGCGTTTGGACCGAGGGCGCCCAGCCATGCACTGGTTAGCGCTGCGGCCTGTGTGGTGCTAAAGGACGCGATGCCATCGCTCGACAGGAAGGACGCCGCCGGCGCAAACAGTGTCACTTCGGTCCCAAGGGCGGCGACCTGCGCGGTGCCAAGGCCTTGAACCGCGTTATAGAGAGCACCCACTTGACCCGTGGACATTGCGACCAGTTGAGCGGTGGTCAGTCCTGCCCCCCCGGACGAGCTGATGTTGCCAACTGCCCAGTTGCTCATGGTTGAAATTTTGCTGCCGAGGGCGGCGATTTGGGCGCTGCCCAGACCGGGGGAAACGTAGCCCGTCATCGCTGCGAGGAAAGTGGTTGGCAGCAAGGCCACCGCGTCGGTGGTAAAGGCGCCCACTGCCGTCGACGTAAGTGCCAGCAGCTGCGTGCTGCTCAGCGCCTGGATGTGGCTGGTGGTGAAGCCGGCCGCATTGCTGCCGAGGGATGCCAATTCAGCCGTGGTGAAAGCCCGCACCTGAGTGGTCGAGAGACTGTTTATCCCGAGTGAGCCGAGGGCGCCGGGCAGTGTGGTGATTGTCTGGATCTCGGCGGTGCTCAATCCGCCAGCGCCGGTACCGAGGGCACCCAGGGTGGTTGAACTCATGGCGGCCACCGTGCCGGTACTCAGCGCAACCATTTGCGCTGTCGTGAGGACGGCGGCCTCGGCGGTGGTAATGCTGGCGAAATCGGTGGTGGGCAGAGCGGTGATGGCGCCGGTACCGAGTCCTCCGATATTGGTGCCCAGCGCCACAAAGTTTGCGGTCCCGATCGCCGCGGCATTGGTGCCCAGGCCAGCGACGGCGGTGCCGAGGGCGGCAATCTGGGCGGTCGACAGTTGCGTTATTGCGTCGGTCGTAAGTGCACCAACTGCGGTGCTGGACAAGGCACCGACCTGGGTGCCGAGCGCCACGATATCGGCCGTGCCCAAGCCGGCGGCATTGCTGCCAAGGGCGGCGAGCTGGGTGCTACTCAACGCCTTCAACGAGGCGGTGCCAATGACAGCAATGTCAGCCGAGGGCAGTGCGGCGATGGCTGTGGTGGAGAGGCTGTCGACAATCGTGTCGGTATTGGAAATTTGTGCGGTGGTGAACCCGGCCGCGTTGGTCCCCATGAGCGCAAGCGTCGTGGTCGAAAGGTATTTGATTGTCCATTGGGACACATACGACAGGCCGGTCGAAGTCAGATAGCTGAAGTTGGTGCCCACCGCATTTATCGTGGTGGGGTTGTCAAAACCCTGTGCAGCAGTAGTCAGGCTCGCCAATTGCGACGGGGTCAGGCTGGCGAGGACGCTGGTCACCAGGCTGTCAAACCCACTGAGGAGCCACGACACACCGGTGCCCAGTGTGGCAATCTGGCCTACTGTGAATCCCGAGGTGGATGTGCCCAGTTGACTCAGCCATGCGGTGCCGACGCTTCCGAGTTGCGCGTCACTAAGCGCCCGGATGGCGTCCGAAGTCAGGTTGCGAGTGGAATAGTAGCCAAACGCCGACACGTTGGTGCCCAACGCGGCGATCTGTGCGCTGCCAAAGCTCGCCAGTGCAGCGTAGAGCTGGTTAATCTGATTGGTGGTCATTGCCGCGAGCTGATCGGTAGTCATGCCCGATCCGGCCGCCGCGGTGAGCGAGGAAAAATCGTTACCGTTCAGTAGCAATAGATTGCTGCCCAGCGCGGTAATCTGGCTGCCGGTCAGCGCTGCGGCGCTGGCGGTCGGCATCGCCGCGAGGACGCTGGTTGGCAGCACCGCCGCTGCGGCAGTGGGAAGCGCGCCCACTGCCGCGGCTGAGAGCGCCACCAGTTGGGTGCTGCTCAGCGCCTGGATTTGGCTGGGGGTGAAGCCGGCGGCATTGCTGCCAAGTGACGCCATTTCGCCGGTCGTGAACACCTGCACCTGGGCGGTGGACAGGCTGTTTATCCCGAGTGAGCTCAGTGCCCCTGGCAGGCTGGTAATGGTCTGGATCTCAGCGGTGCTCAATCCGCCGGTGCCCGTGCCGAGGGCGCCCAGGGTGGTCGAACTCATGGCAGCCACCGTGCCGGTACTCAGGGCACCCACCTCCGCTGTTGTGAGCACGGCGGTCTCAGCGGTGGTGATGCCGGCAAAATCCGCGGTCGGCAGGGCGGCAATGGCGGCGGTGCTGAGTCCGCCGATATTGGTGCCCAGCGCGACAAAGTTTGCCGTCCCGATCGCGGCGGCATTGGTGCCCAGGCCATAGACGGCGGTGCCGAGAGCAGCAATCTGGGCGGTCGACAGCTGCGTCACTGCGTCGGTTGTGAGCGCACCGACTGCCGTGCTCGACAGGGCTCCGGCTTTTGTACCGAGTGCGACAATATCGGCCGTACCGAACCCGGCAGCATTACTGCCCAGCGCCGCAATCTGCGTTGTGGTGAGCGCGGCGACCTGCGTGGTGCTCATCGCCGCGACATCGGACGAGGGCAGGGCGGCAAACGCATTGCTCGACAAACTACCCAGTTGAGTCGTCAGCGCAACGATAGCGTCGGTGGTGAAGCCAGCCGCATTGGTGCCAAGGAGGCCCAACGTTGTACTCGACACATTGGACAGCTCATAGGACGGCAGATTAGCCAGACCGAGTGAACTCAGATAGCTCAGCTTGGTGCCAAGTGTTGCAATTTCAGTGACGTAGTTCAATCCGGCGGCATTGGTGCCCAAGCTGGCGATTTGTGCGCTGCTCAGGTTCGCATAGACCGATGTCGTTAGCGCCGATATTGCGCTTGGACTAAGCCAGGCCACTTCGGTGCCGAGTGTGGCCACTTGTGCGCTGCTCAGGCCGGGAGCGCCGATAAATACGATATTGTTGAGCCATGCGCTGCTCAGGGATAGCAGTTGGGCAGCGCTCAGTGCCGCAATGGCGTCTGAGCTGAGTTGTTGAACCGCGTTCTTGGCGGGGCTTATGAATGACACATTGGTGCCGAATGCGGCAATCTGCGCGCTCGTCAGTCCCGAAACACCAACAAACATGCCATTGATCTGTGCACTCGAGAGGAGTGCGATCTGAGCGTTGGTAAGCGCGCCTTCGCCGGCTGTTGACAGGTTGTACATCGAATTGGAGCTGAGCGCCGTGATATGGTCACCCAGCGCCACGATCTGGGCAGCGGTGAGAGCGCCGCTGATGCCGCCGATGGCTGCCACATAGCTGGTCGGTAGCGCTGCGATGGCGTCGGTGGGCAGGCTGCCAAGCGCGGTGCTGCCCAGGTTTGATAGCTGGACTGTGGTGAGTGCACCCACATCGGCGCTACCGAGGCCGGCGGCGTTGGTGCCCAGCGTTGCCATCTCGCCGTTGGTGAGCGCTTGAACTTTAGCGGTTGACAGGCTACCGAGTCCGAGTGAGCTGAGGGCACCTGGCAGAGTGGTGATGGTCTGGATCTCAGCGGTGCTCAGCCCAGCGGCGCCCGATCCCAGAGCACCCAGGGTGGTCGCGCTCATCGCAGCCACCGTGCCGGTGCTCAGGGCAGCGACTTGTGCCGTGGTAAGCGCCGCAGCCTCAGTCGTCGTGATGCTGGCGAAATCCGCTGTTGGCAGGGCGGCGATGGCGGTGGTACTGAGTCCGCCGATATTGGTGCCCAGTGCCACAAAGTTTGCCGTCCCGATCGCCGCGGCATTGGTGCCCAGCCCGCTGATGGCGGTGCCAAGAGCAGCAATCTGGGCGGTGGACAGTTGTGTCACCGCATCGGTCGTGAGGGCGCCGACCGCCGTGCTCGACAAGGCGCCGATCTGGGTGCCCAGCGCGACGATGTCCGCGGTACCCAACCCGGCGGCGTTGCTGCCAAGGGCGGCAAGCTGCGTGCTGCTCAGTGCCTTCAGTGAGGTGGTGCCGATAACCGCAATGTCTGCCGAAGGGAGTGCGGCAATGCCTGCGGTAGGCAGACTGTCGACCAGCACGTCGTCATAGGAAATCTGCGCGGTGGTGAACCCCGCCGCGTTGGTTCCCATGAGTGCGAGCGTCGCAGTTGAAATATTGGGCACCTGTCCGACCGGGAATTGCGACAGACCATTCGAGCTCAGAAAGCTCAGATTGGTGCCCAGGGCATTTACCTTGGTGTAATAGCCGATACCCGCTGCGCCGGCAGTAAGGCTCGCGATTTGCGCTGGTGTAAACGTGCCCAGGACGCTGTCCTGCAGATTGTAAATTCCGGCAGCCTGGAACCACGACACTTCGGTCCCCAAGGCAGCAATCTGATTACTGGTAAAGCCCTGCGCGGCCGGCGTGTTGATCTGGTTCAACCAGGTACTGCTCAGACTGGCAAGCTGTGCGTTGTTCAAGGCACCGAGGGCGATGGAATTCAAGCCCCGCGGCGAATACGTCGGAAACAACGACACTTCCGTGCCCAGGGCGACAATCTGCGCGCTGCCAAAGCCATAGAGCGCATTGAACAACGAGCCCACCTGGTCCGTGCTCATGGCCACCAGCTGATCTGTGGTCATGCCTGCGCCGCCCGCCGCGCTGATATTGGCGAAGCTGAAGTTGCCGAATGCCAAAATGTTGCTACCCAGGGCCATGATCTGGCCACTGCTAAGCGCACTCGAATTGGCGCCTATCGAAGCCAGATAGCTCGTTGGCAGCACCGCCACCGCCGCCGTGGACAGGTTGGCCATGCCGGTTGTCGACAACCCCACCAGCTGTGTGCTGGTCAGGGCCTGGATCTGACTGGTCGTGAATCCGGCAGCATTGGTGCCCAGCGCGGCCATTTCGCGGGTGGTAAGCACCTGCACGGTGGCAGTGGTCAGGCTGTTCAATCCAAGTGAACTCAACGCGCCTGGCAGGCTGGAAATACCCTGAATTTCGCCGGTGCTCAATCCCGCCGCGCCGGTGCCGAGGGCGCCCAGGGCGGTAGTCGTCAGCGCTGCCACTGCACTCGTACTCAAGGCGCTGACGTCGGCCTGGGTGAGTCCCGCTGCGTTGGTGCCAAGAAGAGCGGCAAGGGCTGGGCTGGCGCTGCCGATGACGCTCGATGGCACATTGGCGATACCTGCGCTGCTCAGGTACACCAGGTTGCTGCCCAGGGCCGTGAATTGCGCGCCGGTGAGCGCGGCGACGGCACTGCCACTGAGGTAGGGCAGCGCGGTGGTCGATAGTGCGCTGATATTGGTGCCAATCGGCAGCATGTCGGCGCTACCCAGTCCTGCCGCATCGCTACCCAGGGCATTGACTTGCGCCGTACTGAACACCGCGATGGTTGACGGTGCAATGCCGCTGATGCCGGTACTGGAGAACGAGCCAATGCGGGTGCCAAGCGCGGCGATATCGGCCGTTGGCAGGCCGCCGGCACCGTCACTGCCAAGCGCACCTAATGCCGTGCCACCGAGGGCCACCGCCTGCGCAGTGTTGAGTGCAGCGGTATCACTTGAAGTGAGGCCCGCGGCATTGGTGCCCAGTTGCGCCAGTTGCGCCGTCGCAAAGTTGCCGACGACCGCCGCACTGAGCGCAGCGACCTGGGCGGACGTGAGCACCGCCATATCGGCGTTGGTGACTGCGGTTGCATTCGCGGCCGTCAGCCCACCGATCGCCGCCGGGGTCAAGGCGCCGATCTGGGTTGTTGAAAGCGCCGCCACCGCCGCGCTGGAGAGCGCCGCCATCGCGGTGCTGGTGAGGGTATTGAGTGGTCCGATCACGGCCAGATCGGCCGGTGACAGACCGGCGGCATCCGTTCCCAGTGCGCCGATCTGTGCGCCGGAGAGTACCGATACCGCGGTGGTGGTGAGTGCGGATACAGCTGTCGAATTCAGACTGCCAACCAGTCCGGACAGGGACGCGATGTCGTTGCCATTGAGCCCCGCCGCATTGGTGCCAAAGGCAGCCACCTGAGCGGTGGACAGCACTGCCATGGCGGTGCTGGCGATCGCCGCCACATCGGCCGATGACAGGGCGGCGAGCGCGGCAGGTGCCAGTGCTCCCTGATTGGTGCTGCCCAGGGCATTTACCTGCGCGGTGCCAAAGCCTGCGGCATTGGTTCCGAACGCGGCGGCCTGTGCGGTGCTGAGCCCGGCCAGGGCGGCGTTGCCCAGCCCGGGCACCGCGGCTGATCCGATCGCACCGAGCGCGGTTGTGGTCAAAGCAACCTGTTGCCCGCTCGTGAGTGCGTTGATATCGGCACTGGTGAGACCCACGGCGTTCGTGCCAAACCCTGCAATCTGTCCGCCGGACAGCGCGGCCATCGCCTGCGGCACCAGCGCGCCCACCGCGCCGCTTGTGAGCGCACCGAGCGCGGCACTGCCCAAAGCGGCCTGCTGGGTGCTGGTCATTGCGGCAATTTCAGCACTGCTGATGCCGGCTGCGTCCGTACCCAGACTGGCAATCTGCGCCGTGCTGAGCGAGAGCAGTTCGACACTGGGCAGCGAGGCAATGGCAAGGGAGCCCAGCGCGCCTGCCCTGGTGCCTAATGCATTGATTTCGGCGGTGGTGGTGAAGCCGGCGGCATTGCTGCCCAGACTTGCCAATTGCGTTGTGGTCAAGGCGGGCACATTGCCGGTGGCGTCACTGGCCAGGTAGGACAGTGCCAGCGACCCCAGGTAGCTGATGCCGGTGCCGATGGCGGTGACAGCGGCCGTGTTCCAGGCCAGGCTGGTGGTGAGCGCGCTGAGCGCACCGCTGCCCAGATTGCCGACCTGAGTGCTGGTCAGGTATTGCAACTGAGCGCCAAGATCATTGTTTGCATTGGCCGGTATGGCGGCCAGCTGCGCGTTGCTCAATGCCTGAATGGCACCGCTCGATGCGTATAAGAGTCCGTTTACCCCGCCCATGTTTGCCGCGGGAATCGCGTTGACCGTGGCCGGCGTGAGGTAAGTAAAGGCGGTGGTGATTGCGCTTAGCTGGTCAGTCGAAAAAGCCGCAATCTGCGTGGGCGTGAGGCCGCCCGCACCCGAGGCGAGCGCCGCCAGCTGGCTGGTGTTCAGGGCAACGATCGCCGGTGTTCCGAGCGAGTGAATCTGCGCCGTGGTGATGGTCACAAAATCCGCACTGGGTAGCGCGGCGATCGTCGCGGTATTGAGGAACGACAGATCGGGACCGATCGCGGCCAGTTCGCTCGCGGTGAGGCCGCTACCGCCGCCGCCCAGGAACGCGAGATTGGTTCCGATGGCGGCAAACTGGGCGGCGGTGAGTTGCGCAATCGCGGCTGAGGTGAGTGCGCTGATCGCAGGTGCGGTGAGCGCCCCGACATTGGTGCCCAGCACCGCGATGTCGGCAGTGCCCAGGCCCGCGGCATTGCTACCCAGATTGGCCAGTTGCGCCGAGCTGAAACTACCGACCGTCGCCTGGCTCAGTGCCGCGAGCGCAGCGCTCGTGAGGGCATCGACGGTTGTGCCGAGTGCCTGCACATCCGGGGCATTCAGTGCGCCAGCCGCCGCGGCGCTCAATGCGCCGATGGCAGCGGTGCCAAGCGCGCCAACCTGACCACTCGTGAGCGCAGTCACATCGGCGGAGTTCAGCGCCTGCGCATTGGTGGCGAGGGCCGCCAGTTGTCCGGTCGTGAGGGCGCCCCAGTTGCTCGAGGGCAGTGCCGCGACCTGCGCGGTCGTGAGCGCGGCTATCTCGGCGCTGCCCAGGCCGACGCTCGCGCTGGCTGACAGATTGGCAAGTGCGGTGCCAAGCAGGCCCACCTGGGTGGTGGTGAAGGCAGCCACTGCGCTGCTTGTCAGGGCGCCAAGCGCCGCACTGCCAAGGCTTGGCAGGCTGCCGATGGCATTGATATCGGCCGCGTTCAGGCCCGCCGCGTTCGTTCCCAGAGCGGCCAGCTGACTGGTCGTCATCACCTGCAGGTCAATCGTTGGGAGCGCGGCAATCGCGTTCGAGCTCAGGCTACCCACCAGCGGGCCCAGGGCGGTGATGTCGTTGGCACCTAGACCGACCGCGTTGCTGCCCAGTGCAGCCGCCTGCGACGGATTGAACAGGGCAAACGCACCGCTTGCCATACTGCCAATGGCGTCGCTTGCCAGTGCCGCCAGCGCGGCGGCGGACAATGCCGCTTGCTGAGTGGCATTGAGCGCCTGGATATCGGCGCTGCCCAGTCCAGCCGCATTGCTGCCAAAACTGGCGATTTGCGTGGTGCTCATCGCGCCCACGGCGCCACTGGCAAGCGCAGCCACCACTGAGCTGCTGAATGCGCCCAGAGCGATTGCGCTGAAGGCCGACTGCTGCGTTGAATTGAGCAGCCCGATCTGTGCCTCGCTCAATCCGATGGCATTGGTGCCGAGGTTCGCAATTTCTGCTGACTGCAGCGCAGTGATCTCCGCGTTGCTCAGATTTTGCAAGTCGGCGGTAGGCAGCAGGCTGATATTGGTGCCCAGCGCATTGAGGCCCGAGGCGCCCAGCGCGCGCACCTGCGCTGTGCTCAACAGGGCGACATTGGACCCGAGTGCCGCGACATCGGCCGTGGGCAGTGCGGCCAGGGTGTCGGTGCCAAAGCCAGCGAGCGCCGCGGGGGTCAGTGCCGCATAGGCGGCCGAAGGCAGGGCGAGCAATTGGGTGCTCGACAAGGCGGCGATCTGTGCGCTGGTAAAGCCGGCCGCGTTGGTGCCAAACCCGGCCAGCTGGGCCGTGGTGAAGCCCGACACCGCGCTCGGCGAAATGTCGGCAATCGATAGCGTACTCAGATACATCGCATTGCTGCCGATCGCTGCGATCTGATCGGTCGTGAGCAGGTACGTGGTCACGCTACCGGCATTGGCGATCTGGGCGCTCGATAGCGAGGCCAGATCGGCGGTGGAGAATTTCCACCAGGCCTGCGGATTGAACAGGTCAATCTTGGTGCCGAGGAATGCCAGCGACGCGGTGCTCAGTCCTTCGCCTGCCAGCACGGTCATCCAGGCCAGCTGCGAGGTGGTGAGGGAATTCAACTGCGCCGTGCTTACCACTGCCCAATCGTTCGAGGACAACTGCACCAGCGACGGGTTGCCGAGGAACGAAATATTGGTGCCCATGGTCACCATATCGGCCGGACTGATACCGGCGCCCCCATTGCTCGACAGCGCGGCCCACTGCGCGCTGGTGAGCGCACCGATCTGCGCCGTGGTCATCGCAGCGATCTGCGCGCACGAGATATTGGCAATCTGATCGGTCGTGAGCAGATTGACCGTCGTGCCCAGTGCGGCGATGGCGGCGGTGTTCAGATTGGGGAACAGCGTCGGATTGATCGCGGCCAGATCGGCACCCGGTAGCGCTGCTGCGGCGGCACTCGCCAGCGCAGCGAGTGCACCTGAACCGAGTGCAGCCGTTTGCGCCGTGCCAAGTGCCGCGGCTTGAGTCGCGGTCATGCCCGCGGCATCAGTGCCCAGAGTGGCGATTTGTGCGGTGCCGAGCGCGTCCAGATACGTGCCGGTCAGATTGGCAATCGCGACAGAGCTGAGCGAGCCCAGGTGAGTGCCCAGCGCGACCAGTTGATCGGTGCTCAGACCCGCGGCATTGGTGCCAATCGCGGCGATCTGACTGGTGGTGAATTGGGCAATCAGGTTCGTGGTGATACCGGCCAGGCTCGCCGGCGCAATGGCACCGATTTGTGCGCTGCTCAAGGTGAGCACGTTGGCGCCGAGGGCGGCGATGTCGCTGCTGTTGAGGGCATTGACCGCGCTCCCCAGGGCGGCCAACTGGCCGGTCGACAGCGCCACGAAGTCGTTGCTCGGCATCGCCTGCAGGTCAGTCGGGCTGAGCCCGGCCAGAGCCGCCGGTGTGAGCAGCGCTATCACAGCGGTGCTCAGGGCGTTCACTTGTGTGGTGCTCAGGGCCGCGATCTGCGCTGAGTTGAGTCCAGGCGCGCCCTGCGCTGACACGGCCGCCAGTTGCGTGACATTCATGCTGGCGAACGCGGTCGGGGTCAATCCGGCGATGGCGTCAGACCCCATCGCCGCAATATCGGCAGTGTTGAGCACATTGATGTCGGCCGTGTTCAGGCCGGCGGTGTTGCTGCCAAGCAGCGCAAACTCTGCGGTGGTCAACTGACCGATCTGGGTCGTACTCAGCCAGCCGATGGCGGTGCTCGAGAGTGCGCTGACACCACTGCCCAGAGTGGCGATTTCGGTGGCGTTGAACTGCTGCAGCGCGCCGCTACTGAGGGCGGCCAGCGCCGCACTTGGCAGAAGGTCAACGAAGGTGCCCAGGACGTTGACATCGGCCGCATTCAGGCCAGCCGCATTAGTCCCCAGGCTTGTCACTTGAGCGGTGGTGAACTGCGCGATCGAAATGGCCGGTAATGCTGCGATGCCGGCGCTCGAGAGCGAACCAACGCGTGTGCCGAGCAGCGCTACGTCGGTCGGATTGAGGCCGGCCGCGCCACTGCCAAATGCGGCCAACTGGGTCGCCGAGAGGGCATTGATCGCGGCGGTGCTGAGCGAGGCCACCGCGCCTGAGGTCAGCGCGCTCACCTCGCTGTCCAGCGTGACGATATCGGCGGTGGTCAAGCCGGCGGCATTGGTGCCGAACGTGGCAATTTGCGTGGTGGAAAGCGCGGCCATGTCGAGCGTGCTGAGGCTCGCCACACTTGCCGAGCTGAGTGTGGTGATGGCGGTCCCCACACTGGCAATGACCGGCGCACTCAACAGCGACACATTGGTGCCGAGGCCGGCAATGGAGGTACCCAAAGCGATGGCTTGATCGCTTGTGAACTGGCCCACCACCTGCGCACTGAGGGCCGATACCGCCGCCGTTGTAAGCGCTGACAAAGCGGCGTTGCTGAGCGCGGCTTGTTGTGTCGTCGTGAACGCCGCCACCTCGGCACTGGAAAGCCCGGCTGCCCCGGCACCGAGGGTGGCGATCTGGCCGGGGGACATAGTGATTGCATTGGCACTGGGTAGCGCCGCGATCGCGGTTGCGCTGAGGGCGCCAGCTTTGGTGCCAAGCGCCGCGACGTCGGCAGCGGTATTGATGCCGGCGGCATTGGTCCCGAGCACCGCCAGTTGCGCGTTGCTCAGGGCGGCCACATTTGCCGTGCTGGCCGCGAGATAGGACATTTCGTTGGCGCCGAGATAGAACACCGAGGTGCCAAGCGCCGCGACATCGGCGGTGCTCCAGCTGCCGCCGCCGTTCAGAACCGACAGGGCACCACTGCTCAAGGCGCCGATCTGGGCAGGGCTCATGAACTGCAGCGAAGTGGCCAGATTGTCATTCAGGCTGGCCGGCACGGCGGCCAGCTGATCGGTGGTCAACGCCTGCGCGGCGGCGCTGGATACCCAGGCAAGACCATTCACCCCGGCCATATTGGCCACCGGTATGGCCGATGCGGCGGCCGGACTGAGATAGGCAAAGGCCGATTCGATCTGCAGCAGCTGGCTACTGGACAAGGTGGCTGCCTGGGTCGCGCTCAGACCGGCCGCCCCGGTGCCCAACAGCGACAATTGCCCGGTGGTGAGGGCCATGATCTCGGGGCCGGTGAGCGATCTGATCTGGGCGCTGCTGATGCCGATGAAATCAGTGCTGGGCAGGGTTTGGATAACGCTTGAGCCGAGCGCGGAAATGTCCGGTCCCAGAGCGGCGAGCGAGGCCGATCCCAAGCCGGCTGCGCCACTGCCCAGATAGGACAGGTTGCTGCCGATTGCTGCCAACTGGCTGCTCGACAATTGCGCCACGGCACTGCTGGTGAGCGCGGCCAACCCGTCGCTCGCGAGCGCGCCCACATGGGTGCCCAGGGCATTGATATCGGCGGCATTCAGACCCGCAGCGTTACTTGCGAGCCCGGCCAGCTGAGCGGTGCTCAGTGCGCTGATCGCGGTCAATGTCAATCCTGAAACGCCATCGCTGGTGAGCGCGTTCAGGTGGGTGCCCAGTGCCACGATGTCGGCAGCATTCAGTCCACCGGCAGCCGCCCATCCCATCGCCGCCAACTGTGCCGAAGGCAGCGCCGCCACGGCCGTGGTACCGAGCGATCCCACCGCCGTGCTGCTCAGGTAGAACAGACTGTTCAGTGCCACCAGATCGGCCGCATTCATATTGGCCGCGTTGGTGCCAAGGGCTGTTGTCTGCGTGGTCGTGAAGGCCTGGAAATCGGCCGTTGTCAGGGCACCAATGGCACTCGCGGTCAGGATGCTGACGCCGGTTCCAATGCTGGAAATGTCGCTGGGCGAGAGCCCTGCGGCATTGCTGCCGAGCGCCGCCAACTGTGGGGTCGAGAAGGCACCCATTGCCGCGGGGGTCATGGCGGCCAGTGCACTGCTTGACAATGCAGCCAGTGCCGCAGTCGAGAGTGCATCCTGCGAGGTGTTCGAGAGTGCCGCAATGTCGGCGCTCACGAGACCGGCCGCGTTCGCGCCAAACCCGGCAATTTGTCCGGTGCTCATCGCAGCCAGTGCAGTGCTTGAGAGCACCGCGACCGAATTGCTTGGCAGCGCGCCCAGTGCGCTCGCGCTGAGCGCCACTTGCTGCCCGGTACCGAGCACGTTGACAAGGCCTGTGCCGAGGCCCGCGGCGTTGCTGCCAAAGGCTGCAATATCGGTCGTCGGCAGAACTGCAAAGGCTGCGGTGGACAGTCCGGCCAGCGCACCACTGGCTAGCGCGGCGTACGCCGCACTGGACAGCGCCAGCTGCTGGTCGCTCGATAGCGCAGCCAGATCAGCACTCGTCAATCCCACGGCGTCGGTCGCCAGGGTGGCGAGTTGCGCATTGGACAGGCCGCCAATCGCGTTGCTCGACAGAGCGTTGAGCGACGCCGAGGTCAGATAGGCTGCGTTGGTTCCGAGTGCGCCGACCTGACCCGCACCAAAGTAGATCGCGTTGGTGCCCATGCTGGCCACTTGCGCGGTGCTGAAGCTGGCAATGTCGCTGCCTGAGAAATTGGCAATGGCCCCCGGTCCAAGCGCCCACACGGCGGTGCCCAGTGTGGCGATCTGATCGGTGGTAAGGCCACCAACCCCGATGTTGCCGATTTGCCCCAGCTGGGTCGTGCTGAGTGCAAGCAGTTGATCACTGGTGAGCACCGAGATAGCGGTCGAGCTCAGATCGGCGATGGCGCCGGCGCCGGTGAGGCTGGCCACGCGGGTGCCCAGTTGAGCGATATCGGCGGTGCTCAGGCCGGCGCTTCCAGACCCAAGTGCATTCAGCTGGGTGTTCGACAATGCGCCGATCTGAGACAGCGTGAAGGCCGCCACCTGGCCACTGGAGAGTGCCGCCATTTCGGTGGTGGTAAGCGCATTGATATCGGCAATGGGCAGCGCCGTGATGGCGGCGGGGCTCAGATTGCTCACCAGACTGGGCAGCGCGCTGATCGCCGCGGGCGACAGTCCTGCGGCGGCGGTGCCCAGCAGGGCGAGTGCGCTGCTGGTGAACGCAGCCAGCTGTGCGCTTGATAGGCCAGCCACATCGGCACTGGTCAGTCCGGCCGCGTTGGTGCCGAGCAGCGCCAGCTCCTGAGTCGGCATC
Organism: uncultured Pseudomonadota bacterium; assembly: GCA_903921325.1. GTDB lineage: Bacteria > Pseudomonadota > Gammaproteobacteria > Burkholderiales > SG8-39 > CAIXPL01. The sequence goes on from CAIXPL010000016.1 coordinate 309,104, forward strand.
GCCGCAATGATGGCAGGGGACAAGGCACCCAGCCCGGCACTGCTCAGTGCATAGAGACCGGTGCCCAATGCCGCAATTTGATTGGCGCTCAGATGGGCGACTGTGGCACTGGGGAGCGCCGCCAGCGCGTCGCTCGTCAAAGCACCAACGGTGAGGCCGAGCACGCCCACGTCGGTGGACGACAGGCCCGCTGCGTTGCTGCCCAGACTTGCAATCTGGACGGTGCCAAAGGCGGCCACGGCGCCTGGTGTCAATGCGGACAGGCCAGCGCTGCTCAGAGCGCCGACTGCACTTCCCAGCGCCGTGACATCGGTGGCGCCAAGGCCGACAGCGGAGGTGCCAAGCAGACCCAGTTGAGTGCTCGATAGCGCCACCACCGCCTGCGTGCTCAGCGCGGCGATGGCACTTGAGGTAAGCGCGGACACCTCGCCGTTGAGCGCGCTGATATCGGCCGCGGTGAGACCGGCGGCATTGCTGGCCAGACCGGCCACCTGAACGGTCGAGAGCGATGCAATCGCAGCACTGGTGAGGCTGTTGATGGCAGTGGAATTGAGACTGTCTGCCAATGTGCCCAGATGTGTGAGTGCACTGACGCCCAGCACGCTCGCATTGGTGCCAAAGCCGGCCACACCCGCTGTCGACAGGGACGCCAACTGGCTCGGACTGAGCGCGAGCACCGCGTCGGTGCCAAGCGCACCGAGAGCGGTGGCATTTAACACCGAAGCGGTTGTGCCAAGCGCGTTGATGTCGGCAGCATTGACGCCTGCTGCGCCAGTCGCGAGGCTTGCAATCTGGGTGCTCGACAGGCCGCTGATCTGTGTCGTGCTCATGGCTGCCACATCGGCGCTGGGCAAGGCCGCGATGGCGGTGGTCGAAAGATCCTGGAGGGTCGAGCCGAGCGCCGAGATTTCCACGGGCGACAGGCCTGCTGCATTGGTGCCCAGCATGCCCAATTGCGCGGTGGTGAGCGCCAGAATGGTCGCCGAGGGCAGCGCGGCGATGCCGGCGCTACCCAGTACGACCACGCTCGAGCCGATCGATCCGAGTTGTGATCCGCTGAGCGCCTGGGTGGCGTCATTGGACAGCGCAGCGAGCGCAGTGGCCGACAGGCTCGCCGTATTGGTGCCAAGCACGATGATGTCGAGGGCGCTCAAACCAGCCGCATCGGTGCCCAGCGTGGCCACCTGCGCGGCGGTCATCACGCTCATGGCGGTGAGATCGAGGCCGCCGATGGCGGCGCTGGTCAGGTATGACACCCGGGTGTCGAGCGCGGTGAGTTGACTGGCTGACACGCCACTCGCGCCGTCGCCGCTCAAATTGGCCAGAGACAGGTTGCTCAAGGCGCCGATCTGCGCGGTCGTGAGACTGTTGACCTGGGCCGAACCCAGACCCGCCGCTGCGGTGCCCAGGGCAGCAAACTCCGCACCGGTCATGGCCTGCAGATCAGCGGTGGTGAGACCGGCCACCTGCTGTGAGGTCAGACCGGCGAGGCTCGCCGGGTTCAGCGCGGCGATGGCACTCGTTGACATGGCATCGAGCCGGGTGCCCAGCGCGGCGATCTGATCGCTCGACAGACTGGCCGCCGCATTGGTGCCCAACACCGCGATGGCGCTGGTGCCCATTGCACTGACGCGGGTATCGAGCGCCGTAATGTCATTGGCATTGAGGCCGGCGGCATTACTCCCGAGCGCAGCAATCTGCGTGGTTGACATCAGTGCCAGATCGCTGGGCGAAAGGGCGGCCAGTGCGCTTGAGCTGAGCACGGCCACATTGCTGCCCAGCGCCGCGATGTCGGTGGGCAGCAGCCCGGCGGCATTGCTGCCAAGTGCTGCCACCTCGGCTGAACTCAACGCGGCAATCTGCGCGCTACTGAGCGCGGCCAGATCGGCTGAGGGCATGGCGCCGATCGCCGCGGGTGACAGTACCCCAATGGCGGTGCCTAGCGATGCCAGCTCGGCCGGACTCCATCCGATGATGGCCGTGCCGATGGCAGCCAATTGCGCCGTACCGAGGGAACCGAGCAGTGTGCTGGGGATGGCCGCCAGCGCTGCGCTGCTGAGCGCGGCAAACGCGCCGCTGCCAAGTGCCAGGATCTGGCTGTTGTTCAAGGCGCCGATATCGGCGCTGGTCAGACCGCCAGCACCACTGGTGAGAGCGGCCAGAGCACTGGTGCTCAGGGCGGCTATCTGATTCGAACCGAGCGCATTGATCTCCGCTGCAGTGAGCCCGCTCGCGGCACTACCCAGGGCTGCCAGTTGTGCGGTGGATAGTGATGCCACGTTGGCCGGACCCAGGCTCGCCAGCGCGATCGAGCTGAGCGCACTCACGCTGGTGCCCAGGGCGTTCAGCTCGCCGCTGGTCAATCCCGCGGCATCAGTGCCCAAGGCGGCAATCTGATCCGTGCCCAGTTGCGCAATGACCGAGGTGGCGATCGATTGCAGTCCGGTGCTGGAGAGTTGGCCGATTTTGCTGCCAAGCAGAGCGATCTGGCTAGCGGACAGATTGCCTACCGCGGGGCCACTCAAAGCCCCCAGCGCATCACTGCCAAGCAGGTTGATCTGCGTGCCCAGGGTGGCAATCTGGGTAGGCGTCAAACCGGCCGCGTCGGTCCCGAGGCTTGCCACCTGGGCTGTCGTCAGATGGGCCAATGCATCAATCGTCAGGGCACCAATGGCAGCCGCTGACAACAGACTGACGCCGGTACCGAGGCTCATCGCCTGCGCTGAGGACAATGCCGCCGCAGCATTGGCACTCAACACGCCCAGAGCCGCTGAGGACAGGGCCGCCGTTTGAGCGGTGCCGAGCGCCTGGATTTCAGCGCTGGTGAGCCCCGCCCCACTGCTTGCGAGTAATGCGATCTGCGCTGGCGACAGGCTGCCGAACGCGCCAGGGGCCAGCGCGGCGACCTGTGCCGAGGTCAGGGCCTGCAATTCCGCGGTGCCGAGCGAAGGTAGATTGGCGGAGCTGAAGCCGGCCACCGCAGTGCCCAGGCTCGCGAGTTGTGCAGTACCCAGTGCCGCAACGGCGGTGGTGTTGAGTGCTGCAACGGCCACAGTGCGCAGGGACGACAGGGTGGTCCCGAGGGCCGCCAGATCGTTCGGTGTGAGGCCGGCTGAGTTGCTGGCGAGTGCAGCCACCTGGGCGCTGCTGAACAAGGCGAAATCGAGACTGGGCAAGGCACCCAGCGCCGTGGCATTGAGCAGGTCGATGCCGGTGCCCAACACACTGACTGCTCCGGGGCCCAGGCCAATGGCGTTGGTGGTGAGGGCGGCGATCTGGGTTGGCGTCAAATAGCCCAATTCGGTGCCATTGAGCGCGGCCACGGTGTTGCTGGGCAGGGCCGCGATGGCCGCTTGAGTCAGCGCCGCCAGATTGCTGCCGATTGCATTGAGCGCGGTGGTGCCCAGGAAGGAGGCGTTGGAACCCAGTCCGGCCAATTCGGCGCTGCTCAGGCCGGCGGCGTTGGTGCCGAGCAGGGCGATCTGCGCCGGGGTGAGTTGAATGATGGTCGAGCTGGGTAGGGCTTGCAGTCCGGCGCTCGACAAGGTGAGAACAATGGTGCCCAGCGCACCCAGCTGAGTGCCGGAAATTTCTGCCGCGGCGGCGGCTGACAAGGAGCTGAATGCGGTGATCGACAGATCGGCCACATTGGCACCGAGTGCGTCGATTTGATTGGGGGTGAGGCCGGCTGCATTGGTTGCCAGACTCGCAATCTGGTCGCTGCTCAGGGCGCCGATGGCATCGATGCTCAGACCGGCGATACCGGCAGAGGAAAATAATCCAAGCTTGGTGCCGAGCGCCGCTACGCTCGCGGTGTTCAGCCCGCTGCTGGCGTCGCTGCCCAGTGCGGCCAGGGCCGCGGTTGACAGCGCGGCGACCTGGTCACTGCTCAGACTCGACGTATCGGCACCATTGAGCCCGGCCGCATTGGTGCCAAGCAACGCAAGCTGTGCCGTTGTCAGCGAGGCGACACTAACCGGTGAGAGCACCGCGACTTGCGTGGAACTCAGCGCATTCAGGGTGGCAGTGCTCAAGGCGTCGAAAGCCCCCGGACTGAGCGCAGCCAACCCGGTGCCCAGCGCGGCGCTCTGCGCGATGCTGATTGCGCCAGCCGCAGCCGAGCCCAGCGAGGCCACCGCGACCACGCCCATCGAGCCTATCCGGCTACCCAAAGCACTTACATCGGCTGCGGTGAGACCGAGGCTGCCGGTGCCCAGTGCCGCCACCTGGCTGGTCGACAATATGGCGAAATCGATGGGACTTAAACCGGCGATGGCGCCGGAGCTCAAGTAGGCGACGTGGGTGCCCATGGCAGCAAGATTGCCCGCGCTCAGGCCGATGGTATTGCTACCCAGCTGTGCCAGTTGCGCGCTCGTAAGCGCGGCGGCCTGAGCACTGCTGAGCGCAGCGATGTCGGCACTGGGCAGGTTCGCAATGGTGCCCGGCGCGATGGCGCTGATACCGGTGCCCAGAGCGGCGATCAGTCGGGTGCCCAGCGCATTGAACTGGGCACTGTTCAGCTCATCGAGCGCGCTGCTCGACAATGCGTTCAGTGCGCTGTTCGACAGACCGGCGATGGCGGTGCCGATCACATCGATCTGAGTGGAGGTGAGGCCGGCCGCGTTAGTGCCCAAATAGCCGATCTGGGTGCTGCCAAGCGTGCTTAACGCACCAAGGTCGAGGGCGGCCACTGCGCCACTCGATAGTGCACTGATGTTGGATCCCAGCGCAATCAATTGGCCGGCCGAGAGCCGGCTGGCACCCAGTGCTGACAGGGCGGCCAGTGCCGTGCTGCTCAAATTGGTGATCTGGCCGGCGCTCAGAGCGGCGATATCAACACCGTTCAGGCCGGCGGCATTGCTCGCGAGGCTGGCCAGTTGGGCGCTGGCGAAACCGGCTACGGCGCTCGTGCCCAGGCTGGCGATCTGGGCCGATGTGAGCACGGCAGTGGCACTGCTCGCGAGGCTGTCCACCGCACCTGCGCTCAGCGCACCAATATTGGTACCCAGCCCGAGCGCCTGGCCCGGACTCATCGCACCGCTCGCCGCCGGGGTGATTGCGGCCAGCGCGCTCGTGCCGAGCAGGTCAAAGTGAGTGTCCAGTGCGATCAGGTCGGCACTACTCAAGCCCTGCGCATTGGTGCCCAGCGCTGCCAGGCTCGGCGCTGTCAGCACGCTCATGTCATTGCTTGGCAGGGCAGCAATTGCGCTTGAACTGAGGAAGCCGATGCCGGTGCCCAATGCCGCAAGCGTGGTCGGATTGAATCCCGCCGCGTTACTGCCAAGTTGTGCCAGTTGGCCGCTGGTCAGTGAATGGGCCTGTGCACTGGTGAGTGCGGCGATGTCGGCACTGGGCAGACCGGCGATGGTTGAGGGTGACAGTGTTGAAATGGCGCTGCCGATCGCCGCGATATAGGCGGTGCCAAGCAGTGCGATTTGCGCATCGTTCAATGCGGCCAGTGCACTGCTCGACAGTGCATTGAGGGCGCTGGTTGACAGTGCGCCCACGGTGTTGCCCATCACCTGGATTTCAGTTGCCGTCAAGCCGGCGGCGTTGGTGCCAAGCAGTGCAACCTGGTTATTCGATAGATTGTGAACGGTGCCCAGATTGAGCGCGCCGATGGCATCGCTCGATAGCGACGCAATCGATTGGCCCAGGGCAGCCAGCTGTGCGGCATTCAACCCGCCCGCTGCATCCACCGTGATGGCACCGAGCGCCACCGCGGAGAGCGCCGCCACCTGGGCGCTCGACAGGGCGGCGAGATCAGCTGAGTTCAGTCCGGCGGCGCTGCTGCCGAGAGCACCGAGTTCGCTGAGCGTCATTGCACTCAGGTCATTGACCGGTAGCGCGGCCACCTGGGCCGAGCTGAGCACGGCAGTGTTGGCGCTGCCCAGAACCGGGATCACCGATGGACTCAGCGCGCCAATCTGCGTGCCAAGCAACACAATCTGCGCTGTACTCAGACCGGCAACGGCATTGGCGCTGAGGCTCGCAAGCGCGGTGGGCGACAGCCACGCCACCGCGGTGCCCAGAGCGCTCAGATCAGCGGAGCTCAGTCCGGCCGCGTCGGTCCCCAGACCGCCGACCTGACCGATGGAAAAAGCCAGAAAGTCCGCGCTGGGCAGCGCTGCGATGGCGGCACTCGTGAGCGCATCAATTTTCTGACCGAGTGCCGGGACCGCCGTGGGGCCAAGGCCTGCCGCGTTGCTGCCCAGTGCAGCCAGCTGAGCGGTGGACAGGCTGGCCAACTGCGCGGTGGAAAATGAGGCAAGCGAGGCGCTCGGAAGATTGGCGAGCGCATCGGTAGTAAGCGACGACAGATTGGTGCCGATCGCGGCCAGTGCGGCGGTGCCCAGCAAGGCCGCGTTGGATCCGAGTGCCACCACTTGAGCACTGGTCAATCCGGCCAGTGCGCCGTTGGCGAGCAAGGTGACGCGCGTGCCAAGGGACGCCAGCGCGGCGGTGGTAATGCCGCCAAGCGCGGTGCTGGTGAGCGCGCCGAGCGCACCCGCCGAGAAGGCGTCGACCTGGGCGGTGCCGAGGCTGGCCGTGTCGGCTGCGTTCAGTCCGGCGGCGTTGCTGCCCAGCAATCCCAATTGACCGCTCGAGAAGGATGCGACATCGCCCGCCGATAGCAGGCTGATCTGAGTCGAGCTTAATGCCGCTATCGTGGCATCACTCAGCGCATCGAGCGCGCTGGCGCTGAGCGCCGCAAGCGTCGTGCCCAGGGCCGCACTTTGCGCCACAGTGATCTCGGATGCGGCGGCTGGCGTCAATGACGCAACTGCCAGCCCGGTGAGGGCCCCTGCATGCGTTCCCATGGCGGCCAGATCGGCCGAGGTGAGACCGGCGGCATCAGTGCCCAGCGCCCCGATGGCATTATTGGACAGCGCACTGAACCCGCCGCTTGCGAGTGCCGCGATCGCGCTTGAATTGAGCGCACCGATCTGCGTGCCCAGTGCGACCAGATCGCCAGAATTGAGTCCCGCTGCATTGGTGCCAAGGGCGGCGAGTTGTGCTGAATTGAGGTGCGCGACCTGGGTCGTGGATAGCGCAGCAACATCGGTCGAGGGCAGCGCGGCGACGCCGGTCGTCGAGAGGGCACCGATGGCAGTGCCGATGGCAGCGAGGGCGGTGGTGTTCAGGCCTTGCGCATTGGCGTTGAGCGCGGCCAGATCGCCGGTTGTGAGACCCGCGGCATTGGTCCCGAGCAGCGCGATCTGTGCGCTGGTGAAGAACGCAAAGCTGCTTGATGCAAGGGTGGCGATCGCCGTGCTGGTGAGGCCGCCCAGATTGTCGCCGAGCGAAATCGACTGAGAGCCCCCCAACTCCAGCAGCGCGGCGGGCGTCAGCGCATTGATGGCGACGCTACCGAGCGAGGCAGCGTTACTGCCCAAGGCATCGATTTGCCCGGGGCTCAAGCCTGCGGCGTTGGCCCCGAGGCTTGCCACCTGAGCAGGGGTGAGGCTCGCCAATTCAACAGTGGTGAGGATCGCCACCTGAGCGCTGGACAGGCTCGCCACATCGACGGTGGGCAGGGCAGCGATCGCCGCACTACCAAAAAACGCGACCTCGGTGCCAAGTGCTTGAATGTCGCTTGGACTCAATCCGGCCGCATTGCTGCCAAACAGGGACACCTGGGTGGTATTGAGCGCACCGATCTGATTGCTGGGGAAGCTCGCCACTTCGGCGCTTGAGAGCTTGCTGGTGTCGATCAGGGAGATGAACCAGGGGTTGATGGCAGCAAGCGCCGACATGCTCGATCCGAGCGCTGTGATCTGAGCAGGGGTGAACTCACCCACCGCCGCACTGGGCAGCGATTGCAACGCGCTACTGCTCAGGTCGGCAACGCGACTACCCAATGCATCGATGGCACCGGGCGAGAGGCCGGCCGCGTTACTGCCGAAGGTTTCCACCTGGGCATCGGAAAAGGCGGTGATCGCATTGATGCTGAGCGCGGCCACGCCAGCGCTGGTCAAGCCTGCCACCCGGGTGCCGAGCAAGGCGACTTCCGTCGGGTTCAATCCGGCGACGGCGGTCGGCGCGAGCGCGGAGACAGCGCCCGAACTGAGGCCACTCAAGCTCGTTCCGAGCGCAGCCAGATCGTTCGAGCTCAGGCCAGCGGCATTCGTCCCGATCGCGCTTGCCTGGGCGCTCGACATTGCCGCGAAGTCGGCGCTGGCGAGGCTGGCCATCTGCAGTGAACTGAGTGCCCCGATGTCCTGGCTTGGCAGCGCTCCGACTTCAGCCGGCAAGAGTCCTTGTATCTTGGTGCCCAGTGCGAGTACCTGGCCGGTGCTCAGGGCCGCCGCGGCGCCGGTCGAAAAGTATTGCAGCGTATCGCTGCTGATCGAGGCCAGTCGTGTTGAGCTGATCGCCTGGATGTCTGCACTTGTCAGTCCGGCGGCATTGCTGCCCAGGCTTGCGATCTGCGCCGTAGACATGACGGCAAGGTCGCTGCTTGGCAGGGCACCGACCGCCACTGAACTCAAGAACTGAACCGAGCTGCCCATTTGCGAGATGTCGGCCGGTGACAGGCCCGCGGCATTGCTGCCCAGGGCGGCCACCGCGGCCGACGACAGTCCGCCAACCGCCGAAGGGCTCAATGCCGCGATCTGGGCGCTTGTAAATCCGGCCACCGTGGCTGCGGGCAAGGCGTCGATCGTTGCGTCGCCCAGCAAAGCGGCCGCGCTACCCAGGCTCTGGATTTGTGCCGGACTGAGCGCAGCCACGGCCGCCGGGGTGAGCGCCACCAGAGCTGCGCTGTTGAGCGAGCTGATCGCCGTGCCCATGGCGTTGATATCGGCACTGGTGAGTCCGGCCGCATTCGAACCCAATGCGGCAAGCTGACCGCTTGAGAACACGCTGAAATCGGCGCTTGGCAGTACGGCAACCTGCAATGAACTGAGGGCACCAACCGCCGCGGTGCTCAAGCCGCTGACCGCGCCACTGGAGAACGCGGCGACCGCGGCGCCCAGGGCGACGGTTTGTGCGGTGCTCAGAGCCGCGAGGTCGGCCGAGGGCAGCGCGCCCAGGGCCGTGCTGGAGAGCGCCACCACCGAGGAGCCCACCGCGTTGATGTCAGACGGTGTCAGGCCCGCCGCCGCGCTGCCGAGTGCGGCGAGTTGCGCATTGCTCAGGCCGGCGAATTCGCCGCTGGTGAGTGCACCGAGCGCCGCAGAGGACAGTTGCGCAAGCCGCGCTGGATCCGATTGCAGCAAGGCGGCAATCTGGCTGCTATTCAGCGCACCGACTTCACTTGCGCTTAACCCGGCCAGAGTACCGTTGGCCAGTGCGGACAGCGCCTGAGTCCCGAGGAAGGTGATGTTGGTGCCCAGCTGCGCCAGCGCGGCTGAACCGAGTCCGGCGGCGTTACTGCCAAGGGCCGCAACTTGAAGAGGCGTGATCTGGCTGAATTCGGCCGGCGGGATCGCGGCGAGAGTGCCTGAGCTGAGCGTGCCGATGTTGGTGCCCAGGGCGACCAGGTTCTGCCCAAGCAGGGCCAATTCACTCGCCCCCAGCGCACCCAGGGCAATGCTTGAGAGGGCGGACAGCCCTTGCGGATTGCCAAGCAGGATGGACAGTTGCGCGGTTCCCAGACCGGCGGCATTGCTGCCCAGCGCACTCATCTGCGCCGTGCTGAGCGTTGCCACTTCGGCAAGGGATAGCGCTGCAATCTGATCCGAGGTGAGCTCGCCGAATACCAGTGCGGGCAGTTGCGTTACCTGCGCGGTACTGATGGCGGCGATTGTCGTGGTCGACAGCGCGGCGAGTGCCTGCGGGCTGAGACTGGCGAGCGCGCTGCCCAGGCTGGCGATCTGTGCGTTACTGAGACTTGCTGCGGCGCCCGTGCCGAGCGCGCCGAGCGCGCTCGAGCCAAGCAAGCTGACATTGGTGCCCAGGGCGATCAGGTCAGCGGTGCCAAGGCCCGCGGCATTGCTGCCCAGTGCGGCCAACTGACTCGTCGACAACCTCGCGATCTCGCTTGAGGTCAGCGCGCCCACCTGTGCGCTGGTGAGCGCCGCAATGCTGGTGCCCGGAAGCGCGGCGAGGCTCGCTGTACTGAGCAGCGCCACTTCATTACCGAGCGCGGCGACCTGGTCGCTGCTCAAGCCGGCGATGCTGGCAGCCTGCAAATCAGATACGGCAACCCCGCCAAGGAAGGCCACACCGGTGCCAAGCGCCGCCAGATCGGCCGCTGACAGGCCGCTGGAATTGCTTCCCAGTGCGGCGATTTGGGCATTGCTCAGCTCGGCAAACCGTGCGCTGCTGAGCGCGGCTATGTCTGCGGAGCTCAAAGCGCCAAACAGGTTGCCCAGGCCGGCGATTCCGGAATCACCCAATGCTGCCACCTGAGCGGTGCTCAAGCTGGCGATTTGGGTGGAGGACAGGGCAGCGGTCTGCGCAGAATCGAGCAGTGCGATTGCCGCCGTGCCGAGCGCTGTCAGTTCGCCGGTTGTAAGCGCGGCGACGGCGGCGGGCGTCAATCCTTCGACGCCCGTCCCGACCGCCGCAATCTGATCGGTGGTGAGCAGCGCTATGTCCGCAGACCCGATGGCGCCCAGCTGGCTCGATGAGAGCGCGGCCACTTGCGCGCTGGTGAGGGCGAGCGCCTGATCGCTGCTCAGGCTCGCGAATTGAGCAGGGCTCATCGAAGCCACTTGCGTGGTCGTGAGCGCATTGATTGTCGCCGGCGTCAGGGCGCTCGATACTGCCGTGCCCAGGGCGGACAGGTCATTGCCAAGCGCACCGGCTGCCGTCGCGCCACCGGCGATCGCCAGCACGTTTTGCAAAAGCGTGGTGACAAGCGCGCTCGCAGCGGGCGCATTGGCGCTCGAGTGGACCAGGTCGGCACCGGCAAACAGCAAGCCGGTGCCCGTGGTGATCGACCCTGACGAGACATTGATTGCGATCAGGTCAAGGGTATTCGACACCCCGCCTGATTGTGAGTCGTAGCCTGCCAGTGCGGCGAGCACGGCGCCGTAGGTACGCGCGATGACAGAGCCACTGGCGAACTGGTCTGAGCCGACGATAACAACACTGTCGCTGGTGACATTGACCAGGCCGAATGCGCTCGACACCGCCTGGTTGGCGGTGTTGACCAGTGCCGTGGATGTGGGCGGCGTGAGGGCGCCGGATGAATTCGAGCTGCCGGTGATGATGCGCGCTGCGACTTCGGTAAGCGGTGTCACCGTCGCGCTGAGGGTGTTCGAACCGCTGGCATAGTTGACAACCGCGCGTATCGGGTTGCCCAGTGTGCTCGCGGTGCCCGTCGCCTCGTTGGTGTAGTCGGCCCTGACGCCAGGGGTGTCGGTCACCTGGATCAGCAGCGGGCCGCTATAGCCCAGGCTCAGATTGAGCGTGCCAGTGAAATGTCCCGTACTGTCGGTCAATCCGCCGCCGACCCGCGCGCCGGTGGAGTCATAGACGTTGACTTGCACCGCGGCAATGAAATTGCCGGCAAAGACAGCGATATCGGCGGCAACGCCCAGCGTCGAGCCAGATGAGGAGGAGCTTGCGGCCGCAGCGGCGGCTGCCCCGCCGCCGCCCGCGCTCGCCGCAGCGGCGACCAGTGCGCCGGCCAGACCCGACAACACGGTTGAAGTGCTTATGAAGAAGCCGCTTTCTTCCTTGTGATCGCCCGCGGGGCCCGTGCTGGTGCCCGGCGACGTGCCAGTACTGGCAGCCACTGCACCCGCCCCCGGGCTTGCCAGGCCGGGTGACCCGACGCCAGTCGGTGCGCCCTGACCTGCCAGCCCCGGTGCCGGTGTGCCTGGGCTGGCTGCGGAACCAGCCGCGCCCGGTGTCTGCGCAAACCCATCGCTGGTGCCAGCGCCTGTGGCGCTCGCGCCAGACTCCGGCGCCGTGGAGGGCGCCGCACTGGCGGCTGCAACGTCTGCCGCCGGAGGGCCGGCACTGATGAGATCAAGCGGTTGCGGGGTGGCGTCGCCGGCAAGTTGAAAGAGTGCCGCGCCTGTGGTTTGCCCATCGGTGAAAGTGATGAGAAAACCCGGCTCCATCATCGCGCGGATGGCGCCTTCGTGAACGACCAGACGCCGGCCGTCTTTGGTGGTGATCACCAAGTCGACATCGACGACGCGAACCGACTGGATATCGGTCGAGCGTATCCCGAGCTTTATCGGGGCTTTATCGTCGGGGGGCGTCGTGTTGTCGCTTTCGGGGTCCATTCCAACGTTGTATTGCGCGCAATTTTCGCGGGTTAACCCAGCAGACCTGCCAAAACGTTATCGGCCTGCTATTCATTCACTTGAGCGATTCACGCTCGATGCAGGTTCCCGGGTTGGAAAAAAGCCGGAACTATTTCACGAAATTCAATTAAGACTTTTCGATTACACACGGATTTTAATGAGTTTTTACCTTCTTCAAAAAGCGCTTATGGCGATATGTGCGATTGTGCTCGTGACCCTGCTCACAGACGTAGAACAATGTAAGCAAACGCGTCTGCGGTCTTGTCCTTGCCATCCTTGGCCCTGCGTCCCGTTCGGTCTGCCCCGATTGACTGGTCGGCGCACTTCTCCACCCCGCCATCGCGCGCCACGTACCAAGCGGCCACAGTTCAATGTGCTCCGAAATATCCCCCGCCACATTGACGTAGAGCCACCTATGGACGAATAGACCTGTCGACGCACAACATAGTTCACTGTATGTGAGCAATCACCATGCCGGGCCGTTCATCGGAGCACCGGGTCCGATTTTTGCCAAATTGGACCGCAGCACGGCTGCTTTTTCGCTCGGCACTGCATGTGGTTTGGTCACCCATGGACCTTTTTTGGCACTTTCGTTCAGTAAATCTGACGCGTTTCGTCGGGTAGGTGACGTAAATGGGCGGTAAAGTGTCGGCCGCCGGGCGCTTGCGTCCTGGTTGCAACCCCATTGGAACGGTCGATGACAGAAGAAAATATCCACTTTGAATCAGCCGGATTGCGGCTGAGCGGCGTCGTGCGCGTGCCAGCAGGCTTGGGCGCGGGACAGAAGCGCGCTGCCTTTATCGTGCTGCATGGCTTCGGCAGCAGCAAATCGGCGGCCAACGTGCTCGGACCGTGCGCCGTGCTCGAGTCACTGGGCTATGTCACCCTGCGCTTTGACATGCAGGGCTGTGGCGAGAGCGAGGGCGTGCGCGGTCATTTGATCTGCACCGAGCAGGTCCAAAACACACGCGACGCGCTGAGCTATTTGAACACGCACCCGGCGGTGCAGCCGGGAAAGGTGGGCGTGATCGGATCGAGTTTTGGCGCTGCCGTCGCGGTCTACAGCGCGGCCGTGGACGAGCGGTTTGCTGCCGCCATTTCCTCGGGCGGCTGGGGCCATGGCGAGCGCAAGTTTCGTGGCCAGCACCCAGGCGAGGCGGCCTGGGCCCGCTTCACCGCCATGCTGGCCGAGGGCAAGCGCCACCGTGAGCAGACGGGCCAGTCGCTGATGGTGCCGCGCCACGACATCGTGCCCTTGCCCCCCGGGCTGCAGCGCCAGGTGGTGGCCGGTTCATTGAACGAATTCACCGCCGAGACCGCGCAGAGCATGTTTGATTTTCGTGCTGAAGACGTGGTGCATCAGATCGCACCACGGCCGCTGCTGCTGTTGCACAGCTCGATTGACTCGGTGACGCCCACTGAGCAGTCGATCGAGATGTTGAAGCGCTCAGGCAAGCCCACTGACCTGCATCTGTTCGGCGAGACCGATCATTTCATGCTGGCCGAAGGCAACCAGCGGGTCTGGAACGTGGTGCGCGACTGGCTCGCGCTGTATCTGCCTGCGGTTCAGAATTGAGCGGTGTCAAGCGCAAGGCGGGCAGGCTCGCCCTCGGTCTTGCCATCGGCTTCGGCGCACCGCTTGCGATCGCTGGCGAAGAGAATGCCACCGGACAGACCAGCCCGGACATCCGCGCCGAGGGCACCCTTGAGCAGGTGGTGGTGAGCGCACGGCGTAGCGAACAGCGCTTGCTCGATAGTGCCGCCTCGATTGATCTGATCACTGCCGCGCAGATCCATGATGGCCAGGCCGGGCTCAATCTGTCCGAACCACTCGCGCGTGCACCGGGCCTGTTTGCGTTGAACCGGCAAAACCATGCGCAGGATCTGCTCATTTCCTCGCGTGGCTTTGGCGCCAATTCAACCTTTGGCGCGCGTGGCATCAAGATTCTGGTCGACGGTATTCCTGGCACCATGGCCGATGGGCAGGGGCAGATATCGCATGTCGACCTCACCTCGGCAGATCACATCGAAGTGATGCGGGGCCCGTTTTCCGTTCTGTATGGCAATTCGGCAGGCGGGGTGCTGGCGATCACCAGTGAATCGGGGCGCGCCGGGCTGCATGCGACACCGTACTTCGGCGCCGGTTCATTTGGGCAATGGCGCGCCGGATTCAAACTGGACGGAACCAGCGACAGCACCAACTATCTGCTCGACGCCGGTGACTTTCACACCGATGGTTATCGGGAGCACAGTGCCGCCGAAAGAGAAAATCAGAATGCCAAGCTGCGCATTCGTGTGAACGAGGACACACAACTTACCCTGATCGCCAACAATGTGAGGCTGTCGGCACTTGATCCGCTCGGACTCACCGCGGCGCAACTGGCGCGCAATCAGAGCGCCGCGGGCAACGGTGCCGTGAGCTTTCAGACGCGCAAGCGGGTCGAGCAGATTCAAGGGGGATTTGTGCTCGATCAGCGGGTGGGTACAGCGGACTCATTCTCGATCGCACCCTATGTCGGCCAGCGCCAGACCGAACAGTATCTGGCCGCTGCGGGCAATGGCGTAATCGACCTCGATCGCAGCTTCTTCGGCCTCACCAGTGCCTGGCACCATCGCGGCGAATTGGTGCAGATGCCTCTTGACTGGGTTGCCGGGCTGGAGGCCGGTGCCAACGCCGACAACCGTCTGGCCTATACCAATGCGGGCGGTGTGCGCAGTGGTGGTGCGACCCAGGATTATTCGATGGGTGCACGCAATGTCGATATTTACTGGCAAGGCGAACTGCGCCCGGCTGAGCGCTTTGCACTCACCGCGGGTGTGCGCGACTCGCGTACCGATCTGGAGTCATACAACAATCTTGCATCCACTCCCACTCCGGGCGAGCACGTGTACCACGCCAGCACCGGGATGGTCTCTTTGCAATATGCACTGGCCGACCACACCAGCGCTTACGCATCGCTCGGGTCTGGCTTCGATACGCCAACTCTGAATCAGCTGTTCTACAGTGCCGCGTATGTCACCGGGGCAAGCAGCAGCAATGCCGGCAACATCGGATTGCGAGCCGCCTCGACCACACAGGCCGAGCTGGGTATCAAGAGTCAATTTGCGCGCACCGGATGGGCAACGTTCGCGATTTATTCAGCCACCACCCGTGATGAGATTGTCATTGATTCCAGCGTTTCCGGACGTGCGGCGTTTACCAATGCACCGCGCACTGAACGCGAAGGCGCCGAACTGTCGGTGCGCTATGGTTTTGCCGGTCAGTGGCAGGCCAGTGCCGCGCTCACCGTGATCGATGCGCGGGTGAGCCAGACCTATTACAGCTACGCGGGCAATGCGATAGCCACTGGCAATCGCATTCCGGGTGTACCGCGACAGGGGCTATTCAGCGAGCTGATGTGGCGTCGTGATGATCGTGCGGCGGAGTGGGCGCTGGAGGCGCGCGCCAACGGCGCGATGGCAGTCAATGATGTGAACGCTGCCAATGCATCAGGGTATCTGGTGCTCGGCACGCGCGGCGTGCTGCGTCAATCGATAGGGCAATGGCATCTGTCTGAGTTTGTACGGGTCGATAATCTGTTTGATCGCGCCTATGTCGGGTCAGTCATCGTCAATCAAGGCAGCAGCCAGTTCTACGAAGGCGCACCCGGCCGCAACTGGATGGCCGGCATCAGCGCCCAATACGATCTGCGCTGAGACGTTCAGACCCGCGGGTCGGGGCAGGGCAGACCAAGGGCCACGGCGCCATAGATGCCACCCTGTACATCCCAGGTGAGCGCAATGTGCTGGGCAACGGTGTGAATGTCACGCCAGATGCGCTGCATGCGGTGGCCGGCCACCAGTCCGCGTGCGCCAAGAACGGGCAACAATTGATCGACCGCCTCGACACACAGTCGGGTGGCAAATCCGTTGTCACCGCGGTAGCGAGCCCGGGTGGGCAAGGCCGCAATGCGACCAGCCAGTCCGTCACGAATGATTTCCTCACGGTTGTTCATCACCAGGGCACGTGCCGCATTGACCCCTGACAATGCCGCGGCCAGGCGCAACTGGACACTTTGCTGCGTGCCCACCTTGGCCCCGGTGATCGAGACGCGCGTGCCAAGTTCCTCCAGCACGCAATCAATCGCCCCTTGTGCCAGACCGATCACGTTGCCAACCAGATTGAAGGAAAACGTGCCAAAGAGCGGTTGGCGATACAGATAACCGGGATTGATCTGACTGCCCGGGGTGGGCCCACCCCGCAGGCCCACCGCTTCGAGCATTCGATGCTCGGGGATGAACACATTGTCCATGTGAACATCGTTGCTGCCGGTGCCGGCCATGCCGGTCGAGTACCAGGTGTCCTCGATGCGAAAGTCGCTGCGCGGGAGCAACAGGTAATAGAAGGCTCGCGGTGCAGCCACTGCGGGGTCTTCGAAACTGGCCAGTACGATCATCCATTGCGAATGATCAACGCCGCTGGAATAACGCCATTGCCCGGTCAGCCGCACGCCGCCGGGCACCCGTGTGATCTGGCTGTGCTCACAGAGAAAGGAACTGGCCACCAGCGCATCAGGATCAGCGCCCCAGACATCGGTCTGCGCTTGCGCGCTGAACATGCCGAGAATCCAGCCGTGGCAGGCAAACAGGGTGGCCACCCAGGAGCTCGACCCACAAGCTCGCGCAAGCTCGGTGCCAAGCAGGGTCTGGCTGCCGAATTCAAGCTCCAATCCACCAAAGGCACGCGGCTGCATGATCTTGTAAAAACCGTAGCGCAGGAACTCGGCATGCGTTTCATCGGGCAGGCGGCGCAACTGCTCGGTCAGTTCGGCGCGCGCCTGCAACCGCGGCAACATGTCGCGTGCCCGCGCGAGGGTTTCGTCGAGTGTGTGTGACAGGGCGGCGGGCGTGTTCACGGTGCAAGTTCTGTAGGTGATGGTGAGGGCGATCGTAGCCCAATTCGCTCATCTATTCTGGCGAGTGCGCGGTTACAATGACGGGTCTGACCAGTGTGTCTAATCAATCAGGTCCCTGACATTGGCCCTGCGGCATCTGGGTCGCTCCGGAACATCCGGGCGGTCCGTGCCGGATAAGAATTTGAAGGAGCGTGGCTTGGCAACGACGACTGCAAGCAGGAAGGTCGGCCTCCGGGGTGTGGAGCTCGATGTGTTCGACCAGGGCACTGGCGCGCCCTTGGTGTTTCTGCATGGCGCCAGCGGTTTTGCAGCCGGCGCGCCTTTTGTGAGCGGCCTGACCGCCAAACGGCGCCTGATCGCGCCGTCGCATCCTGGGTTTGGTCTGTCATCGCTGCCCGACTGGGTCGAATTGCCGATGGACATCGCGCATATCCATCTGGAACTGTTTGATGCGCTCGGACTTGATCCGCGTGTCCCGTTTGATCTGATCGGATGTTCACTCGGCGGCTGGATCGCCGCTGAGATCGCTGCCGTGGTCCCCGAGCGAATCCGGCGCCTGGTGATGGTGGCACCCGTCGGGGTGAAGACCGGCCCGGTCGATCGACTCGATATTCCCGATCTGTACACTGCGGCACCGGCAAAAATCGAAGCAATGCTCTATCACGAGCCGGCGCGCTGGAGAGTCGATCCGGCCACCCTGTCCGATGAGGCGCTTACCATTCAGGCGCGCAACCGCGAGACGACCGCGCTGCTGGTGTGGGAGCCCTACATGCACAATCCGAAGCTCATGCATCGGTTGCACCGGGTGACTGCGCCGACGCTATTCCTGCGCGGTGAAAGCGATGGCCTGGTGTCGGCTGAGTATGTGACGTCCTATGCCGCCTTGCTGCCGAATGCCCGCGTGGCCACGATTGCGGCCGCCGGTCACGTGCCACATATCGAGCAGCCTGAGGCGTTCAATCAGGCAGTCTTTGAATTTCTCGAGGCCTGAGCGCCACCCCATCTCATCAGGAGACCCGTCGCATGCAAGCGTGGCATTTCAGCGAGAGCGCCTACCCCTATCTTCCGCCAGACTCGGAATACGAGTCGATCCGCGTCAACCTGCCCAATCGAATCTACGACCCGGTCAAAGGGGCCGCGCTGTGGGATCGCTATCTCGACGAATGGTGCATCGCCGAGGAAGAGGGGCTGGAGATCATGCTCAATGAGCACCACCAGACCGCCACTTGTGTTGACCCTGCTGCGCCACTGGTGCTGGCAGCCCTGGCGCGTCTGACCCACAAGGCGCGCCTGCTGATACTGGGCAATCCCATATCGAATCGCCGCCAGCCGGTGCGTGTCGCCGAAGAGATGGCATTGATCGATGTGCTCTCGAAGGGTCGCGTTGAAGCCGGCTTCGTGCGCGGCGTGCCCTATGAAATCTCACCGGCCAACAGTAATCCGGTGCGCACCAATGAGCGCCACTGGGAAGCCCTTGATCTCATCGTGCGCGCATGGACCAACACCGATGGTCCATCGACCTTCGAAGGCCGCTTTTTTCATCACCGCAACATCAATATCTGGCCGCGCCCCTACCAGGCACCGCATCCGCCGGTCTGGGTGAGCACCACCAGTCCGGGTGGCGCAACCAAGGTGGGTGAAAAGGGCTACGTCCAGGCGACGTTCCTTACCGGATTTGATGGCACGCGCGCGGTGTTCGATGCCTATCGCAAGGGCTGGCGGGCGGCCGGACGCGGCAATGACATTCCGACCAATCGCCTCGCCTACGCGGCGCTGGTCTACGTTGCACCGAACGAAAAAGACGCCATGGAAGGCGCACGCAAGCTGCTCTGGTATGTCACCGCCAACAAAGTGGCTTCGCAGTTTGCCAACCCACCGGGCTACGTCCCGGTCAGTGCCATGGTGCAAATGGCGCGCGGTGCGTCGCATCCGCTGTCAGCGTTCAAGTCCGATGCCAGCGTCGAGAAGGCAATCGAGACCGGCATCATGTTTGCCGGAACACCCGATCAGGTGCGCAAGCAAATCGCTCGCTTCTATGATCATGTCGGCGGATTCGGTCACATGCTCAACATGGGGCAGGCCGGGTTTCTCGAGCATGACGAGACGGTGCTCGGCATCAAGACCTTTGCACGCGAAGTCTATCCGTGGCTGCGCGAGACCTATCCGGGCACCGGGATTTCAGGGTTTGCGCCGCGCAGCGCAGGGTCTGCCGAAGCGCAAATCGCTGGATGGAAGGGGCCGCTGATCTGACGTCCCCGACAGGGAATAGTTACGGTGAATCCAGCCTTTCAGATGCATCGCCTGTTCCCCGTGCAGGTGGCGCAGTTTGATTTTGACGAGGGCTTTCAGCAGCGCGTACGTACTCGCGTCGAGCGCTATCTGGAATCCCACCGCGCGCGACGCGATGTCGTCGAGGGTCCGGTCGATTCGGTGCAGACTTCCTATTTCGCGGGGCGCTCGATCCTCGCCGATGCCGGTCTGGACGAGTTGCGCGATGCCATCATGGCGGCGGCCGAGCAGTTCCTGGCCTGCTTTGACGTGAGCGCCATGCCGCTGGTGGTGGGTCATTCCTGGATCAACCTGTTTCGCCCTGGTATGCAGGAGACTGAACATAGCCACGAAGGCAGTGTGCTCTCGTGCAGCTATTACGTTGACGCGCAACCTGCCTGTGGCGATTTTGTCGTACCCGATCCGATGGGTGCCCGCCGCATCCATCGCACCTTTCTCGGACTGGCCGGGCGTAGCGCCGAGGGCGCCATCGAGCAGCGGTTCACGCCCGCCCCTGGGCGCATGATCATGTTTGAATCGTGGATGCCGCATTCGGTGCTCGGTAACAAATCGGATGCCACACGCATTTCGATCGCAACGAATCTCAATCGGCGCTGATTGCATTACCGTTCTGCCGCGTGCGCGCAGCGTTGTCCCGATGCGCTTCGTGCGAGCGATCAGTCGTTCGCCGCGGGTGGTTGCGCCGCTTTTCCGCCAGGCGATTGCTTGCTCGGTAATTGAATGAATTTTCGCGGCCTCATTCACAGTCGATCCCAGCCGGGTTAGCATCCTGCCCAAGCGCGGGTCCGAACCGTTCCAATCCCAAGAGGAGACAAAATGACCACCATCACTGTGAATGGCAAGGCGGTGACCGTCACCGCAACGCCCGACACCCCCGTACTGTGGGTGCTGCGCGATGAACTCGGCATGACTGGAACGAAATTCGGCTGCGGCATGGCCTTGTGCGGAGCCTGCACGGTGCATCTGAATGGCGAACCGGTGCGCTCCTGTTCCTTACCTGTTTCGGCGGCCGCCGGGCACAAGATCACCACCATCGAGGCGATGAGCGTAACCCCGGTCGGGAGCGCGGTCCAGGCATCCTGGCTCGCCCTGGATGTGCCGCAGTGCGGCTACTGTCAGTCGGGCCAGATCATGAGCGCGAGCGCACTCCTCGCCAAGAATCGCACTCCCTCTGATGGCGATATCGATCAGGCCATGGCCGGCAACATCTGCCGCTGTGGCACTTACAACCAGATTCGGGCGGCGATCAAGGATGCGGCTGCCTCGATGAGCGGGAGGGGCTGACCATGACGACAATTTTTAACTGGTCCAGTGAGACCGAGTGCACCGCCGAGGTTGCGCTTGGTAACCCGTCACGCCGTGATTTTCTGAAAGTGGGTGGCATGGCGCTGGGTGGTCTGACCCTGGCGTTTGCCTTGCCAGGCACCAACCGTCTCGCGCAGGCGGCAGTTGGCACGTTCCAGCCAAACGCCTATCTGCGCATTGCGACCGATGGTCAGGTGACCGTGACCTGTGGCTTGTCGGAAATGGGCCAGGGTGTGCACACCTCGATTCCCATGCTGATTGCCGAGGAATTGGACGCCGACTGGTCATCAGTTCGCGTTGAGCAGGCGCCCGTCGACAAAGCCTTCAACAATCCGTATTTCAAGATGCAGGCCACGGGCGGATCGACATCAATCCGTGCGCATTGGCAGCCCATGCGTGAAGCGGGTGCCGCGGCACGCAGCATGCTGGTGGCTGCCGCTGCGCAGACCTGGAAGGTGCCGGTCAGCGAATGCCGTACCGAATCGGGTCAGGTCATTCATGGCAGCGGCAAGTCACTTGCCTATGGCGATCTGGTGACCACTGCCGCAAAGCAGGACGTCCCGGCCAAGGTCGTCCTGAAAGATCCGGCGCAGTTCCGTCTGCTCGGGCGCGACCAGCATCGACTCGATACGCCACCGAAGGTCGATGGTAGCGCCAAGTATGGCCTGGACGTACGCCTGCCCGGCATGCTCACCGCGGTACTCGCGCGCTCGCCGGTGCCGGGTGGCAAAGTCGTGTCATTTGATGCGAGCAAGGCCAAGGCCGTGCCCGGTGTACGTCAGGTGTTGCAGATTCCCAACGGCGTGGCGGTGCTCGCTGATGGCTACTGGGCAGCGCGCAAGGGCCGTGACCTGCTTGACATCAAGTGGGATGCCGGTCCGCTCGCCAGTCTGTCCTCGAGCACGATCAGCAAAATGTTCACCGACGCCGCCAGCAAGGGTGGCGCGCTGGCCCGCGCCAACGGTGATGTGTCGACGGTCAAGGCCAATCACTCGATTGCCGCGACCTATGAGGCCCCTTATCTGTCGCACTCGTGCATGGAGCCGCTCAACTGCACCGCTTCAGTCACCGCTGATGGCGTCGAGATTTGGGCCGGTACGCAATCACAAGGGCCGGCACAGGGCATTCTGAGCCATGTGGCGGGCGTCGCGCCAGGCAAGGTGAAGATCAACACGATGTACCTGGGGGGGGGCTACGGTCGCCGCTTCGCGCCCGATTTCACCATCGATGCGGTGCTGCTTGCCAAGGCGGCCGGCAAGCCGGTGAAGCTGGTCTACACACGCGAGGATGACACGCGGGCCTATTTTTACCGGCCGGCCGGGGTGACCCAATTCAGCGCCGGATTCGATCAGGCTGGAGAGCCGATCGCTTTTACGGCCAAAGTGTCGTCACCGTCACTGATGGAAGCTTCCGGTTTCATGAAGCTGCCCGCCGATGGTGTTGACAACTTCGCCGTTGAAGGCACGCGTGACCAGCCCTATGAGTTCCCCAATCTGCGCATTGAATACGCGCGTGCCGAGCCGGGCGTGCAGATCTGGTTCTGGCGTTCGGTTGGACATTCGCAAAATGCCTTTTTCGTCGAGAGTTTCATTGATGAAATGGCTGCAGCGGCCAAGGCCGATCCGTATCAATTCCGCCGCAAGCTGCTCGACAAGGAACCACGCCACCGCGCGGTGCTCGATCTGGCAGCGAGCGCTGCGGACTGGGGTAAACCATTGCCTGCCGGTGTGCATCGTGGCATTGCAGTGGCTGAATCCTTTGGCAGCTTCGTGGCCGAAGTGGTCGAAGCGTCAGTGAGTGCCGATGGCGGGGTGAAGGTGCACAGGGTGGTGTGCGCGGTGGATTGTGGTCATACGGTCAATCCGCAGATCATTCGCCGGCAGATGGAAAGCGCCATCATCTATGGCATGACTGCGGCCTTGTACGGCAAGATCACTTTCAAGGATGGTCGCGTCGAGCAAGGCAATTTCGACAGCTATCCCATGGTGCGTATCAACGAAGTGCCCAGGATCGAAGTGCATATCATGCAAAGCAGCGAGCATCCGGGCGGCGTGGGTGAGCCGGGCTTGCCGGCCTTCGCGCCGGCGTTGGGCAATGCGATTTTTGCTGCCACTGGCAAGCGTCTGCGTCAGTTGCCGCTCAATACGAGCGAGCTGAAGCGCGCCTGAACGAGGAAGGAAACCTGAGCGTTGGCCAGACACGGAATCGGACAGCCGCTCAGGCGAGTCGAAGATGCACGCTTTCTGACCGGGCAAGGCCGCTATGTCGCTGACATCGACCTGCCCGGCCAGGCGCATGCCGTGGTGGTGTATTCGCCCTATCCGCATGCGCTGATCCGCTCGATCGATTGCGCGGCAGCACGCGCGGCCCCTGGCGTGCTCTGTGTCTTGACGGGGGCGGATGCACTGGCCGCCGGGCTCGGCGGTATGCCACCGCTTTTCATGCCCCATGGCCCGGCCGGCCCGCACGGCTATCGTACGTTGCGGCCGATCCTGGTTGCTGATCGGGTACGCTGCATTGGGGATCGGGTGGCGTTGGTAGTGGCGCGCACGCTTGACGAGGCGCGCGATGCCGCCGAGCGCGTGGCGGTTGACTACGAGCCCTTGCCGGCTATTGTCGATCTGGAAGCGTCAGTTGCGCCGCAGGCTGAGCCAATCTGGCCCGAGTGTCCGGGCAATGTCGCCTTTGAACTGCGGCACGGCGATCCAGCGGCAACCGCCGCGGCCTTTGCGGGCGCGGCGCATGTGGTGCGCCTGCGCCTGCGTAACAACCGATTGACGGCGGCCCCCATCGAGCCGCGCGCTGCCCTTGCGCGCCATGACGCGTCGAGCGATCAATACACCTTGTATTGCACGTCGCAGAATCCGCACGGGGTACGCACCATGATGTGCGATTCGGTATTCCATATGGCGCAGTCGAGCCTGCGGGTGATCGCACCGGATGTCGGTGGTGGCTTCGGACTGAAAAGCAATCCACACCCTGAGGATGCGCTGGTGCTGTGGGCGGCGCGGGTCTGCGGTTGTCCGGTGAAGTGGGTGGGTACGCGCTCAGAGGCGTTCGCCGCCGACAATCATGCGCGTGACCAGGTGGTGTGGGGCGAACTGGCCCTGGCCGAGGACGGCAGGATACTTGCCCTGCGCGCCGATGCGCTGGGCTCGGTGGGGGCTTATGTGTTCTCTGCCGTGGTGGCACCGATTGAATTCTCCATCGGCCTCATTCCGGGCTTCTACCAGGTGGGCACGGTGGATCTGCGCACCCGGGCGGTGTTCACCCATAGCTCAACCCTGTCGTCCTATCGCGGCGCCGGCCGACCCGAGGCCAACTACCTGATGGAGCGCCTGCTCGATCAGGCCGCACATGAGATGGGCATCGATCGGGTGCAGCTGCGTTTGCGCAATGCCATTCCGGTCGGCGCACTACCTTATCGAACCGCCACCGGCATGGTGTATGACAGCGGTGACTTTGCGGGGATCATCAAAGCCTGCTTGAGCGCGGCCGATTGGGACGGTTTCAGCGAGCGCGAGCAGGCGTCGCGATCACGCGGCTATCTGCGTGGTCGCGCAGTCGCTGGCTATATCGAACAGGGCGGACGGTTCAATGAGCGCATGGAACTGCGCTTTGATCCATCGGGCGGATTGGTCATCGTGTCAGGCACTCATTCGCACGGCCAGGGGCATGCCACGACCTATGCACAAATGGTCGGTGACTGGCTCGGCATCGCGCCCGAACGGATCGGATTTATCCAGGGTGACACCGACCAGGTGGCGTTTGGTCGTGGCACGTTTGCCGCGCGCAGTTCCCTGCTGGCCGGCAATGCGCTACGCATGGCAGCCGATGCCATCATCGAGCGGGCGCGGCCATTGGCGGCCCGCTTGCTGGAGACGGCCACAGCTGACCTGGAATTCGTCGATGGTGCCTTCGTCGTTGCGGGCACCGATCGCGCGATGGCGCTCACCGAGGTGGCGCGTGCCTTCTATCGTCCGCTGGGTCTGCCTGCTGAATTCGGCATCGGACTGGAAGCGCAGGGCAACTGGTCGGCTGATCCACCGAATTATCCCAACGGCTGCCATGTCTGCGAGGTGGAAATAGACCCGGCCACCGGGGCGGTACGCATCGATCGTTATACGGTGGTCGATGATGTTGGCACCGTGATCAATCCGCTGATTTGCGCGGGGCAAGTCCATGGGGGGCTTGGACAGGGGCTTGGTCAGGCTCTGCTGGAGGACATCGTGCACGATCCGGAGTCCGGACAATTGCTCTCGGGCAGCTTTGCCGACTACGCCATGCCGCGGGCCGATGACTTGTCTTCGTTTGATGTGCGCTTTCTGGGTACCCCCTGTCATACCAATCCACTGGGCATCAAAGGTGTTGGTGAAGCAGGGGCCGTGGCTTCGCCCCCTGCGCTGATCAATGCCATCATCGATGCGCTCAGGGGACAGGGAGTCGACCATATCGATATGCCGGCGAGCGCCGCGCGGGTCTGGCGCGCACTGCAAAATGCCGCGGCGGAGCATATCGGCGCCGGGAGTCACACCTGATGGTCGGCGCAAGTACGATGATGAGCAGGTTGCGATGAAACTGAACGGGTCAGCTGTGTTGGTGTGGTTTGCCTTGGGAGGGCGCGGGACATTGGCATTGATCAGTCTTGCCATCAGCCGATGCTGCTCAGTTGCGCTCATGGGATTTGCGCTTTGTGTTTGCGCCGGAGCGCAAGCGCAGGACTATCCGAGCCATCCGATTCAGATCATCGTGCCACTGCCCTCGGGGTCTGTGGTCGATGTCATGGCGCGCGAATTTGCCCGTTCGATGGAGGCGCGGCTGGGGCAAAAGCTGTTGGTGATCAATCGCGAAGGAGGCGGTTTCACCATTGCGATGAGTGCTGTCGTCAATGCGCCGGCTGATGGCTACACGATCGCGTTTACACCGCATACACCGCTCACGATTCAGGTCATCCGCATGAAGAATCTTCCCTATGGCCGGGACAGCTTCGTGCCGCTGTGTCAGACCTACGATCTGGATTTCTTTGTCGCGGTTGGGCCGCGCTCACCGTTCAATGATCTGGCCCAATTGCTTGGGTATGCCCGTGCTCACCCGTATGAATTGCGCTATGCCACTGCCGGGGTTGCAACGGTGCTGCATCTGGCTGCCGCCGACCTGTGGCAACGCGCGGGCGTTCAATTGTCCGATGTGCCCTACAAGGGAGAGGCCTTGTTCGCGCCCAATCTGATCAGTGGCGAAGTTGACGTGGCGGTGGTTGCGCCGATGCTGGTGGCTACTCAGCGGGTGCGCCCACTCATGGTGTTCGGTGAACACCGCCTGCCCCGGTTTGCCGAGGTTCCCTCAGGCGATGAGCTCGGCTACGCCGCTCGCACTGCAGGTTGGGGCGGGGTCTTTGTGCGTGCAGGCACGCCACCGGCCGTAATGGCCCGCATCGATGCGGCCTGCAATTCAGCCGTTAACGATCCGTCCTATCGACAGGTGGCCGAACGCCAGTTTCTGGTGTCTACCTATCTCGATCGCGCCGCGTTTGCCGCGCGGGTCAATGCGGAATATGCGCAAAAGGAACAACTGCTCAAGACGCTCGGATTGGACAAGGCACCCTGATTTCAGCGCGATTGCAGTTGTGCTGCGTCGTCCAGCCAGCGCTGGGCATCCCTGGTAAGCCATTCGCGCGCGATCGGATCGCTACGCAGTGTGGTATCCAGGAACGCACAGCTCACCGCAATGATGGCAGCGAGGTGGCGTCCGTCAAACGCCTTGCCAGGCGCGTTCGCCGATATTGAGCGGTTGCCCGTTGGCGTCGCGACTGATTCAAGGGACGACCCGCCGCCACGACTGCGGCTATTACCGTTGTCGCCGCGGTTTGCACCGGCATTGCGCTCTTCAATCTCCTGCAGCGCCTCGGCCGCCAGATCGCGTAGCGCCCACGGCGGGCGCGCTGGGTTGACCAGATCATTACCGCTCAACAAGGCATGATTTCCACCATTGGTCAGCAAGAGATATTTGTCGCCTGGTGGCAAACCTTGCCACAAGGCGCGACGGGCCGAGGCACCGTGCACCAGACCGAAGGCATCATTGTCGTCGGTTCCGGTAATCTCGAGCACCGGCAGCTTGATCGCAGTGAAGCGCTCGGCCAGACCGCCGCGGGCAATGTTGACGAACGGGGATAGCGCAATGGCCGAGCGCAGACCTGCAATCGGTTCGGCCAGCGGGACCTTGCCCGTACCCAGCTCACCTGCCAGTGCGATCACGGTTTGCGCTCCCAGATCGAATCCGATCAAGGTCATGCGATCAAAATCGACACGACTGAGGATCGGATCGCCCGCACTGGCGCGCTGTCGCACGGCCGCCAGCGCCAGGGCGACCTGGCGCGATCGGTCCATGAGGGCTGATTCGGCAAAAGCGCTATGAGCAATGGCATTGGCTTCAAACGCGCGCAGCTCAGGCCTCTTGAGAGCCTCTGCCAGTGAGGCAGGCTGCAGCGACAGGACCACCTGACCCGCACGTGCCCACGCCTCGCGCCACAGGTGTCCCGCGGTAACCGGTTCACCCAGTCCGGGCAGATAAATCACCAGCGGGTGGGCCGTGCCATCGGCCGGGGCAAGCAGCGCCATCTGGAGCGTTTCCGCACCCAGACTGAGCGCCCATGGCTCTTTGCTGGTGAGTGCTGAATGGCGCTCAACCGGGTCGTAGCCGCGATTGAGTGCCCGTGTCAGAACCTTTTGCTGCGCTTTGGTCGAACTGTACGAATCGAGCGAACCACAGCCATTCAATGCACAGACACTTGCAACCAGAGTGGCCAGGAACCGCAGGCACAGCCAGCGGGCGCGGCGCGGCTGCACCGATTTGCCATCAATGTTCAAGGCTGGGGTCCGATACAAAACCGATCCGCGTCAGCCGATTGCGTGCAGCGGCTGCCATCACATCGGCAATTACCTGGTAGCGCGTGTCCCGATCGGCCCGCAGATGCAGCTCAGGCTGCGGGTCGAGGCGACCCGTTGCAGCCATTCGCTTCAGCATCTCGGCATGCTCGATCATCTGCCCATTCCAGAATATCCGCCCATCGTGATCGATCGCCAGTTGCACATTGTCCGGTCGCGTCACCGTCGGATTGCTGCTTGCACGCGGCAGGTCGATTTTGACTGAATGGGTGAGGAGTGGCGCAGTGATGATAAAAATCACCAGCAACACCAGCATGACGTCGATCAACGGAATCATGTTGATTTCCGACTGCGGGCGCGCATCGCTGGCGCGATTGAAGCTGCCAAAGGCCATGATCAGGTTGCTCCGTGACCGGTTGCCGGCCGGGTGCCGGTCGCTGCGGGGGCGCCCGCGGCCCCTGCAGGTACCGCGGCCACCCCTGCGGGTGCTGCTGCCCGATCGGTCGGCGCGGCCGGTGTCGGTGGCCCACCACCCGGTTCCTGTGTGGCGCTCGAGCCAGCCTCCTCCAATCGGGCTCCGGTCGCTACAAACGCGAACAGGTCATAGGCAAAGGCATCCAGCCGGCTGAGCGTCACTCGATTGCTGCGTGTGATGGCGTTATAGGCGAGCACCGCAGGGATGGCCACCGCGAGGCCGAATGCGGTCATGATCAGCGCTTCGCCCACGGGTCCGGCCACTTTTTCAAGCGAACCCTGTCCGCTCATGCCAATGGCCACCAGCGCATGGTAGACGCCCCAAACAGTGCCGAACAGTCCGACAAATGGCGCGGTGCTGCCTACCGAGGCGAGCAGGGTAAGCCCGGACTCGGCGCGGGCGGTTTCCACGTCCAACGCCTGGCGGATCGCGCGGGTCAGAAACTCGCTCGCCGAGCCTGCGTCGCCCAGCCGCGCGGTGCCGTGCTGGTGATAGTGTTGCATCGCCGCGAGGGCCTGCGCAGTCACTGACGAAAAAGCGTCGGTGGCGCCCTGTCGTTGAATCTGTTCCTGCACTGCTGCAAGTGAAGGGGCATTCCAGAACATTGTCAAAAACCGCTCACCACGTGAACGCGCAGTGACGATCTGAATCGCTTTCATGATGATGTAGTACCAACTGGCCACCGACATCAAGGCGAGTATGACGATGGCGGCACGACTGATCGTATCGGATTGGGATAAAAAACTGGCAAGGCCCAGTGCTTGCGATTCATCCATGATGATTAGTCCTCGAGGTGAAAATCGATTGGAACGATGACCCACGCAGCCACGGGCTTGTCGCCCTGGCGAGCCGGGGTAAATTTCCAGCGCCGCACGGCTTGCAGTGCGGCCTGATCCAGACGCGGGTGACCACTGCTTTGCTGTACATCCACCTGGTCGGGGTGGCCGTCGGCGCCCACGTGCACGTGCAGCAGCACCCGACCGGTTTCCTGCGCGCGTTGCGAGGCGCGCGGATAGACCGGCGGCGGATTGTCGAGGTATGCCGCGCTGAACCCCGGGGGCACGATCGGTGGCGGT
Organism: uncultured Pseudomonadota bacterium; assembly: GCA_903921325.1. GTDB lineage: Bacteria > Pseudomonadota > Gammaproteobacteria > Burkholderiales > SG8-39 > CAIXPL01. The sequence continues at coordinate 338,234 of CAIXPL010000016.1, forward strand.
GCGGGTGGTGGCGTGGCTGTTACGACCGCTGCGGGGGCGGGGCCGATCGGGGGCAGCACCACCGGCGGGAGCGTCGCTGTAACCGCTGGCCCGGGTGCGTCGGCGGGGGCACTGATCACAGGTGCCGGTTCGGCGCGCGGCGCCACCGCAGGTTGTGGCTGTACCACTGGACGTGGCGCAGGGGGGGGAGGCGGTGGCGGTGGCGGGGGGGGCTTCAGGGTCGGGGGCGGCAGAATGTCCACCATCATCGGCACGGTGGCCACGAGCGCTTCACGCACCGCGGCTTGCTGCAGGAGCCACCAGAATCCAATGCCGTGCGCAGTGACGATGAAGGCGAGCGCTGCCCCTTGTTGCCAACGGCTGCTTCGCTGTGGGCGCGGGCGCATCAGAACGTTTCGTGTACGGCCGGTGTGCCGTATGCGGCGCACCGCGATAGCGATGGTGCCATGGTAATCACCTTGAACAACTGGACGCAGACACTGGGGGAGCAAGCCTGTTGATGGCCGCTCCGGGTTTTGTATCAGGCAGTCAGTGCTCGGGCAGGTGGGTCATGGCCGCGACGACGCGGGGCATCAATGGGCTGGTTGTGCGCGATCGATCGATCCGGCAATGAGCGTGCGTGCTCGCCACCGAGTCGTGCAACGATGGGCAGACTGATTGCCGCTGCCAGCTCGGCGCAGACCACGCAGGCTTCGCATCCGGTGAGTACGCGCTTCTCACCGCCGTGCATCTGCATCGCCGGAGTACCGGTCTTGCCGAGGTGAGTGAATTCATGCGCAAGGGCGACTGACTGTGCACTGAGCAGGCACAGCGGCAGCAGCAACGCGACCACGGCGCGCTGCACGCGAGGCAACAGGGCTCTGCACGCCCGCAGCGCAAAGCGGGCAGGTGATCGATCGGAGCGACAGGGACGGGTTGCGCTGTTCACCGCGCGGATCATACCGCAAGGCCATGAATCCGCTGTACGGCCGGGCACATTGACTCGGGCAGGCTGACGCGCGAGACTCGCCAGGTGCATCCCCTGGGCCCCATCGCTGCGACTTCGCTTGCCTTCGATTCCGATGGCACGCCGTATTCCGAGCACTATGGCGACGTGTATCACAGCCGCGCCGGCGGCACAGGTCAGGCGCGCACGGTGTTTTTGGCCGGCAACCGGCTTCCAGAGCGCTGGGGTGGTGCGACCGGTTTCACCCTCCTGGAGACCGGTTTTGGGTTGGGCACCAATTTTTTGACGACGTGGGCGGCGTGGCGCGACGATCCGCGGCGGCCACAACGGCTCGATTACGTGTCAATCGAACGCAGCCCCTTTGTTGCCGCCGATCTGTTGCGCTGGCACGCCGCGGGTGGTGAACATCACGACCTGGCGCGCGAATTGGCCGCGCGCTGGCCCGCGCCGATTGCCGGCGTTCACCGTATGGAATTCGAGCACGGCGCCGTCGTGCTGACCCTTGTCCTGGGCGAATTCGCACGCGCGCTGGCGCAATTGCGCTGTGCGGTTGACGCTTTTTTTCTTGACGGATTTGCGCCCTCGCGTAATCCCGACGCCTGGTCGCACGGCGTGTTTCGCGGGCTTGCCCGGCTGGCAGCGCCGGGCGCCACGGTGGCGAGCTATACCACTGCGCGTACTGTCGTGGCGGGACTCCAAGCGGTCGGATTCCAGGTGCAAAAGGCGCCTGGATTTTCTGGCAAGCGCGAACGCCTGATCGGGCAGTTTGCACCGCGCTATATCGTGCGTCGGCACGACCCGCCGGCGCGTGCGCCGTGGCCGGCACGTAGCGCACTGGTCATTGGGGCCGGTATTGCCGGGCAGGCGGTCGGTGAGCGCCTGGCGGCGCGCGGTTGGCAGGTGAGCCTGATCGATCAGTCCGATCAGTCGAACGGTTCGCTGCGTCGACTGCCCGCGGGTGCGATTTACCCGCTCATCGCGCGTGATGAGAGCCATCTGGCACGGCTCACGCGTGCTGGCTTCCTTTGGCAGACCGCCGGCGGTGCTCGGCACAGCCAAAGTGACCTCGGTTCGGGTGGTGGTGCCGATCAGAGTCGTTCTGACCCGGGGGGGCGATACCACCCGAGCGCCATCGGCTCGGGCTATCGCGCGTGTGGCTATGTGGATCTCGCCACCGATGAGCGCGCTGCCGAACGCGCTGCCGACACGCTGCGCGTGCTCGGCTTGCCAGCGGAGTTTGCACAGGCACTCGATGCCACTGCGGCAAGCGAAACAGCAGGATTGAGGGTGACCCTCGGCGGCACCTACTTCCCTCAGGGCGGCCTGGTCGTCCCCGGGCACTGGCCGCTCGCGCGGGCCGTGCGAGCGGTTGATCGGCTGGTACGTCGTGATGACCAATGGCTGGCTCTGGATGCGCACGGTGCGCAGATCGCAGCGGCAAGTGTGGCCGTTGTTGCCACCGGCGCCGGGTCGTATGACCGGCCGCTGCATATTGACGGGCACGGACCGCTCGATCTGCCGTGTGCCCCTGTACGCGGACAACTGAGTGGGCTCGATGCGCAGCACTGGAGCGGCCCGCGCTGCGTGCTGGGCGGCGCGGCCTTGTGCATGCCAGCCATTGACTCGCGGGTGTGGATCGGCGCGAGTTATTCCCGCGAGAACCGGACGCTGGAACCGCTGGCCGATGATGATGCGGCCAATCTGGCACGCCTTGCGCGCCTGGTACCCGGGCTCAAGTTGGATCGCGCGATGATCCGCGCGCACTATGTCGGACTGCGCGCGGTGGCCGCGGACCGGATGCCGTTGGTGGGCGCGTGGCCCGCCACCGGTGCGGGCGACTGGCGCTCGGCGCACTTACCGGATTTGCCGCGCACGCCGGGGCTGTATATCTGCAGTGCCATGGGTTCGCGCGGCCTCACCTGGGCGGGCATTGCTGCCGAGACGCTGGCCAGTCTTATCGAGGGCGAACCGGTGCCGATCGAGGCCGATCTTCTCGATGCGATCGACCCGGCTCGCTTCGCGCTGGCGCGGTTGCGCCGACAACCCGGTGGCAGCTAGCGCGTTGCAGCTTTCAAGTGGCACTTGATCTGTCCCAGTTGATCGATGGCAGTTGATCGGTGGAAGGCAAAGGGTGGCGGCCATTCGAGTGGTGGCCAACGAGATGGGCTATCCTAAGCGCCCCCGCCAGAGGCCAACCGCGCCCCTGGCTGATCATTGGACCACTAGCTAGCCCTTTATGCTCATTGCTCGCGGCCTGTCGTGTGCTCGCGGTGATCGGGTGCTGTTTCGCGCACTGGATCTGACCGTGCCGGAGGCATCCCTCACCCAAGTGCAGGGCCGTAATGGTACGGGCAAGACCAGTCTGCTGCGGATGCTGGTGGGTCTTGCCGCGCCGCGCGAGGGTGTTCTATCCTGGCGTGGACATCCGGTGAGCGGTGCCGCGCACAGCGCGCCTGATCCGCTTGCGGTCGAGCAATTTCGTCGCGATACGCTCTATCTGGCGCATGCCAATGGCATCAAGCAGGATCTCGATGCGGCTGAGAATCTGCGCTTTGCCTGCCATATGGGCGGTGAGTACCCGCGGACCGATGAGGTGCAGGGGGCGCTGGATCGTTGCGGTATCGGTGAGCGCGCCCGGGTGCCGGTTGCTCGTCTCTCTCATGGTCAGCAGCGCCGAGTGGCACTGGCGCGGCTTGCGCTCTCGCGCAAGGCGCTGTGGGTTCTCGATGAACCCTTTGTCGCGCTTGATTCGCTGGCCCTGGCCATGTTGTGCGCATTGCTTGCCGAGCACCTGCGACGCGGCGGCATTGTCCTTCTTACCACCCATCAGGCTGTTGAATTGGGGGGCATCACCCCGCAAAGCGTCGATCTGGATGATCCACGTTATCAGGTGGCACGATGAGCCCGGTGCTCGCGCTGCCAATCGAGGGGAGGCGATGAGCCTGTTGCGCGCCTTGCTGCGTGAGGTGTCACCATGAGTCCGGTGATCGCGTTGCTGCGGCGTGATCTGCTGCTCGCGTGGCGGCGCAAGTCCGACGCCACCACGGCACTGGGTTTTTTTGTGATCGTGGCCAGTCTTTTTCCGCTCGCGGTCGGGGCCGATGCGACGCTGCTGCGCGCGATCGGTCCAGGGGTGATCTGGGTCGGTGCCTTGCTTGCAACCTTGCTTGGGCTACCCAGACTGTTTGCTGCCGACCAGGACGACGGCACACTGGAACAAATGCTCCTTGCCCCACAGGCACTGCCCGTGATGGTGATGGCCAAGATTGCCGCGCACTGGATCGTCTGTGGTTTGCCCTTATGTCTGGTGGCTCCGGTGCTTGGCTTGCAGTATGGCCTGCCCACTGATGCGCTGCTCGTCCTGGTCGCCGGTCTGTTACTCGGCACGCCGATCGTCTGTCTGCTGGCCGCCATAGGCGCGGCGCTCACCCTGGGCCTGCGCGGCGGCGGTGTACTGGTGTCCGTGGTGGTATTGCCGCTCGATGTGCCAGTGCTCATTCTGGGTGCCGGTGCAGTCGATGCCACGCTCAATGGCCTTGGCGCGCAAGCGCACCTGTCACTGCTGGGCGCTCTGCTGATTGTGTTTTTGCTCGCAACGCCCTGGGTGGTAGCCTTCGCCTTGCGCATCGCTTCGGACTGACCACGACCTCCATGAGCCGACCTTCGCTATTTCGTTACGCCTCCCCGGCAGTGTTCTACCCGCTGGCGGGCCGCTTGTGGCCCTGGTTCGCGGTGCTTGCCGCAGGGCTCGCAATGGCCGGCCTGTGGATCGGTCTGCTGGTGGCGCCCACCGATGCGCAGCAGGGCGATGCCTATCGCATCATTTTCATTCACGTCCCGGCCGCCTGGATGTCGATGTTGATTTATCTGGTGATGGCGGGCTATGCCGCACTCAGTCTGATATTCAATACACGGCTCTCAGCCATGATGATGCGCGCTCTGGCGCCCACAGGGGCCTTGTTCACCGTGGTTGCCCTGTGGACCGGTGCGCTGTGGGGTCGGCCGACCTGGGGCGCCTGGTGGGTATGGGATGCGCGCCTCACATCAGAATTGATTTTACTGTTTCTGTATTTGGGGTTCATCGCGCTGCAGGCGGCCATTGATGACCCGCGTCGCGCCGACCGCGCCGGTGCGCTGGTCGCACTGGTCGGTGCGGTGAATGTTCCCATCATCTATTTTTCGGTCACCTGGTGGAACACCCTTCATCAGGGCGCATCGATCAGCCTCACCCGGGCACCGACCATGGCCCACGAAATGATCACCGCCATGCTGCTGGTCACGTTCGCTGCCTGGTCGTATGCCGTCGCAATCGCCCTGTTTCGCGTGCGCCTCATCATTCGGGACCGTGAACAGCAGGCTGCCTGGATGCAGGAGTCATCGGAGGGGCGTTGACGGCGGACCGCGGCATTTGAGTGCGCGTGCTCCTCGCGTCGCATGAGGCATTCACCGGCTTCAAGTAAGATGCACGGGTTGCCTTCGGTCATCTATTGCGGCCATCTGGGTGAGCGGCGGGCAGTTGGCAGGTCGCAGGTCGCAGGTAACGGGCAACAGGTAACGGGCAACAGGCAACAGGCAACAGGTAGTGGTAGTGGTAGTGGTAGCAGGTCAGCAAGGAATTGTTGCAATGGTATGGAACAGTGTGAGTGAATTCGTCGCGATGGGTGGCTATGGCGTCTATGTCTGGGGCGCCTATGCTGTCACGGCCGTTTTGCTCCTGATTGAGGTGCTGCAGTTGCGCTCACACCGCCGCGCACTGGACGCTGATCGGCCGGCCGGGGCGCCGCGTTTGCCTCCCGCGCGATGAAGCCACGTCATCGGCGTCTGGCCTGGGTGGCAGGCGGTCTCATTGCCTTGTCGGTCGCTGCCGCTTTGGTCTTGAATGCGTTCAATCGCAATCTGGTGTTCTTTTTCACCCCGAGTCAGGTCATTGCCAAGGAAGCACCCATCGCACACACCTTTCGCATTGGCGGCATGGTGCTTGAGAACAGTCTGCACCGCGACGGTACCCAGGTGCGATTCGTGGTCACCGACAAGGTCCATGAGGTGACCGTTCAGTACACCGGCATCCTGCCCGATCTGTTCAAGGAAGGCCGCGGCGTGGTTGCACAAGGTCGCCTGGCTGACGATGGTGTGTTCCGCGCCGACCAGGTGCTTGCCAAGCATGACGAGAATTACATGCCACCGGAGGCGGCCGAAGCACTCAAGAAAGGCGCTGCAGTCAATGATCGCATGTCGCGGTCACTGGTCGATCCGGGCACGGTGACGCGGCCATGATTCCCGAACTGGGTCAGTTCGCACTGGTGCTTGCGCTGGCCGTGGCCCTGGTGCAGTGCTCGATCCCATTGATCGGTGCGGCGCGTGACAACGCGGTGTGGATGGCAATTGCCCGACCGGCCGCGCGCACCCAATTTGCATTGGTTGTCGTTGCGTTTGCCGTGCTCACCTGGAGTTTCATCACCAGCGATTTTTCGGTGAGCTACGTGGCGGCCAATTCAACCCGAGCGTTGCCGCTACAGTACCGGATAGCGGCAGTGTGGGGCGGCCATGAAGGATCGCTCCTGCTGTGGCTGCTCATGCTCACGTTCTGGATGGCTGCGGTGAGCCTGTTCAGCCGTCATATGCCGCTTGCCATGGTCGCGCGGATCCTTGCTGTGATGGGCTTTATCAGTGTGGGGTTTCTGCTTTTTCTGCTGCTCACATCCAGCCCGTTCGAGCGCCTGTTGCCGGCCGCGTTGGAAGGCCGCGACTTGAATCCTTTATTGCAGGACCCGGGTATGGTGATTCACCCGCCGATGCTCTATATGGGCTACGTCGGATTCTCGGTGGCCTTTTCCTTTGCCATTGCCGCCTTGCTGGGCGGCAACCTCGATGCCGCGTGGGCGCGCTGGTCGCGGCCCTGGACCACGGTGGCCTGGATCTTTCTCACGCTCGGCATTTGTCTGGGCAGTGCCTGGGCGTATTACACCCTGGGCTGGGGTGGCTGGTGGTTCTGGGACCCGGTCGAGAACGCCTCGTTCATGCCCTGGCTGGTGGGCACTGCGCTGATGCATTCACTGGCCGTCACCGAGAAGCGTGGCGCGTTCAAGGTCTGGACCGTACTGCTGGCGATCCTCGCATTTTCACTTTCGCTGCTTGGCACGTTCCTGGTGCGCTCAGGGGTGCTCACCTCGGTGCATGCCTTTGCCTCTGATCCGCGGCGCGGGGTATTCATCCTGTGTTTTCTTGCGGTTGTGGTCGGTGGATCGCTGGCCCTTTTTGCCTGGCGCGCGCCCAAGGTCGGTCTCGGTGGTCGGTTTGCCGCTGTGTCGCGCGAGTCCGCCTTACTCGTCAACAACGTGCTGCTCCTGGCCGCGGCCGGGACGGTGGCCCTTGGCACGCTCTATCCGATTTTTCTGGATGCGCTTGATTTGGGGAAAATCTCGGTTGGCCCACCGTATTTCGATGCCGTATTCGTACCCTTGATGGCCCCGGCGGTATTTCTCATGGGTGTTGGTCCGCTCGCTCGTTGGAAAGAGGCCAGTCTGCCCGCGATGGCGGTGCAATTACGCTGGGCACTAGTGGTCGGCGTGCTCGTGGCGCTGATCGGCCCCTGGCTTGCGGGCGCATGGTCGCCACTGGTTGCCTTGGGCCTGTTGTTGGCGGCCTGGCTGATGGCAGCCTGCGTGGTGAGTCTGTGGGAGCAGATGAATACGCCCGCGGCGCGTCGTGATGGTGCGACCTGGTGGCGTGCTCTTGCGCGCGTGGCCCCGGCAAGCTGGGGCATGCTGCTCGCGCATGTCGGGGTTGCGGTATTTGTGGTGGGCGTCACGCTGGTCAAAGGTTACGAAACCGAACAGGACGTGCGCATGCATTTTGGCGACAGCGTCACCGCCGGTCCCTATCAATTCGCGCTGCGCGGGGTGAGTACGGGTGATGGACCGAACTATCGCTATCAACGCGCTCAGGTCGATGTCACCCGTGCGGGCATTCCCTACCTGACGCTTGCCCCGGAGAAGCGCAACTACCGGGTGCAGTCCAACACCATGACGGAGGCGGCGATTGATCGGGGATTTACCCGCGACCTCTATGTGTCCCTGGGTGAGTCGATCGGTCCGCAAGACTGGACCATGCGCATCTATTACAAGCCGTTCATCGACTGGATCTGGGCCGGGTGCGTGCTGATGGCACTGGGCGGGATACTGGCTGTCTGTGATCGCCGCTACCGGAAGCGGTCCAGCCATGAATAAGCGCGTTGTCCTGCCGCTCGTGGTGTTTGCGATCCTGATCGCTTTTCTCGCCATCGGTCTTACCCGTGATCCACGCGAAGTGCCATCGCCACTGATCAACAAGCCGGCACCTGCGTTCGATCTCGAATTGCTCGCACAACCCGGTCAGCACCTGTCACTGCAGGACATGCGCGGCAAGGTATGGCTATTGAATGTGTGGGCCTCATGGTGTGTCGCCTGTCGTGAGGAGCACCCGTTGTTGCTCGAATTCTCGCGCGAGGCGCTGGTCCCGCTGATCGGACTGGATTACAAGGACCAGCGCGCCGAGGCAGTCGCCTGGCTGTCGCGCTTTGGCAATCCCTATGCGGCCGCCATCATGGATGTCAGCGGCAGCACCGGTATCGACTATGGTGTTTATGGGGTGCCCGAGACGTTTCTGATCGACAAGGAAGGTGTCATTCGCTACAAGCGAATCGGCCCGCTCACCCGCGAGGCATTGCGTAACGAAGTGCTGCCGCTACTGAAAAAGCTCGATGGCTGAGCCGACCCCATCGGTTGAAGCGCTCGATGCGCGCGTGCGCGACATCGCGTCCCGGTTGCGCTGTCTGGTGTGCCAGAACCAGACTATTGCCGATTCGCACGCCGATCTCGCGCTCGATCTGCGCGCCCAGATCCGTGAACAACTGGAGCGCGGCGCCACTGAGAAAGACATTGAGCGCTACATGGTCGCGCGCTATGGCGAATTCATTCTCTACAACCCACCCCTGCACGCGAGCACCAGCCTGCTGTGGTTCGGCCCGGCGCTGCTGGTGGCCGGCGGCCTGGCCGGATTGGGATTCGCCATACGCCGCCGGGCGCGGCTGGCGCAATCGGGCGCCCCGATCGCGCATGATCCTGACGACAGTCTGGCAGACTCCTGATGCTCGCGACCCAGTTCATTGTTGCCGCGGCGGCGCTGGTGCTGATGTGTGTGATCGCACTGGTATGGCCCGTCTGGCGCGCGGCGCGGCGCCAAACCGCACCAACGCGCACACGCGGGCTGATTGCCGCACTGGCAGTATTTCTGATCGTGGTACCGGCCCTGATCCATCTTGCGCTGGGCGGGGCAGGCACCTTGCAGAATCTTGCGGATCAACGCGCTGCACCGGATACGCGCGAAGCGGGGCAACCGTCGGCTGAGCAGATCGTGGCGATGGTTGACCGGCTGTCAGAGCGTATGAAGTTGCAACCGGACAATGCCGAGGGCTGGATGATGCTCGGGCGTGCCTCCTATGTCTTGGCACGCTATGACGTCGCTGCTGATGCCTATGCGCATGCCAACCGCCTGCTTCCCAACAATGCACCACTACTGGCCGATGAGGCCGATGCACTGGCGATGGCGCAAGGGCAACGCCTGGCAGGAAAGCCAAGCGAACTGTTGCAAAAGGCGCTCACCCTGGACCCGGTCAATCTGAAGGCGTTGGCCTTGTCAGGTGCCGCCGCCTCCGAGCGCGGCGAGCCGGCCCAGGCCCTGCGCTTTTGGGAGCGTGCTCTCAAGACGGTACCGGAGGGTTCTGAAACGGCGCAGGCGTTGCAGGCGACCATCGCTCAGACACGACAGTCCATGGCGGCTGCGGGTACTTCGAGTGCTGCCAGTGCCACGGGCAATGCGGGTGGCCAGGCAAACGTATCGGGCACGGTGCGGTTGGACCCGGGCCTCAAGGCGCAGACACGCGCTGATGACACCGTGTTCATTTTTGCGCGGGCGGCTGATGGGAGCCGAGTGCCGCTCGCCCTGTTGCGTCGAACGGTGGCAGATTTACCTGTTGAATTCACGCTCGATGAGTCGATGGCCATGGTGCCCAGTGCGCGGCTCACGCGCGGCCAGTCGGTGCGGGTCGGTGCTCGCGTATCGCGCAGCGGCCTCGCCGCACCCCAGTCAGGCGATATCGAAGGCCTCAGTGACCCGGTTGCCGTCGGAACGAACGGAGTACAGATCGTCCTGAACCATCGTCTGCCCTGAGCGTGCCAAGGGTTCTGAGCGCTTGAGCCCCCACAGAGCCGAAGTGCCCTCAGCACCCTCAGTGCTCTCAGCACCCTCAGCACCCTCAGCACCCTCAGTACTCTCAGTGCTCTCAGTACTCTCAGTACTCTCAGTACTCTCAGCGTACTCAGTACTCTCAGCGTACTCAGCGTACTCCGCGTTCTCAGCGTTCTCAGCGGATATGGGGCCGGTCCACTGGATGACCGCAGGCGTGCGCGAGCACAGCGGCCGGATCTGCCTGATCGCCGCCGCGCCAGGCCACATGTTGATCGGGGCGTATCAGTGCCAGAGGCGCTTCGTATAACGCGGCAGCTTCTGCTGCGCTGCCATCGTCACAAAGGTTGACAACGGTAAGCGGACAGCCCATCGCCTGGGCTGCCTCAATCCAGCGGACCGGATCGGTCTGTGCAGTGATGCGCAGCAAGGTGAATCCGGTACCGAACTGATCGTACAGGGAGTCGCCACTGGCGAGCCACAGGTGCGGGGTTCGACCACCCGGCACCGCATTGGGAACATAGTCATTGATGACATCGGGCGGTGGCGTGCTGCCATCGCCGATGATGATGGGTGATGCGTCATAGCGGGCGCCGAAGGTAATGCCCGGAATGTTGAATTCCCGCCGTGCATGATCAAGCAGATAGGCGCCGGCTTCAGCGCGAGCCTGCTCGGCCTCCGGGCCTTCACCTTCCAGATCGGGCGAGGGCACATAGCCGCCGATGCTGTCGGCAAACAGACGCGACTTGCCGGTGTTGCGCGCGCCGATCGGTTGCCGCTCGGCGCTATAGCTGCTCAGAAGCTCACTGCCGCCCCAACCATTCAAAACGGCGGCGAGCTTCCAGCCCAGATTGGCTACATCATCGATGGCCGTGTTGTAGCCCAGCCCCCCGGTGGGGGTAAACAGGTGTACCGCATCACCGGCCAGGAACACGCGTCCGGCGCTGTAGTGCGTGGCCACGAGCATGTAGCCTGCGTTCCAGATGCCACTATGGATCAAGCGAAAATCACACGGTTTACCCATGGCCTCTTGCAGGAACGCCTGGCCGCGGGCGGCATCGATCTCACGATCGAGGTCCTCGCCCTTTAACTGGGTGTGAAATACAAAAGTCTCCTTGCCATCGAGCGAGGCAAGAATGGAGCGGCGCTCGCGATTGATGGTCCAGTACATCCAGGCGCGGTCAACGCCCATGGTTGCGTATAGATCCTTCGATGCGAAGTACGCCGCATACATCCGACCGCCGAGAAAATCCCGTTCGATTTTTCCGTGGCCCAGCATCTCGATGCCCAGGGCGTGGCGGGTGGCACTGCGCGCGCCATCACAGCCCACAAAATAGTCACACTCAAAGCTCTGAACCGGACCGTCATCAACTGGTTCGACCTGCACGCTCACCCCATTGGCATGTTCGGTAAAGCCGAGCACCCGCATGCCGAAACGTAGCGAAATCGAGGGGTATCGCTCGGCATGCCGACGAATCACCGGTTCGATGAACAACTGCGAACAGCGGTGCGGCATCTCCGGGGTGCTCCACGCCCCCGCGGCCTGGCCGGCACGGGCCAGCGTATCGGCTCTGGCGCGCGCCGGCATTCTGAACCGGGCCAGCTCATGTCCGCAGAACCGGGTGAAATACACCACATCGGTCGGGAAGTCCGCTGGTAGTCCTTGCGCACGAATCTCCGATGCAAAGCCCAGGCGCCGAAAGTGCTCCATGGTGCGCGATTGGGTTGCGTTGGCCTGTGGGTCAGGGGTTGTGCCTGGCTTCTGATCAAACAGGATCGCGCGAATGCCGCGCAAGCCCAGTTCGTTGGCAAGGGTGAGGCCGGCTGGGCCACCGCCGGCGATAATCACCTGGGTATGCTGTGAATCGGATGGTCGCAGGGTCGTTGTCATAGGGAAGGCTGGATCAAAATCGACTTGTGCGGCATGATGCCCGATAAACCAAACGGAGACATCCAGCCATGTGCGCGCATCGCATTCTCACGACCCACGTCGGCAGTCTGGTTCGCCCCGATGCCTTGTTGCCGCATGTCCGTCAGATCCTTGCGGGCACCCTCGCCGACGCCGCCGCCTGGGAGTCGTGTTTGAGTGAATCTGTGCGTGATGTGGTCGCGCAACAGGCCGCGGTGGGCCTCGATATCATCAACGACGGAGAGTTCGGCAAGACCCATTGGTATCGCTATGTGGTTGAGCGCTTCGAGGGCTTTGAGCAGCGTCCGGTCAAACCCGGCACGGTGCCGATGTACTTCCAGGGACAGGACAGAGCACGGTTTCCCGAGTTCTACGCCGAGTATGACAAGTCCTTGCCGCGGGCCAATCTGGAATGGGCGGCCAGTGGCCCGGTGAGTTATCGCGGCCATGGGGCGGTGGCGCGGGACATTGCCAATCTCAAAGCCGGGCTTGCCGGTGTGTCGGTGAGCGCCGGGTTCCTGCCGGTGGTGGCACCGGCCAGTCTGCTACCGGAATTGAAAAACCTTTATTACCCAACCGAAGAGGCCTATGCCTTTGCGCTGGCCGATGCGTTGCATGAAGAGTACAAGGCCATTACCGACGCCGGTCTGATCGTACAGATTGACGACGCGTGGTTACCGGGCATGTTTGATCGGATGGTGCCACCGGGCACCGTCGCCGACTATCGGCGCTGGGCCATGATGTGCATCGAGGCACTGAACCATGCGCTGCGTGGTCTGCCGCAGGAGCAGACCCGTTATCACATCTGTTGGGGCAGTTGGAACGGGCCGCATACGGCTGATCTGCCGCTTGCCGACCTGGTCGACATGATGCTGCAGATCAATGTCGGCGCCTACTCCGTTGAGGGTGCCAATCCGCGCCACGAGCATGAGTGGCGTGTATGGGAAAACGTGCGCCTGCCCGAAGGTCGTAAACTGATCCCCGGGGTGGTGAGCCATGCCACCAACATCGTGGAACATCCCGAAGTGGTGGCTGATCGGCTCGAACGCTACGGGCGTTTGATCGGTGCCGAGAATCTCATGGCGGGCACCGATTGCGGGTTTGCTCAAGGGGCGCTCTATCAGCGCGTGCATCCTTCGATCATGTGGGCCAAGCTGCGCTCGGTGGTCGAAGGGGCGGAGATCGCCAGTCGTCGATTGGCCTGAATGCGAGGCGGGTTAATCGCCCTTTATATTGGCCGTCTTCACCAGATGGACGAAGTTGCGATACTCGGCGCGAATCAGACGGTCGGCGTCCTCGGGGCTGTTGGCGATCACATGGATGCCTTGCTTGCCCAGGATGTCACGCGTGCCCGCCTCAGCCAGCACCTCGCGAAACAAGGCATTCCAGCGCGCAATGATCTCGCTTGGAGTGCCTGCCGGAGCGAGTGCGCCGAACCAGGCACTCATGTCGAACCCGGGCAGCCCTTGCTCGGCAATCGAAGGGATATCCGGGGTGAGGGGCGAGCGTTCTTTTGCCGAACCTGCGAGGATGCGCACATGGCCATCCTTGGCCATATTCATCGCCGCCCCCATAGGTACAAACATGGCGGCGATCTGCCCACCCATCAGATCGGTGAATGCCTGCGCCGAACCCTTGTAGGGAATGTGGGTCATCGGGACGCCGGCCACCAGCTTGAGCTGTTCCATGAACAGGTGATGGTGGGTGCCATTACCTGGCGAGCCGTAATTCACTGGCGCCTTCTGCGCCTTGATCCAGGCAAGAAACTCACCGGTCGTGCGAGCCGGCACATTGTTGGCAACCGTCAGCGCGAAAATATTGTCACCGACGATGGTGATCGGACGGAATCCCTCGATTACATCGAAATTGATCGGAAAGAACAAGGGGAGGGTGAGCGTGCTCGACGGGTGAATGGTGATCGTGTGGCCATCGGGTGCGGAACGGGCCACATATTCCAGTCCGATCGCCCCGGCCGCACCAGCGCGATTTTCGACGACGACCGATTGGCCCCAATGCGCCTGGATGCGTGGTGAGAGAGTGCGTGCCAGCACATCGGGCGAGGTGCCCGGAGTCTGTGCCAACACGATGCGAATCGGTTTGTTTGACAGCCCCTGGGCGTGCGCGGGCGCTGCGCCAAGCAGGCTGGCGAGCCCGCTCAATGGTGCGACGCCCAGACCGCCGGCCACGCGCGCCACTCTGAGCAGCCCGTCGCGACGGGTCTGGTCAATCGTCAATTCATCGTTTCGGGGGGCTCGGGTCATTACGTCCAACGATTGGCAGGGGTAAGGCGGGCATTCTAGCCTTGAGTCGGGCGGCGCTGGATGGCGTCGCGCTGCCTGGCCGCAGATCGCCAGCACTTGTTTGGTGTCCGGTATCGTGGCGCCGTCAGCTCTCCGATGGTATGCAGTTGCGTGCCTGTGCCATGGTCAAAGCGCCCCGATCGGACTTAAACTGCGCCTTGTGCTTGTTGATCCATGGGAGTTCGTTTGCGCTCTAGCGAGCGCACAGCGTGCGCTGATGCCAGAATTTCATTTGATCGCAGTCATTCTGGGCATTTTCATCGGGCTGCTCATGGCATTGACCGGTGCGGGTGGCGGCATTCTGGCGGTGCCGCTTCTGGTTTTTGGTCTTGGCCTGACGATCGTCGGTGCAGCACCGATCAGCATGATGGCGGTGGCGTTATCGGCTGGGCTCGGGGCGGTGCTTGCTTTGCGTGCAGGCGTGCTACGTTACCGCGCGGCTGCCGCAATGGGGGCATCGGGTCTGTTGCTCTCGCCGATTGGCGTGTGGCTTGCGCAGCGTGTGCCCAATCGCCCGCTCACCGTCGTATTTGCGCTGGTGCTGTTGTTCGTCGGTTCGCGCATGCTGTGGCAGGCCCATCTCTCAGCGCACTCACCGGCGGTGACTGGACAAGCGAAGCCTCGTCCAGCCTGTTGTCTCGATCCGACCGAGGGCCGGCTGCGCTGGACGGGGCAATGCGCGCGTGCGCTCATCGGCACCGGCATGCTGGCCGGCTTTGTATCCGGACTGCTTGGGGTAGGCGGTGGCTTCATCATCGTTCCAGCGCTCAACCGGGTCTCTGATCTGAATATGCGCGCAATCGTGGCAACCTCGCTCGGGGTACTCACGATTGTGAGCCTGGGCGGACTGGTCTCCTCGCTCTTCATCTCCCATGTGCAATGGTCGGTGGCGCTGCCGTTTTGTGGTGGCGCGATCCTCGGCATGCTCGGTGGCCGTCAGGTGGCGGCCCGATTCTCCGGACCTCGCTTGCAGCAGGTCTTTGCGCTGGTGGCCTGTAGCGTCGGCTTTGCGCTGGCATGGCGCGCGGTGTACGTTGGATGATTACGAAGTGAGCAGACCATGAAGCAGTTCGTTGGCGCATCCCTTGTCTTCGCGGCAATCTGGGTGTCGGTTTGCAGCAACGCCGTCTTCGCATGGCCTGATCGTCCCATTCGCCTGGTCGTGCCCTATGCTGCCGGCGGCGTCGGCGATATTTCGTTTCGGGTGCTATCCCTCGCCCTGGAAGAGCGGATCGGGCAGCGGTTTGTGCTCGACAATCATCCGGGTGCATCGGGCAATCTGGGCGCTGCCGAAGTGATGCGCGCGGTACCCGATGGCTACACGCTATTGCTCGGGGCGATCAACAATTTTGCGACCAATCAATTCCTTTATCGCGACATGGGGTTTGATCCCCTGAGTGCGTTCGAGCCGATCGCGCTTCTCTCGCTTGCGCCCAATGTCGTGGCGATTACACCGGGCTTGCCGGCGCGCAATCTGAGCGAACTGGTGAGTTACGCGCAGGCGCATCCGAATGCGCTTAATTTTGGATCACCGGGTATCGGTACACCGCCGCACCTGAGTGCAGAGTTCTTTGCCACGTTGGCTGCCGTTCGCATGGTGCATGTGCCGTTCAACAGCACACCGCAAGTGATGATTGCCTTGCAGCAGGATAGTGTCCAGTTGTCGTTCTACACGCTCAGTCCGGTGTTTCCGCTGATTCGTGGTGGCAAGCTGCGGCCACTGGCGGTGGCTGCACGCGAGCGGCTGGCTGCCCTGCCGGGCACGCCGACATCAGCCGAGTCAGGATTTCCGCAGCTCATCAGTTCCAGTTGGCAGGCGATCGTGGCCCCGCGTGGTACCGACCCGCAGATTCTCGATCGCTTGAATCGGGACATTCGCACGGTGCTTGCCACTCCTGAGGCAAAGGCGCGCTATGCCGAGATGGGCATGGTGGGCGGCGATCTCGGCCGCGCCGAATTTGCTGCCTTCATGCGCTCGGAGGCCGAGCACTGGCGCAAAGTGATTCAAGCCGCCCACATCGATCCGCAGTAGCGGCCCCATCGAACCTTGATCGGGTCCTATATCGAACGGCACTATCGGCGGGCTGACGTTTGCACAGAGTTCAGGATGCGAGCGCGTGGCGGCCAGTATCGTGGCCGCGTTGGTCCACCAATGTCGTTTCCTTTGTGATATTGACGCGCATTGCCGTCTGAGCGACTTCAACCAAAGGGTGCGGCACGGGATATTGCCGCACACTCAAGAAATCGAGAATGAGCGCAAGGTGCCAGAGCGCCGCGCTGCCAATATGCATGGGCGCCGGAAAACTCTCACTATGGGTCAACATGAGCTTGCGCATGTTTTGGCGAGAGAAACCGACCATGTCAGCGACTTCAGTGAGACCCACAAGATCCGGAGTGACTTCTATCAGAACTGCTCCAGGGAGGGCCTTTTTCACCTGAGCGATAGCGCTTTGGATCGCCTCGTCTGAGGAAATCGCTTCTCGATCGAATTGCAGACCTAGATGGCCCGCAACGCCAAGACCTGCGAGCGCGTCCGTACAGCCCGCCTCGCCCAGACGTTCCACGAGATCCTTATGGTTTGCATCTCTTGGATCCAGCTTGAACTGCAATGTGAATTGATATTCCATGGTTTCACTCGTTGTCAGGCTCTTTGCCTTCGTTGCCGGACTTTGACTGACCTGACGATGGGTGCGGTGCGCGCTTATTTAGCGGGCGTCGATCAAGCGGCCAAACATCTGGTCGTCCTCGTCCATGTAGCGCTCGAAATCATCGCCGAGCCGCCAGCCCAGGCTGTAGCCCGCTTTGGCACAAGCGGCCGTGAAAGCCGGGTCATCGCGAACCTGCATGAGGGCATCCAGCAGCTGTGCGCGCCTGGCAGGGGCGAGCCCAGCCGGCGCCACCAGCCCGCGCCAGTGCGCCACCGACCAATCGACTCCGATGGCCTCCTGCACCGTCGGCACGTCGGGGAATAGCGGGTGACGGACCGGTGCCATGGTGGCAAGGGGGCGGATCTGCCCGGAGAAGATCAGCTCCGGGGCTTCGACCATCGGCACCGGGGCCACTGCCACTTCACCGGCGAGCATGCGGGCAATGCCTTCCTCGCCGCTGATTGTGGGCACCCATTGCAAATGGTTGCGATCGATACCGGTTCGTTCAAGCAGCCCGTCCAGGGCAAATTTCCAAACTCCGAAATCGGGTGAGCCAGAGCCCCGGACCATGTCTGCGCGAATCGCCGCGAGAAACGCATCCAGGGTCTGCCACGGCGAGTCGGCACGCACGATGATGGCTGCGGCTTCCACATAGGGCACAGCGAGCGCGGTGTAATCCCGCCACGTGAGTGGGGTGACAGCGGCGTGCCAATGCATCATGCCGATTTCGCCGGTGATCATCCCCAGTGTGTTGCCATCGGGTGCGGCGCTGGCGATGGCCGTATGGCCGGCCACGGCGCCTGTGCGGTTGATTACCTCAATGGGTTCACCGAGCACCCGCGCGAGTGCCGCCGCCAGCAGGCGACTGCGCTTATCAGTGCCACCGTGCTCGACATAGGGAACAATCAGTTGAATCATTGGGTCGTGCTCGCACCGTGTGCCTGCCGCGCAAACCGGATCACTTCACCGGCGCGAATCCGGTCCGCTTTGAGGAACGCAGCAAACTCCTCGGGTGTGCCCGGGGCCACTTCCAGGAAGCGCGAACTCAGGAACTCGGCAAACTTTGGCTCCGCGTACAGCTTTGTGACCTCGGCATTAAGGCGACTCACAATCGCATCGGGCGTGGCCGCCGGCATCACCATTCCCCACCAGGGGCGCACGCCATAGCCACCTAACCCGGCTTCCGCCATGGTCGGTACATTGGGGAACTGCGCAACGCGCTGGCTGCTACCCACCGCGAGCGCCTTCACCTTACCGCTTTGCAGTCCTGCCAGAAAATTCCCCAACCCCAGGTAACCCAGTTCGACTTCGCCTGCGAGCACAGCCGAGGCAATGGGTCCACCGCCCTTGTAAGGGACCGCCACCACATCCGTCTTCCAGCGATCGCGCAACCAGGTCAAAAAAAGATCCGGCGATGAATCGGGTCCCAGGGTGCCCAGATTCAGCTTGCCACTGCGCTCCTGCGCGAGCGTGCGCAGTTCGGCCACCGAATTGGCCGGCACTGCGGCATTGGCCACCAGCGCTTCCTGAACATAGAAGAGCAGGGTCACCGGTTTGAAATCACGATCGACGTCGTAGGGCAACTTGTCGTAGGTGTTGGGGTTGCTCGACAGCGCATCGACACTGAGAATGCAGGCGGTATAGCCATCGCCCGCGGCATGGGCGCAGGCCTCGGCGGCGATGATCATATTGCCACCCGGTCGATTCTCAACCACCAGCGGTTGACCGAGCCGCTTGCTCAATTCTTCGGCCATGGCACGCGCGACGATGTCGGTGAGACTGCCCGAGGCAATGCTGTGCAGCAGGCGTATGGGTTTATTCGGCCACGCAGATTGGGCCATTGCCGCACCGCTCACGATCATGACCGCAATGCCCAGCAGGACCCGCTGGAGCGCGCTTATGTGCGACGCTTGACCCTGGGTACGCGCTGGTTCACGCATTGCGCGGGCATGGGCGATCACTGGATGAATGCGCACCTGGCTGTGTGAGCGTTTGCCGATAAAGGTCAATCCCATGCTCTGGTCTCCTCGCCACTGTTGTTGGCGCACGGGTCAGGGACGCGCGCCGCTTTGACCGCGATGATGGACGAAGCCGCGGTGCGACTCAAGCGCTACTTTGAATCGATGCACTCGCAGATTAGACTTCGCGTACTGCGCGTGAGGAGACGGTCTTGAAATTCGGCATTTTTGATCACCTGGATGACAACGGGCTGCCATTGGGCGAGCTCTATGCCAATCGGCTCAAACTGATCGAGGCATTTGATCGCAGTGGCATTCATGGCTACCACTCGGCTGAACACCATTTCACGCCGCTTGGCATGGCCCCCTCGCCATCGGTGTTTCTGTCTGCGGTGGCGCAACGCACCGAGCGGCTAGTGTTCGGTCCCCTGGTCTACACGCTGGCTTTGTATCATCCGGTGCGTCTTGCCGAAGAAATATGCATGCTGGATCACCTGAGCGGCGGCCGGTTGCAACTGGGCGTTGGGCGCGGTGTATCGCCCGTTGAAATGGGTCTGTTCGGTGTACCGGTCGAGCAGGCACAGGCCAAGTACCTTGAGGCCTATGAGGTGCTGATGAAGGCACTCACCCAGCCCATCCTCGATCACGACGGCCCGCATTTTCAGTTCAAGGGCGTGCCGATGCTCATGCAGCCCCTGCAACGACCGCATCCTCCGCTGTGGTATGGCTTGGGCAACCCGGATGGGGTCGAGTGGGTGGCCAATCACGCGATCAATGTGATCAGCCTCTCGACGCCGGCGGTTGTGCGCAAGGTGACCGATGGCTATCGGGCCGCCTGGTCTGCAGCCGGACGCAGTGCTCAAGATTTACCGCGTTTGGGTACCCTGCGCCATATCGTGATTGCCCCTACCGATGAGGAGGCCCTCATCATCGCCCGTCGAGCCTATCGGCGCTGGCGCGCCAGTTTCTGGCACTTGTGGAATGCGTTTGGTGCGCGTCCGCGGTTTGCTGCCTATCCTGAAACCTTCGATGAGTTGATCGAGCAAGGGCAAGCGGTGGCGGGCTCACCGGCCACCGCGCTCAAAACGCTTGCCGAACAGACCAGCGCGGGCGGGGTGAACTATCTTCTGCTTGATCTCGCCTTTGGTGACCTCACGCCGCAAGAGTCGATGCGTACGCTGGATCTTTTCTGGGCCGAGGTGGCGCCGGGGCTTGATTGATCGGCAACGGACTACTCAATCTGGCCCCAGTCGCCGTTCCACATTCCGCAGCTACAAGGCCCCACGCCTCGATGAATCCGATCCTCACCATTTCACATCTGAACAAGACTTTTGAGTCAGGCTTTCAGGCGCTCAAGGACATCAACCTGAGCATCGAGCGTGGGGAGATCTTTGCCCTGTTGGGTCAGAACGGCGCCGGCAAGACCACCTTGATCAGCATCATCTGCGGGATCGTGAATGCCACCTCGGGCACTGTGTCGGTCGCCGGGAAAGACATCGCCCACCACTATCGCGATGCGCGCTCGCTGATCGGCCTGGTGCCGCAGGAGCTCTACACCGATTCGTTTGAATCGGTCTGGAATACCGTCAGCTTCAGTCGCGGTCTGTTTGGCAAGCCGCCGAATCCGGCCCTGATCGAGAAAATTCTCAAAGAGTTGTCCCTATGGGACAAGCGCGACAACAAGATCATCACCCTCTCCGGCGGCATGAAGCGGCGCTTGATGATTGCCAAGGCACTGTCGCATGAGCCGCAGTTATTGTTTCTCGATGAGCCGACCGCTGGTGTTGACGTGAGCTTGCGCAAAGACATGTGGCAATTGGTGAAGGCGTTACAGACGGCCGGTACCACGATTATTCTCACCACTCACTACATTGAAGAGGCCGAGGAGATGGCCGATCGCATCGGCATCATCCGGAACGGCGAGCTCATTCTGGTCGATGAGAAGCTTGCTCTGATGAAAAAACTGGGAAAGAAAGAGCTGACGCTGCAACTGGCCGGTCCGCTTGATGCAATCCCGGCTGAACTCAATATCCCTGAACTATCGCTGTCGGCAAACCGGCTTGAGCTGAAATACACCTTCGAGTCGAGCGGCGAGGGCATGGGTGCCGCCGACGTGCTGCACAAACTGTCCACTCACGGAATTGTGTTCAAAGACCTGCAAACACGACAAAGCACGCTGGAGGACATTTTTGTCGATCTGGTGAATGCAGGAGGGAAGGAAACCTCAGCTGCTCTGGCCCCCACCGCGACCACCGGGGAGGATCACCATGCTGCTTAACTTGTACGGGATTCGCGCGATCTACGAATTCGAAATGGCGCGCACCCGGCGCACCTTGATGCAAAGCATCGTGGCGCCGGTTATTTCGACCGCCTTGTATTTCATTGTCTTTGGATCGGCCATCGGCTCGCGCATCTCGCAGATGGAAGGCATTACCTACGGCGCATTCATTGTGCCCGGATTGATCATGCTGTCGCTGCTGACGCAGAGCATCTCCAATGCGTCGTTTGGCATCTACTTCCCCAAATTCACGGGCACGATTTACGAGATTTTGTCGGCACCACTGTCGCCGCTCGAGATCACGCTGAGCTACGTTGGCGCGGCAGCAAGCAAGTCCATCATCCTGGGATTGATCATTCTTGCCACCTCGGCGTTCTTTGTGCCGTTACGCATCGATCACCCGGCGTGGATGCTGCTCTACCTATTGCTTACCTCTGTCACCTTCAGCATGATGGGCTTCATCATCGGGATATGGGCCGATGGGTTTGAAAAGCTTCAGGCCATCCCACTTTTGATCGTCACGCCGCTCACCTTTCTGGGGGGCAGTTTTTATTCGATCTCGGTGTTGCCCCCGTTCTGGCAAAAAGTCGCCTTGTTGAATCCGGTGGTGTATCTGATCAGCGGCTTTCGCTGGAGTTTCTACAGCATCGAGGATGTCAGCTTGTGGTTGAGCCTGGGCATGACCGTGAGCTTCCTCATGGTGTCTGTGCTGGCCGTCATCTGGATCTTCAAGACCGGGTATCGACTGAAGAAGTAGCAATTTGAATTATTGCTCCGCGCCCAGGGCGCGGTTGTCGATGCGCAGTCCCACTGCGGGGATCTCGATGCGCATGTGTTCGTAAGGTAGGCGAGCTCCTGTCCAGGATAGGATCAGCACATCGTTCTGACCACTACGGATGCTGCGGCGGTCTGTGGATTCAATGAGTTCAAGGCCGGCGCAGAGCCCTCGCCGAACGTCGTCCGCTGGCCAGGTGGCAATTTGCAGTAATGCAGGCAATAGCGTCGGATCAAGTCGGCCTTTGACGGCGGGCGCAAGCTCTGCTCGCAGCAGAGAATCGCTCCACTCGATTTGAAACAGCGTTTGCCCCAGTGGACTGAGGCCGGCGACGCGCAAGCCGGCAGGCCCGGAGGCGATACGCGTGATCATATGCAAGGTCTTGCCATTAACGGTGACCGTACTGGTCTGTTCCGTCGTGTATTCGGGCCAGGTGCCGGAGACCAGGCAATAGCTGCCACCGCCGGGCAGATGAGCGCAACGGTGATCGATCAGCGTGCAGGCGCTGATGGCAAGCAGTGCGAGGCCGAGCAGGGGCAGTCGGGCACGCTTCATCGTCCGTCTCAGAGCTTCAAGGTCATCGGCCGTCCCTGAGCGTCAAGCTCATCGGTGCCAGGGCGACGGCGGTTGCGATGCCCGATAGCAGCACAAGGCCAAACTGGTGCAGAGCGGGCATGCTTGAGAACGCCAGCAGTCCGAATGACAGCAGGGTCGTTGCTGCTGAGAGCAGTACGCCGGCGAAGGAGGCCGGGGCGCGCTCACCCGCCTCGACGATGAAAATTGAATAATTGACGCCGACGCAGAGCACGAGCATCAGTGCCAGCAGCGAAATGAGCGTCACCGGCACGCCAAGCCAGCCAAAAGAGCCGAGTGCGACGCCCAGTGCCACCAGAGTCGGAACGAGGACGGCCGCGCCCAGCCGAGGACCATAGCGCACCATCAACACAGCCAGCACGAGGAGCGCCGCGAGCAGCAACCACCATGCGACAAGATGACGGTATTGAGCAAACAGTGCAGAGACACTCGCTGGCTTATTGATCGCGCTGACCCCTGGCAGGCCGGCAGCAATCGCGGCCAGATCGAGCGTCGGGTCATCGCCTGACAGCGTAACGATCAATGCAGTGCCGCCGTTGGGGGTTTGCAGCATCTGATGTTGCATCGACTTCGCGATGGGCGCGTTGCGCCACTGGCCCAGTGTCAAAGGGGCGTCGTGTGCCAAGGCATCTTGCCATTGCGTGGTGACGGTGCCGCGAAGTTCGCTGCGCGCGAAGAGCGGGGTTGTGCGTTCGGCAGGCAATACCCGGGCGAGCAGTTGACGGTTCTCGGCTTGAGTCTCCGGCGAGGGCACAAAAGCGGAGACCGCCGCATAGCCAGAGAGTACTTTGCCGACAAGCGGATGCAGCCGCGCGGTGAGCGCCTCCTCGCGCTGCAGTGCCTGCTCAGCAGTGGCACCCTCGACAAGAAAGAAGCGGTTGCCGCCGTTGGCGCCGGCCAGTGAACGGATACGATCCTCCTGTGTCACGAGCGATGCTGGCCGGGCGACGAGTTGGCGCACATCATCGTCCGTTGTCAGGCGCAACCAACCGGGCAATGACACCAGCAGCAAGGCCAGCGTGACACCAAGCACACGCCGCGGCGTGGCATGCGCCTGCCAGAGTTCGAGCAGGTGCTGCGGCAGCCGAATCGAGTGCGCCTGAGTGCGACCAGGTCGGTGTGCCAGCAAGGGGAGAAACAGAACTACCGAGATCCACGCGGCACTGAGCCCGGCAAAGGCGAACAGCGCAATTTGCTGGATCGCCGGGAAGGGGGTGAGCGCAATCGCGCCATAGCCAATCAGGCTCGTCGCCAGCGCCACGCCCAAACCCGGCAGCATACGAGTGAGCGTCGACCTTGCTTGCCAGCGCTCGCCCGCATCAAGGCGGGCAGCGAAATACTGAATGGCATAGTCGACTGCCTCGCCAATCAAACTGGCGCCGAAGACGAGGGTGATCAAGTGAATACGACCGCCCATCATGAGGACGGTTGCCAGCGCGCACGCGAGGCCGCACGCGACGGTGAGAAGACTGAATGCGAGCGGGCTGATTGAGCGAAACAGTAACCACATCATCAAAACGATTCCGGCGAGCGATCCACCGCCGATGACATCGACTTCACGCTTCGCACTGGTGCGCGCCGCCTCAGCGTAGAAGATTGCACCTGTGCGCAGCAACGTGGTTCGCGTAATCGCCGCGTCCATTTGCGATTCGGCCGCATTGACCGCCGTGACAACCCGCGACTGGGTTGCTGCATCGAAGGCACCGCCGACGGGTTCGGCAATGACCAGGACCCAGGTTGCCTCTTTATCGGTCAGACTCAACAGGCCGTCGTGAATGCCCATGCGCGACTGCATCAGCGGCAGCTGACCGAGCCAATGCTGGAAAAACCCAAAGGGGTCGATGGCCAGATCGGTGGCAATCCCTGTCGGAAAAGGTTGGTACAGTCGCCGCAGCAGAGTCGCTTCCGGGCGGTAATCGGGTCGAATCAAGGCCTCTTTATCGTTTGCCGTCAGGAGGCCGGCGCGATAGGGCTGGTAGATCTCGATGAGCGACTGAGGGTCAGTGCGCGGGGCCTCGACAATCACCCGCGAGAAGGCCGACGAGCTCTCCAGGTGTGCGCAGAACATGCGCGCGGCGCGTCCCGCGCTGGCCGCATTGGCGTGGCCGACGAGAAACAGAACGCGCTCGCCGAGTTGTCCGCTCAGCGACTTGAAGGCGGATTCTGCGATCAACGTCTGCTCTGTACGCGGTAGCAGCGCCAGAAGATCGGTCTCAATCGGGGCAGAGTTGGCGAAGCGTTCAGCAACAAAAGCGCCAGCGGCGAGTACCAGTGCCAGCCAGGCAATTGCAGCAATGTGGCGTGCGCGCACTACCGCAGCTCGAAGCGCGTGCGTTCGACGGGTGTCAATGCACGATCCTCGGTGGTGTTTCGAAACACGAAGATCGTATTGTCACCGTTTGCTTCGTCGATGCGTACACGGTCGACATGCAGCCCACCGCTCATGCGGATTTCGTGAATCACCTGGGTAAGGGGACCTTGTTTCGGTGTCAGCGTCAGACGCCAGGCATCGAGAGTGCCTTCAGGCCTGACCATGAAGGTCTCGCTGAGCGCATCGATTTGCGCATCGAGCAGAGCCCTGAAAATTGATGCGATCTGACCTAGCCCTGGAACGTCGCGAGCGGTGCGCACTTGCGGCACATTGTCCTCACCGATTTCCACAATCCGATCTGCGGCCAGAACGTAGGTCAACTTGAACGGGGTCTCAATCATCCAGATCACGCCATGGCCCCGTGCGAACACAAACCGACCACGGGTCTGCAGCGGCCTTTTGAACGCCGCCATCGTCTTCTCTTGCACAAACTCGGCACGCAGCACGCTGGCCTGCCCCAACCGCTGCGACATGCGGATAGTCAGTTCATCGCCAGGCGCGACGACCGGGGCGGGTCGGGTGACTGCAGCGGGTGGCGTCACTGCAGCGGTTGGGGTCGCTGAAGCGGGTGGCGTCACTGCAGCGGTTGGTGTCACTGGAGCGGTTGGGCTCACTGGAGCGGTCGCCGCGACGAGAGGGAAGGTCAGCAGGCAGACAAGGAGCAGTCCGCGCATTCTTACTTGACGCGCGGGGTTCACCCGCACTGACACCGACTGGCGCGAATGCGCAAAAATCAATTTTCGCATGCCTTCTCGACACGCTCGATCAGGCAATTGGGCGAGACGAACTGGAGCTCGCCTGTGGGCATCGCAACGGCCAGTTGCACCGTGTAGCCAGTCGTCAGCCGCTCGCCGCTGGCCGCATCGCGAATTTCGTAGTCCAGGCGCAGCTGGTTTTTGTAGTCGCGCAAGATGGCGCGTGCCACCACTTGCTGGCCGTAGCGCGCCGAGCGCACGAACTTGAGGTAGCACTTGACGACCGGCCACGCGTAGCCGGAGTCGCGCATCTTTGGATAGTCGTAGTCGATTTTGCGCAGCAGCGCGCAGCGCGCCAACTCGAAGTACTTGACGTAATGACCGTGCCAGGCCACGTCCATGACGTCAACATCGAAAAACGGCACCTCGAAGGCAACTTCTGCGGCAAGCTCAGGCATTGAAATTCCAGTGCACGTTATCGTTCAATGAAGTGACATTCTGCTCATCGGATGGAGCCCGTGGCGCGCGGTCTATGGACTCTCGGCAGGCGCCTGACGCTGGCCTGCCTTGGCCCAGAAGTCGAAGAAGTTAAACCATTGAAATGGCATACGGCAACACAACTGGGCCATCCGGTCAGCATAGCGTTGCGCGTGCTCGGTGATCGTCTTCTCGCGCTGTCCGCGCGGCAATGTGATCGATGCGGCGAAAGGTTCGAAGTGGACCCGATAGCCGGCGTCGTCGCGGGCGCACACGAATAGGTAGACCGGGCATTCGAGCAGAGCCGCCAGTATGAACGGCCCCTGCGGAAACAGTGCCGGCGCACCGAGAAAATCCACCGTGACGACGCGGCCATTTTCAGCCGGCGGCGTGCGGTCGCCGACGATGACCAGATGCTCGCCACGGTCGATCTTGTCGCGCAGCAGCATCGCGGTGTCCGGACCGATGCTGCTCACTTGAATCAGATTGACCTCGAAGCCGGGCGTCGCCGAGGCCAGTGCCGCATTGAAGCGGCGAGCGTGGTCGGTATAGACCACTGCGTTGACCCGGGCAATGCCATTCAATTGTGCCAGCGCGCGCATCATTTCGAGGTTGCCAAAATGAGCACCGAGCAGAATGGCGCCACGCCCCGAGGCGAGTAGTGTCTCGAACGCGGACTGGTTGTCAAAGGCAATGTCGCCAAGGGTGACGCGGCCGGTCCAGGCCGCCAGTTTGTCGAGGTTGGCATCGGCAAAGGCCAGCATGTGGCGGAATGCATTGGGCCAACTCGGCGCGGGTGCACCGGGATGCATGGCGTGCAGGCGCTGCAAGTAGTTCAGGGACGCCTCGCGTGCCGTTCTTCCGGTTAAAAAGAACCATCCGACGACGGGGCGTAGCAGTGCCCGCGCGAATCGGTCGCCCAGCAGGCGGTAGGACAATACGGTCACACGCAGACCGAGCGAACTGCCGCGCTCCGCGTGCTCTGACCAGTGCTGTGAGTGGATGTCGCGCAACGAGAACTTTGTGCTCAGCGCTCAGAGGAGCCGCAGCAGCATGACTGAAAGATGGTGAGCTTGGCCCCGGACGGCACGCAGATTGTCATGGTGCGCATCGCAAAGGCAGCCTGCAAGCCTATGCTTTCAGCAGCCGCTGCACCGCAGCGATCACATCGGAGACCAGGCGGATCTCCTTGAAATTTTGCGGCTCCACGCGCTTTCCAGTCTTGTTCTGCAACTGAATGGCCAGATCAACGGCATCGATGCTATCGAGCTCAAGGTCAGTGAACAGGTTGGTGTCGAGTTGTACGCGGCCCGGTTCGATTTCGAACATTTCAGTGAGGACACTTCGGAGCCAATCAAGAATCTCTTGGTCGGTCATGGCAGTTTGGGCTTTCGAGGTCTGGGTGGGTGGCTGCCAATTAAGTCTACATTAATCTGCCACGCTACCGACTTGCCACCATTGCACGGCGCCGGAAAACCCGGGTTCGGCAACTTCAAGCGGCTCGCTCGCTGCCAAGCCCACCAAGGCCAGTGTAAAATCCGATGTGCGCCACACCCGGGCATTGGCTGCTTTGGCCGTGGTCGGCAGCGCCTCAATTGCACGCAAGGTGGCAGGAGCTAACGATTGACCGTGTGCCTTGATCCAAGCTTCCTTCAATGTCCACCAACTCAGAAATTCAGTGTTCTGAGTCACCGCTGGCAATGCTGACCACCACTGATATTCAGCAAAGTTAAGTGTTGCCTGTGCAAGTTCTGCCGTGTTCATGACCCGGCGGTCGTGTTGTTCGACGTCAATACCTAAGGCAGCGTCGGCAAGCACGCAGGCGACGGTGTCGCCGCTGTGAGTCAGGTTTATCGAACTGGGGCAGGCAATGGGCCCCCGAAGCACTGCAGGCGGCGCGTCGCTGGGTGAATCCAGCCACCAGTCCTCCGGCGTGCCACCGTGGCGATGCGCAAGGGCCCGCCGAGTGAGCCATCGTCCAGCCAGAAACTGTCTACGACGATGAGGTGCCCTGATACAAGTCAAGCGCTGAGTCTCATCAGGTGATAGCCACTGTGGGCTGTCCGGGGCGCCACCCAACAAATCCGCCACGCTCCTGCACCAGAGCTGTGCGGGTTGGCTCATCGCACTATTTGGGTAAGGTGACGTACACCGCTTTGAGCACTACGGTCGCGCCACCGTTCCCTGCATGACATTCGAAGCTAGTCGAGCTGGAGAATACAATGTTCTTGTAGTAGCTTACGATCTCGACCACCGCATCGGCACTCACCTTTTTGGCCTCTTGCTGTAGGAAAACCAGAGCACTAAGGGCTGCCCTGTCGCATGCGACTAGATCGTCATTGCGATCTTCGCCTTTTCCTGCGCGCTTGATCACGCGGTCGCCTTTGCGCTGTGCCCCGTCAGGTGTCGTGTTCTCCCCAAAGCGAAACGTCACCGATTGATCGAGTTTCGCCTTCGCTTCGACGCTTGCAAGGACATCGGAGAAGTTCAACTTGTACTCCATATTTCTTGCCAGCACCGGCCCCGACATCGTGGCGCCCGCCAGACAAATCAGCAGATACTTTTTCATTTGCGTCGCTCCCCTTTAATTCTTGTCCCCCAAAAACCCTCGTTACCTGTCTGTCTCCAAATTCGAACGCCTGCATCCATTTGAAATGCAACAGGGTGGCACTTATTCCTGCCATCGGCGAAACACCAACGATGTGTTGATACCACCGAAAGCAAAGTTATTACTCATGACGTAATTCGTATCAATGTGCCGTCCGGCGCCAGTGATGTAGTCTAGCGCGGCGCACTTTGGGTCTACAACCTCAAGGTTGATGGTTGGTGAAAACCAGCCATCGCGCATCATCTCGATGGTCATCCAGGCTTCCAGTGCACCGCAGGCGCCGAGTGTGTGTCCCATGTAGCTTTTGAGCGAACTGACCGGCATTCTCGAACCAAGCACGGCCGCTGTCGCCGTCGTCTCGGCGATGTCACCGTGATCAGTGGCGGTGCCGTGGGCGTTGACATAACCAATGTCGGTAGGTTCCAGCGCTGCATCACGTAGCGCCAGACGCATCGCCTCGGCCATGGTGACGGCGCTGGGTTGCGTGACGTGGCTGCCATCGCTGTTGGTTCCGAATCCCACGATTTCGGCCAGAATGACCGCGCCGCGTTCACGTGCGTGCGTAAGTTCTTCAAGCACGAAGGTGCAGGCACCCTCGCCAATTACCAAACCGTCGCGCGCCACATCAAACGGGCGCGGCGTAGCGTGTGGCTGGTCGTTGCGCGCGCTGGTAGCAAACAGCGTGTCAAAAATCGCTGCCTCACTGACGTCGAGTTCCTCGCCGCCACCAGCGAGCATTGCCACCTGCCGACCGGTACGAATGGCTTCGAACGCGTAGCCGATGCCTTGGCTCCCCGATGTGCACGCGCTCGAGGTCGTGATGATGCGGCCGGTGATACCGAAAAATACGCCGATATTGACCGCCGCAGTGTGCGACATCATTCTCAGGTAGGTGGTCGCGGTAATCCCCGCCGTGGTCTTCTCCGCGAGCATGCGCCTGAAGTCACCGACCGCGTCCGGTGTTCCGGTGGAAGAGCCGTATGCAATGCCCATGCGACCGTCCTTCACGATCCGATGATTCATCAATTCCGCGTTAATTAATGCCAATTCGCTTGCACGCGTTGCCATCAACGCGAGGCGACCCATGCTGCGTGTGGTCTTCCGGTTGTAGTGTGGGGGAAGCTCGAAGGGTTGCGCCGGCGCGCCAAGGCGCGTGTTCAGGCCGCTGTAGGCGTCCCATTCGGTCATATAGCGCACGGCGTTACGGCCTTCCCGGAGCCGCGCATGTACGCTCGCCCAGTCATGCCCGAGCGGGCTGATGGCACCGACACCCGTGATGACGACCCGATTCATCCGAACATGCCCCCGTTTACCGAGATCACTTGTCGTGTGATGTAGCTTGCCTCGGCGGATACCAGAAAGGCAACAAGCGCGGCCACTTCTTCGGGTTGCCCGATGCGCCTTGCGGGAATGAGCGGAAGTGCGTGATCGAGGACACTCTGGGCGATCATTCCGGTCTCTATGAGTCCAGGCGCAACGCAGTTGACGGTGATCGCGCGGCTCGCCAGCTCTACGGCCAGCGCCTTGGTTGCACCGATCAAGCCAGCCTTGGCGGCGCTGTAATTAGTTTGACCACGATTGCCGATGAGCCCGGAAATGGACGCGAGCGTAACGATGCGTCCCGGTCGCCGCCGCCGCACCATGGGCATCACCAGCGGATGAATCACGTTGTAGAAGGCATCCAGGTTGGTGTGGATGACACTGTCCCACTCATCCCCCGTCATCGCCGGAAAGGCGGCGTCGCGCGTAATGCCCGCGTTGCACACGACACCATAGTACGCACCGTGGGTATCGATGTCCGCGTTGAGCGATGCTGCGGCGGCCTGTCGATCTGCGACATCAAAGGCCAGGATGCGTACAGCGCGGCCAAGAGCGCTCACCTCGTCGGCCACGCCGCGAGCGAGTTCCACCCCCTGACGGCAGTGCAAAACGATGTTGAACCCATCGCGGGCGAGTCGCAGTGCGATGGCTCGACCGATGCCGCGGCTGGAGCCGGTGACCAATACGGTTTCGTCATTCATGACGAGGCACGCGCCAGGTAATTGGCGCTGTCCTCAGGCTCGTAGACCGACAGATTGGCACGCGCCACCACTTCGTCACCGAGCATCATGTGACAAGCGAACATGCCAAGTCCGTTGTCAGTCTCAAGCTCGCAGTGTGCCCGGATGCTCAGCAGCGCGCCGCACGGAATGTCGGCACGATGGAGCTCAAGTTTGCGGGTGCCGAGCAGAAGGCCGATTTGTGGCACGTCACCTCGACGAACGGCGCGTGCCCCCGCCCACGCCGCAATGGCCTGCGCCATGTACTCGATGCTGACCCACGCGGGCATCACGCCGTCCCGCACAAACCGACCGTGCGTCGGTACTTGCGCTTCAACCACCACGTGCTCATCGTCCGCGTTAATCAGGCGATCAATCAAGCGGATAGGCGCACGATGCGGCAGAAAACGCTCAATGTTCAACAGGGCATCATTCGACATTCAGATTACTCTCGTGCAAGCAGCAGGCTCGCGTTGCTCCCGCCGAACGCGAACGAATTGCTGAGCATGGTTCGCAGCGGTCGGTCCAGTCTCTCCCCCGGGGTCACCACCTTGAGCGGAGGCAATTCGTGGTCTGCCTGTCCGTCCCACCAATGCGGCGGCAACAGTCCCTCGCGATTATCCACCAGAGTGAGCCACCCGAACGCCGCCTCAATGGCCCCGGCTGCGCCAAGCGCATGACCGGTCATCGGTTTGGTCGAGCTTACCGGCACGTGCACACCCAGGGTCTGCGCAATGGCTCGGCTTTCTACCAGGTCATTTTGCAACGTTGCTGTGCCGTGCAGATTGACGTAGTCGATCCCTGCCGCGTCGACCCCACTGCGTGAAATGGCCGCACTCATTGCATCAATCGCACCCCGTCCGGTTGGATCGGGCCCCGAAATGTGATGGGCATCCGAGGTTTCGCCCCAACCGGCCAAACGCACCGGACCTGGCTCGCGGCTCACCACGAATAATGCAGCCCCCTCACCCAGATTGATGCCATTGCGATGCCTGGACAGGGGATTGCAGCGGGTTGCCGACACCGACTCCAGAGCCATGAAGCCGGCGAGCGTGAAACGACACAAGGTGTCTGCCCCGCCGGCGATCACGGCATCGGCGATGCCAGCCTGGAGCAGTCGGGCGGCCGAGGTGAGTGCCTTGGCTCCGGAGGAGCATGCCGTGGAGATGACATGCGCCGGTCCGGCGGTACCGAGGCACCAGGCAAGGAAATCACTGCTTGAGGCCAGTTCCTGCTGGCGGTAGTCATAGTCCGGTGGCCATTGGCCGCAGTCGCGGTGTGTGCGCATTGCCGCCTCGCCTTCGCGTACGCCCGATGTGCTGCCGCCGATGACGATCGCAATTCGCTCCGGTCCGAAGCGGGCGAGACAGGCATCAACCGAGGGCCGGATTTCCGCTAATGCGGCGGCGATCAGGGCGTTATTGCGACTGCGATGCCACACGGGCCAGGCCCTGTCGTCGGGCAAGGCGACGCTCACTTCGCCCAAGGGCACTATGCGACCAGGGCTGAACGCGTCGGTGTAGGTCATTCCATGCGCTGCGTCGGCACGAAATAAGGCATTGCGCACGGAGTGCTGCCCATGCCCAAGCGAACAAACGATTCCCAGATCGTTCAGGAAAATGGTCATTTCAATTGAAGCCCCATGACGCGATTGCCCGCGATGAAAGCCGCGCAATGCCCGGCTCGAGTAGGCAATTCAAGCGTTGAATCATCGCGATGCAGCCCCATCCCCCCCGCCTCGCAGGCGTGCCGGTCGAGTATATCCAACCCGCGCTGACAAGCACGATCGGGTCATTTTCACGGTGCGTTCAGACTGCGTCGCGCGGGCTTACCTTTGGCTGACTGGGATTCGGTGGGGTGCTAACGATACCCGCCCGGGTTCAGCGAGTACCACCGCCATGCGTCGCGCATCATGTCTGTCAGGTTGCGTTGCGCCCTCCAGCCCAGTTCGCGCTCTGCCTTGCTTACATCGGCATAACTGACGGCAACGTCTCCTGGCCTGCGTGGTGCCATCTGACAGGGTACGCATCGGCCCGATGCGTCCTCCAGTGCGCGAACCACTTCCAGTACGCTGTAGCCGCGCCCTGAGCCCAGGTTCCAGGCATGGGCGCCATTGCGGCTCTGCAGTGCGTGCAAGGCTCGTAGATGCCCGTCGGCTAAATCCATGATGTGGATGAAATCACGAATACCGGTGCCATCTGGCGTGGCGTAACTGTCCCCGTATACCGTCAATTGTTCAGATTGGCCGGCGGCGACGCGGCAAATGGCAGGCAGCAGATTGTTGGAACTCCTATTGATATCCTCACCGATCAAGCCGCTTTCATGCGCGCCAAGGGGATTGAAGTAGCGCAGCAGTGCAATTCGCCAGTGGTCGTCTGCCCTGGTCATATCAATCAGCATCTGCTCCACCATCACCTTGGTGCGACTGTAAGGGCTTGTGGGTTGTCCGTGTGGTTGGTCTTCGCGTATCGGCAGCGATGCGCACTCGCCATATACGGCAGCCGATGAGCTGAACACCAGCGTGAATACACCGGCCTTTGACATGGCCTGACACAGGTTGAGCGTGCCGCCGAGGTTGCTGGCGTAGTAGCGCAAAGGGTCAATCATGCTTTCGCTGACTGTTTTAAGGCCCGCGAAGTGCATCACCGAGCCTACGTCATGCTCGGCGAACACCTGGTCCAGCAGGACAGTGTCGCGAACGTCGCCCTGCACAAAAACGAGCCTTCTCTTGGAGATTGTCTCGGTACGCTGGAGCGCGATCTTCGAGCCGCTCGACAGATTATCCAGTACCACGACGTTAAAGCCCGCGTTGAGCAGCGCCAGCGTAGTGTGCGATCCAATATATCCCGCTCCGCCAGTAACCAGGACCGGTTTGGATGCAACCAAGCCGTGTGTGTTCATGAGTTTTGTGGCAATGGGCGAAGGACCGTAACCGGTCAGCGACCGGAGCCACACTCCCCAGTTAGGCTGCCTTGGCGGCTAATCGGCGCATAGGCTGACCGGTACCTGCCTGCGGTTCCCTCGATGGGTCCCTCCGCAGTTTTGTCCATGCCAGGCCACTCAAGAATGGGTCCCCCGGCTGTCACTTCTTCAACTTGGTCTGCAAGATGTCGACGAATTCCAGAACGTTCTTTGAAATATTGACGGCACGCGAGCGCCGATGGCGCGCGGCGCCCGAGAGGTAATGTTCATCGCTGCCCGCGATCGTAGATATGGTTTGATCAAGGACCTTATTATTACTTGGATCGAAGACCGAGTATCTAATTTGCAAGGTTCCCTCGAATGACCCAAAGCTTACTCTCGATTGACTAGCGCCTAGTATGTTGGCGTCAATTCTGTAGGGATGCGCTGCATTCGCCCCAAAAATATTCGTATTTTTAAGTGCCAATTCTATGGATGTTCTGACCGATGCATCAATTTTCTCGTAGTTATTGATTTCCGGATTAATCTGCACGGTGATACTGGCGGACTCTGAAACCAGCGGTTGCTGGTTAGGCGTCACTTTGGCGAGCAAGTCGTCCGCCACTTTGGGCGGAAGTGTGCAGCCACTGAATACAAATGTCACTGCAAGCAACATCGACGCGCACAGAGATTTCGCGCTGCAGTGATTAATTGACCGTTTGGTCATATTGCTCCCCCTCGATGGTTGTCGCCACGCAAGAACCATGAATGGCCGCAGCGACTGATTGCTTGCTCTATGAACAGCACCTTAACGTCGCGCCATAGTTTTGCGCCAAATTAATACCGGCAGGCGCACCAGCATACCGAAAAACAGCCGGGCATGCATGCGCGAAATCAGGACATTATCCCGCCACAGGCGGAAGTGGGAGACACCGTCCTGCGGGTAAGTCACCGCAGTCGGTCGATTCAGGATGGCGACACCGCGCCAGTGCAGGCGAACCAGAATGTCGAAGTCAAATTCCATGCGCCGCGCAACGTGCACACTGTCGATCAGGTCCAATACCGGGGGGAGCGGATACACGCGAAAGCCACACATCGAGTCGCGAATATCGAGCGACAACGTGTTGATCCATACCCAGATATGGGTCGCGTAACGCCCAATGAGTCGCGAGCGCGGCACCGACGTATCGTATACAGGTGTGCCAGTGACAACCGAATTCGGGTTATTGCGCGCGAGTTCGAGAAAGGCAGGGATGTCGCGCACGTCATGCTGGCCGTCGGCATCGATCTGCACGGCGTGCGTGTAACGCTGCTGCGCTGCTTCGCGGCAGCCAGCCATCACGGCGCCGCCCTTTCCTTGATTCCTGGCAAGGCGCACAAGCGTTACAGCGGGCTGTGTCGCGACGTCATCCAGGCGCGCCGCACAGATCGGTTCGCTCCCATCGTCCACCACAATGCAAGGCAGCCCGAGCGCGCGCACAGCCAAAACAGTACGTACGGCGGCAGCCCCGTGGTTGTACACCGGGATGACCACGGCGGCGCTAAACATCGAACGCCTTGAACAGGACCCGTCCGCTCGCATGCGCGCCGACCGAGGAGGTGATGCGAAAGGTGACGACTTCGGTTGCGGGCCTCAGTTGCAGTTCCAGGTGCAGGCGCGTGCCGGGAAGTACCGGGTGTTGGAACTTGAGTATCTCGAGGCTGCGCACCGGCGCCGCAAGCTCGAAACAGTCGCGTGCGCAGCGAATCGCCCAATCGACCTGCACCACGCCGGGGAGAATCGCCGCCTCGGGAAAGTGTCCGTCGAAGGCGCGCTCACCTGCTTCAACGCTCAATTCGGCCAGAGCGTGCGTCGTGCCACGCTCGATCCACTGCACCGGCGGCATGTCAGCATCGAACAACGCGATCAGAGAGGCTTCGGTGGTCTTGCCCTGGGCGTTAAGCGGCAGTGCGCTGACATGGCGCCAGCGGCGCGGCAGCGCAATACGTTCAACGCTATCGGCAAGCCATGCTCGCAGCGTCTCATTAAATCTGCGCCGTCCCTGAGCTGCGAGTTGCTCGCGCCCGGCCTCAGAGGGCACCACGACGGCCGCGACGCGCAGGCTGACGCCGGCGGCGAGTGTGAGGACCCGTGCCTCGGCGATCAGCGGTGACTCGGTGAGACGGCGTTCGATCGCGCTCAGTGACACGCGCTTTTCTTCGATTTTTACGATGCGATCAGCGCGGCCGAGCAGTACAAAACTGCCCTCGCGGTCAGCGCGCACGCGGTCTGCGGTCAACCACCAATCGGCACTCGGCAGATAAGGCGAGCGTACTGCGAGCAGACCGTCATCGATGCGCCATTCGACCAGCGGCAAGGGCTGCCAGCGATCGCCATGAATGGTGCGCTGTCGCCACGCGATACCGCCGGTTTCAGAACTGCCGAAGATCTCGATGGGTGCAACGCCGAGGCTTGCTGCCGTGTGCAGCGCCGCCTCGGGAGGCAACGGACCGCCTGAGGACAGAATCGCTTCGATGTGACGGTGAGTGGGCGTAGGGCCCGAAGGATCGGGCAGGCGCTTCAGGTGCGCGGGGCTGGCCACCAAGAGCGCGGGCGTCGGGTTGGGGCGACCGATCATCTCTTCGATATAAGTGATGCGTCGGGTGACAAAGGGCCGTCCTGCGGACAATGGCCACAGCACGAAAAATAGCAACCCGTAGATATGCTGGTGCGTCACTGTCGAGTAGATCGACAGATCGGGGTGCCGCGCCCAATGCCGACCGAAGGCCTCATGCTGAGTGTGAATCTCGTCATCCAGTTGCGCGAGCTTCTTCTCAAGGGCGGTGGGCTCGCCGCTGGAACCCGACGTGAACATCACCAGACGAGTATTGACCGGGTCAAGCGGTTGATTCGGTTGCGCCGCCACTGCGCTTGTCAGGCTGATTGCCCCCGGCAAATCTCCGGCGAGGATGTCGACCATTGCTCGCAAGCGTTCAACGGTGGCCGGTTGCGCATCGCCTGGCAGATAGGGCGTTTTACCGGCGTACCATGCGCCGTAGAGTGCAGCGGCGAAGTCAAAGGGATCTTCAAAGTAGATTGCAACGCGTTGCCCGGATTGCGCCGCCAAGGCCGCCTGCCACCGGGCGACCTGGTGCAGAAACGCGTCGCGGCGGAGTAACCCGCCGTTGCGCCAGGCGATGGCTCGTTCGGCGAGTCCCGTACGCGAGGCGACTTCCGTGAGTGGCAACCCGTCAGACACGGGCACCCCCTGGCATTACCCAGCGGCGGACCAGCCATTCACCACAAAAGAGCATGCCCATCAGACCATATGCAATCAGGCCGTTGTAGAGCGCCCACCAGTCGTCGCTACACCAGAGCGCGGTCACTGCCGCGAGCGTGCCATTGAGTACGAAGAAGGCGCACCATACCCAAGTCACTTTGCGGGTATAGGCCACCGCCTCGGGCGGCAGATCCGGCGTGCTCAATCGCGCCAGCCGCTCGATTGCCGTCGGGGGATGGGCGAGGCTCGTGGCAAATAATGCCAGCATTAGGCTGCTGACAATCACCGGGTATAGCTTGAGCGGCAAGGCGACATTGGCGACCAGTGTAATCGTCGCTAGCAGGCCCGCCGACCCGGCCGCGAGCCACCCAAAGCGCTGTGGCGATGCGACGAGCCGCAGTAGCGCCAGTCCGAGCAAGAGCAACGCGAGCCAGCGCGGCTCAAAGTGTCCGAGGCCGAAGTACACGACCAGTGGATAGAGCACGGTCATTAAGGCGAGAAGAATCTTTCGCACAGTAAACGGATGTCTCAGGGATTGGCAGTCGTGAACCGTCAGTTATCGGGTCCGCTGAGCCGCAACGAAACCTGCCAGCGCGTTGACGCTGGCGAAGTACTGGCGCGTCACCTCGGCGTCCGCACCCATGGTGACGCCATAGCGCTTTTGCAGCGCAATGCCCAACTCAAGCGCATCGATCGAGTCCAGTCCGAGGCCGTCGCCAAATAGCGGCGCAGCCGCGTCAATGTCATCCGGGACCACATCCTCCAATGCAAGCGAAGCGATGATGATCTCTTTGATTTCCTGCTCAAGCGTGGACACGGGAAAGCTCCAGGGCAAAGTAGTCGGTGAGCTGGGTCGTCAGGCGCCGCGCGGCGAGTGCGTCACCTGCCGGATTGTTGAGAAATGGTGCGATGGAGATATCACTTCCGACAATGATTTTGAACCTGGGCTTGCGATAAGGCACCCGATACCATTTCTGGCCCTTGGTCAAGGTCGGCGGATAGCAGTGAATGACAATCGGGGTGATGTCGATGGCTCCCCGAACCGCCACATTAGCCGCGCCGCGCTGCATCCGCAAATCCCCCGACGATGGGGTGCGGGTTCCTTCGGGAAACACAATAAGATTGTTGCCGGCCCGCACCGATGCAATCGCCTCATCGACAATGCCAGCGCCAGTCGCGTTACAAATGAAACCCGCCATGCGTACCGGACCGAGCGTAATGAAATTGTCCAGCAGTGATGCCTTGACCACGCAGTCAGGCCGGTTCACCAGAGCAATCAGCAGCACGACGTCGATCAGCGACGGGTGATTGGCGAGCACCAAAAGGCCCTCTCGCCGTAGCTTTTCGGCGCCCTCAACGTCACAACTTAGAACGCCCATCACGCGCATCAGCCAGACGAAAAGCTGCATGGTTGCGCGAACCAGTGAGCGCGCGGCCGCGGTGCGGCGCTGCTGTGATCGCACCGCAATGCAGATCAGTGGATAGGCGATGAGGCGAAGCCCCAGACTGCCGATGCCAAAGCAAAAAAAGCACACGCCCGTTGCGCAGATGCGCCAGTAGCGATCGACCCGCTCAAGCATCACGCTGCCACTCCCAGCGCCGACCATCGAGGTGTTGCACGAGCAGCGCTTCACCTGAGAGGAAATGACGCATGACTTCAAGCGAGGCTGGCAGCATTCCCGGTGCGTCGTCGCACTGATCAGTCGCGCCCACGCGCAGGCTGAGCCGGTGCTCGCCTGCACCGGGTAGAGCGACGCGCCACGCCCAGGCCCAAATGCACGGTGGTTCGTCGCGAAACTCGGCGTAAACGGCCGGTAGTGCCTCGTCGTAGCACACGACAGTGACTTCGGCTGCGCCATCGCAGAGCAGTCCGACCGCCTCGATGAGTCCCGCGGCTGCCGTTGCGCGACCCGCCGCCACGCAGATCGCGTTGCTGCGATCGCCGCGAGCAATGGAATACATCGCGCCTATAGCGTTGTGAACCGACAGGCTGAATCCGGTCGGTGATACTGCACCCTCACGTGCCAGATCTTCGATCAATGCCAGCGCTCGGCTGAGGTCGCCGTAACGCGAAGCGAACACGATCGGGGTTGAGATCTGGTCTTGCTCGGAGTCCCAGCAGGACTGCATCGCGAGCCGACCCAGGCGGCTCATGCGACGTCGCAGTAAAGGCGGCATTGCAGTGAGCGGCGGTGGATCATCACCTTCAGGCGTGCGTGGTTTTCGCGCCCAAGTGAGCCACTGCGACGCGCAGCTTAGCCCTGGCGCCCACGCCGACCAACGGCGAATAGTGAATTCAAGATTCACGCTCATCCCTCAGTTGTCCGGGCGGCGTTTGCCAGGACGCTGTTGCGCCTTTTGGTGTCGGAACAGCGGTCGATAGACTGGTTTGCTTCAACGGGAAATCGGACAGGTCGTTGCGCTGACATTTACTTCGGCAAATAGTGCTTATGGCACCCTTCGCAGGTCTCGTAGGCCTTGTCACCAATATCCAATAGCGTCTCGAGGTTCTGGTCCCTGGCGGCCGTGCTTGCCTGCGCCGCAAGTTCGGATAGCGTCGTACCGTAGCCCTGCCAGTCAACATTGGTATTCATCGACCGCAGACGCATCGCACTGCGGTTCAGTGCATCCAGACTGGTTTGCAGTGCGATCCACTCCTGCGGCGTCCTCGGTGCCCTATCACCTGTCGCAAAGAGACGGTCGGAGTTTGGAATGATGTCCGTACGCATCAACTCTTTGACCGATGGCGCTTGCGCGAGGGCGACCGACAACATGCCGAGGCTGACCAGCGCTGCAGGTATGGCGAGGAATTTTTCCATTGTCTTCAGACGGGCTTACTCCGGTTTGATCCCGGCAATGGTCACGGCTTTGCCAAACTTGGCCATCTCGCTCGCCACAAAGCGTTTGAACTCCTCCGGGCTGGTGCCCAGCACTTCGAGGCCTTGCTCGGTGAAGCGGCGATGGTTGGCGGTGTCCTGCAATGCGACAACGGCAGCGTCGCGAATCCGGCCGATCACCGCGGCCGGTGTGCCCACTGGGGCGAGCATACCCATCCAGGTACTGTATTCGAGCGCCCCGAATCCTGCTTCGGCAATGGTAGGCACATCGGGCAGATTGCCAGCGCGCTTGGGTGAGGCGACGGCAATCGCACGGATCTTGCCCGCCTTGACCTGTGGCGCCGAGAGCGAAGTCGATACCGCGAAGAGTTGGGTCTGGCCGGCCAGGAAGTCAGTGAATGCCGGGCCGGCACCCTTGTAGGGGATGTGGACATAGTCGGCACCAGTGACCGATTTGAGTGCCTCCAGGCACAAGTGGGTTGCGGTACCCACCCCGCCCGAACCCGCGCTCACGGTGCCCGGATGGGCGTGCGACCAGGCGATCAGATCCTTCAGGGTATACACCGGCAAAGTGCCGTGAACCAGAATGGCAATCGGAACGGACAGCACCTCGGTGATGGGCGCAAAGTCGCGCACCGGGTCAAAACCGGGGGTGCGGTAGATAAAGGGCGCGAGGGTCACGCTCTCATTGGCAAAAATCAGGTTGTAGCCATCGGCCGGGCTGCGCGCCACATCGGCAATGCCGATGGTGCCCCCGGCACCGCCCTTGTTATCGATCACCAGGGGCTGGCCCAGCACTTCGCTCATTTTCGGGGCCAATGCGCGCATCGAGGCATCGATCAACCCCCCTGGCGGGAACGGCACGACGACCCGAATCGCACGATCGGGAAAGCTCTGCGCACAAGCAGGGCCACCGCCCGCCAGTGTGGCGATCAGCACGCAAGCGGCCTGCATCGCGCGTCTGCGTGCGCCGGGAATTCGTTGCATCTGCAAGGTGGTCTCCTGATTCCTGCTGATAGGCCTAGCCGGCGTTGATTATAAGTGCACGAAAATCATTCACGTTGGTAAGGGTCGCACCGGACACATGGGAATCACCCAGCGCGCCGAAAAACCCATGGGCATCGTTGCTCGCGAGCGACCGACGCGGATCGAGGCCCGCGGCTCGCGCTCGTGCCAGCGTATCGGGGCTGATGAATGCACCGGCAATATCCGCAGCACCATCAATGCCATCGGTGTCACCGGCAAAGGCATGGATGCCCCGGGCGCCGTCCAGGGCAATCGCAAGGCTCAGCAAAAACTGCACATTGCGCCCACCGCTGCCATTGCCCGTCACCGTGACGGTCGTCTCGCCCCCGCTTAACAGCACGCAGGGGGCGCGAAACGGTTCGCCATGGCGCACGATGCTCGTGGCAATTGCGGCCATGACCTGACCGACACTTGCCGCGTCGCCTTCAATCGTGTCACTCAAAATATGCGGCACATAACCTGCAGCCTGGGCGAGTCGTGCTGCCGCCCGAAGCGCGTCGTGCGGCGTTGCGATCAGGCGATAGTCAATCGGCCCCAGTTGCGGATCGCCCGGTTTGACCGACTCGCCCGCACCGCTACGCAACACCCTGGCGATGGAATCAGGTACTGCAATGTGCTGCCGCTCAAGGATCGCCAGTGCATCGGCACAGGTCGTGG
Organism: uncultured Pseudomonadota bacterium; assembly: GCA_903921325.1. Classification (GTDB taxonomy): domain Bacteria; phylum Pseudomonadota; class Gammaproteobacteria; order Burkholderiales; family SG8-39; genus CAIXPL01. The sequence goes on from CAIXPL010000016.1 coordinate 379,735, forward strand.
GATCGGCCACCGTCGGCCCCGACGCGATGTCGCGAGGCGCATCGCCTGGCACATCGGAAATCGCCAGCGTGACTACCTGCGCCGGTGCGCACGCGGCGGCCAGGCGTCCGCCTTTGATTGCCGACAGGTGACGGCGCACGCAATTGATCTCGCCAATCGGAGCGCCACTGGTCAGCAGGGCACGCGCGAGGGTCTGCTCTTCGGCGAGCGCAATGCCATCCAACGGGAGAGGCAAGAGTGCCGAACCGCCACCGGAGATGAGGCAGATGACCAGATCGTGTGCGCTCAGCCCCCGCACACTGGCGAGCATCCGTGCGGCCGCCCGGCAGCCGGCCTCATCGGGCACCGGGTGGGCAGCTTCAACGACTTCGATGTGCCTGGTCGCAACGGCATGACCGTAGCGCGTCACCACCAGCCCGCCGAGAGGACCGGACCAATGCGCTTCCAGCGCAGCGGCCATGGTTGCCGCCGCTTTACCGGCGCCGACCACCCAGGTGCGCCCCGCTGGAGCAGCTGGCAGGTGGGGTGGCAGGCAGTAGGCAGGCTGTGCCGAGTGCACTGCGGCATCAAAGAGTCGGCCGAGGAGGTCGCGCGGTGCCTGCATGGTTGAAAGCTCATCGTTGCGATCAGTGACCGATTATTCCAGAGCCCGCCCGATCGCGCCGTGCGCGTGGCTTGCTAGACTCCGGGGGGGCGGTGCCTGACAGTGATCTTTGACATGAACAGGAATGGTGGAATGAAACTGCGCGGAATGAAGAGGGTGCGAACCATCGCGGTCAAGGCGTTGGCGGTTTTCTTGCTGGCTTGGTGCGGCCTCGGGCAATCGGCGCTCGCGGCCTGGCCAGATCGGCCGTTACGGGTCATTGTGCCGTTCGCCCCAGGTGGCGGATCGGACTTCATCGCACGGTTTATCGGCCGCTCACTGGGCGATGCCTTGCATCAGTCGGTCATCATCGAGAATCACCCGGGGGCGGGTGGATTGCTCGGCGTCGAGCTCGGTGTTCGCGCCCCAGCCGATGGCTATACCCTGACGTTGATTGCATCAAGCTACTGCGTGAATGCCAGTCTGTATCCCTTGAAGTTTGATCCGGTTGCCGACATCACGCCGGTGATTCAGCTCTCGCAAGGGCCGATGCTGGTGGTGGTCAACCCCGCGTTCAGTGCCCGCTCGGTGCGCGAACTGATCGATCTGGCGCGCGCCCGCCCGGGGCAGATCAATTTTGCGACTGCTGGTCAAGGCAGCATCATTCATCTGGCGACCGAGCTTTTCCAGAGCACGGCCGGCATACTGATGAACCATGTCCCATATAAAGGGACGGGACCCGCGCTCACCGACACCATCAGTGGCCAGACACAGGTTTTTTTCAGTAGCACCGCGGTAGCCATGCCACACGTTCAAGCGGGCTCGCTGCGGGCCATCGCAGTGACCGGCAATGCGCGGCTCGCGGCGCTGCCTGCAGTGCCCACCGTGGCCGAATCCGGATTGCCGGGCTATGACGTTATTTTCTGGCACGGTCTGATCGGGCCTCGTGGAATGCCGGCGGGCGCGGTGAGCGCGATCAATGAAGCGGTCAACGCGGCGTTGCGATTACCGCACAGTGCCGAGCAACTCAAATCCGATGGTGTCGAGCCTGCGGGCGGAACGCCAGGCCGGTTCGCGACAAAGATCGCAAGTGATATCGCACTTTGGCGCGATGTCACGAAAAAGGCCCGAGTAAAGGTAGAGTAGGGTCTGTGGACGAATTTCGACCAGACGGTCGGGTCCAACAAATCGACGCATCAATCCACGCACCACGCACGATGAACCGAGATCACAACCTGACAGGGAGTACACAAAAATGACACAGAGACTAGCCTACGTCACCGGCGGTATGGGGGGGATTGGGACCGCGATATGTCAGCGCCTGTTCAAAGAGGGCCACAAGGTGATCGCTGGTTGCGGACCGAGCCGCGATTTCAATAAATGGATCGATGAGCAGAAGGCCCTGGGCTACACCTTTCATGTCTCGGTCGGCAATGTTGGTGACTGGGATTCCACCGTCGATGCGTTCAAGCGCGTGAAGGAAGAGCACGGTCCGGTCGATGTACTGGTCAATAACGCGGGCATCACCCGCGATGGCGTGTTTCGCAAAATGAGTCGTGACGACTGGGACGCTGTCATCAATACCAATCTGAACAGCCTGTTCAATGTCACCCGTCAGGTGATCGATGACATGCTCGAACGCGGGTGGGGTCGCATCATCAACATCTCATCGGTCAACGGTCAAAAGGGCCAGTTCGGGCAAACCAATTACGCGACTGCGAAGGCCGGCATCCACGGGTTCTCCATGGCACTTGCTCTCGAGGTGGCAACCAAAGGGGTCACCGTCAATACGGTCTCGCCGGGATACATCGGAACCGAGATGGTGCGGTCCATCCGTCAGGATGTGCTGGATAAAATCGTCGCGACCATCCCGGTGAAACGTCTCGGCACGCCTGAGGAAATCGCCTCGATCTGCGCCTGGATCGCCTCGGAGGATTCGGGCTTTTCGACGGGCGCTGACTTCTCGTTGAACGGTGGCCTTCATATGGGTTAGTGATGCACGCGGCATGGCCGGCAGCGCCTCCGGATGCGGCTCGCGCGCCGGCGCGGGCGGCGTTCGATCGCAGCCGATCTGCCCTTCACCGACCTGATCGCAGCACACAGTCGGGTCGCACCGGGTTTGCGTTTTTGGCTTACCGACGCACTGCGCACGCAGCGAGCCCGTTACCCGTGCCAATTGTCCAGTTACGCAAGCAACCAATCAGGAGAGTACGTTGACACCATTGAGCATCAGACGCGTTGTGACCGGTCATGACGCTGACGGCCACGCCATTGTGCAGATCGACGATCTGTCACCCAACGTGGTCTCGCAACGCCCGAATCAGCAAGCCACGGTCGTTTGGACCACCGTCGGGTTTCCCGTCGACAACAGCGGCACCAGCGATGACGCGCTGCGCAAGGTTTCCACATCCGATCGCAACGGCACTGTATTTCGCATCGTCTATTACGGCCCGGGTGTGGCGCCGCGCAATCACCGAACCGACAGCATTGATTATGCGGTGGTGATTTCCGGTGAGATCGACATGACGCTCGACGATGGGGTCACGGTGCACTTGAAGCAGGGCGATGTCCTGGTGCAGCGCGGCACGATCCACAATTGGGTCAATAACGGCACTGAGCCCTGCGTGATTGCCTTTTCGCTCATCGGCGCCGAGCCGGTGGTGGCCGCTGGCAAGTCACTCGATCCAATCGGCTAGGCAGGAGCGATGTGCCCATGAGTGCTGTTGCGCCGTTTCGTGCCGATCACGTCGGCAGTTTGCTGCGCCCGAGCGCCGTGCGCGAGGCGCGAGCGCGCGCCAAGGCGGGCTCGCTCAGTCGCGCCGAGTTGCGCCAGATCGAGGACGCCGCCATTCTCGACGTGGTGCGTCGCCAGGAATCCATCGGGTTGCGCGCGATCACCGACGGCGAGCTGCGCCGCGATTACTGGCACCTGGATTTTCTCTGTGGTCTGGAGGGGATCAGCGCGCGCGAGTCACTCGATCTCAAGTTCGAGGGCGTCGAAGAGGTGCCGCCGACGCCTGTCGTGACCGGGCCGATCGGTTGCACCCGTGCGCCGCAGCTGGATGACTTCAGCTATCTCGCTTCGATTGCGCGGGGAACGCCCAAGTTCACGCTGCCAGCGCCCTCGATGGCGCATATGCGCGGTGGCTCGAAGGGGATTCCGAAATCGATCTACCCGGATCAGGAGCGCTACTGGGCCGATCTGGCGGCGGCCTATCGCGTGGCGATTGCGCAACTGGCCGCGGCGGGGTGTCGCTATCTGCAGATAGACGACATCACATTCTCCTATCTGGCCGATGATAAAGTGCGCGCTGGTGTGCTGGAAAAAGGCGATGAACCCGATCAACTGGCCAAGCGCTACGCCGCTACCATCAATGCGGCCTTGAGCGAGCGACCCGAGGGCATGCGGGTCACCATGCATACCTGCCGCGGCAATTTCCAGAGTACCTTTGCGGCAAGTGCTCCGTACGCACGTGCTGCCACCGAGGCCATGTTCTCAACGGCGGTGGATGCCTGGTTCATGGAATTCGATAGCGACCGTGCCGGCGGCTTTGACGTATTGCGTTTGCTGCCAGAGGACAGAATTGTGGTGCTCGGTCTCATCACCACCAAGTTCGGTGAGCTCGAGTCAGTCGACGCGATCGCCAAGCGCATCAATCAGGCCGCCCGCGTCGTTCCGCTTGAACGCCTGTGCCTGTCGCCACAGTGCGGATTTTCCAGTACTCATCATGGCAACAAGCTGGCCGAGGATGAGCAGTGGCGCAAACTCGATCGCGTCGTGCAAGTGGCACGACTGGTGTGGGGCGACGATTGAATCTGCATCGGGCGGCGCGCGCTGGTGTTCTGGCATTGGCGTGCAACGTGAGCGCGAGACTTGCCGTTTCGCGCTTTGAACAGTGCATGTGTTGATCAGCAGGGTGACCAGACCGTGAAAACAGTGTGCATCGTTGGCGCAGGCGCAGTCGGTGGCCTGCTGGGTGCGCGCCTTGCGGCCCAGGGCGCGCGGGTGGCCGCGCTGGCACGCGGTGCGACCGCCAAGGCGCTGCGCGAGCATGGCTGGCGTTTGCACGAAGCGACCCGGCAAATGGGTGGTCCGGCGAGGGTGGCTGAGGACTCCCGCGACCTCGGACCGCAAGACCTCGTGGTGATTGCGCTCAAGGCCACCACCTTGCCGCAACTGGCACCGCAAATCAGTCATCTGATCGGCCCTGATACCACAGTGCTCACCGCCATGAACGGCGTGCCGTGGTGGTTCTTTCAAGGGTTCGGTGGCCCCTGTGAGGGCATGGCCCTGCATTCGGTCGACCCGGGTGGTGTGACCGCCCAGGCGATCCCCACGCCGCGGGTATTGGGCGGTGTGGTGCATCTGAGCTGTTCGGTGGTCGAGCCGGGTGTGACGCGGCTTGCCAGTGGCAATCGTCTCATTATCGGTGAGCCCGATGGCAGCCAGTCGCCGCGGTTGCAGGTCCTTGCTGATCTGCTTGCGCGAGCCGGCTTCGATGTCGAGCCGACTCAGCGCGTTCAGCATGAGATCTGGTACAAGTTATGGGGCAACATGACCATCAACCCGATCTCGGCATTCACCTCGGCGACCGGGGATTTGATTCTCGATGACCCACTGGTGGCACGGTTTTGCCTTGATTGCATGGAGGAGGCCAAGCAGATCGGCGCGCGTTTTGGTTGCCACATTGAACAAAGCGGAGAAGACCGCAATCGGGTGACGCGCAAGCTGGGTGCCTTGCAGACGTCCATGGCGCGCGATGTCAAGGCCGGCCGTCCGGTCGAACTCGATGCGCTGGTGGGGGTGGTGCGCGAGATTGCCCTCGCGCTGGGTGAGCCGACGCGCGCTATCGACACCTTGCTGGGATTGGCCCGATTGCACGCACGCATGCATGGGCTCTATCCGCCTGGGGCACCGGCGTCGTGAATCCGGTCTTTGGCATTTCATTCGGGCATTGCCTCAACGTCGTCGCGTCTGCCGAACGCTCGGCGCGACCGGTGCCACGAGTCGAAGGAGTGCGCGCGCGCCGTGCGCGGTGCGCATGAGTGAACCGGTCCTGTTGCAGCAGACCGATGATGAGGTGCGTCTGATCACCCTTAATCGGCCGGAACGGTTCAATGCACTGAACACCACGCTGATGGTGCAACTGATCAATGCCTTGCTTGCAGCCGACGTCGATGAAGCAGTCCGGGCCATTGTGCTGACCGGTGCAGGCACCGCGTTTTGCGAGGGCGCCGATCTGACCGAGTTTGGCGAACGCACGCCGGTCAACAGCCGCAAGGTGAGCGAGCGGGCGGCACACAGTGCGCGCCTGCATGGCTTGTTTCGGCGGCTCAAGAAGCCGGTAGTGACTGCGATCAACGGATCTGCCCTGGGAGGTGGCGCCGGGTTGGCCATTGCTGGTGATCTGGCGGTGATGGCCGACTCAGCCAGGCTGGGCTATCCGCAGATCCGTCACGGCATCGTGGCGGCGATCGAGATGACCAATCTGGTACGGCATGTGGGCCGCAAGGCAGCCTTTGAGATTGTGGCGTTGGGCGAATCGATGACGGCCACGCGCGCCTTGAGCCTTGGCATGGTCAATCAGGTCGCTCCGCTCGACGAGACATTGCCTGCAGCGATGGCGTATGCCGAGCAGTTGGCTACGATCCAGCCGGCCGCAATGGCACGCACAAAGCAGCTGTTTCACTCGGTCAGCGATTTGCCCTTTGATCAGGCGCTGGAGACCGGTCGCGCGGCCCATGAGCAATAACCGTGGCATCGGGCCAGGCGCGAATTTGTTCGACTATGATGACAGTGTTCGCCATCCGGTCTGTGGCATCGCCGGTGCGCCGCGTAGGGCGCTGACGGAGGCGATCTGCGCTGCAGCTTGACCGGCGTGCGCCCGTTCACGCACACTCCGTTGAAATTGTTTCAATCCATCCATGTGGAGCTCCTTCATGCGATTTACCCCGACTGGCACGCGGTTAGTCACAGGTTTTGCAACCCTGCTCGTAGGCGCGGTGCTCGCCGGTCCGGTGGCATTCGCAGCCGATCGGGTCAAGGTGGGATTCCTGTCCACGATGACCGGGCCTGGCGGCTATTTCGGCACCGAGGCATTGGCCGGATTCAATCTGCTGGTGAAAATGAAGGGTGGTCGGCTGGGCGGTCTGCCCGCCGAGGTGATCGTTGGCGATGATCAAGTCAACCCGGAGCAGGGCAAGCAGATCGCCGAGCGCATGCTCAAGCGCGACAAAGTGGATTTCATCGCCGGCACCGTATTTGCCAACGTGATGATGGCGGCCTTGCCCAGCGTGATCGAGGCCGAACGGCCGATGATTTCGACCATCGCTGGCCCCTCGGAACTGGCCGGCGAACGCTGCACGCCATGGTTCTACAGCGCCGGCTACCAGAACGACACGCCGCATGAGGCGATCGCCAAGCACATGCAGGACCGGGGCTTGAAGTCGGTGGTGACTGTGGTACCCAATTTTGTGTCTGGCCGCGATTCGGTGTCCGGCCTCAAGCGTTACTACAAGGGTGCGATTGCCGCCGAGATCTACACCAAGATCAATCAGTTGGACTATGGCGCGGAAATCGCCCAGATTCGCGCGGCCAATCCGGATGGCGTGTTCATCTTCCTGCCCGGTGGCATGGGCATCAATTTCATCAAGCAATACCAGCAGAATGGCTTGCTTGGCAAAATTCCCCTCTTCGGATTCGGCTTCAATTTTGAGGACGACATCATCAATGCTGTGGGCGACTCGGTGGTCGGCGCGTTCAATGCACTGCAGTGGGGACGCGACCTTGATAATCCGGCCAACAAAGCGTTCGTGAGCGCCTTCGAGCAGGAATACAAACACCTGCCATCAGCGTACGCGGCGCTTGGCTACGACACGGCACAGTTGATCGATGGTGCCGTGCGCGACATTGGCGGCAAACTCGAGGACAAGGCGGCGCTGCAGCGTGCGCTGACCGCGGCCAATTTCCCGTCAGTCCGCGGCAAGTTCCGCTTCAATACCAACCATATGCCGATCCAGAGTTTCTATCTGCGTGAGGTGGTGAAAGAGGATGGCAAGGTGCAGAACCGGATTCGCGGCACGATTTTCACCGATTATGCCGATGGTTTTGCCAAAGACTGTCACATGCAATAGTCACTGAGCGCGCTGGTCCGGGCGCGAGGCCATGCTCGCCTATCGACATCAGTTTCATGCCGGCAATTTTGCCGATGTGATGAAACACGCGCTGCTCGTGCAATTGCTGCTCGGGCTCGCGCGCAAGGACACGCCGTTCTGTTACGTCGATACGCATGCCGGGATCGGTCAGTATGACCTCGAGCATGAGTGGTCACGCAAGAACGCCGAACATGCTCAAGGTATCGCGCGCATCTGGCACAGCAAGGATGCGCCCGAATCGGTGCGCCCCTATCTGGATCTGGTCGCTGCGCTGAATGAAGGTGGGCAACTGCGCCATTACCCTGGATCGCCCGAGATTGCGCGGCGTCTGCTGCGCGCGGGCGATCGCATGGTGTTATCGGAACTGAACACCACCGACCATGCGGCTTTGCGCACGCACCTGGCAAAGGCACGCGGGGTGAGCGTGGTGCACCAGGACGGTTATCGCACGCTCACATCCCACCTGCCCCCACCGGAGCGCCGTGGCCTGGTGCTGATTGATTCGTCGTTTGATCAGTCGGAAGAATTTGCACGTCTGTCCAATGCGCTTGCCTATGGCCACGGTCGCTTCTCCACCGGCATTTTTGCGTTGTGGTACCCGCTGATGGACCCGGCGGCGATGCGACGATTCGAACGTGCGATTCGTGCCACGGGCGTGCGCAAGATTCTGCAACTGGAATTGTCGGTGCACGGTGAGAGCTGGCGTGAATCATTACGCGGCTCAGGTCTTCTGGTCGTCAATCCGCCCTTTGGGTTCGAGGCCGCTGCGCGCAGCGCACTTGCCTGGTTGGCCGCCGCCATGGCACAGACCGCAGGCTCCTTTCATGTGCATTGGCTGGTGCCGGAGTGAGCTGGGCAGCGACAATTTTGCGATTGCCAACGTTGGTTCCCCCGTATTTCATCTCATCGACTGCGAGAGATCAAGGAAACCTTATGCGGGGATCGGATCGCTCGCTCCGGCAATTCACATTCTGGCTTTAATCTCTTGAACGTCGTGTTATGAATGGAGCAAGCAACCCATGAAAACCCGTGCAGCAGTGTCCTATGCCGCCGGCCAACCTCTGGTCATTGAAACCGTCGACCTGGCCGGTCCGCGAGCAGGTGAAGTGCTGGTGGAGATTCGTGCCACCGGCATCTGCCATACCGACGAGTTCACGCGCTCCGGGGCCGACCCCGAGGGCTTGTTTCCCGCGATCTTTGGGCACGAGGGGGCGGGCGTGGTGGTCGAACTCGGGCCCGGGGTGACATCCCTTGCCGTGGGCGATCATGTGATCCCGCTCTACACGCCCGAGTGCCGCCAGTGCAAGGCGTGCCTGTCACGCAAGACCAATCTGTGCACCGCGATCCGTGGCACGCAGGGCAAAGGCCTCATGCCCGATGGCACCAGCCGCTTTTCGATCAACGGCCGCATGATTCATCACTACATGGGCTGCTCCACGTTTTCCAATCACACCGTATTGCCCGAGATTGCTCTGGCCAAGATTCGCCCCGACGCCCCCTTCGACAAGGTGTGCTACATCGGCTGTGGCGTCACCACCGGCATCGGCGCGGTCATCAACACCGCCAAGGTCGAACCAGGGGCCAATGTGGTGGTGTTCGGTTTGGGCGGGATCGGTTTGAATGTGATCCAGGGCGCTCGCATGGTCGGGGCCGATCGGATCATCGGAGTTGATCTCAACCCGCAGCGCGAAGCACTCGGGCGGCGGTTTGGCATGACCGATTTTGTGAATCCCGCGGAACTGGGCGGGGATCTGGTCGCCCATCTCGTCGAACTCACCGGGGGCGGGGCTGATTACAGTTTCGAGTGCATCGGCAATGTCGATGTCATGCGCCAGGCGCTGGAATGCTGCCATCGTGGCTGGGGTGTCTCGGTGATCATCGGAGTGGCAGGTGCGGGGCAGGAAATCCGCACCCGACCGTTTCAATTGGTCACCGGGCGTACCTGGAAGGGCACCGCTTTTGGCGGTGCGCGTGGCCGCACTGACGTGCCGCGGATTGTCGATTGGTATATGGAAGGCAAGATCGATATCGACTCGCTCATCACTCATCAGCTACCGCTTGAAAAAATCAACGATGCGTTCGATCTGATGCACTCGGGTGAATCGATTCGCAGTGTGGTGGTGTTCTGATCATTCCGCCTCGATGCCGGCCGCTTTGACGATGCGGCCCCATTTCTCGGTTTCGCGGGCGACGTGCCGCGCCAGTTGATCGGGCGAACCGGGGAAGGGATCGGCACCGATATTGCGCAGAAAGGTGCGCGCCCGGTCGGTGGTCATCACGGCGTTGCATAAATCCGCCAGGCGCGCCACGATCTCTGGTGGCGCATGCGCCGGCAAGAAGGCAGCAAACCAGCCATCGAGCTCGTAGTGGGCGACGCCCGCCTCGGCCATGGTCGGTAGATCGGGCGCCGCGGAGATGCGCTGCGCATTGGTGACCGCGAGGGCCTTCACCTTGCCGGCGCGCGCCTGGGGGATCGCCAGCGTGGCATCGGCGAACATGAACTGAATCTGCCCGCCCAGCAAATCCGTCATGGCTGGCGGCACACCTTTGTAGGGGACGTTGATCGCATCGACGCCGGTGAGCGTGCGGTAGAGCTCGGCTGCCACTCGTCCCGTCGCATTTCCGCTGCCATAGGCCACACGACCCGGCCGTGCTTTCAGCCACGCAGTAAGTTCAGCCACAGATCCAACGGGCACCAGGGCAGGATTCACCACCAGCACGAAGCCGAGGGTCACCAATGTGGTGACCGGACTGAAATCGGCGACCGGGTCAAAGCCCAGATGCTTGAACAGGTGGATGTTGGCCGCGTGGGTTGAATTGGGCGTAAACAACATCGTGTAGCCATCGGGCGCGGCGCGCGCAACCGCCTGGGCCGCCAGATTGCCCACCGCACCCGGTTTGTTCTCCAGAACAAACGGCTGCCCGGTTTTCTCGCGCAGTCCTTCGGCAAGAAAACGCGCGACACTGTCGATGCCTGAGCCGGCTGGATAGCCGAGCATCATGGTGACCGACCGAGTCGGCCAGCCGGTCGATTGCGCATGGGCTGTTCGTCCCGCGCTGCTCAGCATCCCGCTGAGCGCGGCGATCAGTACGATGAGCCTGATGCCAGGGCGCAAGTCGCCCCAATGCTTATTTCGCACGATAGTATCCATGGCGAGGATTCTCGCACGGCTTAGTCAAAGGACTCACACCGCAATGCTCGATCGCACGCACTTCATGGATTCAGACCCGGCGCTCGGTGCCCTGTCATTTGCCGCCGACCGCCCGTCGGTCACACTGATCGATGCAATGCTGTCGCGTCGCAGTGTGCGTGCGTTCAGTGCCGAACCGGTACCGCGCGAGACTGTCGAGGCGATACTCGCACTGGCAAGTCGCGCCCCCTCGGGGTCAAATATTCAGCCGTGGTTGGTGCGGGTGGTGGCCGGTGCGCCGCTCGCCTCGCTCAAGCGAGCGCTGCATGCGAGCGGCGCGGGGGCGGCAGCACTCAAACCACCCTATGAATACTATCCGGTGAAGTGGTTTGAACCGTATCAGTCGCGCCGTCGCGCACTGGGTTGGGATCTCTACGGACGCTTGGGCATCGGTAAGGGCGATCGCGAACGGATGGCCGAGCAACACGGTCGGAATTTTTTGTTTTTCGATGCACCGGTCGGCTTGATTTTCACCATTGATCGCGATCTGGAACTGGGATCGTGGCTCGATTACGGCATGTTCATCCAGAACGTGATGTTGGCGGCACGTCACTTTGGTCTCGACACCTGTCCGCAGGCCGCGATTGTTTATCCGCATGAGACAGTGCGCCGTGAGCTGGCGATCCCGGACAAGGAGTCTTTGGTCTGCGGCATGGCGCTTGGACACGCGCTGGCAGAAGCGCCCGAGAATGGCTTGGTCACGCCGCGCGAGCCGGTGGCCGGATTCGCCCGCTTCGATGGATTTGAATGAGGCGACCAGGCGCTTGAAAAGCGCCCGCGCTGGGTCGTTCCGGCGATCAGGCGATCAGGCGATCAGGCGATCAGGCGATCAGGCGCCAGCGTGATTTGGTCTGAGTAACGCGACCTTCGCCTTGCAGTTTTCGCAAATGCGCAAGCAGGGTGTCCTGCCAGCGCGGTCTGACCGCGGCTGGCAAGTCGTGATAGGCAAGATCGAGCAGCGACTCCAGCTTGCCACTGTCAGACTCCCTCAATGCACGCAGCACGCGGTTCTCGCGCCCGATCCTGTCGGTCAGCGCACGCTCATACATCTCGTTCGGGTGCGCCATTAGAAATCCATGCCCGGGTGCGATGTGGGCGGCGCGAAACTGCGCCAGCTGCGCAAACGAGTGCACCAGGTCAATCATTGCCTGGGCATCGGCTGGCGTACGCGCCGAGTGCGGCCCTTGCGCGATGTGATCACCGGTAAAGATCAGGGCACCCTGGGCGTAACTGAAGCACAGGTGATTGGCTGCGTGCCCTGGGGTAGCAAGCACACCGATCTGCAAGCCGCCCAACACCAGGGTTTCGTCGCCGCTGAGCTCCTGATCAAAGGCCAGTGGCAGGTCGGGTAAGCCAGGCCGCGGTGCCGGTTTGCCAAGCAGTTGAGCCCCCGTGGCCGAGGCGAGCGCATACGCCGCGCCGGCGTGCGCGCGATGTGTATGCGTGCACAGAATCCAGCGGATGGCACCAGGAGCCTGTGCGATGATGGCAGCCAGATGCCCGGCATCATCAGGCCCCGGATCAATCACGATGATTCCGCTACGTTCATTGCCAAGCAGATAGGTGTTGACGCCCGCCACCGTACCGTCATGGACGGGGTGCACGCTGGGCGCTGTGATGCGTGCGAGTCCGGCTTGCAGAGGGACCAGCGCGCCGACCCGCAACTCGCAAGACACCTGACCGGTTTTGTCCGGATCAAGCAGGCTCACTTCCGCGTAGGGGTGATCGCCGGGGGCGAGCAGTACCGGGCCAGCATGTCCCATCGCGCTGATCGGTGTCATCGCAAGACGCGGTCGGTCCGCGCGCGCATAGGCAAGCACTTCGGCCACGGTGCCAAAGGCGGCGAGCTCTTCCAGCGTGCGACGGGTCGGAAACAGCATATGGAAATCACCGTGCCGGTGTTGCTCCAGTGCCTGCACCGGATTGATCCACACATGGTGGTCCAACTCGGCACCATCATGCGACGCCACTTGCTCGCTCGGCACAGCGGCGATGAAGAAACGGGCATCAAAGCGCCGCGGTCGTCCCGCCTGCGTGATCCAGTGACTGAAATAAATAAGCCGGTCAAGGCTCAGGCTGAGCTGGTGACGCTCGATGATTTCAAGGAGCGTGGTCCGATGCGCAATGAGCGCGGCGCGGTCGTGGGCAAACCGGCTCGAATCGATCACCAGATGGCCGCTTGAATCCGTTGCGAACAGCAACCCCGATTCCTCAAAACATTCGCGGATCGCGGCAATCCAGTAGCCGTTCGCACCCTCAGTGATGCCAAATTGGGCATTGGCCTCAATCGGATCGATGCCATGAGCGTGGCTGAGCCAGTGCTCAGATTGATCGGCCGGGTCGACCCGGCCTCCGGGGAACACATAGGCACCGCCAGCGAATGCGGAGGCTTCAACCCGTCGCATCATCAACAGTTCGAGGCCAGAATCGCCATCGCGCAGCAAGATGACGGTTGCGGCGGGTCGCGGGGGAGAGTTCGCTTGGGATGCTGTGCCGGCCAGGGCGGGTGTAGGGTCAGCCATGGCGTCATTCTAACCTGCCAGTGGTGCAGCCCAGCCGGGCAGGGCACAATCGCGCGCTTGGCGAACCTATCGTGAACGAGATCGGGCAATGGACCTCAACATCCTTGGCATCAATGGCAGTCTGCGCAAGCACTCATACAATCGCATGGCGCTGCAAGCGGCACGTGAGCTGATGCCCCCGGGTATGAGTTTGCACATCACCCACTATGAGGACGTACCGCTATTCAATCAGGATGATCAGGAACAGGGCTTCCCTGTTGCCGTGGTTCGGCTCGCGGGTGAAATTGCCCGCGCCGACGGTGTGCTCATTGCCAGCCCGGACTACAACCACTCCGTGGCCGGCGTGCTCAAGAACGCGATCGATTGGGTCTCACGGATTGAGCCGCAACCCTTTGTCGGCAAACCAGTGGCCATGCTCTCGGCCACCATGGGGCCGGTGGGCGGCGCGCGCAATCAATACGAACTGCGCAAAATCATCGCGAGCATCGAGGGGCTGTGTCTGGTCAAGCCCGAGGTGTTCATCGGGCGTGCCGACACCAAGTTTGATTCAAACGGGCATCTGGCCGATGAACCGACGCGGCGCATTCTTGGCCTGCAGATGCACGCGTTCCAGCAATGGATTCTGCGCCTGCGGCCTGCCGGTTAGCGGCTGAACGGTGTTTGCAACGTGCCCGACTTGAATTCAGGCGGGTAGAGAATGACCTGCTTGCCCGCCTGCTTGAACTGATCCAGATCGTTGCCTTGTATGCCCTGGTACTGGACATAGATCAGCCGTGACTTTTCCCACTCGCCATCGGGGCCGAATTTGATCGTGCCTACCACCGTGTCATGGGGATTGGCCTTGATGGCGGCGGCGATCTTGTCCTGATCGAGCGAGCCGGCCGCCGTGATCGCCTGACCAAGCACTTGCATTTCGGCATAGGCATAGGGTGGGCCGTAGATGCCGACCGGATCGGCGCCTTCCTTGGCCGCGCGCACGCGGTAGCGGGTGAGCAGGTCATCGATCCCCGCGAATTTCATGGTGGGCTCGGGAACATACACATCGTATGACACCACGCCGTTCAACAAGCTGCCCAACTGGCCCTTGAGCGCACCGAATTGGACGCCAATCATGCCGCCGCCAAACAGGCGTGTCTTCAACTTGATCTCATTGGCAGCCCGGATCAGGCCGGATGAATCCCCTGGGTACGAGGCCACGAAGATGAAATCGGGGTTGGTAGCCTGAATCGCGCGCAGGACCGGGGCGTAGTCAGTGGTGTTGGGCGGGTAGCTCTTGTCATAGACCACCTTCAAGCCCAGGCGCTTGACATGCTCGCGCGCGCCGTCCAGGGCCACCTGCGAGAATTCAGCGTCCGCTCCGGCCAGCGCCACGGTGGTCGGTTTCGGATTCATCGCCATGGCGATATCAAAGTAGCCGCGCGACAGTTCGATACGCGAGTTCGGGCCACTCGGGATGATCGAGAAAAAGCGATCGTATTTGAATTTCTCGTTGATGCCGGTGACAAACGTGGTCATGAACACTTTGTCATGCTGCATGACCACCGGCATCGCCGGGGCGGCCATGTTCGTGCCGTAGCCGGACATCACGACATCAACCTTGTCCACATCGAGCAGCTTGGCGTAGAGGCCTGGCACATTGGAGGCCTGACTCTGATCGTCATAGCTCACCAGTTCCACCTTGCGTCCGAGCAAGCCGCCTTTGGCGTTTTGGTCCTCTACCCACATCTGCATGGCGATCAGCAGCGCCTTGCCATTGCCCGCCAGAGGCCCGGTCTGGCTCATGGCGAGACCGAATCGGATAGGGGCGGGTTGAGCCATCGCAACTGAGGCGGCGGCAAGGCCGGTCGCCAGGGCAAGCAGGGTGCGCAGGGTGCGCAGGGCACATTTCATGATGTCAATCTCCACTCCGATTTCAAGTTCGATCATAGCAAACCGCGGCTGGTCGTCTCTCTGAAATATACTGTCGCATCGGCAGCCCGTTGATGGGCACGCGTTGAGGGTATCGGTCTGATGGCGAAGTCTGTGCGCATGTGGTTTGTGGCGATGACCCTGGCACTGTTGCCGATCACCGGGTGGGCGCAGGGCAGCTATCCGCAGAAGCCGGTGCGCGTCATCGTCGCCGCCGCGCCGGGCGGCGGCACCGATGTGGTCGGGCGCCTGATTGCCCAGCGTCTCTCTGAGCGTCTGGCGCAGCCTTTTGTGATCGAGAACCGCGGCGGTGCAGGCGGCAGTGTCGCCGCCGAGCTGGTGGCCCATGCGGCGCCCGATGGTTACACCTTGCTGATGACCAATGATCAGATCACCGTGCAGGCCAGTTTTGTTGGCAAGGTGACCTACGATGTGCTGCGCGATTTCACCCCGATCGGCATCGTGGGACGCACAGCTATCGTGCTGGGGGTGAATCCGGCCCGGGTGGCGGCCAATTCGGTGCAGGAACTGGTGTCTCTGGTGCATGCCAACCCGGGACGCTATGCCTTTTCGTCCTGTGGCAACGGCACCCCGCTGCATCTGGCTGGTGAACTGCTTAACCTGAACGCGAGCATTGACCTTGCCCACGTCGGTTATCGTGGTTGCTCGCCAGCGCTGATTGACGCGGTGTCGGGACAGGTGCCGATATTTTTCAACATGCTGGGCAATGCGATCCCCTATGAGCGCAGCGGCAAGCTGCGCCTGCTCGCGGTGGCCACCTCGCAGCGCTTGAGCGGAGCCCCATTGCTACCCACGGTGGCCGAGGCTGGGTTTGGCGATTTTGAGGCATTTCCCTGGTACGGCCTGCTCGGGCCGAGCGCTCTGCCGCGCGACATTGTCATGCGCTTGAATGGCGAGTTGCAGGCGGCAGTGGCGAACGCGGACTTTGCCGAGCGTTTGCGCAATGTGTACTTTGAGCCAATCAGCCTGACGCCCGAAGAATTGGCGATGACCATGCGCAGCGACCTGGCGCGCTGGGGGCGCGTCGTGCGCGATGCCCATGTGAAACCGGAATGACGCGGTGAACTGCCAATGATCCGATGCAATGCCACTTTCAGCGAAGCCAACGGGCAACAGCCTTTGCTGAGGTCCCTGCCGAGCGACATTGGTGGGCGCCTGCCTGAGCTGAGATCCTTCCCCTGAGGTCCCTATGAACATCATGATGTTCCATCTCATGCCCTATGCGGATCTGGACCTGGTCGAGGCAGATCAGTATCCGGCGTCCTGGGCCACCCTGCCCAATTACCTCTACGACCCGGAAAAGGGTCATAAGCTGTACAACCGCTACCTCGATGAGCTTACGTACGCGGAGACGCTTGGATTTGACGGGGTGTGTGTGAACGAGCACCACCAGACGGCCTACGGCATCATGCCCTCGCCGGTGGTCATGGCGGCGGCGCTGTCGCAGCGCATCAAGCACGCGAAGATCGCCATCCTCGGCAACGCCTTGCCGCTACGCGACCATCCGCTCACCCTGGCCGAAGAACACTCGATGATCGACAACATCACCGGTGGACGCCTGATTTCGGGGTTCGTGCGCGGTATCGGTGCCGAATATCACAGCTTTGGTGCCAATCCGACCACATCGCTCGAGCGCTTCCGCGAGGCCCACGATTTGATCATCCGCGCGTGGACACAGCCCGGGCCGTTTGAGTTCCACAGCAAGTACTACCATTTCGAGTATGTGAATGTCTGGCCACGTCCTTATCAACGGCCGCATCCACCGATCTGGATCCCCTCCCAGGGCAGTCGCGAGACGGTTGAATTCGCCTCGCACCCAACGCGCAAGTACACCTATTTGCAAACGTTCAGCCCGATCGTATCGGTGGCGAAGAATCTCAAGCTGTACAAGCAACTGGCGCACGAGCAGGGCTATAGCGCAGCGGCGAGTCAACTGGGCTGGGCCACGCCGGTCTATGTTGGCGAGACCGATGAATCGGCCTTTGCCCAGTGCAGCGAGCATTACGAGAATTTTCGTAATCACTTCCTTGGGAAAATGCCCCTTGAGATGCTGATGCCACCGGGCTACACCTCGCGAGAGTCAGCCAAGGCGATCGTTGCTGCCAAGTCGGCTGCGCACGAAAAGGTTGATACCCGTCGCGCCCATCAACTGGGCATGATGACCTGCGGCAGCATTGCCACGGTCACCGAGCGTCTGGTGGGTTATATGCGCGAGATCGGGTTTGGCAATCTGCTCACCATGATGCAGTTCGGCACACTGCCTGCCGAGCTGACCCGGCGCAGCATGGAACGGTTTGCCGAAGGTGTCATGCCTGCCTTACGCAAGGCAGCACGGGAAATGCAAGAAGACTCAGCAAGGGAATGTCATGTCTGAAAGTGTAGTGAATGGCAGCTATAAGCTGGGTGAGGTGAGCATTGATCTGACGGTGCGCGGCAGTGGTCCGGCGCTATTGTTCCTGCATCCGGAAATTGGTATTGAAACCGATGCGCCGCTGATCGATGCCCTGGCGCGTGAATGGCAAGTGCATGTGCCCGCTCATCCAGGCTTCGGTGGTAGTGAGTTGCCGCGCTGGATGAGCGAGGTTGACGACCTCGCCTACTTTTATCTGGATTATCTGGCCGCGCAGAATATTGAGCGAGCAGTGGTGGTCGGTTCATCGTTTGGTGGCTGGATTGCGGCCGAGATGGCGATTCGTTCGTGCGAACGGATTTCTCACCTCGTCCTGGCCGGTGCTGCAGGCATCAAAGTGGCCGATCGAGAACATCGTGACTTTGTCGATATGTTCACCGTGTCGATGGCCGAATTGAACGCGCTCAGCTATGAAGACCCAATGCTCGCCCGGCGCGATATCAGAGAGCTGGATGAGGCCGCGCTCACGCAGTTGCACAGAAATCGTGAAGCGACCGGCCTGTTCGCGTGGTCGCCCTACATGCATCACCCGAAGTTGCGTCAGCGTCTGCACCGCATCGTCGCGCCCACGCTGGTGCTGTGGGGCAGCAATGATCGCATTGTCTCGGCTGATTATGGGCGCGCATGGTGCGCAGGCATCCCGGGTGCGCAGTTCGATCAGATTGCAAACAGTGGTCACTATCCGCACATCGAGCAGCCCGCGTCGTTTGCCGCGCGTGTCACCGCATTTGCCAAGGCCTGAGCCAATTCAGGCGATGGCTCACTCAAAGTTTGGATTCGTAGTCAGCTTTGTCCACAAAACACACAGCCTGAACTGCTTCAGGCGATCGTTCACTCAACGTCTGGATTCGTGGACAGCTTTGTCCACAAAACACACAGCCTGAACTGCTTCAGGCGATCGTTCACTCAACGTCTGGATTCGTGGACAGCTTTGTCCACAAAACATACAGCCTGAACTGCTTCAGGCGATCGCTATACCCAGGGAGTCGATGTATGCGTGTCTGGCATTTCTCGGAAGAACCGTACCCGGCCGCATGGTCGGCCAACCCCGATAATCTGCGGGTCTCGTTGCCCAACAGCAATATCGATCCAGTCAAAGCGGCCGATCTCTATCACCGCTATCTGGATGAGTGGCTGCTCGCCGATGATCTAGGCTTTGATATCTTTGCCAACGAGCATCACAGCACGCCGACGTGCATGACCGCCTCGGTCAACCTGATTCTCGCGATCCTGGCGCGTCAGACCAGGAAGGCGCGCCTGCTGGGCCTGGGCTTGCCGATCGGCATACGCACCGATCCGCTGCGTGTTGCCGAGGAACTGGCAATGATCGATGTGATCTCGCGCGGGCGGCTTGAGATGGGCTTCATCAAAGGCGTGCCGTATGAATTTTCGGCCGCCAATCGCAGTCCGGTGCGCATCATGGATCGTTTCTGGGAAGCCCACGATCTGATCATCAAGGCGATGAGCACGCATGATGGCGCGTTCAGTTGGGAAGGCGAGTATTTTCATTATCGCAGTGTCAATATCTGGCCGCGGCCCTGGCAGCAACCGCATCCGCCGGTCTGGTCCAGTGTCGGCAGCATGCACAACGTGCGCAATATGGCCATCCGCGGCTACACGATGGCCACTTTCATCAATGGCTGGCAAAAGTCGCGCGATCTATTCACCGAATACCGCAAGCACTGGGCACTGGCAGGTCATGCCGGACCGGTGCCGCTGGACCGGTTTGCCTATCTGGGCATGGTGGCGATCGCTTCGACCCAGGCCGAGGCCGAGCGGCGCGGGCAACTGGTGCGTGGTTATCTTGAGACCAATGCGACCGCCTACGACCAGCACAAAAATCCGCCCGGATTCTGGTCAGCCGGTGATTCGGCGCGACTGATCAAGATGTTCGGGAAGCCGCATCCGACCATGACGGTCACCACCCGTGACGGTCAGAAGCTCGGACCGGTTGCGCAATGCTCGATTGCTGACATGGTTGCTGGGGGTCTCATGTTCTGTGGCACCCCGGATCAGGTCTATGAGCAGATCGTGACCTTCGCCGATGCGGTCGGTGGCTTTGGCAATCTGCTGATGATGGGGCAAGGCGGGCGCCTCGGGCATGAGGACACCGAGGACAGCTTGAAACTGTTCGGGCGCGAAGTGCTGCCGCGGCTGAAGGCCTACGGCGCGCAGAAGGCGCTGGAGGCGGCCTGATCGATGCGCCGGACTGCGGCCGTTTGACTGACCGCGTTCAGGGCGGCGACTGCCGTCCTGAACGCGGCTGATTCGGCCGTTGGCGTGCGGGCGAGTCAGCCGCGAGCCTGTGCCCGCCAGCGCTGGATCATGATCCAGCCGCCGACCATGCCGCCCAGATGAGCAAAGTGGGCAACGCCTTCCTGGGTGCCAGTGACACCCTGAACCAGTTCAATGACCGCGTACAGACTCACGAACAACCAGGCGGGCATGGGAATCGGCGGAAAGATCAGCATGATGATCCGGCGCGGATAGAACATGGCAAAGGCGAGCAGGATGCCAAACACGCCGCCCGATGCACCCAGCGTGGGGTAAGGCTCGGCACCAGCGACACCGGCAACGACCAGTTGAAAGACGCCTGCGACCACGACACAGACCGTGTAGTACACAATGAACCGGCGTGATCCCAGTGTGCGTTCGACATCGGCGCCAAACATCCAGAGCGCCAGCATATTGAGTCCGATATGGGCAATGTTGCCATGCAGGAAGGCATAGGTCAGTAGTTGCCAGGGGTTGAAGCCGGCGCCTATGGATGAGGACCCAAGTGGCCACAAGGCGAACTGCACTATCAGAACATCGTTGGCACCGAGCATCTGCAACAGATACACGAGCGCATTGATGATCAGCAAGGAGCGAGTGACGGGCGGCATGCGGCGTACGTTAACATGTGGAACGAGGAGGGAGACGATGATGCGAGACTGGGCACCTGCGGTCAACTGGGCATTAGTACGGCACAGCGAACCTGCGATGAGTGAGCGGCGCGCTGGGCGAGGCTCGGCAGATTGGCGCGCCGCTGCAACATCGTGCGGGCGTGCGGCACGCCTTGCCGCCGCCAGAGTTGCTGTTCTGTTCGCGTGCGTCGGTCTTGCTCTCAGCGCGCCGTCGTGGGCGCAGAGCCAGGCGGGCACAAATCGGGCCATACGGATCGTGGTGCCCTATGGGGCCGGTGGCGCACCTGATGTCATCGCGCGGGTGCTGAGTCAGAAAATGTCTGCCGACCTCGCCCAGCAGATCGTCGTTGACAATCGACCGGGGGCTGGCGGCATTGTCGCGGCTGAACTGGTTGTGCATGCACCGCCGGACGGCAATACGCTGTTCATCGCCGATCTTGGGCACATGGCCATCAATCCGGCGACCTATCCCAATCTGCCCTATAAGCCGCTCACCGATTTTGCGCCGATCAGTCAGCTTGCCTACACGCCCCTATTCATGGCCGCTACCCCGTCAATCAATTCGGTGCACGAGTTGATCGAGCAGTCACACAATGCCCACGGCCTGCACTACGGGTCATCGGGAAATGGCAGCCCGCATCATCTGGGAATGGAGTTATTCAAATTGATGACCGGCGCCGAGTTGATCCACATTCCCTATAAAGGGGTGGCGCAATCGGTGCCTGCACTGCTCGCGGGCGACGTGTCAGTGATCATTGTCGGCTTTCCGTCCATCATCCCTCACGCGCGGGCGGGTAAGGTTCGTCTGCTGGGCGTGACCACCGCGCGGCGAACGCCGCTGATGCCGGAGCTTGCCACGGTGGCTGAGTCCGGTGCGTCAGGCTATGACATCAATGTGGGTGTTGGGCTGCTCGCACCGGCCGGCACGCCGCGCGAGGTGATCAAGCGGCTTCACGATGCTGCTGTCAAGGTGATTGCCGAGCCCGAGACAGCACGCTACCTGATCGGGCTGGGGATTGATCCGTTTGGCAGCACGCCCGAGCAATACAGCGAAATCCTGCGCACTGATCTGCGCAAATATGACGATCTCGTGCGCCGCGTTGGCGTGAAAGTCGACTAGCCAAGCCGGACTCATCCGCGCGATCACAGGGTCGGTCAAGGCTATGGGTGATGAAACCATGACGGCCGCGTGCTGCCAGGATTTGCGCGACCGGCGGCTAATCTGATGTGTTCCTGGTTTGCGCCAGCTGAGCGGACTGCGCGAAGCGATCCCATACCCGGGTGAGCCGGTCGATCAAGGCGCTGCGGCGCTCGTTCAGATGGTGCTCGAGTGCAAGCGAACGGATCGGCGCATGGGTCGATTGCATTGGTATGGCGGCCAGATCGCGCAGGCGCTCATGCGCTACATGAATATCGTTCAAGGCCCCCAGCACGTCCTGTACACGGCGTAACGGGCGCAGGTAGGCTGCCACTGCAACGGCCTCGTAGAGCGAGCCCAGAAAGTCTACCGAATAGCGCAGCTTCTTGGCCGCGATCCGCAATTCATGACGCTGCTCGTCAGTCGCCCTGCCGAGTCGCCGCGCGCGGCGTAGCAACCGGGCGCGGCGGCGCTCAAGCTCACGGTGCGCGTATTCGCCTACCGCCTGCTGAAGCTGTGCTGCGTTTATCGACGCAGCGGGTTCCCGCCAGGGGCTCGCCACCACCCATTCAGTGAGCAGCAATTGCAATTGGCCATAGCGCGCAGAGCGCACGGCACGCGCAAGGGCCTGACGCGCTGCGGCGATGCGAATGCCCACGGCGTCATCGATTGCGTCACGCTGCGTATCATTGAGAACATGGTCAGGCGTGGCACGTATTGTCTCAGTCCGCAACACTTCCCAATCGCGCACCGCGCCCAGTGAGTGGGCAAGCCAGCGCAGCTCCGCGCGCAAATGCTCGGTGGGTGACGCTGCGAGCATTGGTTTGAACAGACTGAGCGCAGAGCCCAGTTGACGTAGCGCGACGCGCGCCTGGTGTACGCTTTCCGGGTCGTCGCCGTGCACCAGGCCCTGCTCGTTATCGCAATACAGGGTGACGCATTGGCGCACGATATGCGTGAACGCCTGTTCGCAGTTCATTGTCGCGGTCAGTTCAAAGCGACTGGCGTGCACCACCGGCGGCGGGCGGGTCCGCACAGAGTCCATTACCTGCAGTCCGAGAGGTCTCGCGGTGATTCGCAACGCACAGCGTGCCCCCAGACCTGCCGACAGGGTGTGCGCGAATCCGACGAGCGCGGCCGCATCGTCACCCTCAACACTCAGACTGATGCTGTCCAGAGGGTGAGGCCCGCTCGCGGTACGCAGCCGTCCATGTAACGCGCAGATGCTGATCACACCCTGTGCCGTCTTGACGCGCCAGTCAGTCCGTTCAAGCTGGGCACTGGCGTAGACGATGAAATCGGAGTCGAGGACCATGGGTTCGGTAGCAATCGCTTCAACCCAGCCGCCACGCCGCTCATGGCGTGTCAGCGTCAAACGATGCTGCGGGCCGGGGCTGGCACCACCAGCGTGCTCACCGTGTTCGACGGTACACACCAGATCGCGTGCGCGCAGGGCAAAATCGGCCGTGTCAAGGAAGTCCAGGTGTTGTTCGCTGCGTTTCGGCGCTCGCGGATCGACCCATGCGGCAAGCCGGGCGCGCAGCGCCGGAGTGGAAAAAAATCGCAGGCTCAGGGTAGTGGTCATTGCTATGGCACTGGGCGTCGCGCACCGGGCTGGGCGGATAAAGCGCTATCGGTCCATCCACGGGACCCGCAGATGGCTAGAATTCCGCAGGGATGTTACCGGGCCAAGACCGCCAATGGCGCGATAATGTCACTCCAGTTGATCCCTTACAGACACAGACACGAAAGGAAACGCGATGTCAGGACGCATTGATGCTCGGTTGGCCGAACTCGGTCTTAGCATTCCGGTCCCTGGTGAGCCGGCCGGAAATTATGTCGGGTATGTCATTACCGGCAACCTGGTCTATACCGCAGGTCAGGTACCCGTTGAGAACGGCGAACGACGATATATCGGTCGCCTTGGGCGCGAGTTTTCCATTCACGACGGGCAGAAGGCGGCCGAACTGGCGGCGCTCAATGTACTCGCCCGTGTGAAGGCGGCCTGCGATGGCGATCTGGATCGCGTTGTACGGGTGGTCAAGCTGGTCGGATTCGTCAATGCGGTGGAGACTTTCGGCGATCATCCCAAAGTGATCAACGGTGCTTCCGATCTGATGGTGAAGATCTTCGGTGATGCCGGACGCCATGCGCGCTCAGCGATCGGCATGGGGTCGCTGCCCTTCGGGGTGGCGGTTGAAGTCGAAGGTGTGTTCGAGATTCGCATCTGATCGACCATGACGATCGATCCTGCGCGGCTGGTGCTTGATTCTGGCGAGCGATTCAACGTTCATCGCGACATTTTTCGCGAGCCCGAGATATTCGAACTCGAAATGCGCCACATTTTCGAGGGCACCTGGGTGTTTCTCGGTTTTGCCTGTCAGGTGCCCAACCCGCACGATTTTTTCACCACCACCATCGGGCGCGCGCCGGTCATCGTGTCGCGCGATGGCAGCGGGCAGCTGGGCGCCTGGTTGAATTCTTGTCGCCACCGCGGCGCGCTGGTCTGCCACACCGAGCAGGGCAATCAGAAGTTCCATGTCTGCCATTACCATGGCTGGGCATATGACTCGGGCGGCAAGATCGTCGATATAAAAGACCAGGCGCATGCCTGCTACCCGCCGGATTTCGCGCGTGAAGATCACGGCTTGAAGCCGGTTGCGCGGTTCGGCGAGTATCGCGGCTTCCTGTTCGGCAGCTTGAACCCCGCTGTGCCGAGTCTCGATGAGCACCTGGGTGACACCCGTGTGTTCCTTGACATGGTGGTCGACCAGAGCGAACAGGGCTTTGAAGTCGTGCCCGGCTACTCTTCCTATGTGTTCAATGGCAACTGGAAGCTGCAGATCGAGAATTGCGTCGATCTTTATCACCTGACATCGACGCATCCGAGTTTCATGCAGATTGTCGAGCGGCGCAGCAAGGGCGATTCGCGCAATGGGCTGGCAGCAATCAATTTTTCTGACTACCGCCTGCCCGGTATGGTGCGTGGCAGCTACACCTTCCCCCATGGTCATGCCATGGTCTGGGGCGGCACGGCCGCACCGCAAGTGCGGCCGCTGCATGCCGATATCGAGCGGGTGCGTGCGCGGGTGGGTGATCTGCGCGCACAATGGATGCTCGCCACGCGCAATCTCACGCTCTATCCCAATGTGCAGATTGCCGAGAATGCCTCTCTTCAGGTGCGGGTGATCCGCCCACTCGCAGTCGATCGCACCGAGATGCGCATCTATTGCCTCGGACCGGTCGGTGAGTCGGCAGCGGCCCGCGAGCATCGGATTCGGCAATATGAGGATTTTTTCAATTCCACCGGCATGGCGACCCCGGATGACACGGTGTGCTATCAGGATTGTCAGAGCGGATTTGGCGCTCGCGATGTGCAGTGGCAGCAAGGCTACGAGCGTGGCCTTGGGGTGCGAGTGAACGGCCCGGACGAACATGCACGATCACTGGGCATTCACCCGGTCACCAGCGTCACCGGCCCATTCGATATCCAGGACGAGACGGTATTCCATGCCGGTTACCGGCAGTGGCTGCGGCTGATGCAGGCCGGGTGTGAACGAGCGGCCGAGTCACCGGGGCGATCATGAGCTCCGCTCATCAAATCAATTTTGATCGATCTGCTGATCGCGTTGATTGTCAATCAGCGGAGGGTTCATGAGTTCACTCAATCAATCGGCCTCAGCCGATGCGGTACGTCGCGCCACCGAGTTGCTGTATCGCGAAGCGGCGTATCTGGACTCGCAACGCTGGGACGACTGGCTGGCGCTATTCTGCGACGACTGTGAGTACTGGGTGCCGGCATGGAAGTCAGAGCATCAGACTACCGAGGATCCGCGGCGTGAAGTGTCACTGATCTATTACTCGAACCGCGGCGGGCTCGAAGACCGCGTCTGGCGCGTGCGCTCGGGCCGTTCGGTGGCATCCAAACCGCTGCCACGCACGCAGCATGCGTTTTCCAATATTCTGGTCGACGCAATCGAGCCGGGGCAGTGGCAGGTGATCGCCAACTGGACGGTGCACCAATATCTGCTCAAGTCGCGTGAAGTCCAGGTACTGTTCGGGCACACGACCTATCGGCTGATTGAGCAGGATGACACATTGCGCATTGCACGGCGCAAGGCAACGCTGCTCAACGACCTGATGCCGGCCATGCTCGATTTCTACAGCCTGTAGTGACTCTTAGCCGCGCCGCCGGTTGACGACTTGCCGGCCGGCACGGTATACCGCGTGCAGACTTATACCCCTCATGGAGACCTCGATGCGCAACCGGATACCCCAGGCAGGCTTCGCCCTGCTGTTGAGCGTGCTTGCCTTGGCCGCGGCTTCACCCGTTCGCGCTGACATCGTGGTAGGGGGGACGTTTACCGCGACCGGACCCAATACGCCGATCGGGGCACCTGGCAAGAATGCCTTTGCCATCTTTCCCGAGACAATTGCCGGACAGCACGTGAAATACATCGGCCTTGATGATGCCTGTGACTCGACGCTCGCCGCCAAGAACATGCGCAAGCTGACCGAGGAGGACAAGGTCGATGTCGTGGTTGGGACCAGTTGTACGCCAGGCTGCCTGGCGATGGCCGACGTGGCGCAGGAAAGAAAAACCGCCCAGGTCTGCCTCGCGCCGCTGCCGCCACGTAACCCCTGGGTGTTCAGTGTCCCGCAATCGGCCCAGATCATGATCGAGGGCCTGGTCGAGCACATGAAGGCCCACGGCGCGAAATCGGTGGCGTTCATCGGGTTTTCCGATGGATGGGGCGATCTGAATTACGACGCGCTCAACAAACTCGCGCCGGCCGCCGGCATCAAGGTGATCACCAATGAGCGCTACGCCCGCGCTGACACCAGTGTGACGCCACAAGTGCTCAAGATGTTCTCGCTCAACCCGGACGTGGTGTATGTCGGCGCATCCGCAGCCCCGGCCGCGCTGCCCTCGATCGCGCTTGCCGAGCGTGGCTACAAGGGGCAGGTTTATCACTCGCCAGCGGTGGCCAACCCGGACTTTCTGCGTGTCGGCGGCAAGGCAGTGGAAGGCTCACTCGTTGCCACCGGGCCGTTTCTGGTGCGCGATCAGTTGCCCGACAGCAACCTGTCGAAGAAGCCGGGCCTTGAGTTTGCGCGGCTGTATGACGCCCGCTATGGCGCCGGATCGGTCACGCCCTTCGGTGCCTATGCGTGGGACGTCTACTTATGGCTCAATGCGGCGATCCCGGTCGCCCTCAAGCAAGGCAAGCCCGGCACGGTGGAGTTCCGCCAGGCCCTGCGCGATGCCCTGGAGAATTTGCACGACGTGGCCGGCACGCATGCGATCTACTCCACTTCAGCCAGTGATCACAGTGGCGTGGACGCACGTGGTCGGGTGATCGTGCGGGTGGAGAATGGCGCCTTCCGGTTGGTTAATTGAGTGATCGCCCGCACCCCGCTGATTGTCGTGATTGACCGCTGACTCATGTTTCTCAATATCGGCCTGTCTGTCTTCTGGACCTGGTGGTGGGGTACGGCGTTCACTACGCCCGAACATGTGGCGACGCAATCGCCGTTGGATTGGCTCAACCTGGGCCTGTATGCGCTGATCGGAGTAGCGACTCCAATCCTGTCATGCGCCTACTATCGGACGCGTGAGCCGCATCACGCGCCCTGGCCCAGGCCGTCGCTTGCAAAGCGCTTGCGCACGATGGTGCGTGGTCCGCATCCCGGTTGGGTTTTTGTCCTCGCCTGGGCCTGCCTGCTGGCCGGGGCCGGTTGTGTTGGAGTCGCCCACTACCGCGAGGTGCCGGTGAGCGGATTTCACGCCTTGTATCTGGTGACGGGTGCCGCGATGATGCTGGGTAGCTTCATCGCACTGCGGGTCTTCGCGGTGGAGTTCGAGCCGCGCTGAGGCGCCGCGCGGGACCTGGAGCGAGTCGTTTGCCGCCATGCTGATTGTATTTCCGCTCAACGACAAACCCGATTGGCGCCATCCGCCGTGGATCACGCTGCTGCTGATCCTGATCAACGCGATCATATTCTTCGGTCCGCAGCGTCGCGAGGCGGCCGCCGAGGAGCGTGCCGCCACCTACTATCTGCATAGCGAGTTGCCGCGCATCGAATATCCGCGCTATCTCGCCGAGCTGCGCGAAAGAGGCACTCCCGAGGCAAGTCGTCAGGCGCAGTTCGCGCAGCAGGCACTCGATCGGCATAACCCTGGTCTGGTGCTGCAAATGATCGAATCGGATCGGGCCTTTCTGGCACGGCTCGATGCCGATGAGGTCATCTCTGCGAGTGATCCGGTCCACTATCGATGGCGCGATCTGCGCGAACGCTTCCAGGTCATGCGCGGACCCTCGTTCACCCGGCATTGGGGCCTTGACCCATCGCTATGGCGTCCGCTCAATTTGTTCACGGCGACCTTTTTGCATGGCGGGTTTGCGCATTGGTTCGGCAACATGCTGTTCCTGTTCGTGTTCGGCTACACCGTCGAGCGAACGCTGGGGCCGCTGCGGTATCTGATGTTCTACCTCCTGAGTGGATTGGGCGGATCGATACTGGATCAGGCCGCCCGCTACGGATCCGATTCAATCGGCGTTGGTGCGTCGGGCGCAATTGCCGGTTTGATGGCGATGTATGTGGTGCTCTATGGCGTTCGACGGATCAAGTTCTTCTTTCAAATCCTGTTCTATTTCGATTATGTGACTGCACCGGCGATCATCCTGCTGCCGGCATGGATCATTGATCAGTTGCTGCAGCAGTGGTTTGGCAGTTCCGGCATCGCCTACATGGCGCATCTGGGAGGTCTGCTGACCGGGGCCGGGCTGATGACCTGGTTCGTGCGTCGTCATGCGCAGGCGCGCGAGGCAGTGGTTGATCGCGTACCTGTCGCAAGCGCGGAGGACAAGCACAAGGACGCTTATCAGCTCGTCGTGGCGATGCGCCTTGACGAAGCCCGTCTTGCCTACGCCCGGCTCGCAAGTGACATGCCGAGCGATCGTACGCTGGTCGAGCAATTCTTCAATGTCGCGCGCCTGGCACCTGACAGCGAGGAGTTTCACCAGTCGGCGCGGCTGGTATTTCGTTACAAGGCTGCCGACGCTCAAACCGGACAGTGGATACACGATAGTTTTCGCACCTATTTGGAGACTGCTCGTCCGGCGATCCGAATGGCGACGAGTGATCTCGCGCCACTCATCCTGCGCTTCGCACGCGAGGGGTATGCGCTTGATGCGGCGATTTTGGTTCAGATGCTATTCGGTCGCACGCCACAAGATCCGCGGCTGCCGCTGCTGATGCTCACCTGCATCGAGGCGCTCAAAAGAGTCGGCGAAGCAGCACGTGCCGAGCGCATGTCCGTTGAGCTGTGCCGGCAGTACCCGGACTCCGATGCCGCATTGGCGATTTCGTCGCCACCGACCTGATCGGTCAGTCAGTCTGTCCCGGGCGCATTGCAATCCCAGTCATCGTGTCAACGATTTTCAGATATTCACGTGCGGCGCTGGTCACCGGCTCGTTCGGAAATCGTTCAATCAGGGTATGCAGAAGGTCGCGTGCAGCCTCGTCCTCTTTCAGGTCGTCGCTCAGGATGCGCGCCGACAGGAGGAGCGCTTCGGGTATCAGGTTGCCCATCGCATCCAGGGGTTCGACGTCGCGCAGCACTTCAAGCGCCATGGTGAACTGCCGTGCCTTGCGTGCGGCAATCGCCAGATCGCGACAGTCTGCTGCGCTCTCCAGGGCGAATCGGGCATCGATCGTGCGCGCGCGCTGATACACCTCCAACGCCTTGTCACCACGCCCCTTGCGCAGTGCCAGGCCGATCAGACGCCGCGCGTGGGCCAGAGTGTCGAGCGGTTTGTCATCGAATTGCAGCAACTTGAAATAACGCTCTTGCGAGGGAAGATCATCGCGCAGGGTGCGCTGTACGTCGCGCGCGATGCGTAACGCGCCCGGCAGGTCGCCGGCGGTAATCCGCTCGGCAATTTCCTCGGCGCTGCGATCGGCAGGATGCTGGGCGGGGCCGGCACCGCGCTGACTGGCGATCGTGTGGCCGAGCATGTGATGGTATTGATAGAGGCAATACCCCATCATGTTGAACATCACGATGGCAAACCAGGTGCCGACAAATCCGGCCGCTGGCACCAACCACCCGTGACCCCCGCCCTGGAACATTCGAACCACGGTTTGCAGAATGATGGGGCCGCTGCTATTGAGCAGAAACAGAAACGTACACAGGGCATAGTAGGGGCGGCCAATACTTGCCTGTATCCCGATCCAGGATAGCGGGCTCACGGTCTGCACAAAGCTGTTGCTCATCGACAGATTCATGACGATCGCCGGCAGGCAGAAGGCCACCAGGGCGTTGACCACAAATTGGAACACTGGCAGCAGGCGGACCGGCAGAAAGGGCGGCTGCTGGCCAAACAAAGCGAAGGCAAGCAGTCCGGTCACTGCGCCCCAGATCAACAAGACCGCAAATAGCTTGTAGGGGAGATTGGCTCGCTCCGGACTGTGAATGGGCAGATGCTCGCTGGGCGTAAGAAAGCCGCGTGAGGTCTGTTCCATGATGCGAAACACATACCGCAACACCAGAATGAGGGTGACCAGACCCGCGGCGGCGGCAACCCAGGGCTCGTCGATCAAGGTGATCAGGTACGCGCACCCCGCGACCAGCAGGCAGGCCAGCAGCGGACCCGGATGCAGCGGATAGCTGAAAAAGCTCGGAATTCGCGACCAGAACGGCGCGATCTCCGGGGCATGCATTGTCTTCGACGCGGCTTGTGCCATTACAAAGCCCTTTGGGGCAGGTGCAGGTGTATCGGCGCGCCTGCGGCAACGCACTGTGACGGGCGATTCCTATTGCTCATGATGCCAATGCAACGCAGACCGCGCCCGATGTTAGCCCGGAATTATTTGCTTGCGTACAGCAATGATTCGCAGGTACGTGTAAGGTTGGTCAAATTGCGTCCTTTCACCCGGACTAACGTCTATGCGCCTGCGGTGTCTTCTAGTAACTCTGATCGGTACCTTGAGTCTTGCCACCGGTGCGGTGCACGCGCAAAGCGCAGGCGGTGGCGGTGCCCTGGCACCGCGCGCACCGGGAGCAGGGGCTTCGCCTGCGCTCGACACCGAGGCTCCACGTGCGAACGACGCGCTCGCCCTTGCGATCTATCGTGAGCTCGTCGAGATCAACACGATCACGGCGACCGGCGATACGGCACAGGCGGCCGAGGCCATGGCCCGGCGGCTGCGCGACGCAGGCTTTGCAGCGTCCGATGTGCAGGTATTCAAACCCGCGCCGCGCAAGGGCAACCTGGTGGCCCGTCTGCGTGGCAGCGGTGCGCGCCGGCCGCTGCTGCTGCTTGCGCATATCGACGTGGTTGAGGCTCGTGGCGAGCAATGGCAGACCGATCCGTTTCGCCTGACTGAAAAGGATGGCTATTTTCATGGCCGCGGAACAAGCGACGACAAGTTCATGGCCGCGGCCTTTGTCGCCAACCTGATTCGTTACCGGCAGGAGGGCTATCAACCGCAGCGCGACATCGTTTTGGTACTGGAAACCGACGAGGAAATCCTCGATGCCGATGCCATGGGTATTCAGTGGCTGATTGCGCATCAGCGCGATCTGATCGATGCTGAATTTGCCCTCAACGAGGGCGGTTCGGTGGTGCTGAAGGACGGTCGGCCACGATGGAACACGTTGCAGACGAGCGAAAAAGTGTCGGTGTTCTTCAAGCTGGAGGTGCACGACGCGGGTGGTCATAGCGCGGTGCCCACGCGCAGCAACGCGATCTATCGACTGGCTGCGGGGCTGGAGCGGCTGGCAACGTTTGAATTTCCGCTGCAATTGACCGACACCACCCGCGCCTGGCTCGACCAGATGGCCCGCATTGAAACCGAACCCACGCGCAGTGACATGCGCGCCGTGCTGCAGCCGAGCCCGGATGCGCAGGCGCTGCGCCGTCTGTCCGCCTCTCCATCGCTCAATGCACAACTGCGCACGACGTGCGTCGCGACGCTGATCGAAGGCGGGCAGGCCACCAATGCGCTGCCGCAGCGGGCGGCAGCCACTGTCAATTGCCGCTTGATGCCGGGGACAACGGTTGAGTCGGTGCGCGAGACCCTCGCTGTCGTGCTGGCCGAGCCTGCGATCGTCATCAGTCCGATCGGAGTGAGCACAGTGAGCGACCCCTCGCCGTTGCGGGCCGATTTGATGGCTGCGATTGAATCGGTGTCGGCTGAATTCTGGCCGGGCGCGCCGATCCTGCCGACGATGTCGGCCGGCGCGACCGACGGCACTTTTTTGCGTAACGCCGGCATACCAACGTATGGCCATTCGGGTATGGCCATGGAGCAGGGCGAGTCGCGCGCCCACGGGCTCGATGAACGCGTCCCGGTGGGTTCCTTCTATAAGGGCGTGGAATACCTCTACCGCCTGGTGCGCCGGCTCGCCGGGCCGACTTAGAAACCAGGCGCGCTCCGCCGCGCAGGTTGGTCGCGCATCGGGTGGATAAGCGCTACGACCGCGAGCCGCCGATGGGGCGCACCGTCGTCCCCTGCCGCGAGTCGATCTAGTCGAGCACTTCAGGTTGCTCGGCGAGAAATTTCTCGACCAGCGGTTGCAGGCTGTACCAACCGGCTTCGTGCGACCCCACCTGTTTTGCGGTCATGGTGGCGGTTGCGTGATCGATTTCGATCGGTGTGCCAGCGGCCTGCGCAAGCAGCACCTGTTCGCACGAGCGCTCCAGACGCAAGAACCAATTGACCGCTGCATCGACGCTGTGTCCGACGGTGAACACACCGTGATTGCGGCAGATGACCGCCTTGTGCGGCCCCAGGGCGGTACTGATCAGTTCGCCCTCTGACATATCAGCGGCGACGCCGCGATAGCCCTGAAACACACCATGGTCGCCATAGAACACACAGCCTTCCTGGGTGATGGGCGGCAGCGCTATGCCGAGTGACGCAAATGCGGTGCTGTAACGGGCGTGTGCGTGCGCTGCGGCGACCACATCGGGGCGCGCCCGATGAATGGCAGCGTGGATACCGTAGGCGGCCGCGTTAATGGGCTTGGTGCCATGCACCAGGCGCCCCTGGTGATCGACCATCACCAGATCGGACACCCGCATTCGGCTGAAATGCAGGCCGACCGGATTCACCCAGAAGTGGTCGGGAAGGATCGGATCACGGCATGAAATATGCCCGGCGATGCCCATGTCAAAGCCGAACATCGAGAAAATCCGGAAGCCGATCGCCAGGCGCTGCTTGCGCTGCAGGCGCTCTACTTCCAGGGAGGTGACCGCAGGCGCCTTGGGCCAATCCAATCCACCTTCCTTGAAGGTCATGGCAAGGCCGTTGGGCCGCTCCAGAGTCTGTTCCATACGAATTGTCTCCTGCCTCTAGGGGGTGAGCTATGAATCCTGCGATGATACGCCGATGGTCCGAAATTGCCCCATCGGCGCTTGCCCCACCGATGGGTACCTTCACCTTTCAGAGAGCCTATCGTGAGCACTTCTCAATTGCGGCCTTTCCACACGGTTTTGAGTGCGTTTTCTGCCGGAAGCGACACCCCGCGCGCCTACCTTGAGCGTTGCATCGAGCGCATCGAATCGCTCGAAGGTGCAGTGGGTGCCTTTGTTCATCGCAGCTATGCCGAGGCACGCGCCGCAGCCGATCAATCGACCGGGCGCTGGGCGTCTGGCAAGCCTTTGTCACGCATCGATGGCATGCCGGTCGGGGTGAAGGACATCATCGAAACCGTTGACGCGCCAACCCAGCATGGTTCACCCATCTACACGGGCGCACACTCCGGTCGCGATGCGGCCAGCGTATGGGCCATGCGGCGTGCCGGTGCGGTCATCGTGGGTAAAACCGTGACCACCGAGTTTGCTGCCACCGAGCCGCGCGGCACTCGCAATCCGCATGATCTGGAGCGCACACCCGGCGGGTCGAGCAGTGGTTCGGCGGCGGCCGTTGGTGCCGGCATGTTGCCCCTTGCACTGGGCACCCAGGTCATCGGATCGATCTTGCGTCCGTCGAGCTTTTGCGGCTGCGTCGGCTTCAAGCCCACGATGGGGGCGATCAACCGGGGTGGCAGTCACGATGGGTTGAGCCAGAGCGCACACGGCGTACTCGCGGCGAGCATTGAGGACGCCTGGATCAGCCTGCGCGAGATTGCCGATCGCGTGGGCGGCGACCCTGGCTATGCCGGACTGTTCGGCCCTG
The DNA here is from genome assembly GCA_903921325.1 of uncultured Pseudomonadota bacterium. Taxonomy (GTDB): domain Bacteria; phylum Pseudomonadota; class Gammaproteobacteria; order Burkholderiales; family SG8-39; genus CAIXPL01. The sequence continues at coordinate 413,758 of CAIXPL010000016.1, forward strand.
CTGAGGTGCCGTTTGCAGCATTGCCAACTCGCTTGATTGTGCTCGATACGCCCGGATGGCGCGTGGCCACCGAGCAGGCCAAAGCGCAGCGCGAAGGGGCCCTTGCACGCCTGGCGCGCGCCGGTGTCGCGCTGCGCTCACGACAGAACGATCCGGTGATCGAAGCGCTCGAAGCTGCACTTGAGCGGGCCAATCCGGTATCGCGTGCCATCAATGGCTGGGAGTCTGTGTGGCCCATGGGAAGTTATGCTGACAAGGATGCTGCAAAGCTCAGCCAATCGATGCAAGGGCGTCTTGCCGAGTCATTGCAAATGACACTGGATGATTACCGGACATTATTGGCAGAGCGGTTGAACGCACGTGCCCTGTATGCGCGGCTGATGTCAGATCACGACGGTTGCCTTACCCTTTCAGCCCCGGGCGCTGCGCCAAAAGGCCTCGGGTCAACGGGCAACCCGGCGTTCAACGTTCCCGCCTCGTACCTGGGAACACCGGCGATCACCCTTCCGGTGCTGCAGGACGAATCGTTGCCATTGGGACTGCAATTGATTGGTGCCGCGGATCAGGATGCCCGAGTGTTCGCGAACGCGCGGGCGATCAGTGCACTGTTTGATTGACGAGGCAGCGAATGGTGGCCTGCCGTCTGACAAGTGGAATGTGATCGAAAGGCCCGAGGACGCATGAGCGCGCAAAGCCGGGGCTGAGCGGTTGGCGCGTGACATTGCACTGAGAGGCTGTAGAATCGCGCCCTTTTGCGCCTGAGTGCGCGGGAGCACAGCACCATGGCATCGCAATCGGACAGGCGCGCAACGGCAAGCAAAACGCCGCGTGCTGCAAGGCCCATCCGCGGCACTCGGATTGAGTTGCGTCAGTCACCGATTCATGGTCGCGGCGTGTTCGCATTGCAACGTCTGGCTACTGGATCGCGCCTGATTGAGTACAAGGGTGAGCGCATCACCCATCGTGAGGCGGATCGGCGCCACGGGCGCGATACGGTTGATGAAGGTCCGGATCACACGTTTCTGATGACACTGGATCGGCGCTATGTGATCGATGCCACCGCCAGCCGCGGTTGGGCCAAGTGGATCAACCATTCCTGTGAACCCAATGTCGAGGCGTTGATCGTCGGTAGCCGGATTTACATTTTCGCCCTGCGCGATATTCGCCGTGGCGAGGAGCTGTTTCTCGACTACGGGCTCAATGTCGATGCTGACGATGATCCGGCGCGCTACCGTTGCCGCTGCCAAACGTCCAGTTGTCGGGGCACCCTGCTGGGTGCGACCACCTAAGGCTCAAGTGCAGGTGACGCCGCTATCCAGGTAATGATTGCAGGTTGCGCTCACATCGAACCTTTGATGGGGCACAGTCCCGGTGCATGTGGATGGGCGGGACGCAACCCTGCTGCTCGGGTGGTCATCTCACGCACCTGCTCTACGAACTGCACGAGAGCATCGAACAGCCGGCGCGCTCGCGCGCCCAGTCGGGTCGCCGCGCCGCCAGCGCTGCGTGTTCGTTCTGATCGTCGTAGGGGCACCTGAGTACCTCAAGCAGTTCAGCCACAGCCCCATCATCACCGGCCTCGACCCGGTCAATGACCTGCTGCGCCAGATAATTGCGCAATACATAGCGCGGATTGGTGCGATTCATCCGCTCGCGCCGCTCGCGCGGGTCCAACGGGTCATCGAGCAGTCGTCGTGCGTGCGCGCTCAGCCACAGCGTGAACTCCTCAGCGTGGCGGTCGCGCTTGTGCGGTTCATAGAACGCGCCAGCAAACAGGGCGAGATCGGGTTTGCGCGGATCGAACTCAGCCAATGTTCGAAAGAAAATCGTCATGTCGACCTCGGCTTCATGCAGCAAGCCTTGCAGCCGCTCCATATGAGCAGGATCGTCGTCGCGGCATTCGCTCAAGCCCAGCTTGGCCGCCAGATTCGCGCGCTCGGCGGCCACATAGGTCGACTCGAACACGCCGAGGCCTTCGATCAATGGCGCGGTCGATTGGAAGAGCGGGGCCAACGCACCCGCAAGGCAGCGCAGATTCCAGTGTGCAATCTGCGGCTGGTGGGCGAAGCGATAGCGCCGATGCTGTGCATCGGTGGTGTTGGGAGTCCAGTCCGGATCGTAGTTGTCGACCCAGCCATAGGGACCGTAGTCGATGGTGAGACCCAGAATCGACATATTGTCCGTGTTCATCACCCCGTGGACAAATCCCACCCGCATCCAGTGAGCAATCATCACAGCGGTGCGCCGGCACACCTCGGCAAACCACTGCGCCCGCATCGTTTCGCGCCCTGTTGGATTGTCGCTTGATCCGGCGTTCCACTCAGCCTTGGCAAAGTCACGTGCGATGGTGAACTCGACCAGTCGTTCGAGCAGGGCGTGATCAGACCGCGACGCGGGTAATTCGAAGTGACCAAACCGCACAAATGAGGGGGCCACGCGGCAGACGATGGCACCGGGTTCATGGCGTGGGTTGCCGTCATAGAACATGTCGCGCAACACGGGCTCGCCGGTTGCCACCAGACTCAAGGCACGGGTGGTCGGGATGCCCAGGTGATGCATTGCTTCACTGCAGAGGAATTCGCGAATCGAGGAGCGCATGACGGCGCGGCCATCAGCGGTGCGCGAATAGGGCGTGGGACCGGCGCCTTTCAGTTGTAGCTCAAGACGATCACCAACCGGTGTTTGCGTCTCTCCCAGGCTGATCGCCCGGCCATCGCCCAGTTGACCTGCCCAGTGACCGAACTGATGCCCGCCATAATTGCTCGCCCAGGGTTGCATCCCCGGTAATACTGCATTGCCGCTCAGCACGCCCAGCCAGGGCTCGACACCCAGATCACGCGGATCGAGCCCCAGTTGCGCGGCCACCTCGGGTGCGCAGGCGATCAGGCGCGGTGCGTCGACCGGGGTGGGTTCCACACGGGAATAAAGCGCCCCCTGTACCTGGCGGCGCCCACCGCCGATGACGCGGTCGCCAGGGAGTTCACGCACGAATCGGTTGTCAAACAGCATCAGCGGCTCTTTGTGGCGGATTCACTGCGTCATCGTTCAGTAGTAGTACATCGTTGGGGACCCAGTGTGCCAGAACCCAGTGTGCCGGTACGCAGCGGGCACTCACTGCGGAGGACGCACTCCATCGCGACTCACCAGAACCCGCGGTGCGCTGATCTTGCCATCGGCGGCACGCATGCCGTTGATCAACACATACTCGCCTGACTTGAGCGCGCTGCGGTCGCTGTCGACCGTATCGACCACCGGAATGTTGGGTGGAACAATGATCTGCTGCTGACCGTCCTTGTAGCTCAGTGTGATCTCGAGGTTCCCCGAGGCAGCGCCAATGGCAGACACCCGTGCATTGGTCATGGTCGAGCCGGGTTCCAGATCCCAGGGCCGGAACCCTTCGGCCGGAATCGGGCGATCGGCCGGGAAGATATGCAATTCACGGGCGATCAGTTTTCCATCCGGCCCTTTGACTGCCGCGGTGCCAAGCGGTGTGCCGGCCTTGACATCTTCAATCCTGACCCGGCGCACATAGGCAATCCCCGCATCGGCAGTCAAGGTCACCGCGACATCGGCGCCTTCACGCGATTTCACGTTCAGGACATCGCCATTCAGGGAGATGATCTGTCCGCGCACACGGACCGGTTCCTGCGCCATGGCAGGGGTGGCCACATTGAGGCCGAGCAGGCAGAAAAGCGCAACGCTTGAGAGCAAGGGCAACGACCGGCGGCTGCGGAGTTTCATGGAGACCTCTTGTTTGTTTTTTTTGGGGGTAGGGGACTGCGCTGTCAATGACCCGTGGCTCGGGCGGCAAGCGCACCCGGGTCGCGTGGCAGTGTATCGCCGCGCCAGACAATATGCAGGTCGGGTCGCAGCAACACCAGATCGTACCCCACCAGAGCCCGCGTCCACGGTGTGTCGATGGTTTGCACGTCCAGGGGCGCTCCGAACCGAGAGAAGGCCGCCGCGAGCGAGGTGCCGTCGACATCGCCACCGAACTTGAGCAAGGTGTAGCCACCACTCAGGCGATCCTGTAGCGCGCTGCCATCGGGCAACCATTGATGCGGCATGCGCGCACCTGGCCAGGCATGTGGCTCATAGAGAATCGCATCAGGGTCGGGTGCGACCGCAGCCGCATCGCCCTCGCCGCTCAGAGGCTGGCCCGGTGCGCAGATCAGCGGCGAGTCGACATAGCGGTAGCCCAGTTCGATGCCCAGCAGTTCATTGGTTTTGCGCTGCTCCACATCGGCAATCTGTGCGAGGTGGGCGCGCGCCTGCGCCCCGGCCTCGGTCGCGTCGGCAATTTCCGGGCGCCAGGTCGAACGCCACGCGCGGCGCCCGCGCGAGGCATACCGCGAGGCCGCCACATTGCGCAGCCCGATCTGCCGACGCTCACTGGCATAGGCATCGAGCAGCCCGGGTCCGCCCCAACCGTGCAGCGTGGCGGCGAGTTTCCAGGCCAGATCGACGGCATCGCCGATTCCGGTGTTCATGCCCAGCCCTCCGGTCGGGATCATCAGATGGGCAGAATCCCCGGCGAGCAAAATCCGGCCTTCGCGATAGCGCTCGGCGACCAGCAGGTGCTGAGTCCAGCGATTGGCCGAGAGCATTTCGTAGCGCACCGGCATGCCCACCATGTGTTCGAAGCGCTGGCGGATTTCCGCCTCGTCGGCGGCCACCGTGTGAAGCGTGAAATGGCGACAACTATCCTGCACGATCAACTGGGTGTTGCGATTGTCGGCCACATGAAAATGGCGGCCGCGCCCGATCGGGATGCGCTCATACAGATCGTCGCAGGTGAATAATGCCTGCCACAGCTGCAGCAGGTCGGCCTCGCCTTCGAGACGGATGCCCAGTTGCTTGCGCACGGTGCTGCCACCACCATCGCAGCCGATCAGGTAACGCGCCTGCAGCGTGATCGCGCGCGGTTCTGCCGTGGTGACCGTGCCTTCGCCTCCGGTGGCATCGGTCGCGCCTGATGCTCGAGCGCGCGCGCGGTTCCCGGAGGCCGCGGCGGCGCCAACGATCGCGGGTGCACCGGGCAGCACGCGCACCAGGGCCTCGACCCGGTCGGCATGCTGGCTAAACTGAACAAATTCGTGTCCATAGCACACGGTTACGTTAGGTAGTGCTTCGGCCGCGCGCTTCAACAGCGGCTCGAGAGTGTATTGCGAGATCAGTTGGTAGGGTTCAAGCGGTTCCTTGCCACTGAAATCATCGCGGCTACGCTCCTTGAGCGCTTGAACCGATGGGTAGGGCAGGTGCAGCAGGGGCGGGTCCACCAGCCGGGTGACGATGAACACGTCCATGGGGTAGTCGCGCGGATAGCCCGCGTCGCGAATGGTCTCGGCAAGACCCAGCCGTCGGTAGATCTCCATGGTGCGCGCATTGCACCGTTCCATCTTTGGATGAGGGCTTGGCGCGAGATTGCGCTCGACCACGGTGCAGCGTATGCCGCGTTGTCCCAGATCGATCGCGAGAGTCAGTCCGACCGGACCGGCGCCGACGATCAACACATCGGTCAGTGAGTTGCTGTGCATGGCTCGAAATGCGTCGTGATAAGGACATATGGGGATCATTGAAGCGACCTATGGTACCCAACTAGGCGGCTGGCCGTGGCATCATGCGCGCGCCCAAGCTGGAGAATGCAATGACCCGTTTCATCACCCTGGAGACCGCCGCACTTGAACCTGAGGAGCGCTACAAGCTGGTCATTGGCGCGGTGGTGCCGCGGCCGGTGGCGTGGATCACCAGTGTGAATGAGCAGGGTCTGGTCAATGCGGCACCGTTCTCGTCCTACAATTACGTCTGCCACGCGCCGCCCATGCTCGCCATCAATATCGGTTTGCGCGAAGGCGAGTTGAAGGACACCGCGCGCAATATCATGGCCAATGGCGAATTTGTGGTGAATGTCGCCACCGAGTCGATGCTCGAGCCGATGCACGCGAGTGGCGCCGATTATCCGCCAGAGGTGAGTGAGCCCGCAGAACTTGGTCTGCAGTTGCTCCCCGGGCAATTTGTGCGAGTGCCGCGACTGGCCGCCTCGCCGGTACAGATGGAATGCCGACTTGAACGCGCCATTGCGCTTGGCTCAGGGTTCAGCACCCTGTATATCGGTGAAGTCGTGGCATTTCACGTGGATGAAGCGCTCTATGATCAGGGCAGGATCGACAGCGTGCGTATGCGCCCTGTGGCGCGTCTGGGCGGCCCGCTGTATGCAGGGCTGGGCACGATCTGGAATCGGCCCATCCTGCGCACACTACCTGGTTCAAATTGAACTTGACGGAGACACGCATGAACAATGCAACGCCGCGCGCAACAACAGGAATGCGGATTGCCAGACTGGCACGCATGGGCACGCTCGCCTTGACCATGGCGCTGGGCCTGGCGGCAGCCAACCTCTACGCGCAGGAGTATCCAAGTCGTCCGGTGCGGGTGTTTGTGGCGAACTCCTCGGGTTCACTCGCCGACATTCTGTCGCGGCTGGTCTTTACCCGACTTTCGGTCACCCTCGGCCAGACTTTTCCGATTGACAATCGGCCCGGAGCGGGCGGCTCACTGGCCGGGGAGACAGCGGCCAAGGCAGCCCCTGATGGCTATACCCTCTTGTATGCCTCCGACAGCACGCTGACGATTGGTCCCTGGTTGTACCCGGCGCTTGGCTACGATCCGGTGAAGGATTTTGCGCCCGTCTCGATGGTGGCCAAGATCCCCACCGGCCTGGTGGCGCACCCTTCGCTTGGTGTGCGCAATCTGCAGGAGTTCATCGCCCACGTGCGCGCGCACCCGGGCAAGCTCAACTATTCAAGCGGTGGCACGGGCCACGCGACCCATCTGGGCATGGAAATCTTCCTTGCACGCACGGGATTGCAGATGGTGCACGTGCCCTACAAGGGAACTGGTCCCGCGTTGCAGGCAGTGCTGGCCGGGGAAGTCGCGGCCAGTGATCTGGGACTGGGCATTGTCCTCTCGGCGATGCAGGATAAGCGGCTCACCAGTCTTGCCGTTGTGGGTCCGCGCGGCGAAGGGGTGCTGCCGGGCGTGCCTGAGTTGGGCAGCGTGATACCTGAGGCCGAATATGTATCGTGGCAAGCAGTCTTTGCTCCGGCGAAAACCCCGCGCGCCATTATCGATCGATTGCATGACGCGCTCGCCAGCGCAATGAATGCCCCAGAGGTGCGCACGCGCATGCAGGAAATCGGCATGTCCAACGTCTCCAGCACCCCGGAGGAGCTGGCCGCTATCGTCGTGCGCGATCTGCGGGTCAATGGCGAAATGGTGCGCAAGCTCGGGCTGCGCGCCGATTAGCCTGGGGCCGGCGACCGGTATGAGTAACCACCGACACGACCTCAGCTAGCGCCGCAGACTACGACAAGCTCGAGCAGCACCGCAGAGTGCAATCGGGCCAGGCGGCGTCGCTGTGGCCTGCGTCCGGACACCGGTGATGCGGCTGCCACGCAGTCCGCGCCAGGGGTCAGATCGTTACCGATCATGGCCCCTGGTTAGGGGCTGACTATTGCTTGTCGATCGACTTCGGGCCAGGCCCGAAAATCGCGAACATGATGAAGCCACCGGCCATCGCCAGATTCTTCATGAAGTTGTTCATCTGAGCGGTGAAGGCGGCATCCGGTGTTTGCAGGAAGTTATGAAAAATGCAGCCAGCCACCACGCAGAACGCCGCCATCAGCCAGGCCAGCGTGCGGGTGCGCCAGCCGAGGATGAACAGCACGCCGGCGCCGATCTCGAACACGATGACCAGCGGAGTCAGCAGGTCTGCCATTGGCAGCTTCGATGCAATGTAGGCCACCATGCCGTCGTATTGCATGATCTTGCGAATGCCCGCGACGATAAAGATATGTGCCATCAGAATGCGGGCCACCAGCATGAGTGTGCCGTTGGTTGCCGCGGGGCTGCCGGAAGCGAAGGTCGGGTTGCTCATGAAGCGGTCTCCTGGGTTGTGATCAATGTGATCGACCTACTTTTGAGCAGGCTTGTCGGGATTTAACCGCAGATTGGCCATGCCACGCAACTAAGCGCCATGCGTCCGGCCTCCGCACGGGGCATTGCGATCGTCTGTGCGCAGCCAGTGGTGGTGCGCATTGGCGTGCGCATCACTACCAGGTCGCGGCGGCGGTTTGCTCGCTGCACAAGCGGCGTGCCTGCGGTACATTGCGTGCTTGGCTAGGCGTCGGTTTGGCTTGCGCCATGACCCTCCCCCAATGCCCTCCCCATTGTCTTTCTTGATCAAGAGGTTCGGTCTTCATGTCCTCCCCTGTTCCTTCTGCCACCCCTGCCGCGGTGAGCCTGCCCCAGTCTGGCGCCACCCATCAGGCGGGCGCGGCTGCCGCCTCCTTTGATGTCGGCGGCGTTCGCCTGCCACGACCGTTTCGCATCCGGCGCCTGGGCCACTTCGGGGTCAATGTGCTCGATGTCGAGGCGGCGCGGCACTTTTACTGTGACCTGCTTGGATTCAGAGTGTCCGACCCGATCGATTTTGGCGCCCGGCTGCCGCCTGAGAAACTGGCTGAGACCGGCTCCGGGGTGGGTTATTTCACCCGCCACGGCACCGATCATCACTCGTTTGTGTTTTTCCCGCGGCGGGTGCTGGCTGAGTTGAACCCTTTGTTGCGAGAATTCCCCAATGTCACCACCAACCAGATCACCTGGCAGGTAGGGAGCTTGCTTGAGGTGAGCGACGGTTTTGACTGGTTTCGCTCGCGCGGGCGCCGCGTTGTCCGCTCGGGGCGCGATTTGCCGGGTTCAAACTGGCATTTTTACCCTGTCGATGGCGATGGCCACATCAATGAGTTGTACTACGGCATTGAACAGGTCGGCTGGGACGGCTATAGCAAGCCCTTGGCCATGCATGGCATCCGCTACGACACACCGCCAGAGTTGCCGCACCGTTCAGAACTTGCCGAAGTGGAGGCTGCATTAGCCAACGGGATTCCGCTCAATAGCGGCTTGCGGGTCAATGAGGCAGAAGAAGAGCGATTCAATGTGGGTGGCGTGCTGCTCGCCCGGCCATTCAAGGTGCAACGCGTCGGCCCGGTGCGCCTGTTTGTCACCGACGTCGAGCGCTCGCTGGCCTACTATCGCGACGACCTCGGACTCAGCGTCACCGAGGAGGTGGTCTGGAACGGGCATCGCTGCGTGTTCTTGCGAGCCAATACCGAGCATCACTCGCTCGCCCTCTATCCGCTCGCGCTGCGAGCCGAGCTGGGTCTGTCAACGCATACCAGTCTGATGTCCTTTGGCCTGCAGGTGGGCTCTTATCGGCAGCTGCGCGATTCAATTGACTACCTGAAGGGGCAAGGGGTCACCATACGCATGCTGCCCCCCGAGCTCTTTCCGGGGATTGACTATTGCGCGTTCGCGCTCGACCCTGAAGGCCATGCCATGCAGCTCTACTACTACATGGAGCAGGTCGGCTGGGATGGTCGTCCGCGTCCCGCGGCGCTGCGCCCGCGCATTGACAACGCGCATTGGCCCGATTCAGTCGAGGCTCATAGCGACAGCTACGCGGGCGAGGTCTATCTGGGCCCGCTCGGCTGATGGCGCGGATTGTCTGTGACCTGCTGATCCGCGGCGGGCAGTTGATTGACGGCAGCGGCGCACCGCGGGTCGATGCCGATATTGCGGTAAGTGCCGGTCGCATCGTGGCGATCGGTGAACGCCTGGCAGTGGATGCGGCACGCACGATCGACGCGCATGGGCTTGTCGTGGCCCCCGGGTTTATTGATATCAAGACACACTCGGATTTCACCCTGCCGATCAATCCGCGTGCCGAGAGCAAGGTACGCCAGGGGGTGACCACCGAGATCATCGGTCACTGCGGATTTTCGGTTGCGCCCTGCCTGCCAGACAAGGTCGCACTGTTGCGCGATTACCTGAGCCCGAGCGCACCGTGGCTGCCGTTTCGCACGCTTGATTTTGCCACCTATATGGATAGCTTTCCGGCCACTGCGGTGAACGCCGGCATGCTGGTGGGCCATAACACCTTGCGCCTGATGACCATGGGGATGGCCGAGCGCGCCCCAAGCGATGCTGAAATGGGCAACATGATCGCGCTCTTGCGCGAGGCGCTCAAGGCGGGTGCGCTGGGACTCTCGAGCGGGCTCTTCACCGCGCCTGGAAGCTACGCCAAGGCCGCTGAACTGCATCGCCTGGGCGATGTCCTGCGCGCAGAGGGTGCGGCCTATTTCACTCATCTGCGTGATGAGTCCAATCAGGTGCTGGCGGCACTGGACGAGGCAATTGCGTTTGCCCAGGCGTGCCAGGTCCACGTGCAGGTCGTGCATTTCAAATGCTCGGGCATCGATAACTGGGGCAAGACGCAGACGGCACTCGCCCGGCTGGACGAGGCCCGCGGCCGTGGCTTGCAGATCGACTGCGACGCCTATCCCTATACCGCCGGCAGCAATCCATTGAAGAACATCCTGCCGCAATGGGTGCAGTCCGGTGGCGTCGATGCCATGATCGAGCGCTTGCGTGGTTCAGCCACGCGCGAGCGCATGCGCCGGGACTTGGCCGAGCACGGATTGAACAACTGGGGGCGGATTGAATCGTGGGACGCGGTACGTGTGTCGATTTCGCCGAATTTGCCGCAGCACTCCGGCCAGACCATTGCACAGATTGCGCAGGCGCGCGGTGTCGATCCGGTCGACGCACTGTGTGACTATCTGATCGACGACAAAGGGGCCACGCGGGTATTGGTCACATCGATTGCCGAGGATGACGTGCGCACGCTGATTCGCTCACCGGTGGCGCTCGTTGGGTCTGACGGTAACTGTGTGGCCGACTACGGCATCGTTTCGCAAGGCATGCCGCATCCGCGCTTCTATGGCACCTTCCCGCGCGTGATCGGCCACTATGTGAAAGGCGAACAGTTGATTCCCCTCGAGTCGGCGATCCATAAGATGACCGGCGGCACGGCCAAGGCGCTCGGGATAACCGATCGCGGTCTGCTCAAGGAAGGCTGGTGCGCTGATATTGCCCTGTTCGAACCCGATGCGTTCATCGATCGCGCGACCTATGAGGCACCACATCGCTATCCGGCAGGTGAGCGCACCACGGTGATTGTGAATGGTGAGGTGGTGATCGACAATACCAGGCACACCGGGGCACTACCGGGCAAAGTGTTACGCCGGGCGCTGCATCAGGCGGCCAACACCGCGTGACCCGGGCTGTCGGTCGCCTGTCGCATGCAGCGGGTGGCTGATGCACCGGGTGGCTGAATGTCGATGGACTCGGCGGCGCAATGGTGATGGTCAGTTCACCTGGCAACGACGTGTGATGTCGATCCTTACTCGACCGGCCAGCGCAATTTGACGATGTTTTTCATGTCCAGGCGACCGGCAATCCGGTCGGTGGCCTGCTGCACTTCGCGCATCACGGCGTCCTGATCGATGAGGGTGAGGCGCGAGTCGCGCACAACCTGGGTGCCTCCGATGAAAACATGCTTCACCGTGTTGCCAGTGGCGCTGTAGACCAGATTGGACACCGGGTTGTAGAGCGGCTGCCACTCCGAGGCGAGCGCATCGAACATGACAAAATCGGCTTCCTTGCCCACCTCGATCGAACCGATGCGATCGCCCAGGCCGGCCCCGCGTGCCCCATTCAAGGTTGCCATCTCAAGAGCGTGCTCAGGCGGTGCGACGCGCGGATTGGCGCGCGCTTCCTTGTAGCCGCAGGCAAACAGGCGCATCTCCTGCACGATATCGACCAGCCCCGAACAGGCATGGTCAGACCCCAGGCTCACATTGACCCCGAGAGCCATCAGCTCCGGGTGCACACCAATGTTCAGATAACCATAGCCATTGTGCATCGATGAGGACGGACTGCACACCACGGTGGGCTTGCGTCGCGCCAGAATCTCGACTTCCTGCGGTTCCAGCCAGCCACCGTGGACCAGCATCGTACGCGGGTCCAACACCCCCAGGGATTCGAGCCGTTCGACCTCGGCCATGCCGCTACCGGCCGTACTCGCATCGCGCGTCTGGTAGGAAAAGCAGGCATGAGTCTGCAACACCGCAGCGTGCCGATTGGCCAGGTCTTTCAAGCCGATGATCAGCGCGTCGGAGGCGTTGGGTACGCCGCGGAACGAGGCGCTCACGTTGAGCCTGCCGTCATAGCAGCCCTGATAGCGGTCGAACAGCTCTGCGGTCTTGTCCAGGCACGCCTCGGTGGTCTCGATCATGCGTGCCGGCAGCAGATTGGCCACTGCCTTGGTCTTGTCAAAGCAACTGGTTGCGGTGGTCATGCGCAGACCACTGGCCATGATGGCGCGCACGGTCGCATCCGGGTGGTAATTGCCCGGATCGACAAAGCAGGTCACACCATGGCGCAGCAACTCGATCGCGGCAAGTGACGAGCTCACCGCGACGTCCTCCGCGGTGCTCGCGGCCTCGAACGGATACATGCGCTCGTAGAGGAACGACTGCGCGTTTGCCTCATCGGCCAGGCCACGCGCCATTTGAAACGAGGCGTGCAGATGGCTATCGATGAACCCGGGGGTGACCACGGTGTGGGTGGCATCGAACACCTGGGGTGCATTCCAGTCGCGCAGAATGTCGGCGCTCTTGCCGATGGCCACGAACTGACGATTGCGTACTGCAAAGGCCGCGTCGCGAATCACCCGGCGGGTCGAGTCGACCGTGATCAACCAATCGATATGGGCAACGATCAGCTCAGCAATCAGTGCGGTACTCACAATCAGATCTCCAGTTCTGCGGGCAGGGCAATGGCGAGTTTCTGCGCCAGATTGCGCAAGTCTGCCGCCACGGGCGGTGACAGCGGAATGCCTGAGTGCGCGCGCACTGCCATCATTCGGTCGCCGCGCTCACCCGGAGTGAGGGGGGGGTGGGCAGAGTCGGCAGCAGGAAGGGCGTGGATATCGCACGCAAGCCGGCTTGCCTCCTGTGCAAAGACCTGCGGATCGATGAATCGCGCGATATCGATCGCAATGCACACACCGTTCTGGCGATGGTGTTTGCCAAGCGCAGTGCCTTCCAGTGATTCGGCCAGCAACGGGTTGCCCGCCAGCACACTCGTCAGCAACTCGATCATCAGAGCCAGCCCCGAGCCCTTGGGGCCGGCCATGGGCAGTGGGACGTGGGCAAGTGCCGGGTCGGTGGTCGGGTTGCCCTCGCGATCAATGGCCAGGCCGGGTTCGAGCGCCTGTTTGAGTTTGCGCGCCTGAATCAACCGTCCATGCGAGACAATACCCGAAGCAATGTCGAGCACGATCGGCGAGGCGTCGGCACCACCGGGAGCGGAAATCGACAGCGGGCTGGTGGATACACCGGCGGCACGTGCGCCGTGATAGGCCATATTCGGTTGCGAGGCCGAATACGCGATGCCCAGACAGCCGCGGGTTGCCGCATGACGGGTGTAATAGCCCAAGGCCGCCGTATGAGTCGTGGCGCGTACCAGTGCGATGCCGATGCCGGCAATGCGTGCACGATCGATCGCACCTTCCATCGCCAGCGTCATGGCAATCGGGCCGGGCGCACGGTCGGCTTCAATCCGCAACGAACCGATGGCTACTTCCTGCACATCGATCGACGGCTGGGCGTTCATGTACCCCAGGTCGATCAACTCGACATAGCGCGGTACGCGATTCACCCCATGGGTGTCGATGCCGCGCAGATTGGCCCAGATGAGCGCATCGGTGACGCAGGCGGCGTGTTCGGCTGACATCCCGCGGGCGGCAAAGACCGCTTCGACAAACTGCCGAAGCGATCCGACGGGAACCGAAATACGCCCTGTCGCTGCTGAACTCACGCTGCCCTTGCAGGCAGGTGCTTCTCGAGCCAATTGCGCACCAGATTGATGACAATCGGATTGCCCTCGGAGAGCAGGAAGTGATCAACCTCGGCGATCAGGTGCAGATCGGCCGGTTGTTTGGCATGTTGGAACAGTTCCACCGATTGTTCGGTCGGGGTCACCGAGTCATTGGCCGGGTGCAACAGCATGAGCGGGCGCGGTGCGATCTGACCGACCACATCGTTGGCACGAAACGCATACATCGACTCGACCACTTCGAATGGGAATTCCAGGTGTGAGCCGGCCGACAGATTGCCACGCAGATGCGGCGGGATCGGCACGATGTCAAAGCGTGGCACACGGATCGAGCGGCCGGATTCGGCACGCACGCGGCGACCTTCGTCCATCATGTCGGTGAAGCGCTTCCAGGCCTCGGGCGACTCGTGTTGCTTGCGGAATTTTTTCTCGCCATCGCCCCAGCCCCCTGAGGACATGACTGCAGCGATGCGCTTGTCCACGCCCCCGGCATAGACCGCCACCGCGGCGCCAAAGCTATGACCATAGACACCGATGGCATCGGGTCGCATATCGCCACGGGTAGCCATATAGGTGAGCGCATTACTCGTGTCCTCGACCTGTTCGAGACAGATCACGCGCGCCCGCTCGCCCTCGCTGTCACCGCAACCGCGAAAATCAAAGCGCAACGATGCATAGCCCCACTGGGCGAGCAATTCGGCGGTGATTTTCATCCAGTCGGCTTCCTTGTTGCTGCCAAAACCATGCAACAGCAGCAGCGCGGCGCAGCGCTCGCCGGACTTCAATCCATCAGGGGTGCGCACGATGCCCGACAATGTCAGGCCGTCTGACTTGAAACTGACCTTCTCTTCCATGAGTTACTACTCCAGTTGAATCAGCTAAGCGGAATCATCACCGCTTCGCGATAGGCGGCGCGGGATTGCAGTCGTTCGAAATAGGCGTCCAGATGCGGCATTGCGGGTCGCTCCACCGGCAGCTTGTACCAGCGGTGTACGAAGGCACCCATCGGAATATCGCCGATGGTGAGATTGTCCCCAGCCATGTACGGACGGTTGGCAAGTACCTGATCGACGATCTGGAATGCCTCATTCGCCTTGACAGTCTGGTCGGCGACTTCCTTCATGTTGCGCTTCTCAGGTGCGCTGCGAATCAGATTCCAGAACACCGGGGTTACCGAAGGCTGCAAGGTGGTGCTCGCCCAGTCCATCCAGCGATCTGCATCCGCGTGGGCGCGGGCATTGGCCGGTGACAGCGTGCCGGCACCCTGTTTGGCGGCCAGATAACGCACGATGGCATTGGACTCCCACAGGATAAATCCATCGTCGTCGATCGTCGGGATGCGGCTATTGGGATTCATGGCCTTGTAGAACGGTTCGTTGACCACGCCGTATTCCATGCCGGCTTCGACTCGTTCATAAGGGACTGCCATTTCGGCCAATGCCCAGCGAACCTTTTGTACATTGATCGATGTGATCCGTCCCCAGAGCTTCAGCATGCGGTGTACTCCTTGCAGGATAAAAAAGCGCGATTCTAGACTGCTGGCGTTGCAGTCTTGACTTCGATTGCGAGCATGGGGTTGAACATCGCCCCGGTGGCCGACTGCGCGGCACAGGCGCCGGCTTCGATGAATTCCAGCGCGTCGCCAGCAAAGGTGAGCCCACCGACCCCCACGATCTGCAAGGCCATGCGCTCACGTTCAATGATTTTTTGTGCTGCTCGTACCGCACCCAGGGCGATCGGCTTGATCGCAGTCCCGGTCACCCCGGCCCGTTCTCGCCCTGGCGGAAAGGCCGCGCTGCCATCGGGGGCGACAATGCGCCGCGAGGGGGCATTGATCAGCACCAGGCCATCGGCATAGCCATTGACCGCGCGCATAAAAGCAAGCAGGCGCTCCGGTTCCTCCATCAATCCGACCTTGAGCAGTACCGGGCGCCCCCCCGAGGCTTCTTTTACTGCACGCGCAATGGTGCGTGAGCGTTCGATATCCAGATAGAGCTGGCCTTCGGCTTTGCCCACATTGGGGCAGGACAAATTGGCCTCGACGATCGGCACGCCGGCTGCACATACCCGGCGCGTGAGGTCGGCAAAATCGGCCACGAAAGCATCATCGCTGACGTCGGGTCCGGCACTTCCCACCACCGAGCCGATCAGTACCTGACCCTCGCCAATCGAGCGACAGGCGCGCTCCAGATCGGGCTCCCACATCTGTGGCAGCACCGAGGGCATGCCGAAGGAGCCTGCCATGGTGGCCCCCTGGGTGCTTGCTGGTGCATCACCCACCACCATGGTCTGGTCGCCGGTGTACAGGCGGTCTTCGAGACCATTGCGATCAAGAAACATCCAGTTCGGCGCGCTACCGCAGGCACGCGCGACACTACGCACCGTTTTGAATGTGAGGATGTCAAAGCCCAGGCGTGCGTAGGTTTCAACCCAGCGGCTGTTGGAGAGAATGCTCGAGGGCACGCCAAAGCGGGAACGCACGGGCAAGCCAAAAAACGATTTCATCGGCGTGACGGGCACGCTCGGATACGCTCCACTGAATTGCGGGCCGTTCACATAGTTCCACTCAAAACTTTGATCAAACCGGTAGGTCTGCTTCACAGATGCAGCATGGGAAGACATGTGAATCTCCACGGGGCAGGCTCGCTCGCGCGAAGCGCGCTGCGGGGCGGGTTGGTCGAGCGCGCATAAGCGGCTGGTGCGAGCATGGTTTCGTTCAGGTCAATCATCTGAATGAAACCTCCCCGGCAATCTAACGGGAGCGCCGAACTTGCGCAAGGCGGATTGCGTATTCGCCGTGGACCTGTTCGATCGACGCGGTATGCCTTCGCCTTGCCCGACGGTGTGGGTGAGCCGCCTGCGGTTGAATCATTGAGTCGCCTTGCCACGTATGGCCGAATCTCCTGGTCGTGTATGCTCATGACAAAAATTGACCGACTGCGTGCACCTCATCGTCGAGGTGCGTGCAGTGCATCGCAAGGGGAGTTGCACGATGTATAGCGGGGAGATTCGCGATTGGCCGCGCCAGGTGAGTTTTGGGCCGGGCAAGGTCAACGAATTGGGACGTATCGTGGCCGCGCTGGGCGCACAGCGCGTTCTGGTGGTGTGCGGCAAGTCCGTCGCGCAGGGCGCAATGCTGGCGCGAGTGCGCGCCGGGCTCGGCCCGCTGTGCGTGGGTGTGTTTGGCGACGCGCATGCGCATTCACCGTTTGCCGATGTACAGGCCGCATCAGCCCAGGCGCGCGAGTTGGCCGCCGACTGCCTGGTATCGGTAGGCGGGGGCAGTGCGATCGATACCGCCAAAGGCGTGGTTTTGCATGAAACCACGGCTGGGGATTTTGCGCCCTATGCGATTGACTATGCGCGCAAGGGCATGGCGCGCAAGCCCCTGCCGGCGGCCGCCTTGTTGCATGTGGCGGTGCCGACCACGGCCGGCTCATCGAGCGATGTATTGCCCACAGCCGGCATCCGCGACCCCGCCCGCCCTGTAAAAATGCTGTTCTGGGACGAACGCCTGGTGCCCGATGGCACGGTGCTCGACCCCGAGATGGCGGTGTTTGCCGGTGCGCGGCTGAGCGCCGCCACGGGCATGACGGCAGTCGCGCGGGCGATCGAATCGTTGTACTCGGCTCATCGTCACCCGATCTCGATGGGCCTTGCCCTGCATGCTGCACGGCTGCTGCGCGACGCCTTGCCGCGTAGCGTGAATGCACCTGATGATCTGGAAGCACGTGCTGATTGCCAAATGGCCTGTCTGATGTCAGGCACGGCATCTATCAACGCAATGGTGTCTATCGTCCACGCAGTCGGTCATGTGGTCGGCGGTCGCTACGGTCTGCAACATGGCATATCGCACGGCATATTGCTTGCGCCGGCGCTACGCCGTCTGCTGCCGACACTGGGCCGCGATGCGGCCTATGTCCTGGAAGGCCTGGGGTGTACGGCCGGTTCATCCGGGTCGGCGGCCGATACCGCGGCTGAGGCCATTCGCGGCCTGCTCGCGCAGTTACCGCTGCCGCAGCGGTTGCGTGAGGCAGGCATTGGCGCCGATGATCTTCCGGGCATCGCGGCGGGCACGATGGGCGATTACATGATGGCCAATTTGCCCGCACCTCTCACCGAAGCCGATGTGCTCGCGCTGTTGCGCGAGGCCTGGTAGGAGGTATTTGCGGTGAGCCAGGGTGTTTCAACGACGGCCAACTCAGCCCATGTGCCCATTGCCGAGACCCTCGGCGCGTGGTGTGCGGCGCTCGAGTGGGGCGATATTCCGCCGGCTGTCCAGGCCACGGTGCCGCTACGCATTCTTGATCATGTCGGCTTACTGTTTGCCGGTGCGGCGACCGACGCGGGCCACATTGCGCTTGCGTATGCCAAGGCCGCCGGCGGTGCGCCCGAGGCGATACTGGTGGGTGAGCGAATCCGCCTGCCGGCGGCGGCGGTGGCCCTGGCGCACGGCACGCTCGCGCATTGCCGCGATTTTGATGACACGTTCATGGATTCAGTGGTGCATCCGGGCAGCGTGGTGGTGGCGGCCACACTGGCGGTGGCCATGCAGATCGATGCGTCGGCTGACGATTTCGCCGCTGGCGTGGTGACAGGCTATGAAGTCGCCGCGCGCATCGGTGCGGTGGCTGGTCGGCGATTTCATACCCGTGGCATGCACGCGACCGGGCTGGTAGGGCCGATTGCCGCGGCGGCCGCCTGCGCACGGGTGCGTCGATTGTCAGCGCCACAGACGACCTGGGCGATGGGCCTGGCTGCGAGCATGTCCTCCGGACTGATGGCATTCATGGCCGATGGTGGCTGGTCGAAGTGGCTGCATGCCGGGTGGGCAGCACACGGCGGATGTGTCGCGGCAGGTCTGGCTGCGCAAGGTTTTCGCGGACCTGCCCATGTGCTCGATGGTGGTGCCGACCTGTATTCGGCGATGCTGCACGGCGAGACGCTCGATCGCAGCATCATTACCGCAGCACTGGGCGCGCAATGGCGTGGCGTTGAGGCGCAATACAAATACTATCCTTGCGCGCATGTGATTCAGCCGTATCTGGATGCACTGCTTGCTCTCGTGCATGAGCGCAATCTGCGCCCAGCCGACGTGCGCTCGGTCTGCTGTGTCATCGCACCGTGGGCTGCGGCCATCGTGTGTGAACCGCGTGCCGACAAGCTGCGTCTTGAAAGTGAGCTGGACGCCATTGCAAGCCTGCCCTATCAGCTTGCCCACGCATTGACCGAGCGGGGCGTTGGACTGGATGCGCTCAGCCCGGCCGTACGCGAGCGCGCCGATCTGCGCGCGCTTGCCGAGCGCATCGTGCACCGAACGGACCCCGCGCTGGGACGGGGCTTCGACGGCGCGATCGAAATCGAGCTGGCGGCCAATGGTGAACGCATTGTGCGTGCGACACACTCGGCCAGTGCCGACGCGACGCGGTTGTGTGGCAAATTTGAGTTGCTTGGCGCACCAGCCCTGGGCAGGCAAGGGGCGGTCGCAGCGGCACGATTGCTGGCACACTCGCACGATTGGCGCACGGCGACCGATATCCTGGAGGGAGCATGACCGGCGGGCAATGGAAACAGCGGGGGGCCATGCTTGCCATGGTGTTGGCGGCGGGCAGCTCGATTGGCTTTGCGCAGGCACAGACTCAGTCAGCTGACTGGCCGACCCACGCGCTGCGCATCATTGTGGTGGCGGCACCGGGCGGTTTACCCGATATTGCGGCTCGCAATATTGCGGCTGCGCTCGCCAAGCCTCTGGGGCAGCCGGTGCTGGTTGAAAATCGCGGCGGCGGGGCGGGCAATATTGCAAGCGACGTGGTGGCCAAGGCACCTCCTGATGGCTATACGTTGCTCGCGACCGGCACCAATCAGGCGGTCAATCAGGTGCTGGTGCCCAATCCGGGGTTTGATTACAACCGTGATCTGGCACCGGTTGCGCTGATTGCCGAATCCAATATGTTGCTCATAGCCGGGGCCGGGTTCAAACCCAACACGGTGCGCGAGGTACTCGAACTTGCACACGCCAACCCGAACAAGGTGTCGATGGCTGTCTCGGTGCTGGGCTCGCCCAATCATGTGGGTGCCGAACTGCTCGCCAGTCTTGGGCACGCCGAACTCACCTTCATTTCCTACAAAGGGGTTGGTGCAACCATGCCTGATCTGATGGCGGGTAATGTTGATCTGGCCATCTCGGCACTGCCCGGATCAATGGGACTGGTCAAGAGCGGACGTATGAAGGCCCTGGCGGTGACGCGTTTGAAGCGGGCGCCGCAAATGCCCGAGGTGCCCACGATCGATGAGTCGGGGTTGCCCGGATACGAAATCAATTCCTGGGTGGCGCTCATGACCACCGGTGGCACACCTCCGGCCGTGATTGAACGTCTCGGGCTTGAGGCGCGCCGCGCGATGCAATCCCCGGAGCTTCGCTCGATCTATGACAAGCAGGGTCTCGAACCCTCGATGATGACGCCAACCGAATTGGGGGCGTTCATCCGGGCCGAGGTGACCAAATGGACTCCGGTGCTCAAGAATGCGCGGATGAAAGCCGAGGATCAGGCACGATGAGCGACACCAACACGGCGCGGCCAGGGGCGATCGATGCAACGGACGCCAGCGCGCCCGCCCCCGCCTTGAAAGCGTCCGGTGATGCGCAGGTGACCCCGCCTGGTCTGATCCACTCAGCGGCCGATTGGCGCGGACCGCAGCTACTGGCGCACCCTGAGTGGCTCTATCAGCTCGATGCGGATGAGGTACGTGAGATCGAGCTTGCCCTTGCGCACGCGCGCTCGCGCGCTGCGACCCTGGACACACTTACGCGCGAGGACTTTCCGCTGGAACGATTCCCACGGCGCGTCGACCAGATGCGCACGCAACTCGATCAGGGTTGCGGCTTGTTTGTCGCCCGCGGCTTTCCGGCCCAGCAGCACGATGTCGCCTCACTGCGCATGATTTACTGGGGCCTGGGCCTGTATATGGGTAGCGCGGTATCGCAGAGTGGCGAAGGTGACGTGCTGGGTGATGTGCGTGATCTCAAGGTGGATTTGTCCGGTCCGCGCGGGCGCGGTTACAAGACCAATGCCGAACTGGAGTACCACACCGACTCCTGCGACGTGGTGGCGTTGCTGGTGCTGCGCACGGCAAAGTCAGGCGGCCTGTCGATGATCGCAAGCTCGGTGGCAATTCACAACGAAATCGCGCGCCGCCGGCCTGATCTGCTTGCCGTGCTCTACCAGCCATTTCACTGGAGCCTGCAGAGCCAGCAGCGCGAGGGTGAGGCACCGACCTATATTCAACCCGTATTCACATTTCATCAGGGACACTTTGCCTGCCGCTACATACGCACGCACATCAAATCGGCGCAGCGCTATCCTGACGTGCCACGTCTGACCGAGGCTCAGATCGAAGCGCTGGACCTGCTCGATCAGCTCGCCAACGATCCGGCGTTTCATTTTTCGATGATGTTCGAGGCAGGCGACTTGCAGGTGCTCAACAATCATGTGACGTTGCACGCGCGCACCGGCTACGAGGATTACGCGGAGCCGGATCGCCGGCGCCACTTGTTGCGCATGTGGCTGTCAATGCCCACCACGCGACCGCTGTCGCCACTGCTGGGCCGGATTTACCCCGAACAGCGCGCCGGCGCGGTGCGCGGCGGTTTTCCCTCGCGCACCGGGGCGCGGGTGTTCGAAACGTCGGAAGCGTAAGTTCGGTGCTTGCATGATGGCAGTTTCAGATCAAAGGGCTCTCAGACCCCCAAGATAATCGTTCAGGAGACTCAGGATGAGCATGCTCAGCAATGAAGAACTCGATCAGCTCACACCCGCCGAACAGGCACTTTTCCCTTCACCCATTCCGGTGCAGTGCGTTTCAAGCGACGAGTTCATGCCGCAGGCGCAGACGGCGCGACAACGCCAATTCGAACAACGGGTGAAAGCGCTGGGGAGCGAACTCGCCACCCATCAGGGTCTCACCCGACGGCGCTTCTTCCAGACCTCGGCCGGTATGGCCGCGGCGTTTCTGGCCATGAACGACACCTACGGACCGCTCTTCGGGGTGTCGCGCGCCGAGGCGGCCATGCCCGAGATGGCCAATGAACGCGCGCGCAGTCTGTCAGGTCAGTTGATCATGGATATGCACACCCATTTCCTGCGCGACGACACGCGTATCCAGAGCTTCCTGTTGCAACGGCAGGCGGTGGGCAAGGCGGGTTGGAATCCGGCCCTGGTTGACAAGCCGCAAACGCTCGATGATCTGAAGTTTGCCAATTACCTGAAAGAAATCTATCTGGACAGTGACACCAAGGTGGCCTGTATCAGTGGCGCGCCTTCGGAGATTCCGGGCGACTGGTTCCTCACCAACGAGATGAAGGCGACCTGTCGGGCCACGATCAATTCGATCGCAGGCTCGCGGCGCGCCTTTGCGCATGCCATCTTCACACCGGGCTATCCGGGATGGCTCGAGCAGATCGATCATGCGATCGAGGATCTCAAGCCCGATTCAATGAAGGGCTATACCATCGGTGACAACACCAACAAGCACTTGTCAAAGCATCCATGGCGTCTGGATGATGAGAAGCTGGTTTATCCGGCCTATGAAAAATTCGCTCGCGCTGGCCTGAAAAACGTCTGCATCCATAAGGGCCTGTTTCCACCGTCGGTGGAGAAGCAGTTTCCCCACTTGCTCGACTACTCGAAGGTGGCGGACGTGGGCAAGGCAGCGCGCGACTGGCCGAACCTGAATTTCATCATCTACCACGGCGGCTATCGCTACGCCGGAGGAGGCACTGCCGATGATGCCTGGGGGCAGTTTGAGAAGAGCGGCCGCGTTGACTGGGTGACCGATCTGGCCGAGGTACCCGAGAAGTTCGGTGTAAAAAATGTATACGCCGACGTGGGGCAATTGTTTGCGCAAACCACCATCACCGAGCCGCGTCTGACCGCGGTGATGATGGGGCAGTTGATCAAAGGATTGGGTGCTGATCGCGTGGTGTGGGGCACCGACGCGATCTGGACCGGATCGCCGCAATGGCAGATCGAGGCGCTACGCCGGCTGGAGATTCCGCAGGACATTCAGCGCAAGTACGGCTATGCCCCGCTGGGGGCGGCCGATGGACCAGTCAAGAATGCAATTTTTGGCGGCAACAACGCCCGGTTGTACAACTACAGCCCGGCCCATCAGGCCGCGCTCTCCGGCGACAGGATTGCCTTGAACAAGGCGATCTATGACAAGGAAGGCAGCGATCGCACGAATCTGAGTTATGGCTATGTACGGAGGTCAGTATGAGTGAACGTCGGCGTTTCCTTGCCGTGGGTACGGCGCTGGCCGGTTGGATGGGTGCGCAGGTCGCCAGCGCGCAAGGTGCAAATTCACCCGGCGCAATGGCGCACGTGGCCAACGGCCAGGGCGAGTCGGCCGCTCGCTCGACGCTGCCCGCGGGGGCGAGCGGTCCTGCTCGCCTTGCGCCGGTGCAGGGGCGCAACTTTGAGGCGTTCAAACCCGCCGATGGACTCTCCATTCGCCTCTCGGTATGGCGCAAGCAGTTGCAGAACCCAGCCGATGCCTTGCCTGGTCCGCGACCACCGGCACCGTTTTTGTTTGTGCATGGTTCATCGACTGCGGGGCGGGCATCGTTTGATCTGCAAGTGCCCGGCAAGCCGCAGTATTCTGCGATGGACTGGTTCGCCCGCCGCGGCTATGACGTCTGGTGCTTCGACCATGAAGGCTATGGGAGCTCGGACAAGCGCCGCGACATCAATGCCGATGTGGCGACTGGGGCTGATGATATCGCCGCGGTGTGCGACCTGATCCGTAAGGAGACCGGTGCCGCGAAGGTGATGATGTACGGCATTTCATCGGGGTCGTTACGTGCCGCGCTGTATGCCGAGCGGCATCCGGACCGGGTGGCCCGTCTGGCGCTCGACGCGCTGGTGTGGACTGGTCAGGACAGCCCGACTCTGGCCAAGCGACGTCTGCAACTGGATGAGTGGCGCGCACATAACCGGCGACCGCTCACCCGCGCCCTGGTCGAGAGCATTTTTACGCGCGATCATCCCGGAACGGCCGACCCGGACGTGGTGCGGGCCTTTGCCGATGCGCTCACCGGACAGGACAACTCGGTCCCGACCGGTACCTATCTGGACATGTGTGCCAATCTGCCGGTCAATGATCCAACGCGACTCCCCATGCCCACAATCGTGATGCGCGGGGAGTTCGATGGCATTGCGTCGTTTGCCGATGTACTGGCGTTTTTTGCCAAGCTGCCCAACGCGGACAAGCATTTTGCGGTGATGGCGGGGATTGCCCATTCGAGCATGCACGAGAAAAATTCGGAAACCGTACTGGCGATCCTCGATTCCTTTCTGCGGCAACCACCACCCAGGTATCTCGGCTGAGACGACTCTCACGTGTAACGCTGATGTGAGGGGGGGGCGAGTTCGCGCGCAGCGGTTGCAACGCACGCAGGTCCGTCGCGGTAGCGCTCTCGCGCAAGCGCTGCAACTGCAGTCCCACTGAATGGGCCCAGGCATTTTGGGCTGATAATGACGGCATCGTGCAAGAACCGTCCAGCCAGAGGATCGCGTTGCATACCATCGATATTCCGCAGTCCGTGATTGATCGGGTCGTGCGTCACCGCGGGCGAGAACATGTCTACGAAGATCTCGATGCGCGGCGTACTGCACTCATCGTGATCGACATGCAGAACGCGTTCATGATGCCTGGCGTGGCGCATGTGCTGTGCCACGCGGCACGCGATATCGTGCCTGCGATCAACCGTCTGGCGCAGGCTACTCGGGCTGCCGGGGGCACCGTCGTCTGGGTAAAAAATACCTTCGGGACACCGTCACTGCAAAGCTGGCCGGTGTTCCACGCGATGACCGGGCCGGAGAGAACCAAGGTTCGCATCGAAACCATGGCCGAAGGGGCTATTGGCCATGCTTTGTGGGCCGACCTCGAAGTGCAGGCAAGCGATCTCATCGTACAGAAGGATCGCTACAGCGCATTTGTCGAAGGCGCGTCGCCCCTCGCCGGGATCTTGCGCGAGCGCGCGATTGATACGCTGCTCGTCACGGGCACAGTGACCAATGTGTGCTGCGACTCCACCGCGCGTGACGCAATGATGCAGAATTTTCGCGCCGTGATGATCACCGATGCGAATGCAGCGCATACCGATGAAGAACACAACGCCGCGCTGATTGCGTTCTATCTCGCCTTTGGCGACATCATGTCGACAGACTTTGCGATTCAGTGTCTGCAGCGTTCTAGCGAGCGCGTTGGCACGAGATTGGAGCAGGATTTGTCATGACGATCAGGCGCGGTCTGCTGACTAGTCTTCTCGCGCTGGCAGTTTCAGGATGCTCGGTTGTCTCGCTCGGTGCGAGTGTGGTGGAGGCAGCCATTGATGTGGGCTCGGCCGCGGTTAACGTCGCCTCCACTGTAGTGACCACCACCGGCAAGGTGATCGGCGCCGCGGCTGATGCCGTGTCTGGTCCGAGTTCGGCTCAGAAGGCGGTGCCGAAGTAAACGCATCGGGTGATGGCGGTAGCGGAATTGAGACAGGAATTGAGACAGAACAAACGCGAGGACTGGCGAGCGGGCTGGTGACTGGTATCGTGCCCGGAACCGCGTAATGATTCGCGGCAGACAGGAGGAGATCGCGATGGAGAAGCCGACCAGCACTCTGGGTTCAAATCGTCCGGCAAACCTGGTGCCGATGATGCTCAATCATCTGGCCTATGTGACTCGGGACGTCGCCGCTACTGCCGATTTCTACACCCGCATTCTGGGAATGGAGATCGCCAGTACGATTTTTGATGATCGGGTGCCTTCCACGGGCGAGGAATTCCCGTACTTCCACATTTTTTTCCGAATGGGCGATGGATCAACCATTGCCTTCTTCGAGTGCGCCGACTTGCCCGCACCAGCCAAGTCCTCGCATCCGGCCTACGACACATTCAATCACTGCGCGTTGTGGGTCGAGAATCCGGCCGAAGTGCGCCGCTGGCATGCCTGGCTGCAAGAAAACGACGTTCCGGTACTTGGGCCGGTGAACCACAAGGGCATCATTGAGAGCATCTATTTTCATGATCCCAACGGCATTCGCCTTGAGTTGACCACGCCGCTCGATCCGGACTGGAACCGTCATGCCGAACAGGCGCAGACCGACCTCACGTGTTGGCTTGCGACCAAAGAGCAAGCCAAAGCCGAGGGGCGCGATCCGGCCAAGGCGTTGCTTGAGATGATCCGGGAGTCAAAGAAGCGCTACGCCACGGACAGGTGCTGAGTTCATTGCCACAGTACGTGACGACGTTAGGCGCACTGTGAGGCGCCAATGCCGGACGGCGCTACCTAATGAGCGTGGCACCGATCGCCTTTGTCAGACCGTTGGGCTCGCGCGTGCTGCGATGTCGAACGCGGCGTTGTAGCCCGCCGGGGTAAGGATGCGAAAGGGCAAGGATTTACGTCTGCCGCGCACCAACTCGAGCAGGGCCTTGTCTTTGCTCACGAGCAGGTGCGCCCGCGCATCGCGTGCCACTTCTAGAAATTTCTGGTCATCCGGATCGCGGCAGCGAGGCAGTTTGAAGCGCTCAATTGAGTTTGATTGCATCGCGCCAGATTGGGTCACGCCAGATTGTTTCGCGTCGGATTGGGTCGCGTCGGATTGGGTCGCGTCGGATTGGGTCGCGTCGGATTGGGTCGCGTCGGATTGAATGACGCCGGGTGGGCTTGCGCCGGGTGGTGGTGAATCCGACGGGTTTGCATCGTAATTGATCGCGTCGATTGCGATGGCATATTCGTCATAGCGCATGAGCGTCATCTGGCGCCGCGCGCTATCGAATGGCAGATGGTCATAGGCGAGCACACGCACCAGCTCAGCGCGCAGATCGGAGCGGGTCACCACCTGGATGCGGGCGGACGCCATCTGGCTGACCAGCGTTTGCGCATTCGGGTCGCTGAAGGCAAAGCAATCGAGCACGGCATTGGTGTCGAGCACCACGCGCAACATGAGTCGCTCCATGATCCAATCGATCGCATTCGCAAGTGGCGCTCGCGATTGCGCAGGAGGCGGCATTGTACTGGCAGCGGTTGCCCGCGCATCGGCGGCGGTTGATAGGGTCAATTGCCACCTCGGTATTTGTCCATTTGCTGCTGTCGATGGATGACCGTTGGCAACCCCTGGGTACGCCCGGGCCGGGTGGGTCACGCCCCGGCGACGATCATGTCTTGCAGGTTGCACTGGCACCGGAGCGTTCTAGTTCGACCGATACCGCGTTGCCGCAGCACGTGCCGGAGCAGCCCAGGCCCGCAGTGTCTCCAGTCTCGCCACCGCACTCCCCCGCGCTCGGAGCACGTTTGCTAGATTCGGTGCAGCCGGCGCAGTCATCGATACAGTCATCGGCCAGCCAATCGGAGCCGCCAAAGAAGCCGCAAAAGGAAGCGCAAAAGGAAGCGCAAAAGGAAGCGCAAAAGGAAGCGCAAAAGGAAGCGCAAAAGGAAGCGCAAAAGGAACAAACATCGCCGGCGCAATGGGTATCGCTAGAACACTTGGTGACGCCGCAACACTTGGTGACGCCGCAACACTCGGTGTCGCCAGCGCACTCGGTGTCGCCAGAGCAGCCCGCAGCGCCGCAGCCGACTCAACCGGCTGCAAGTCAGCCCCCCCCCGGCGGGCAGCCGGCGACCATTGCGCAATACCGGCTGGCATTGCTGCGAGCCATTCAACTCACGTGGCACGAGGTGGCCACCGCAGGTGTCGAGCCGCCATCGTTGGAAGTGGAAGCCCAGGCGAGGATTGTCATACGCCTGAGTTTTGAGAACTATCGGCTTGAATCAAGTTCGCTTTGGCAAGCCGAAGCCCGTTCTTCCTTGGCACAGCACGCGTTGCTTGCCAGCGAAACAGCGGCCCGTCGCTTCTCTCCGCCGGCGCAGGATCCGTTTGCTCACTTTAGCCTCGACGTCGAATTCCTACCCCGACGCTGAGTTTCCATCTTGACCTCGAGTGAATTCCTCGATGGGTTTGCACCAGGGCAGCGACCAGCATTGCCACCTGGCGGCGCGAGTCGGCGGCCTGATTCGCCGGCGTGCCTAATGAAGCCCTGCAATACGCAGCGCGTCCCACGCAGTCTTCGCAATCAGCGCCGAGGCAAGGCCGATGAACAGCAGCCGGACAAAGCCGGTGCCGCGTGCCATGGCCACGCGAACGCCCACCTGAGCGCCGGTAATGCTTGCCACCGCGAGCATGGCCGCCAGCGGCCACATCACCTCGCCAGCCAGACCAAACACGAGCAGGGCCGCACTGTTACTGGCCAGGTTCAAAAATTTGGCGCTGGCCGATGCGTGCACAAAATCCAGGCCGTGGTGACGAGCGAGCAAGAACATCATCAGCGCCCCGGTTCCCGGTCCCAGAAAGCCGTCGTAGAAGCCTAGCACTCCGAGCGCCACAATGCTCAGAACCAAACCGCGGCCGCGGAAATTGCGCGGCTCATGGCTGACTCCGAGGCTGCGATTACGGATCGTATAGATGAGCATCGCGGTGAGCACGAAAGGCAACAGGGTGCGCACATGGGCCGAGGGCACCCGATGCACCGCCTGAGCCCCGAGCCAGGCGCAGGTAAAGGTGAGTGCCATTGCAGGTAGCACCAGGCGCCAATTGATTTGCACACGGCTGGCAAAGCGCGAGGCGGCGCTGATCAGACCAAAGACCGATCCGCCCTTGTTGGTGCCCAGCACGAGCGCAGGCTCGACCGTGGGCAGTCCTGCGAACAGCGCCGGCAACAGAATCAATCCGCCGCCACCGACGATTCCGTCTATGAAACCACCGGTGAAGGCAGCGGCAATCAGAAACGCGGTAGTGAGCACCCGGTTCAGCCGTAGGCGCGGCGCGTGCCGTTGTAACGCGACCGCCAATACAGATGCGTCATGTGCGCGATCTGCACCACCGAGCCGGTGGTCGGCGCGTGCACGAATCTTTGCTCGCCCAGATAGATACCTACATGGGAGAATGGCATCCCGAGCGTGTTGTAGAACACCAGGTCCCCGACCCGCGCCTCAGCGTGCGGGATCTCGCGTGCGAGCCGGGCCTGGTCCTGTGCCACACGCGGCAATGCGAGATGACATGCCTGCCGGTATACGTAGGCCACCAGACCACTGCAATCGAACCCACTCGATGGCGCCTGCCCGCCCCACGCGTACGGCGTGCCCAATTGCGACAGGGCAATCAGCGCCAGTTCATTGCGCCGTGGGTCGGCATCGGCAGCAAGTACCGTGTCGAGCGCATTGGCCCCTGCCGGCTCTGGTTCGGCCACCGGCGGCGCGGTTGCTGCAGATACGCTCGCAGCCGGTGGCTGACGCTGTGCCGTGCGTGCCACCACCGGGGCCGGTGGCGCTGATCCACAGCCGGTTATTCCGCTCAATCCGGAATATAAAACCGCCATTGAAATCATAAAGTTGCGTCTATCCATTCAGGTACTTTATGCATAATGCGCCGGCTTGTAAAGCCGCAAGGACAATTCGTGATGCCGACGCCTGAACTACGCCAGGAGATCGAGGCGGCGTTCGCCGCTGATGGCGCCCTGGCACGGGCGATTCCGGGATATTCCCGCCGCGAAGAGCAGGTTGAACTGGCGTGCCAGGTCGCCGCGGCCATTCAGGCCCAGGATGTCCTGATCGCAGAGGCAGGGACCGGCACAGGCAAGACCGTGGCCTATCTGGTGCCGGCCTTGATGCACGGGGGCAAGGTGATCATCTCGACGGGCACCAAGACCCTGCAGGACCAGCTATTCCATCGCGATTTGCCCATGGTGCGGGACGCGCTTGGTTTATCGGTGAGCGCGGCACTTCTCAAGGGACGTGCCAATTATGTGTGCCATTACCACTTGTCGCGCAATCTTGCCGATGGGCGCCTGCCCAGTCGCGAGGCGGCGCAACATTTGCAATCGATCGCCCGGTTTGCCCAGCGCACCCGCACCGGTGATCGGGGCGAACTGTCAGCGGTGCCGGAAGACTCGCAGGCCTGGGCGCTGGCGACCTCGACCCGCGAGAACTGCCTTGGGCAGGACTGCCCCGATCATCAGCAGTGCTTTGTGTTGCAGGCACGGCGCGAGGCGTTGGCGGCCGAAGTGGTGGTCGTGAATCATCATTTGTTTTTTGCCGACGCCATGTTGCGCGACGAGGGCATGGCAGAGCTGTTGCCCGCGGCCAACACAGTGATCCTCGATGAAGCCCATCAGTTGCCTGAAGTGGCCACGCTTTTCTTCGGCGTATCGGTGTCCACCGGGCAATTGCTCGACTTGCTGCGCGATACGGCGCGCGAGGCGGCGGTGTCGGCGGGGGATGTGGCCGAACTGCAAACCCTGATCAGGCTGGCTGATCGTGCTGCGCGCGATCTTCGTCTCGCGGTGCCCAATCGTGAGTCGCGCGTGGCCGCCGCGGTGCTCGAGTCAGACAGCATCGTAGTGAAAGCACTGGCCGAGTTGGAGTCGCGCATCGCATTGCTGGCGAGCGGGTTGAGCCAATTCGCCGAGCGTGATCCGGGGCTGGCAGCCTGCGCCGAGCGCGCTGCCGACCTGGCCGAGCGCATCGAGCGCTGGCGCGCCTCCGACGATGACTCGATGATCCGCTGGATCGAAATCTATGCCCAGTCGGTGGCGTTGCAGATCACGCCGCTGTCGGTGGCAGAGCCCATCCGCAAGCAGGTGCATGCGCGTCCCAAGGCATGGATATTCACCTCGGCCACGCTCGCCATGGGGGGTGACTTTGCGCTCTATCAGGAGCGCATGGGTCTCACCGAAGCACGCACCGCGCGCTGGCCCAGTCCGTTTGACTATGCCGGACATTCGCTGCTTTATTTGCCGCGCAATTTGCCGCAACCCAACGCGCCGGAATTTACCGATCGCATGGTGGAGGCCGCCCTACCGGTGATCGAGGCGAGCGGCGGGCGTGCGTTTGTCCTGTGCACCAGCCTGCGCGCGATGCGCAGGGCGCATGAGTTGTTGCGCGAGGCGTTTGCCACACGCGGTCTGGACTATCCATTGCTCGTGCAAGGCGAGGGTACACGCAGCGATTTGTTGAACCGCTTTCGCGAGGCGGGAAATGCGGTGCTGGTGGCGAGCGCAAGTTTCTGGGAAGGGGTCGATGTGCGCGGCGCGGCGCTGTCACTGGTCGTGATCGACAAGTTGCCCTTTGCGCCCCCCGATGATCCGGTGCTCGCCGCCCGGCTCGCCGCCATGGAAAGCGAAGGACGCAACGGGTTCATGGAATATCAGGTGCCGCAGGCAGCCATTACGCTAAAACAAGGGGCGGGTCGTCTGATTCGCGATTTCAGCGATCGCGGCGTGCTGATGATTTGCGATGTTCGCCTGACCACCCGACCCTACGGCCGGCGAATTCTCGAGGCCTTGCCACCGATGACCCGGGTGAGTGCGCTTGCCACGGTGCAAGCGTTCTTCCAGGTCGAATCTGAATCCGGATCCGAAGCGTTCAATTCCACATCGACTTGAACGGCTGGCGGTCGCTGCGCGCGAGGTAACTGCTGTTCGGATAGGTCTGCGTGAGGATGCGCTTGGCGTCATTGCGCAGCGTATCGAGTCCCATCCCTTCATACCCGCCCACCATGATCGCGAGCGCCTCTTCCACCGCAATCGTGTTCGGATAGGTCTGGATGGCAAATTGGGCACGGTTGACCGCGGCGACATAGGCACCCCGGCGCATATACCAGCGCGCTACCGTCACCTCATGCTGGGACAGCGCATTGACCAGCAACCGCATGCGCTCGATCGATTCGGGCGCGTATTTGCTGTTCGGATAGCGCGCGATCAGCTCCTTGAATGATTCGAACGATTCGCGCGCTGCTTTCGGGTCACGCTCGGAGGGGTCTTCATTGGTGAGCCCGGCGAACAGGCCGCGATTCTCGTAATAGTTGACCAGACCCTTCAGGTAATAGGCGTAATCAACGTTGGGATGATTCGGGTGCAGTTTGATGAAGCGGTCACAGGATGCAGTGGCGGCGGCCGCATCACCATCCTTGTATTGTGCATAGGCGATTTCAAGTTGCGCCTGCTGGGCAAAGCGACCGTACGGGTAGCGCGCCTCAAGCTTTTCGTAATACTTGATGGCTTGCACCCAGTTGCCATCTTCGGTTGCGTCGCGCGCCTTGCTGTAGAGCTGATTGGCCGACCATCCGACGGTCTCATCGTTGTCGAGGCCGCAACCCGCCACGGCGAGCGCCAGGACGCAGGCGGTGACCCACTGCAACCAGCGTGTGCGCGGGCGCGCCGGGCGCGATTTACCCTGCCGCACCGGGGTACTTGCCTCAAGTTCGCGCTGGTGAGGGGTCTTTGACGATAAACTAGCACTCATTCCGTCTGTCCTTGGCTTCGGCGCGCGTCTTGCAGAAGACAAATTATAGCTCGCAGGCTCCGGCCGAACGCTCCGGCGCTGTGTTGGCCAGGCGCGCGAGCCTGCTCGTGCCTAAAACTGCTGCCGGTTGTCGTCTCGATCAGGCCCTTGCGCAGATGTTTCCTGAGCATTCCCGTTCTCGACTGGCCACCTGGGTGCGCAGCGGCCATGTGCTGCTCGATGGCAAACCCGGAGCTCCCGCCGATCGGGTGTGGGGCGGCGAGCGGATCGATCTGGATGCTCCGCAGACGCTCGAGACCGGTGAGAGCAAGCCCGAGGCGATTGCGCTCACCATCGTTCACGAAGATGAAGACATCCTGGTGATCAACAAGCCGGCCGGACTGGTTGTTCATCCGGGCAATGGCAACCCGGATGGCACGTTGGTGAACGCGCTACTGCATCACTGGCCGCCAATCAGTGAAGTGCCGCGTGCCGGAATCGTCCACCGCCTCGACAAGGACACCAGCGGTCTGATGGTCGCCGCCAAGACGCTACCGGCACACACCGCTCTGGTGCGCCAGCTGCAGGCGCGCACGGTACGCCGAGACTATGCGGCGCTGGTGCACGGGCTGCCGCCTGCCAGCGGCACCCTGGATGCGCCGATTGGCCGCGATCCCAAAGCGCGTATCCGCATGGCCGTGGTGGCAAGCGGCAAGCCGGCCAGGACGCATTTCCGGCGTATCGAGACCTTCGAGGCCTGTACCCTGATCGAGTGTTCGCTCGACACGGGTCGCACTCATCAAATCCGTGTTCATCTGGCAAGCGTCGGCCATGCGCTGGTAGGCGATCCGGTCTATGGCGTACGCAGGCGCTCGCTTACCGGGCCGCTGGCCGGCTTTTCGCGCCAGGCCCTGCATGCCTGGCGGCTGGGGCTGATTCATCCAGTGAGCGGCAAGGCATTGCAGTGGCAGGTGGCGTTGGCCTCCGATATTGATGCGATGCTCACACAGTTGCGAACACACCATGGGTGATGCCCTGCAACGCGCCGCTTTGCATGACCCGATAGGCGCCTGCCTGCGTCCAGACTGGCCGGCGCCAGAGCATGTGCGCAGTCTGATGAGCACGCGCATCGGCGGGGTGAGTCAGCCACCGTATGACAGCTTCAATCTTGGTGCCCACTGCGCAGATGATGCGCGGGCAGTGGCGGCTAATCGGCGGCGTCTCGATGCGGCGCTACCTCATGCGCCACGCTGGCTGCGCCAGGTTCATGGCACGACAGTGGTGTTGGCCGATGCGCTGCACGATGAAGTGCACGCCGATGCGAGCGTCAGCCGCACGCCCGGGACGGTATGCGCGGTGCTGGTGGCCGACTGCCTGCCGGTATTACTGTGTTCGCGGCAAGGCGATGAGGTCGCCGCAGCGCACGCGGGATGGCGCGGCCTTGCGAGCGGGGTGCTGGAATCGACCCTTGCTGCAATGCGCACGCCGGCCGAACAACTGATCGCCTGGCTTGGGCCGTGCATCGGTCCCCAAGCGTTTCAGGTTGGACCCGAAGTGCGCGCGGCCTACGTCGATCGCCATCCGGACGATGCCACGGCATTCCGACCTGATGACGGTGACCGCTATCTGTGTGATCTGGCTGCACTTGCCCGGGCGCGCTTGTCGCGCCTCGGTGTTCCATCGATTCATGGCGGACATTGGTGTACCGTCGCGGACCCACACCGCTTTTACTCCTACCGCCGAGACGGTTCCTGCGGGCGCATGGCCGCTCTCATCTGGATTGCAGCAAAGGACTGATTCATCATGGCGCGTATTCTCGTTACCGGCGCGGCCGGATTCATCGGTGCGGCAGTTGCCCAGGCCCTGCTTGCGCGCGGCGACACGGTCCTCGGGATCGACAATCTGAACAGCTACTATGATGTGCGACTCAAGCAGGCGCGGCTTGCGCGGCTGCAAGGCGATGCGCGGTTCGAATTTCGTGTTCTCGACATCGCCGACCGGCCCGCCATGGACGGCCTTGCGCTGAGCGGGCCGTTTGACGGGGTCGTGCATCTGGCGGCGCAGGCCGGGGTTCGCTATTCGGTGACGCATCCGGCGGCTTATCTGGATTCCAATCTACTTGGTTTCGGCCATGTCCTTGAGCTGGCGCGACGCTGCGCGGTCAAGCATCTCGTTTTTGCCTCGTCCAGTTCGGTCTATGGGGCGAATGCGCGGCTGCCATTTTCAGAACACGACAATGTCGATCATCCAGTGTCGCTGTATGCAGCCACCAAGAAGGCCAACGAACTGATGGCCCACTCGTATGCCTGGGTGCATCGATTGCCCTGCACGGGGCTGCGGTTCTTCACGGTCTATGGTCCGTGGGGCCGGCCCGACATGTCGCCGTTTCTGTTCATGCGAGCAATTCTCGCGGGCGAGCCAATCAAGGTGTTCAATCAGGGTGACATGGAACGCGATTTCACCTATATCGATGATGTCGTGCAGGGCGTTGTACGCGTGCTCGATCGCCCGGCCGAGGAGGGGCCGGCCAGTGCATTGGATTCACCGGCGACCTCCAGCGCACCCTGGCGAATCTACAACATCGGTAATAGCGATCCGGTACGGCTGCTCGACTACATCAAGGTCTACGAGAAAGTTCTCGGTAAAAAGGCAGTACTCAAAATGGAGCCGCTGCAACCGGGCGATGTGCTCGCCACCGCGGCTGATGTGCGCGATCTGGAACAGGCGACCGGATTCAGACCGACTACCCCGATAGAGTCGGGGGTGCAGCGCTTTGCCGACTGGTATCGCGATTTCTACCGATGATTGCAGCGTACTTCGGACCACAGTCTCGCGGCAAGCGCCTCGGTCTTAGTCTTGCAGGAGAGCGGGTGAGTCGGTATGATACTCATGTTGCATCGCAACATGAGATCGAGGTGGTCGCTGTGAGCCCCTCGAATAGCTGATTGAACTGAGGAGACGCGTTCATGGCAGTCAAAGTCCCAACGAAGACGGCCGCGAAGACATCCGCGAAGACACCTGAAAAGGTGGCAACGAGGTCATCCGCAAAGTCAGCAGTGAAGACGCCCGCAAAGTCAGCGGCGAAGCGCTCCGCAAAATCGGTTACCAAGGCACCAGCAAAGCCGGCAGCGCAAGCACCCGTGAAATCGCCAGTCAAGTCTGCTGCCAGAACGCCGACCAAGCGGGCAACCAGGAAGGCGACCGGGAAGGCAACCAGGACAGCGACCGGGTCGCTCGCAAAAACCGCCGCGAACAAGACCATCAAGCGGGCGCCAAGGCAGCCTTCCGGGCCAGCTAAAGAGCGCGCCGCAGCGTCGCCGCGAGCGGCGCGCAGTGCCGAACCAGCGGCCACAGTCAGCATGGCAAATAGCGTGAATGAAGTGTTCGGTGCGAGCGCAAGCGACACGGCATACGTCGCGCAGGAGGCACTTGCACAGGCTGCCCGAGCGCAGGAACCGATCACTGCGTTTGCCAGCTGGGTGGCCTCGTCCCCGGAATTCATGAGTCGATATCTGCGCTACCTTGGCGATAGCGCCGAATTGTGGCGCGCTCAGATCGAGTCAACGACCGGTTCCACCGAGGCGAAGCCAGCCGTTGCAAACGATCGTCGCTTCAGCGCACCGGAGTGGAGTAGCAACCCTTACTTTGATTTTTTGCGCCAATCCTATTTGCTCACGGCACAGTTTTTGACCGATTCGGTCGATGCGGCCGACCTTGAAGAGCACGGCAAAGGACAATTGCGTTTTCTCGCCCGGCAATACCTTGACGCGATTTCGCCGGCCAATTTCGTTGCCACCAATCCCGAGGCCTTGCGTGCAGCGCTGGATTCGGGCGGTGAGACGGTTGCTCGTGGCATCACGCACTTCCTGGAAGATCTTTCGCGCGGCCGTATCTCGACCGTGGACGAATCGGCCTTTGAAGTGGGCCGAAACCTGGCACTGACCCCGGGGGCGGTGGTCTTTGAGAATGCCCTGTTCCAGTTGATTCAGTACAGCGCGGCAACGCCCACGGTCTATCAGCGACCGCTGCTGATCGTGCCACCGTGCATCAACAAGTTCTACATTCTTGATCTATCACCTGAGAATTCGTTTGTCGCGCATGCGGTGGCCTCAGGACACACCGTATTCGTTGTGTCATGGCGCAATCCGCAGCCGGCTGATCTCGAACCGGCGGCCGGGCCGCCCTCGAGCGAACCCGCACTCGATAAAGTACGCTGGGACGACTTCGTTGAACTCGGTGTCATCAAGGCCATTGAAGCGGTGCAGGCGATCAGCGGTGAGCCGGTGATCAATGCACTCGGCTTTTGTGTCGGTGGCACCATGCTGAGCACGGCGCTGGCTGTTCTGGCGGCACGCGGCGAGCGGCCGGTCGCCAGTCTCACGCTCCTTGCCACGCTGCTCGATTTTTCCGATACCGGTGAGCTTGGACTGTTTGTTGACGAAGAAAGCGTGTCTCTGCGCGAAGCGACCCTGGGTAAGGGCGGTCTGCTCAATGGACGCGAACTGGCGCAGGTGTTCTCGGCATTACGCGACAACGATCTGATCTGGTCGTATGTGGTCAACAACTATCTGAAGGGCAAGAAGCCGGCTGCTTTCGACATCCTGTATTGGAATGCCGACAGCACCAATCTGCCTGGTCCGATGTACGCCTGGTACATGCGCAATATGTATCTGGAGAACCAGCTGCGCGAACCCGGCGCGCTGCAGATTTGCGGTGAGCCTGTCGATCTCACCAGCATTGCGGTGCCGACCTATCTGGTGGCGACCCGCGAGGACCATATCGTGCCGTGGCAGTCGGCGTATGCCTCGGCCGAGTTGCTCGTGCCGATGGAGGCTCGCGCGTCTGACGATCAGCCTGCCCATCGGACATCGCATTTGCTGCCCACGCCGCGGTTTGTGCTGGGGGCGAGCGGTCATATCGCCGGCATCGTCAATCCGGCATCGGCAAACAAGCGAAATTACCGCGTCGGGCAGCATGTGCCGAGCGATCCGAACGCCTGGCTGGCCGCATCGCAGGAGGTGCCTGGCAGTTGGTGGACCGACTGGCTGATCTGGCTCGGGGGCCATGCCGGGGTACCGCGCATTGCGCCACGCTCGCTGGGTGGTGCCGGGTATCGACCGATTGAACCCGCGCCGGGACGCTATGTGATGCAGCGGTCTGAATGAGACAATGCCGGTGCGTTTGGGAACTGATCAAACAGCATTTGGGAATTGGTCAGGCAGCATTCTGGGATTGATGAGACAGCCTATTTGAACCGAGGAGAGTCAAGTTATGAGCGATATCGTGATTGTGGGCGCGGCGCGCACGGCAATTGGCAAATTCGGCGGCAGCATCAGCAAGGTGCCGGCAGCGCGCCTGGGTGCCCATGTCATCAAGGCGGCACTGGCGCGTGCCGGGGTGCCCGCTGATCAGGTATCCGAGGTGATCATGGGACACGTTTTGACCGCCGGGGTTGGTCAGAATGCGGGACGTCAGGCCTCGCGCTATGCCGGGGTGCCCGATGGCATACCGGCGATGACCATCAACAAGGTCTGCGGCTCGGGCATGAAAGCCATTCACATGGCCGCGCAGGCGATCAAGGCGGGCGATGCCCGCATCGTGGTGGCCGGTGGCCAGGAGAACATGAGCCTTGCGCCGCATGTCATGCTCGGTTCGCGCGATGGCTTTCGCATGGGCGATGCCAAGCTCATCGACTCGATGGTGAACGACGGCCTGTGGGATGTGTACAACAACTACCACATGGGCATCACCGCCGAGAATGTCGCCAGGCAATTTGGCGTGAGCCGGCAGGACCAGGACGAATTTGCTGCGCTGTCGCAGCAAAAGGCAGAAGCGGCCATCAAGGCGGGCCATTTCAAGACCGAAATTGCCCCCTATGAGATCGAATCCAAAAAAGGCGTGACCATCTTCGATACCGACGAATATCCGCGCGCAGGCACCACCGTCGAGTCGCTCGCGGGCTTGAAGCCGGCCTTCGACAAGGCCGGCACAGTCACCGCCGGCAATGCCTCGGGCATCAATGACGGGGCCGCCGCGGTGGTCGTGATGTCGGCTGATACCGCCCGTGAACTGGGCCTGCCTGTTCTTGCCCGTGTGCGCGCGTATTCCTCAGCGGGTGTTGATCCGAGCATCATGGGCATTGGCCCGGTGCCAGCCTCCAAGCTGTGCCTGACCAAGGCCGGCTGGACCGCGCAAGACCCCGAGGTGCTCGAAATCAACGAGGCGTTTGCCGCCCAGGCCATCGCAGTCAACCGCGAAATGGGTTGGGACACCGCACGGGTCAATCGCAACGGTGGCGCAATTGCTCTGGGTCATCCGATCGGTGCTTCGGGTTGTCGCATCGTGGTGTCATTAATCCATGAAATGATCCGCAGTGGCGCCCACAAAGGGCTGGCCTCGATGTGTATCGGCGGTGGCATGGGTGTTGCCATTGCGCTTGAGCGTTAAGCAGGGGATGGTTTGATGACTCGGATTGCTTTGGTTACCGGGGCGATGGGCGGCATTGGCACGGCCATTTGCAGGCGTCTGGCCGCCGCCGGCATGCGTATCGCCGCCAATTGCCTGCCCGGTGAGCCGCGTCGCGACGAGTGGCTCGCTGCGATGCGATCCGAGGGCATGGATGTCATCGCTGCCGAGGCCGATGTGTCCTCGTTTGCCGAGTGCCGCGAGATGGTGGCGCGGGTGTCGCGTGACATGGGGCCGGTGGATGTACTCATCAACTGTGCCGGTATCACGCGCGACGCCACATTGCACAAGATGGATGAAGAGCAATGGCATTCGGTGATCGAGTCGAACCTGACTTCGCTCTACAACGTCACCAAGCAGGTGATCGATGGCATGGCCGAGCGCGGCTGGGGCCGGGTGATCAGCTTGTCATCGGTCAACGGCACCCGCGGCGCATTCGGTCAGACCAACTACGCGGCGGCCAAGGCCGGTGTGGCTGGCTTTAGCAAAGCGCTGGCGCAGGAAATGGTTAAAAAAGGCGTTACCGTCAACAGCGTCTCGCCCGGCTTTGTCGAGACGCCGATGGTGCGGGCCATTCGCCCTGACGTGCTGAAGTCGCTGATCGACAGCATTCCGATCGGCCGCCTTGCGCGGCCCGAGGAGATTGCCGCTTTGATCGGATTTCTCGCCTCCGACGATGCGGCCTATATCACCGGTGCGAACATCCCGATCAACGGCGGGCTGCACATGTATGGCTAGGCTTCGCCCGGTGCGAACGGTGCGACTTTGCCTGGTGGCACACCCTGTTCGGCGGTGGCAAGGATCATCGCCACCGTGACATAGGTGCCGCTCAGCACGGTCAGATCGATCACTTGCTGCTCGCCGCCCAGTACATCGCGCGTGCGCTCGAAGGTAGCCTGGGATACCGCGTGGCCCTGAGTGAGTTCCATGCAATAGTCATACACGGCAGCCTCATCGGCCTGCATCCCTGCGGGCCGTCGATTGGCCTTGAGATCGGCTGCCACCGAGGGCGCGAGGCCTGCTTTCAGGGCGAGCGGATGATGCGCAAACCATTCGACCTGTGAGCGCCACAGCCGCGCTTGAATGAGAATCGCAAGCTCGGTCAGCCGTGCCGGCAGACTGGAGTTCCGGCGCAGGTAATCGAGCAGATCGATCATGCGGCGGGCGAGCACCGGACTGCGCAGCAGGGCGTTGTACGGGCCGCTGATGCCAACGCTGGAAAACCCGAGAATCTCCTCAGCCAACGCGCGCTGCTCTGGTGCCATGCTGTCCAGCGCCAACTGCGCAAAGCGCGGGGCGGTGGCGCTTGCATCGTCGCCGTGCGCGAGGTCGCTGCCGCGCGCCGGCCTTGCCGCTTCGCCGCTCGTGCTCGATGCCGCCTGGCTGCTGGTGTCCTTGTTCATGGTTCAATCTCCGGGGCGTGGCGTTCCGGTCAATGGCGCGCGTCCGGCGCTGATTGACCAAAGCAAGGTCGCGCAGGCTATTCCGCGCGCATTTGGGGAAACAGGATGACATCGCGAATCGACGGACTGTTGGTGAGCAGCATCACCAGTCGATCGATCCCGATGCCTTCACCGGCGGTCGGTGGCAGGCCGTATTCCAGGGCGCGAATATAGTCAGCGTCATAGAACATGGCTTCTTCATCACCGGCGGCCTTGGCTTGCGCCTGCGCCTCAAAGCGCGCCGCCTGATCCTCCGGGTCGTTCAGCTCGGAGAAGCCATTGGCCATTTCGCGTCCGGTGATGAATAACTCAAACCGGTCAGTGATTGCCGGGTTGGCGTCATTACGCCGCGCCAATGGAGAAATCTCTTCGGGATAATCAACGATGAACGTCGGTTGCACCAGTAGCCGTTCAGTAGTCTCTTCAAACAGGGCCAGTTGCAACGCGCCGACACCGGCGTGCGGCGGCACCTTGGCACCAAGGCGCTTGAGCTCGGTGATGAGCCACGCCGCATCATCGAGCAGGGCGCGGTCGGTCTGCGGGTGGTATTTGCAAATGGCCTCGGCAACCGTCAGGCGGTCAAACGGTTGACCCAACTCGATCACCTGGTCGCCGTAGGGCACCGAGGTCGTACCCAGCACTTCGGTGGCCACCTGCGCCAGCATCTGCTCGGTGAAGGCCATCAGGTAGCGATAATCCCGATAGGCCTCGTAGAACTCGATCATGGTGAATTCCGGATTGTGCCGGGTCGAGATCCCTTCATTGCGGAAGTTGCGGTTGATCTCGAACACCCGTTCAAATCCACCGATCACCAATCGCTTCAGATAGAGCTCAGGCGCAATGCGCAGGTAGAGCGGCATATCGAGCGCGTTGTGATGGGTCACGAAGGGTTTTGCAGCTGCCCCACCGGGAATGCTCTGCATCATCGGGGTTTCGACTTCGAGAAAGCCCCGGGTCACCATGAAGCTGCGAATCGATTGCACGATCCGGCTGCGTAACGTGAACGTGCGCCGGCTCTGCTCATTGGTGATCAGGTCCAGGTGCCGCTGGCGATATTTTTGTTCCTGATCGGCCATGCCGTGAAATTTCTCGGGCAACGGCCGCAGCGCCTTGGCCAGCAGCCGCAGCGAGGTCACCCGCACAGTGAGCTCGCCGGTGCGGGTCTTGAACATCACGCCCTGGGCACCCAGGATGTCACCCAGATCGTAGTGCTTGAAGGCCTGATGCGCCGCCTCACCGACGTGCTCGTTATTGATGAAAAGCTGAATGCGCCCGCTCGTATCCTGCAGCGTCGCAAAACTGGCCTTGCCCATGACACGCTTTAACATCATGCGACCGGCTACCGCGACCTGGACGCCTTCTGCCTCCAGCGCATCAGGTGCCAGTGCATCGAGTCTCTCGTGCAAATCCTGGGCGAGATCGCGGCGATCAAAGTCGTTTGGCCAGGCATTGCCGGTGGCACGCAGGGCGGCGAGCTTCGCGCGCCGCTCGGCGATGATCGATGATTCGTCTTCGGGCCCTTTGAGGGATTCTTCAGCCGCCATGCGCGTGTTCCTTGATCAAACGCCTTGCTTCAGGCTCGCGACAATGAATTCATCCAGATCGCCATCGAGTACCGCCTGGGTATTGCCGATTTCCACATGGGTGCGCAGATCCTTGATGCGCGACTGATCGAGCACGTAGGAGCGGATCTGATGTCCCCAGCCGATATCGTCCTTGCCTTCCTCCAGCTTTTGCTTGGCTTCGTTGCGTTTGCGTATCTCGAGTTCATAGAGCCGGGCGCGCAGCATCGACATGGCCTCATCGCGATTGCGGTGCTGCGAGCGGTCGTTCTGACATTGCACCACTGTATTGGTCGGCAGATGGGTGATACGCACTGCAGACTCGGTCTTGTTCACGTGCTGGCCACCGGCACCGGAGGCGCGGTACACATCAATGCGCAAATCAGCCGGGTTGATGTCAATCTCGAACGAGTCATCCACTTCGGGGTAGACAAAGACACTGGCAAATGACGTGTGCCGGCGCGCATTGGAGTCAAAGGGCGACTTGCGTACCAGACGGTGCACGCCAGTCTCGGTGCGCAAGGTGCCAAAGGCATATTCACCGGTGATCTTGAGAGTGGCGCTCTTGATGCCGGCGACATCGCCCTCGGAGAGCTCGAGCAGTTCGGTCTTGAATCCGCGCCGCTCGCAGTAGCGCGAATACATGCGCAGGATCATCTGCGCCCAGTCTTGTGCCTCGGTACCACCGGCACCAGTCTGGATATCCAGAAAGCAGTTGTTCGGATCCAGCGGGTCGTTGAACATGCGCTGGAATTCCATCTCGGACACCGTCGCGTCGATGCCACCGGCATCGGACTCGATCGATTCCAGGGTGTCGTCATCGGCCTCATCGCGGGCCAGATCAAACAGCTCGCGCGCATCGCGGATACGATCAGTCGCCCCGCCCAGTCGATTGACGATGGACTCAAGGCCCTTTTTTTCCTTGCCGAGTTCCTGCGCCCGTTTCGGATCGTTCCAGACTGCCGGATCCTCCAGCGCCGTGGCGATCTCGCCTAGCCGTGCTTGCTTGGCGTCGTAGTCAAAGATACCTCCGCAGTTCGGCCGCCTTGGCATCAAGGTCGGTCAATCGGGCGGCAAGGGCGCTGATGCGTTCAGATTCCATGGGGGAGCTGGTGTGGCAGGGTGCGAGCGAACCCGGGATTATA
This sequence comes from uncultured Pseudomonadota bacterium, assembly GCA_903921325.1. GTDB lineage: Bacteria > Pseudomonadota > Gammaproteobacteria > Burkholderiales > SG8-39 > CAIXPL01. The sequence goes on from CAIXPL010000016.1 coordinate 456,499, forward strand.
GCCCGCTCGCCGCATGCACCGTTGGCCGTGCCGGGGCGCGGTGGAAACCGGATGCCGTTGCTCTCCTGACAGGCCCTCATGCCGCACCCGCGCAGGAGGTACGTGGCGGTAAACTGAGCGCCGTTACCACCCTGGGTGCTCCTTGGCGCCCTTGCAAGGATGCCCTCATGTCTGCGTTTGATCGCCCGGTTGATCGTGCTGCCCGAATGTTCACCTGGCTGTTTCTTGGCTGTTTGCTGATCATCGCCGCGGCTCTGGTGCTGCAGTTTGGTTATCGGCTCGATCCATGCCCGTGGTGTGTGGCGCAGCGGATCGTCTATCTCCTGATCGCACTGGTCGCTCTTGGTGCTGCGCTGTGGCGTCCGGTGGCCCGAGGAATCACGGTATTCAGCATGATTGGGCTGGTGTTTGCTCTCACCGGGGTAGCGGCCGCGACCTGGCACGTGTTCTTGCAGCGCGACCCGGAGCGGGCCAATGCCTGTGCCGGGTCGATGCTCGAACAGTTGCTTGACGCCTCACGCCTTGCGCATTGGGTGCCGCCGCTGTTTCAGTACGATGGCCCATGCACCTTGAAGCCCTGGTCGCTGCTCGGGATGTCGGTGCCCGAGTGGTCGCTGGCCGGGTTTGCCGTAATCGCACTGTACTGCCTGATCCTGCCCTTCATCGCCCGCCGCTAGCCCCGCGCGCAGCCAGGCTCAGCTTGGTGCCTCCCAATGCTCGATGACGAGCTGGACCTGGGCAAGACCATTGTATTCATTGACCGCCAGCCGAAAGGCAGCCTGAATCACACCGGGCAGGGGCTCTACCGAATTGAATTGAATGGTCTCCAGCGTGGCCCCGGCGACCCGCACGCGGGCTTTGGTGTGTTTGCCCCCAACCAGTTTTTGCGACACCACCTGACAGTGGTCACTGAACAGCGGCGGCGCGAAGCCCTGGCCCCAAATTTGAGCCTCCAGCAGTCGCGCGCAATCGAGGGTTAGATACGCGGCGTCGAGTGGGCCATCGGTGAGTATTTCGCGCTCAAGGGTCTGCGGATCAATGATGCGCCGTGCCACCTGTTCAAACAGCGTACGAAATTCATCGATCCGGTCGGCCGGGATGGTGGCCCCGGCGGCAGCGGCATGGCCGCCAAACCGCAGCAGCAGCTCGGGCGCTGCCTTCGATACCAGGTCGAGGCAGTCGCGCAGATGAAAACCCGCAATCGATCGGCCCGAGCCGCGCAGTGTGCCGCCCTCGGCAGGGGCAAACACAAAGGTGGGCCGATGCAGTTGATCCTTGATCCGTCCGGCAATGATGCCAATCACACCCTGGTGCCAATCAGGGTCATACAAAGTGAGGGTGGTGGTGGCCGCATCGAGTTCACGCGGCACCATCGCCTCGGCCAGTTGGGCCATGTCTGCTTGAATCACCCGCCGCTCGGCATTGAGCGTGTCGAGCCGCCGCGCCAGTTCGAGGGCCGCAGTCTCATCATCCGCAGTAAGGGCCTCGATGCCAATGCTCATGTCGGTGATACGCCCGGCGGCATTGATGCGCGGGGCCAGACCAAATGAAAGATCCTCGGTCGTGGCGCGGCGCGGGTCGCGGCCGGCGGCGGCAAACAAGGCACGCATGCCCCCCGGCAGTTTGCCGGCACGGATGCGCGACAGGCCCTGACTCACCAGGATGCGGTTATTGCGATCGAGCGGCACCACATCGGCCACGGTGCCCAAGGCTACCAGGGGCAGCAGATCGGCCAGACGCACCTCGCCGCGAGCATGAGCGAGCGCGGTCACGCCTGGGTCGGTCGATGTCGCTGCAGCGGCTGGGGTCGAATTGTTTGCCCGCGCTACAGCGCGAGCGGGCACCCCAACGGCGCGGCGGCGCCACTCGGCGCGCAGCGCCAGCATCACATAGAACATCACCCCGACACCAGCCAGTGATTTGCTCGGAAAGCGACAGTCAGGCTGGTTCGGATTGACGATGCAGGTGGCTTGCGGGAGCTGATCCGCACTCAGATGGTGGTCGGTGATCAGGGTGCGTATGCCATGCTGATTGGCACATGCCACGCCCGCAACGCTCGCAATGCCGTTGTCCACGGTGATGATGAGATCGGGGCGCAGCGGCAGGCATTGCTCAACCAGTTCTGCACTCAGGCCATAACCCAGTTTGAAGCGATCGGGGACAATATAGTCAACGTGTGCGCCCATCGCGCGCAGGGCGCGCAGGCCTACGGCGCAAGCGGTCGCGCCATCGCAATCGTAGTCGGCCACGATCAGCAGTCGCTCGCCGGCTTCAATCGCATCAGCAAGCAGAGTGGCTGCCTTATCACTGTTCAGGAGCAGATCCGGTCGCAGCAGTTGATCGAGTCCGCCGCCCGCTTCAGAGCCATCAACAATGCCGCGACTGGCATAGAGCCGGGCGAGCAGGGGATGCATGCCGTGCTCGCGCAACATGAGCTCGGCGCGCACCACGCTCGGACGTACCCGGATTGCATGGACTCTCATTGACCTCTGCCAGGGCGTGCGGCACGCGGTGCCGGTGCGGCCAGGTAATGCGACAGCGGCCGTGCGCGCCGCCAGAACCGGCGCAAATCGTTGCGTACCAGCTCGGCGTGCAGCGATTCGCTGCGGCCAATCGCGTGCAGGGTCAGCATGCCGATGTGCCCGGCACGCAAGGCGGTGATCAGGGGGGTCACCCAGCGCTGTTCGATGTCAGTCAGCGCGGCATCCCAGGCCGCGCGATCGGCGCGCCGTGCCGCGAGCGCGGCCTCAGTCAGGTGATACCAATGAACCCGACCGCCATGGCTGTGAGCCCGCTCGCGCTGGTCGTGAGTGGCGTCCTGCTGCCTGTCAGTTCGCCCGTTCTCACTGTGCCTCCACTCGTCCTGATTGTGATGCGGCTCGTGCTGGATGGATGCGTCCGTCCACGGTGAGAGCGCTGCATCCACCGGGTTCACCCACCGGGCCTTGCTTGCGCGCGCGAGGCCGCCGAGCAGCGGGTCGTCACTGAACCAGGTTTCGCCTGCCTTGGGGGGAAGGGCATGGGTTTGCCCCAAGCCCCAGGGCCAGATGGCGTTAATCGGCGGCAACCCGCGCAATTCGCGCGCTTGATTGACCGGGTGTTCATGCAGAAGCATCTGCGCTTCGGTGATGCGCGTGCGCCACAGGGCGCCGGTCTCACCGGATGGCAAGGCCGACTGATCGATGATGCTACCGACAAGGGGCAGGGCACGTGTGACCAGGTTGAAAGGTTCGCAGGCGGTGTACCAGCGCTGCGGATGCGGGGCGATCAGTTGTAACTGATCGAGCGCAAAGTGACGATTGAGCGTCTCAATGAGACTGGCCGCCTCGGTGGCGTCGAGGTCAAGCGCATCGGCTGCACGGATCGTCATGTGCCGGCTGCCCGCGCTCAGCGAGATCGGGTCCACGCACAGCCAACGATCGCGCGCGCCCAGACTCGGCTCAGGGGGGGCGTTGATGGCCCCGGCCGGTTCGCCCGCCAACCGCCACGGGGCAAGGGGCAACGCATCGCCATCGAGCCTGTAGTGCTCCGCGACCCAGCGCTCAAGCGGGGCCGCATGATCGACTCGTCGACGGCCGCGCGCCAGCAACAGTTCGATACCGGGCAGGCGCGGCCCTGCACCTGAGTGAGGGTAGGCGCCCTCATCGGGGGCAGTGGGCCAGAACAGATCCGGTACGAGCAAATGACAATGCATGGTCGGGGGCCAGTGTAGCACCCGGTGCATACCCTCCCGGCGTGCGCTCGGGTCCCTGCACGCCCGATCCATTCGTCTGTGGGACAATCACCCGCATGCCCTATGAACTGTTCGTTGGTCTGCGCTATACCTGGACTCGCCGACGAGACAATTTTGTGTCGACCATTTCGATCATCTCGATGGCGGGTATCGCCCTGAGCATTGCGGCGCTGATCGTTGTGCTTTCGGTGGTCAATGGCTTTGAGCGCGAGTTTCGTGAACGCCTGCTCACCGCCACCGCGCACGTGCAGGTGAGCGATCCCGGCGGACCGCTTGGCGGTTGGCGTGAGGTGGCGCGCATCTGTCTGGCCACCGACGGGGTCACTGCAGTCGAACCTTATGTCGATGCCCAGGTGATGCTCTCCACCGGCGCCCTGGCGCGCGGTGCCTTGTTGCGCGGCATCGATCCGCAGCTCGATCGCAAAGTGGTCGATCTGGCCGCGCACCTTCGGCAAGGGCAACTGGATGATCTGCAGGCCGGAAGCTGGCATGTCATTCTGGGTCGCGACCTGGCGGCCGCGTTGGGTGCCCGGGTGGGTGATCGGCTGGAACTGGTATCCCCGGCGCCAGCGGCGGCCGGCGGGCTGGCACCGCGTCTGCATGAGATCGAGGTGGTTGGCATCGTGCACATTGGTCTGTATCAGTACGATAGCGTTGTCGCATTGATGCATCTGGCGGACGTGGCTGCCGTGCAGTCCTACGGTGATAAGGTTTCCGGACTGCGCCTGCGTCTGGCTGATCCCATGCAAGCGACGATCCTGGCGCGCCAGCTGCACGCGCGCCTGCCCGAACAGCAGGTGAGTCCGTGGACGCGCGGCCAGGGCAATCTGTTTCAGGCGGTGCGTACCTCGAAGACCTTGCTTGCCGTGATCCTGTCGCTGATCGTCGGGGTGGCCGCATTCAATATCGTCGCGACGCTGGTGATGGCGGTGGTCGACAAGGAACCCGATATTGCGATCCTGCGCACCCTCGGTGCAACACGCTCGGCGGTGCAACGCATATTCATGGTGCAGGGCTTCGCAATCGGCTTGATCGGCACCGTGCTCGGAGTCATGCTGGGCCTTGTGCTGGCCGCCAACGTCGGCGTGATCATTCCAGCGATTGAGCATGTGCTTGGCATCCAGTTTCTGTCGGCGCAGGTCTATCAGATCGACGAATTGCCAGTGGAGATCCGCGCCGCCGATGTCATTGCCACGGCTGCCTGTTCGCTTGCGATGGGTCTGCTCGCCACGCTCTATCCAAGCTGGCGCGCCGCACAGGTGGCGCCAGCCGCGGTGCTTCGCGATGAGTAGGGCAGGGGGCATGCGGTGAAGGGCTACCGTATCGACGCGCTTGGGTTTGAGTGGTTGATTGGCTGGCGCCAGGTGCGCGCGCATCGGCGCAATCACTTCATTTCGTTCATTTCGCTGCTCTCCACGATTGCGATCGCACTGGGTGTGGCTTCATTGATTGTCGTGATGGCGGTCATTGACGGATTGCAAGGCGAATTGCGCGACCGGATTCTGGGTGTGGTGGCGCACGCCGAGGTGAGCCAGGCGCCAGTCAATGCGGATGCGGCCGAGCGACCGCCTGCCGCAGTGACACGCATGGACGATTGGCAGGGCGTGCTCGGTCAGATGCGTGCCGAACCCGGTGTGGTGGCCGCCGCGCCGTTCGTGGCTGGCCAGGCGCTGCTAGCACATGAGGGCGCTGTGCGCGGCAGCGAAATTCGCGGCGTTTTGCCTGAAGACGAGGCAGGCGTGTCTGATCTCGCCCGACACATGCTCGCGGGGCAGCTGGATGCGTTGCGTGCCGGTCGATTCGGCATTGTGCTGGGGGTGGATCTGGCGCAGGCACTGCATGTCTCGCCAGGGGACAAGCTCACCCTCATATCGCCGGTGGGCACCGTCACGCCAGCGGGCATCGTGCCGCGCGTGAAGGTGTTTACCGTGCAAGGGGTGTTCGAAGCGGGAATGCCGGAGTTTGATGCAGGATTTGGCTATATCCATTTGCAAGACGCGCAAAAGCTCTATCGCATGGGCGAGCGGGTCTCCGGCATACGGCTACGCATGAGTTCGTTAGACCGCGCCCCAGCCATCGCACAGCAGATTGCCGCACGTCATCGAGGGCTCACCCTCACCGATTGGACGCAGACCCACACTGCCTTCTTCAGGGCCATGGCGATCGAGCGCATGGCCACTTTCATCATGCTGTCACTCATCGTTGCGGTGGCAGCCTTCAATGTCATTGCGATGCTCGTGATGGCGGTGAACGAGAAGCGATCCGACATTGCAATCCTGCGCACCATGGGGGCATCGGCTGGATCGATCCGGCTGATTTTTATCGTTCAGGGCATGTCGCTCGGATTGATTGGAACGCTCGGCGGGGCGCTCGCCGGCAGCATCACCGCCCTCAAGCTCGGGACCATCGTCTCGACGATCGAGAGCTTGCTTGGATCGCGCGGCTTTGCCACCGAGTTCTATTACCTCACTGCCATCCCCGCACAGCTGCACTGGGCTGACGTGGTCGGCGTGGTTCTCCTGTCGCTCGTCTTGTGCCTGCTGGCGACCATTTATCCGAGTTCTCGTGCGGCAGCGACCCGCCCAGCGGAGGCTTTGCGTTATGCCTGACATTCAAAATCCCGAAGGCGCGGCGCCGTTCAGTGCGGTCATCGAAGCGCGCGGCCTGTGCAAGAGCTATCACCAGGGCAGCGAGAAGATCACCGTACTCAATGGCCTCGATCTGCGCGTGCAGCGCGGCGAGGTGCTGGCCATTGTGGGTGCCAGTGGCTCGGGCAAGAGCACGCTGCTGCATGTGCTCGCGGGTCTGGACACGCTCGATGCGGGCGAGGTGCGCTTGCAGGGCACATCGATCCAGAGCCTGAACGAGGTGGCGCGGGCGCGCCTGCGCAACCGGACGCTTGGCTTCGTGTATCAGTTTCACCACTTGATGATGGAATTCTCGGCCCTGGACAATGTGGCCATGCCGCTATTGATACGACGGGTAGCGCGCTCACAGGCGCGCGATCAGGCTGCCCAGATGCTCACGCGGGTCGGTCTCGGTGCGCGACTTCATCACACGCCGGGCGAGCTCTCCGGCGGTGAGCGCCAGCGCACCGCGCTTGCGCGCGCGCTGGTGGCCGATGCGGCCTGCGTGCTGGCCGATGAACCCACCGGTAATCTGGATGGCGACAACGCCGCACGCGTGCTCTCTTTGCTGCTTGAACTGAACCGCGAACGCGCAACGGCCTTTGTCATTGTGACCCATGACCGCTCATTGGCGGCGCGGGCCGACCGCGTCCTTGATTTGAGTGGCGGCACGCTCACGGCGCTTGCGCCAGGTATACAGGACGTGCAATCGCCAGGCCCCGCGCACGGCGAGCCAGCCCAGTAGCGCGAGGCCCGCGGCAAGCACCACCAGGCCCAGGGCCAGGGGCTTGCCCTGGCTCAGCAACCACTGCAGCCATGCATGGGCCGATGCCACCATTTGATGCCAGGCGATCTCCGGCGGATGCGGCATCGGGGTGCTACCCGCACCGAGGCAAAGCTCGCCCAGCCACCACGCGACGAGGTAGAGCGGCACGATGGTGAACGGATTGGTATAGAGCGTGGTGATCACTGCCACTGGCAGATTCGCCCGCACCAGGACTGCAACCAGTGCGGCCGAGAGCATTTGAAACGGTCCGGGGATCAGGCCGGTAAACAAGCCGACCGCGACGCCTGCCGCAACCGAGCGGCGATTGAGATGCCACAGGCCGGGATGATCGAGAAAGCGCGCATATCGGTACACCAGCGGATGCGAGCGGACCGCATCGAGCTTTTGCTGGTGACGGCGTAGAAATCGACGGGACATGGACCGACTCGGGTAACTGGATGCCAGGCGGCGGCCGGGAAGCGTCCCCGAGCAAGTATCGCTGTCGCTACTCTAGTCCAATCGAGCCTGAGCGGGTGCGTGTGGTTACACGCTGGAACCATGATCATCATTGTGAGCACGGCGTTTGCCCTGGGCACCTTGCTGCTGCAGTTTGTGGCTGAATTGCCGGGGCGGGCAGAACTTGCCGCTGGCTCGGCTGCCAGCACGATCTGCGCGCTGCTGCTGGCGCGCGCCGGTCTGTGGCAATGCGGCGGACGCTTCATGCCTCGCGTCGCCGCCGGGTCATTGGCGCTGGTGCTGGGGTTCGCCTGGGCCGGTTGGCGCGCCAGCGAGCGCCAGGCACACCAACTGCTGCCCGAACACGAGGAGGTCGATCTGGTGCTGATCGGGGCGGTGACCGATTTGCCCCAAATCTCCGCAAGTGCGCAGTATTTTGCCTTCGATATCGAGTCGAGCATGGTCACCGAGTTGTCCCCGGGCAGCCGGGTTTTGCTCACCTGGCGGCCTGACCCGCGTGGCGCGGCGTCGGGGGGCTGGCAGACAGTCCATACGGGCGAGCGCTGGCGCTTTCCAGTGCGGCTGCGCCGCCCGCGTGCCAATCTGAATCCACACGGCTTTGACTATGAAGCGGCGTTGCTTGAGCGCGGTATCGCGGCCACCGGGCAGGTTAGACCGCGAACGATGCTGCGACCCGAGCGGTTGCGACCCGATGCGCAGACGCTCACTGCCTCGATTGATCGATTGCGCTCGGCGATTCGAGAGCGCTTTGCTGTCGCGTTGCCTGAGGCGCCGTATCGCGGTGTCCTGGTTGCTCTGGCCATCGGTGACCAGGCGGCGGTGCCCGCGGCGCAATGGCGAGAGTTCAACCGCACCGGGATTTCACATCTGATGAGCATTTCGGGGTTGCACATCACCATGCTCGCTTCGCTCGCCTCGCTGCTGGTCACCCGCGCGGGCGGCTGGATCCCGGGATTGCCCCTGGTGTGGCCGTTGGGTCGGCTCGCGCCTGTAGCCGGGGCGCTGGCGGCAGCTGCGTACTGTGTGATTGCCGGCTTGGGGGTTCCGGCACAGCGCACCCTGTATATGCTGCTGGCAGGCACACTCGCACAGTTGCTGGATCGTCCTCCGGCGCCTGCGCGCGCACTGGCCCTGGCGCTCGTCCTGGTCGTACTGATCGACCCCTGGGCCGCGCTCTCGGCCGGCTTCTGGCTTTCCTTTGGCGCGGTGGCCTTGTTGTTTCATGCCGGTTCAGTGGCCGGCGGTGAGCCCTTTGTACGGGCCTGGTTGCGCACCCAGGCGGTGGTGACTGTCGGTCTGGCCCCGCTCACATTGGCGATTTTTGGTCAGGTGTCGTTGATCGGACCGCTGATGAATCTGATTGCCATTCCGCTGGTAAGCGGCCTGATTGCGCCCTTGTCGCTGATTGCGGCGGCTGTCCCGTTCGATGCGCCGGCGCGACTTGCCCATAGCTTGCTTGCGCTCACCCTGCCCATTGTGAATGCGGCCGCTGCACTTCCGCATGCGGCCTGGGTTCAGCATACCCCGGCGCCCTGGACCATCGTGCTGGCAGTGATCGCCAGTGCGTGGTTGCTCGCGCCCTGGCCGGTGCGCGCTCGCGGCGCGGCGCTATTGCTGTTTGTACCGATGCTGGTTGTGCTGCCCGATCGGGTGGCTGCGGATAGCGCGCGGATTGACGTGCTGGATGTCGGCCAGGGACTCTCGGTGGTGATTCGCACGGCACATCACACCGTGCTGTTTGATACAGGACCGCCGGGCCAATCAAGTGATGCCGGCCAGCGCATTGTGCTGCCGTTCCTGCTCTCGGTTGGCAGGCGCCGCGTCGATGATGTTGTCATCAGCCATGCAGATGCCGATCATGCCGGCGGAGCGGTGTCGCTGCTTGCTCAACTACCGGTCGGCGCGTTATGGCTACCGCGCGCAGCGCTGCTGCCGCCCGCGCTGGGCCGCGCACGCGAAATGCCTGTCGTGCGCGAACGACGCGCCTGCGAGGCCGGATCGCGCTGGACGCTCGATGGCGTTCAGTTTGAATTCGTGCACCCCGACCCCGATATGCCGCTGCCCAATCGCCATACCAATCGCGCCAGTTGCGTGCTGCGCGTTGCAGCCGGTGATCATGCAATGCTCCTCACCGGCGATATCGATCGAGTCGGTGAGGCGTGGATGATTGCTCATCGAGGCGCGCGTGCGTTGCATGCCGACATTGTGCTTGTACCGCACCATGGCAGTCGGGGTTCATCAAGCGCGGCCTTCGTCGAGGTGGTTCACCCGCGCTTTGCCGTTGCATCGACCGGTTACCGCAACCGCTATGGACATCCACGATCGGAGGTGATCGAACGCTATGAGCGCGCAGGCGCTGCGGTGTATCGCACCGATCGTGACGGTGCCCTCAGAATTGATCTGAGCGCAGCCGGTGTGCGGCTCGCCGGTTTGCGGGAGTCACATCCTCGCTACTACCGCAGTCGTGCCGCCTTGACCGGCAGGATGATCTCCCCTTAGAGTCACTCCGGCAGATCGCGCTGACCGGGGCAGGCAAGGTTATCGATGTGCTTGAGGTGGCTGGGGTCATTGCGTCAATCAAGTGACCGCAGCGCAGCTGGTCAATCGATCTCATGCAATTGGGATGTCGCATGCCTGACAATGACTATCGGCAGCACTCGGTTCAGTGCATCAGCGCGCGCGGCCTGCATCGGCTGGCGTGGTATGAATGGGGTGATCCGGCCAATCCGCACGCGGTCCTGTGCGCGCATGGCCTGACACGCTGTGGGCGGGATTTCGAGCCTCTCGCGCGTGCGCTGGCGTCCCGCTATCGGGTGATCTGTCCAGACTTTCCGGGGCGTGGTGCAAGCGATCGGCTGGTCGATCCGACTGAATATCAGGTGCCGGTGTATGTGGCCGACATCGTCACGCTGATCGCGCGTCTCAATGTTCAGGTGCTCGATTGGGTCGGCACGTCGATGGGAGGCTTGATCGGGATGACGCTCGCCTCGCTGCCCGGACAGCCGCTCAGGCGCCTGGTGATCAACGACGTTGGCGCGGTGCTGCAGGCCGGCGCGTTGCAGCGTATCGGTAGCTATGTCGGCAAAAATCCGCGCTTTGACACCCACGATCAGGCAGTCGCCTATTTGCGCGGGATTCACGCCCCGTTTGGCCCGCACAGCGATGCCCAGTGGCGCTTTCTCACTGAAATATCTCTGCGCGCGTTACCCGATGGCGGTTTTCAATTGCATTACGACCCGGCTATTGCCAACGCATTTGCTGGTGATGCTGTGGCACACGATGTCGACCTGTGGGCGATCTACGACAGGCTGCGCCTGCCGGTGTTGCTCACCCGCGGCGCTGAATCCGATCTGCTGCCCCGTGCCATTGCCGCGCAGATGACCACCCGCGGACCATGTGCCCGATTGGTCGAATTTGCAGGCGTTGGCCACGCACCGACCTTCTTTCAGGATGATCAGATCCGCGCGGTCAGCGAGTTTCTGTCCGCGTGCTGATTTACGCCGTCCAGTCGTGTGCGCCGTATTGCTCGCGCAGTCGCGTCTTGAGCAGTTTGCCGGTGGCTGTATGCGGCAGTTCGTTCACGAAAATCACATCATCGGGAACCCACCACTTGGCGACCTTGCCGTCATAGAACTGCAACAAGTCTTCACGGCTGATTGCTGCGTCGGGTTTGCGTACCACGATCAGCAAGGGTCGCTCGTCCCATTTGGGATGCACCGCACCGATGGCAGCGGCCTCTGCAACTGCCGGATGCGCAATGGCGATATTTTCCAGATCAATCGAACTGATCCACTCGCCACCAGACTTGATCACATCTTTCGAGCGGTCGGTGATGCCCATATATCCGTCGGTATCGATGGTTGCCACGTCGCCCGTTGGGAACCAGTCATCGCGCAGGACGTCGCCTCCTTCAGCCTTGAAATAGCCCTTGGTCACCCAGGGACCACGCACCATCAGATCGCCAAAAGCAACCCCATCGCGCGGCAATGTATCGCCAGCCTGATCGACGATTTTCATGCTGACCCCGTAGAGTGGCCGACCTTGCTTCACTTTCACTGCAAATTGCTCGGCAATGGGCAATTCAAGATGCTTGCGCTTCAACGTGCCGTAGGTGCCAAGCGGACTCATCTCGGTCATGCCCCAGGCATGATTGCACTCGATGCCATAGACATCGGCAAATTCGCGGATCATGCTGGGTGGGCAAGCCGAACCTCCAATCACCACCCGCTTCAAGGTCGAGAACTTGAGGTTATTGCTGCGCAGCCACGCAAATAAATTCAGCCACACCGTAGGCACCCCGGCGCTCATGGTGACTTGCTCTGATTCAGCCAATTCGTAAAGACTTTTCGGATCAAGCGCTGCCCCTGGCATCACCAGTTTGACGCCTACCATCGGTCCGAAATACGGTGTTCCCCAGGCGTTGACATGGAACATCGGCACGATCGGCATCACCACGTCTTTGGCCGAAATACTGAAGCAATCCGGTAGTGACACGGCCAGCGCATGGATGACGGTCGATCGATGGTGATAGAGCACACCCTTTGGGTTGCCCGTGGTCCCCGAGGTGTAGCACAGGCCCGAGGCGGTGTATTCATCGAGGACGGGCCATTCGTAATGTCCGTCTTCCTGGTCGATCAGTTCATCCATGCACAGCAGTGGAGTGACGGTCAGTGCCGGCAGGTGATCGCGGTCGGTCATCGCCACCCAGCCCTTGACCGTGGGGCAGTGCGCGGCCAGCTTCTCGACCAACGGAGCGAGATTGATGTCGAAGAACACCAGCTTGTCTTCGGCATGATCAATGATGTAGATGATCTGTTCGATGAACAGTCGCGGATTGATGGTGTGGATGACCGCCCCCATACCTGATGTGCCGTAGTACAGCTCAAAATGCCGGTATCCGTTCCAGGCCAGGGTGGCGATGCGATCGCCTGCGCTGACGCCAAGACGGGTAAGGGCCTGCGCCAACTGACGCGCCCGCAGGTGGCTATCGGCATAGGTATAGCGATGGATCGGGCCTTCGACCGTGCGCGAGACTACTTCGGTGTCGGCATGGTTCTCCGCCGCATGCGTGAGCAGCGAGGAAATCAGCAGGGGTTGGTCCATCATCAAGCCGCGCAACATGGTGTCTCCTCAACCTTTTGGGTTTTTCTGTTCGTAAGGTACTTTCGCTAACGCGTCGCCCCGCAAAAAGTATCCCACGAAGGACCTTATTTGTGGGGTGCCCGGCCTTTGCTCGACGCCAGGTATACGCCCCAGGCGACAACGGCCAGCGCCACCAGGTGATACAGGTGGGCTTGCTCGTCCAGGAATACGATCGAGGCCAAGGCACCGAGCACCGCCGTTACGTTCGAGAACAGGCCGGCGATGGTTGGACCAACCCGCGGGACGGCATAGGCCCAGCACAGATAAGCGGCTATTGAAGGAAATATTGCCAAATACAGAATCGCAGCAATTGATTGCGGAACGAACTGAGCGTGCAGGCCGCTGTTGAGCTCCCACAGCCAGAACGGCACACAGGCAACCATGCCGGCGAGGCTCGCCAGGTACATGAAACTCATGCCCGACAGCTCGGGCGGCTTCCAGCGCAGGCCCACCGTGTACAGCGCCCAGGCAAAGATCGCCACCATGATGATGAGATCGCCGCGATTGAATTGCAATGTAATGAGCTGTACGAGATCGCCGTGCGCGGCGATCAGCGCGGTACCGAATAAACCGGCCAAAACCGATATCACCATGCGTAGTGACGCCCGCTCGGCGAGTGCCAGGCGGGTGAGCATCATGGTGAACACTGGAGCGGCCGCATTCATCAGTACCGCATTCATGCTGCTCGTGTATTGCACGCCCCAGTAGCCCAGCAGCGAAAACGTGCTGGTGCCGATGGCGCCAAGCGTAATGATGCGCACCGGTTGCGCCCGCACGACAGGCCACTCGGCTATCAGCCGGTGCAAGGCAAATGGCGTAAGCAGCAAGCTCACCACGGTCCAGCGCCAGAAGGCAAGCGTCATCGGCGGCACCAGTGCGCTGACGCCGCGTGCAAGAACCCAATTGCCTGCCCATGATGCAGAGGCAAGCAGCAGGGCAAGATAGGCGAGCGCTTTCGCGCTGGGAGGTCTCAAACCGGAGGGAAATTCGTTTTTTTGCGTTGTTTCGAACGGTACGACGGATGGATCTACGATGGCCTTTGGCGGGCGCTTGCCATCGTAACATTGCCGCCAGTCAATCCGGGCCGCGGGCGCAGGCTGTCTGCACGCCCGATACGGACGTATGATGGCCGGGTGGCGTCGTCGACGCGAGGGGTAACGGCCATGCCGTTCTGCGATGACTAAGAAGACCGATCTGCTGGCGCTCCAGACCGCGCAAGGCGGTGGCGGGACGAACCCCGAAACCGGGGTGACGCAGGCCGTGGATCGCGCGGCTGCGGGTGCCGAGCTGATTGGCCGCGCCCGCAGTCTGGCCGAAGCGCACTATGGCGGATCGCATCTGAGCTCCGGTGAGTCGACCCTGGCCCATGCAGGCGCGATCGCACAAATCATTGAAAGCCTGCGGCTCGACCACGCGGCGGTTGTGACCGGCTGGCTGTTTTCGTTGCGCACGTGCATACCGCAACACATCGAGCGGGTACGTGAGCAGTTTGGCGATGAAGTGGCTACCCTTCTTGAGAACGTGGATCGGCTGCACAACCTGCGTCTGGTCACCCGTGGGGTGAGTACCCTGGAGGAAAAGGACGAGCTGCAGGAGCAGGTCGAGGTGCTGCGCAAGATGCTGCTTGCGATGGTCGATGATATTCGTGCCGTGCTGGTGCGTTTATCGAGTCGTACTCAGACCCTGCGTTACTTCATGTCCGGCAATATGGACAAGGCACGTCCCTATGCGCTTGAGACGATGCATGTGTATGCCCCGCTCGCCAATCGACTGGGGGTGTGGCAACTGAAGTGGGAGCTGGAAGATCTCTCGTTTCGCATTCTTGAGCCCGACACCTACAAGCGCATTGCCGGGTTGCTTGATGAGCGCCGCGATGAACGTGAGCGATTCATTGCATCCACCATTGCAGCGGTGCAGCGTGAGCTGACCGACGCGGGCATCGTTGCCGAACTGAGCGGCCGCCCCAAGCATATCTATAGCATCTACAACAAGATGCGCTCGAAGGGTCGGGAGTTTGACGAGCTCTACGACTTGCGCGGCTTGCGGGTGATGGTAGACGACGTCAAGGACTGCTACACCGCACTGGGGGTGATACACAACCTGTGGACACCCATCCCCAAGGAGTTCGATGACTATATCTCGCGCCCCAAGCCCAATGATTACCGCAGCCTGCACACGGCGGTGATTGGTCCTGACGGCCGTGCGCTCGAGGTGCAGATCCGCACCCACGAGATGCATCGCCAGGCCGAGCTGGGTGTGGCAGCGCACTGGCGTTACAAGGAAGGGGGCAATCGACCAGCCAGCCCGTCGGAGCAGCGCATCGCCTGGTTGCGCCAGGTGCTTGCCTGGCGTGATGAGTATGTCGATGCGGCGCAATGGCGCGAGCAGGCCCGCCAGGCGGCCGTGGATGACACGGTCTATGTCCTCACACCGCAGGGCCGAGTGCTTGATCTTCCGCGCGGGGCAACGCCAGTAGACTTTGCCTACCACGTGCACACCGATCTTGGTCATCGCTGCCGCGGTGCAAAGGTCGATGGCACCATGGTGCCGCTTGACTACAAGTTGGAGAATGGTCAGCGAGTGGACATCATCGCGGCAAAAACCGGTGGGCCCAGTGCCGACTGGTTGAACCCCAATCTGGGGTATCTCGCCTCGGGCCGCGCACGCAACAAGGTGCGGCAGTGGTTCAACGCGGTTGAATTGCGCGAGACCGCGGCCAACGGGCGTGCGCTGCTTGAGCGCGAATTACGCCGCGAAGGGCGCACCGGGGCCAATCTGGATGCCCTGGCCGTGAAACTGGGGCACGCCAAAGCCGACGAGTTATTTGTCGCCCTGGGGCGTGACGAAGTGGGTACAAATATACTGCGCACGGCGATCCGTGAAGGCGGCGCCCACACCGGAGCTTCCGCACATTCAAATGCGCATTCGCCGTCGCAACCGCATGCGGTTGCGCCACCGCGCCCGCCCGCTCGGCCCAGCGCGCCGCGTGCCGGCAACCGTGGAGTGCTGGTCTCCGGGGCAGAGGGGGTCATGGTGCAGTTTGCCAAATGCTGCCGTCCGGCACCGCCTGATGCGATCGCGGGGTTCGTCACGCGGGGGCGGGGTGTCTCTGTCCATCGCATGGATTGCCGCAGCCTGGCAGCGCTTACCCGCGATGAGCCAGAGCGCGCGGTCGTGGTGACCTGGGCGGAACAGGGTTCTGGCGGGGTCTATGCTGTGGACGTTCATGTGCGTGCGAGCGATCGTCAAGGGCTGCTGCGCGATATCTCCGAGGTGTTCAGCCGTGAGCGCATCAATGTGATTGGCGTGAACACACTCAGCCGCAACGGCATGGCCATGATGGACTTCACCGTTGAGGTGAGCGGCGTGCCGGCGCTCAAGCGTGCGCTGGAATTGGTGCGCGAAGTCTCAGGGGTGCAGCAAGCAGGGCGTCGGGTCTAGGCGGGCGGCACGCCGGAGTGAGGCGCGCGGCTCGTTCGCCGAGGGCGCATTCCCGCTGCAGCATCAATTTGCGTGGTGCGGTGCTCGCTGCCGCTTAGCGATGCGGGTAGCGGCGCGCGATCAAACTCACATTATTGCCACCAAAACCGAAGGAGTTGGTCATCGCTACCTCGAGGCCGGGCATGGCACGACTGCCCTCGGCAACGTAGTCAAGATCACATTCGATATCGGCGTGCGCAAGGTGCGCGGTAGGTGGCACGACCCGGTTGCGCAGCGTCTCTACCAGCGCCACCATTTCCAGGGCGCCGGTGGCGCCCATCAAGTGGCCATGCAAGGCTTTGGTCGCGCTGATGGCAAGGGCCTGTGCGCGCGGGCCAAATACTGCCCTGATGGCCCGTGTCTCAACCAGATCGCCTACTTTCGTGCCGGTGCCATGGGCATTCACGTGCTGAATGTGCGCTGGCTCAAGGCCTGCGGCAGCAATGGCCTGGGACATCGCCGCTGCCTGTCCCGTCATGTCCGGTTGGGCAATGTGTCGCGCATCGGTGGTGTTGGCATACCCGATGATTTCGGCCAGTATCGTTGCGCCGCGTGCGCACGCGGCATCATGGTCCTCGAGGATCAGCGTGGCAGCGCCTTCGCCGAGTACGAAGCCGCTGCGGTCCGCCGCAAACGGTCGCGACGATGTTTCGGGACGTGCCGGATCGGGTGTGGCCAAAGTGTGCAGCGATTGCCAGGCCTTGACTACACCCTCGGTGAGCAAGGCTTCGGCGCCACCGACAATCGCCATAGGCACCAAGCCAAAACGGATTGCCCGATAGGCCTCGCCAATTGCCACCGCCGAGGACGAACAGGCCGAGGAATAAGTATGGCTGGGACCCTGAATCCCGAGTTCAATCGCAATGTGTGCGGCGGGGGCGTTGTTCATTGCCGCCACGATGGTCATCGGACGAACTCGCTCAGCGTGCTCCACGTAGAGATCGCGATAGGTTTGCTCAAGGGTCTGTGCGCCGCCCATGCCAGTGCCCCAGTAAATGCCGCTTGCATGCAAGGGTGTACTGAGGCGTTCGAGGCCGGACTGCGCGAGGGCTTGCCCGGTGGCAAGAAGTGCCAGCTGCGTGACCCGGTCATAGGCGATTCGACGCATCTTCGGAAACGGCGAGTCGATATCGGCCGACACCCGGGCGACCAGGGTAGATCCCCAGTCAAACGCATGCATCGTGATACCCGAGCGCGCGGCAAGCAGCGCCTGGTAGAAGCTGCTCACATCGGCGCCGATGGCGCAGATCGCGCCAGTGCCGGTGATGACGACCCGCTTCACTGCGATTGCGCGTCCAGAAGCCTGTCCACTTCGCGGGCAATATCGCCAATTGTCTTGATGGCGACTGCTTCCTCAGGCATTTTCAGCTTGAAGGTGTCCTCGATGAGAAACATGAATTCAATGGTGGCGAGCGAATCGATGTTGAGTTCTTCCAGCGTCGTCGCGGGTTCGACCTGGTGCTCGCTCAGGCCGAATTCCTTGATCAGCAGGGACTGTATGGCATTGAGAGAACTCATGGCACTCGATGCTCAGGCGATCAGTTTTTCGGCGTGTGGCGAGGGCAGGGTTGGTTCGCAACGCTGCCGCACAAAGTCCAGTGTTTCTTGTACAACAAGATCCTTGTCGTTATCCATCGTGATGATGTGATAACTATTCTCAAGAATCACCAAGCGCTTGATTGCTGAGGCGATACGTTGTTCGACGCAATAGGCGCTGCGCAGGCTGCTGGTGTCGTCCTCGCGCGCATGCAGGATCAACGTGGGCACCGTGATCTGGTTCATGTGGGCGCGCAAGTGACGCATCATACGCTCGGTCTGATATACCCCGACCATTGACAATTTGGATGCGCCTGCCGCGCTTTTCCCGCTATTTTTCATTTGCGCCGCGATCCACTGGCGAACCCGGCCATCCTTCAGCCCGTAGGGTGGCCGTTCGTGGAAATACATCACGTAGCGAAGCGGCGTGTAGTAGGCGAGTGCGCGAACGAGCCGCAATCGGGTGATGTTCCAGCCGTCGTAGTAAAGGGTCGTGGAATACAGACACAGGCTGTGAATGTCGGCGCTGCGCTTGATCGCCAGTGCGAGTGCGAGGTCGGCCCCGACGCAAACCCCAGCCACGCTCACCGAGTCGTATTCGGCGCGCAGGGTCTCAAAGTGCGTTTCAACCTGATCAGACCAGTCCTCCCAGGTCGTGCGCCATGCGCGGCCAGTGCTGTCGGCAACACCGCAGCCGCGGATGTAGGGAATGGATATGCTATAGCCCGCCTGGTTGAGCTTGCGCCCAACAAAGTGCATCTCCTGCGGGCTGCTATACAGTCCGTGCAGCAGCAGGAAGGCGTGCCGACCTCCATTGAGGCTTATCCCGTTGATTTTGAATCCCTCTGTGATGCGGCGCCCATCTCGATCCTGTTCGATCTCAAGCCGGTAGGTGCCTGATCATAAAGCAGGAATTCGACTTGGTAAGCCCCGGAATGCCGCGTGAGGCTTGAATGTAACAGATTGTATCGGCAGGCATTCGCGTGCCAAACGTGAATCGAATTCAAGTCCCGGCGGGCGCGCGGCGAGGCAATCCCGCAACAGAATCAGCGCGCTTTCATGTCGGTAACCTGAACAACCGCTGCCATTGCGCTGTCCCCGGCTGCGCAACCATGAAACAGCCCCACGCCGCCGCCGCGGATCACCAGCTCTTCGATCAGCTCGATGATCGCACGCAGGCCGGTGGGGCCTTGCGGATGGCCCCATACCAGCGAGCAGCCATAGTTGTTCATCCGTGCGATGTCATAACCGGTCTCGCGGGCAAAACAGATGTCATTCACCGTGAACGGGTTGTGTGATTTCACGCAATCAATCTGGGCGATGCCGATGCCGGCGGCCTGCAGTGCCCGGCGTGCGGCACCCACCGGGGCCTCGGGCATGTGGGCGAGCGTGGTGCGCGACAGTCCGAAGCCACGTAGTTCAATCTCGATGCCGGCATCCGCTGCGAGTTCGCGTGCACGATCCCGAGTGGTGACGATTGTGGCTGCGCTGCCATCGGCCGGGTGGGTTTGCGAGCCAAAGGTGACTGAGCCGCCCTCGCGCACTGGTTTCAGTGTCGCCAGACCTTCGCGGGTGGTGGCATGAATACCCTCATCACCGTCCAGCATGGATTGCGTTTTGCGCAGCCTGCTATCGGGTACCGCAAAGGGCAGACTCATATAGCGCCGGTGAAACGCGTGATCGTTGGCACAGGCCGCAGCGTATTGCGCATAGCGCATGAGGGCCACCTCGTCCTGCTCGTCGCGCGAAATGCCGTATTTGCGGGCGACGTTTTCGGCGGTATCCACCATGGCATGATGGCCCAGCGGATCGTTGGAAAAATTATCGAGTACCCAGTCTTCGTGTTCGCCGGTGCCACCGGGTCCGCCCGGGGCAGGAAAGTACAAGTGCGGCCCGTTCGAGCACTTGTCGGCGCTGATCGCCAGTGCAACCGTGGCCGCACCGCCATCGACCTCGCGCGCCGCCATATTGAGTAACTGTACCGAGGTGGCGCAGGCCTGATTGATGGTGGGGCCGGTTACCTGCGGCGCGCCGAGCAAACCGGTCACCCAGGGCAGTCCATAGAAGCTGCTGCGAGAGGGTACCGTGGTGCCAAGCACACCCCAGTCGAGTATGCTCGGGTCAATGTTTCGTGTTGCCAGCTCCTGTTTGGCGACCCAGGCGCCAAATTCAAGCGGGTGCAGATGCGCAAAGGCACCTTGCCAGCGGGCAAACGGCGTGGACCAATAGGCACCATACGGTATGAAAGCATTCATGGAACGAAACACCAGAAAGGACACGGTCGAGCGCCGGGGTATCCCGTTCAATCGGCGGTGTGGGTTGGGCAGGGTGGTCATGATACCGCTCGCGCTGGTGCCGTTTGCCGGTCAGCTTATGTCCGGAGGGGCGAACGCCGAGACGGTCCCTGTCGCACTGGAACGCAGGTGAGGCGCCGGTGATTGCTCACCTGATATCGGGATCGGGCATAATCCGCGGCTTTTGGAGGAGCCTTTCATGGAGATTGAAGTGAGCACCGAGGCTGGTGAAGGTCACTCCGGCCGCAATCGTCGCACGGCACTCATCATCGCAGTTCTCGCCTTGTGTCTATCGATCTCCGAGACGCTGGGCAAGGGTGCCCAGACCGAAGCGTTGAGCGCCAATGTGGAGGCATCGAATCTGTGGGGCTTCTACCAGGCAAAGACCTTGCGACAGACCACCCTCAAAGTGGCCAGCGACACGCTCAAGATCCAGTCAATGAGCACGACTGCCGCGGAGGCGAAGGAGGCGATCGAGGGGCAGTTGGGGAAGTGGGCCGAGACCATTGCTCGTTATGAGTCGGAACCCGCAACGGGCGAGGGGCGCAAAGAGCTGATGGCGCGTGCCAAGGCAGCCGAAGAGAGCCGCGATCATTCCCTGGCGGCCTATCACCAGTTTGAGCTTGCCTCGGCGGCGCTGCAGATCGCCGTGGTGCTGGCCTCGGCACAGATCATCACCGGTGCCACGTTCCTGCTCTGGATTGTCGGGGTGTTGGGGATCACGGGCATTGCCTTTTGCGCGATCGGATTCTTCGCACCTCTGGCGCTGCATTTATTCTAGGAACGATCGCCAGGACCGCGTCCTGCCAGCGCGGGCCAGGCTGGGTAGTCATCGACCGTTCCCGTTTCCGCGCGCCCGATCAGTAGGTGCCGGGCGCCGCTGACTCAGGTGCCCACGCGCCGCCGGCACGGCTGCGAATCTGATGCAGCGACGTTGCGGCCTCCCGCGCCAGTGCCACGGTGTCGATGCCAACGAGTCGACCGCCATGCTTCACAAAATGTCCATCGACCACCACGCTATCGATGTTGGCGACGGTGGCAGCGCGCACCAGTGCCGAGTAGACATTGGCAGCCGGCACCATGTTGAGGTCGGTGGCGCGGATCATCAACAGGTCGGCCCGCTTGCCCGGGGTGAGCGAGCCGACGCGATCGGCGATACCCAATGCGCGAGCGCCATTGATGGTGGCCATTTCAAGGCAATCGCGAAAGCTGATGCGCGCCAGCTTTTCGGTGGCAGTGCCACGCCAGGGCACACCGAGATACCAGACCGTGCTCATCTGGTCGAACATCGATACGCTTGCAAGGGTCGTTGCATCGAGGGACAGGCAGACATTGATGCCCTCTGCCTTCATGTGCAGCACCTGTGCACGAAAGTCACCTTCGCCCTGCAGCCTCAGTTCCGATTGCGGTGCAAAGCTCACCGACGCACCGACCGCGCGAATCGCCGCGCGATCGGCCTCGGTCTGCATCAGGGCATGCACGAGTACCGTATCCGATGCGATCAGCCCATCGGCGTGCAGCTTGGCCGCTGATACATAGGCAAAGCGCGATTGTCCGGTGTGAACGACCACCGGAAGCTTCGCGGCCAACGCCGCGCGATACTCAATGGCATAGACCGCCGGTGTTGAAAGCGCCGGTCCGCGCGGCGCCACGCCCAGTTGCAGCAGGGCACCTGCCTTGGGTGAGGTCGGACCGAACCATTCACGCTGGACGCGCAGCACGTCGTCAATGGGCATCACCTCCTCGTTGGGCATGGGGTCGCGGTTGCCGTAGGAATAGCGCCCGCGCAGACCGCTTGCCGCCATCGCTGCGAGCTCAGCATCGACGTGGGCGGGTGTACGGGTGCTGTGAGCGAAATTGTTGACCGTGGTGAGGCCTGCTGCTGCCGCCTCGGCCAAACCGAGGCGATTGCCGATTGAATAGTCCTCGGGAGTGAAATGCGGCATGAGCGCATTCTTGAGCGGGAAGTACTCGACGCCATCGCGCAGCATGTTGCGCGTGACCGAGCTCCATACGTGCCAGTGGGTTTCAACGAAGCCGGGCATCACGATCATGCCGCTGCCATCGAGCACAGGGCCGTTGCGGCCGGATGCCGCGCCTGGCCCGACCGCCTCAATGATCCCATCACGGACCACCACATCGGCGGCGGCAAAATCGCCAACGCTTCGGTCCATGCTGACCACAACCGCATTGCGTATCGTGAACGTGGGTTCTCTGGGTGTCGGCGTACGCGCCGGTGCCATCACGCTGCAACCGGGCAGGGTGCCGGCGCCAGCGAACCCGAGACCGCCAGCCAGCGCGGCGCCGAGCAGACGGCGACGCTCAAAGTTTGGCGCTGCTTGTCTGAGCGGTTCTTGAATTGAAACGGCGCGACGGTCTTGTTGTGTCATGGCAGGCTTCCTGATGAACCTTGATTGAAGTGTAACTGACGCGACATATCGTGTGCCCATGCTGGCACCCTCTCGCGCGGGCGCGCGCTCACCGCATAGGTGGCGGCGCGCCGTGCCGGCAAGTGCATCCCTCTCGCGCGGGCGCGCGCTGACCGCATACTATGTGCACTTGCCAGCCTGTTCCTGAAGGGAGGAAGCAATGAACCCATTTCAATCGCCTGCAATGTGGATTGACCGGCAAAGCCTGGTTTCCCGCCTTGTTGCACTCGCGTTCTGCGTTGTGCTGGGTGCTTGCAGTGTCGTCGAGCTGTCGCGCATGCAACCAGGAATGTCAGCCGACGAAGTGCGATCGGTTGCCGGCAAGCCGACGGAGACCCGCACACTGAAGAGCGGCGAGGCGGCCTGGTATTACGTTGGCGGATTTGCCGCCTGGCGCACCTATCGACTGATCTTTGATGACCACGAGCGCGTGCGCGACGTCGAGCAGGTGCTCAGCGCCGAAAGCTTTCGGGAAAAAGTGCTGCCCCGGCGCAGCAAGCGCGAGGACGTTTTGCAAGCCCTCGGCAGTCCCGGCCTGATCGTACGGTTTGAGGGCAAGGGCGAAGAGGTATTTTCCTACCGCTTCCTCGTCATTGCCACGCAGATGATCTGCGACGTGCATATCGATCTGGCAAGCGGCTACGTTAAGAGCTACGAGACCTATCCCGATCAGGCATACACCAGCCCCGCAACGTGAGTGATGCACAGTCAATCAGGGACGGGGCAGCTGGCACACGCCGGCCAGGGTGCAACAGGCTCAGTCGTGAGTCAGAAATGGGCCCTGTCAGCGCTCACGGCACTCAGGCCTTGGCTGGCAGCACGGCCTGAACGGCAGTCACGCCATCCGGGGTGAACACCTGGCGTATCAGATCCGGCCTTGGCTCGGCGTCCTCGGCCATGCGCCAGGCGCAATCCGGGGTCTGGCATTCGGCATACAGGTAGAGAGAATGTGCGCGGATGCCAAATCCGCGCTCCGACGCGATGCGCGCCTGACGCGATTCAATTTCCTCGTCGACAAACTCTTCCACCCGACCGCAGGTCAGGCAGACCAGATGGTCATGGTGATTTGAGTCGTTGAGTTCATAGACCGCCTTTTCCGACTCGAATCGATGGCGCTGCACAAGCCCAGCCTGCTCGAACTGGGTGAGCACCCGATAAATCGTGGCCAGACCGATATCGAGTCCGTCGCGACTCAGCGATCGGTAGACATCTTCGGCCGACAAATGCCGTACCGAGGACTTCTCGAACAGCTCAAGAATTCGCAACCGCGGCAGCGTGGCTTTGAGGCCGATGGTTTTCAGATCGGTCGCGTTGGACAAGGCACTGGATTCCGAATGTAAGACGGCAACTGGCTTGGCAGCGGGGCGGGAACCCACGTTTCCGCTATCATAAACACATTCTGCTGACGGTTTGAATTCTGTCAGGCCGGTGCGGCAATCGCGCTGCGCCCTTTCAACGAGATTCCACGCAATGATGCCTTCCAATGGCCTGCGCACGAGCGCTTCGCGGGCGCACATTCTGGTGCTGTTGATTTTGATCGGCGCCGCACTGGGCGCGCTGGAGGGTTGTGGCATCGTCTTTCGCCCTTATCGGATGGATATCCAGCAGGGCAATTTTTTGGACGAATCAAGCATCAGCAAAATGCGTCTCGGGATGACCCGTGACCAAGTGCGGTTTCTGCTCGGCACGCCCCTGTTGACCGACCCCTTCCACGCCGATCGTTGGGACTATGTCTACCGGCGTCAAAAGACTGCCAGTTCGCCCCTTGAAGCGAGCCGTCTCGAATTGCATTTCAAGGATGCGCTGCTGGTGCAGGTGCTGAGCGAAGGGTTGCCTGAAGGTGCGTTGGCGCACCTGTCCGATGCAACCGTCGCGGCGGGTGAATCCGCACCTGTTGGCAGGACCGGTCAACCGTCCGCGCCGCCGGCGGCAGACCAGGCACCAGCGGGGGAGCAACGATGAGCCAGGCCGACGCAATCCGGGTCGCAATCGCCGGCGCGGCCGGTCGCATGGGCCGCGCCCTGATCGAGGCGGCGTTAGCTGATCCGCTGTTGACATTCAGCGCCGCGCTTGAAATGCCGGGGCATCCGGCGCTCGGGCGTGATGCGGGCGAGGCGATGGGGCTCAGCACCGGCGTACTGCTCGAAAGCGATATCGAGTCGGTGCTGGAAAAATCCGATTGCCTGATTGATTTCACCCGCCCGGCGGCCACTCTGGCAAGCCTTGCCCATGTGCGTCGCATGGGTAAAGCCATGGTGATCGGCACCACCGGATTCAGCGCCGAAGAAAAGCAGCAGATTGCCGACGCGGCTGCCGATGTTGCGGTGGTGTTTGCGCCGAACATGGCGGTCGGGGTAAACGCCCTGTTCAAACTCGCCAGTGTGGCGGCGAGCATCCTGGGTGACCAATTCGATGTTGAAATCATCGAAGCGCATCATCGGCACAAAGTCGATGCACCCTCAGGCACGGCACTACGCCTCGGTGAGGCGGTGGCGCAGGCACTGGGCCGTGATCTGGCAAGCGTTGCAGTGCATGGACGCGAAGGTGTCACCGGCGAGCGCGACACGATGAGCATTGGTTTTCATGCCATCCGCGGCGGCGATATTGTCGGTGAGCACACGGTGTTGTTTGCCGGTCTCGGTGAGCGTATCGAGCTGTCGGTGCGTTCCTCAAGCCGGCTTACCTACGCGCAGGGCGCGATGCGCGCGGTGAAGTTTGCCACCAGTCAACCGCCTGGTTTGTATGACATGCAGGACGTGCTGGGGCTGCACTAGCGAGTTTCACGCTATAATCGAATGGTTTACCCGTTCGGGTTGTCAGGTTGCGGAGTTCCAGTTGCCCCAAGCGCCCAGTGCCCTCCTAGTTCTCGCGGACGGCACCCTTTTTCGTGGCGTTTCGATCGGCGCTGAAGGCCAGAGCACTGGCGAGGTCGTCTTCAATACCGCGTTGACCGGCTACCAGGAGATTCTCACCGATCCCTCCTATTGCCGCCAGATCGTCACGCTCACCTATCCGCATATCGGCAATGTTGGGGTCAATCCCGACGATGAAGAGTCCTCACTCGCCTGTCTGGCCGGGCTCATCGTGCGTGAAGTGCCGCGGACGCCATCGAACTGGCGCTCGATTGAACCCTTGCGGGACTATCTGCGCCGACGCGGGGTGGTTGCCCTGGCGGGTATCGATACCCGCCGCTTGACCCGCATTCTGCGTGAACGCGGGGCGCAGAACGCCTGCCTGCAAGCAGGCGAGATCGATGCTGATCGCGCGCTTGCCGCAGCACGGGCTTTTCCCGGTCTGGGCGGGATGGATCTGGCTCAGGTCGTGAGTACCACGACGACCTATGAGCATGACGAACTGAGCTGGCGCGCACCCGCTGCGGCCAAGCGTACCTTTGCCCGCCGCTACTCGGTGGTGGCCTACGATTTTGGCATCAAGCGCAACATCCTGCGCATGCTCTCTGATCGCGGCTGTGCGGTAACGGTCGTGCCCGCTCGCACCCCGGCAAGCGACGTGCTGGCTCTGCGTCCTGATGGGGTGTTTCTGTCCAATGGTCCGGGTGATCCCGAGCCCTGCGATTACGCGATCAGTGCCATCAGCGAACTTCTCGCGCAGCCCGCATTGCCCATTTTTGGAATCTGTCTGGGGCATCAGTTGCTCGCTCTGGCCTCGGGCGCACGTACCATGAAAATGAAATTCGGCCATCACGGCGCCAATCATCCGGTGGCCGAACTGGCCACCGGCCGCGTGCTGATCTCCAGCCAGAACCACGGTTTTGCGGTCGCCGAAGAGACGCTGCCTGCCACGCTCGAGGTGACCCACCGGTCCTTGTTCGATGACACCATCCAGGGTGTGCGGCGCACCGATCGCCCGGCGTTCAGCTTTCAGGGGCATCCGGAAGCAAGCCCCGGCCCGCATGACGTGGCCGGCTTGTTCGATGATTTCGTTGCGCTCATGGACAAGGCGCGGCTCGAGCGGGGAGTGAACTGATGCCCCGTCGCGCTGATATCCGTTCGATTTTGCTGATCGGCGCGGGTCCGATTGTGATCGGCCAGGCCTGCGAATTCGATTATTCCGGGGTGCAGGCCTGCAAGGCGCTGCGCGAGGAAGGCTACCGGGTGATCCTGGTCAATTCCAACCCGGCCACGATCATGACCGATCCGGGCATGGCCGATGCGACCTATGTCGAACCGATCACCTGGCAGGTGGTCGAATCCATCATCGCCCGCGAACGCCCCGATGCCTTGCTGCCCACCATGGGCGGCCAGACCGCACTCAATTGCGCGCTCGATCTGGCGCGTGAAGGGGTGCTCGAACGCTATGGTGTCGAGCTGATCGGCGCCTCGCGCGAGGCCATCGACAAGGCCGAGGATCGCGATAAGTTCAAACTGGCGATGGCGCGCATCGGGCTCGATTGCCCGCGCTCCATCCTCGCCCATGGCATGGAAGAAGCGCTCGCGGCGCAGGCGCAAATCGGCTTTCCAGCGGTCATCCGGCCCTCATTTACCCTCGGCGGATCAGGCGGTGGCATTGCCTACAATCGCGAGGAATTCGTCTCGATCTGCACGCGCGGTCTGGATGCCTCGCCCAATCAGCAACTATTGATCGAAGAATCGGTCCTCGGTTGGAAAGAGTACGAGATGGAAGTAGTGCGCGATCGCCGCGACAACTGCATCATCGTCTGCTCGATCGAGAATCTCGACCCGATGGGCGTGCACACCGGTGACTCGATCACGGTGGCGCCGGCGCAGACCCTCAGCGATCGCGAATATCAGGTGATGCGCAATGCCTCGATTGCGGTATTGCGCGAGATCGGTGTCGATACCGGCGGCTCGAATGTGCAGTTTGCGATCAATCCGGCCAATGGCCGCATGATCGTGATCGAGATGAATCCGCGCGTGAGCCGTTCTTCTGCACTGGCCTCCAAGGCCACCGGATTCCCGATCGCCCGCATCGCCGCCAAGCTCGCCATTGGCTACACGCTCGATGAGCTGCGTAACGACATCACCGGCGGACGCACGCCGGCCTCGTTTGAACCAAGCATCGATTACGTCGTGACCAAGATTCCGCGCTTTGCGTTCGAGAAGTTTCCGCAGGCCGACCGGCGTCTCACGACCCAGATGAAATCGGTCGGTGAGGTGATGGCACTGGGGCGCAACTTTCTGGAATCGTTTCAAAAGGCGCTGCGCGGGCTGGAAGCCGGTTTCGATGGCCTTGACAGTCTCAGCACCGACCCCGAGCAGATCGAGAGCGAACTGCAGGTAGTCGGGCCGGAGCGCATCTGGTATCTGGGCGATGCGCTGCGCCAGGGTATGTCGCTCGAGCAGGCCCACGTGCTGACCGCCATCGACCCGTGGTTTCTTGAGCAGATCGCCGCCATCATTCAGACCGAACAGGCACTGGGTGGGCGTACGCTCGATCAGATTGATGCGACTGAGCTGCATGAACTAAAGCGCATGGGCTTTGCCGACGCGCGACTTGCCCGCTTATTGGGTACGCGCGCACAGGCAGTGCGTGAGCGGCGCTGGCAACTCGGCGTGCGGCCGGTCTACAAGCGGGTTGATACCTGCGCCGGTGAGTTTGCTACCGGCACTGCGTACCTGTATTCGAGCTATGACGAGGAATGCGAGGCGGCGCCGACCGAGCGCAAGAAAGTCATCGTGCTGGGTGGTGGTCCGAACCGGATTGGTCAGGGCATCGAGTTCGACTATTGCTGTGTTCACGCGGTGCTCGCCCTGCGCGAGGACGGCTACGAAACCATCATGGTCAACTGTAATCCGGAGACCGTGTCCACCGACTATGACACCTCCGACCGGCTGTACTTTGAACCGCTCACCATCGAGGACGTGCTCGAGATCGTCGATAAGGAACAACCCATCGGCGTGATCGTGCAGTATGGCGGGCAGACGCCGTTGCGGTTGGCGCGCGAGCTTGCCCAGGCCGGCGTCCCGATCATTGGCACTGCGCCTGACATGATCGATATGGCCGAGGATCGCGAACGGTTCCAGCAACTGATCCATCGCCTTGGACTGCGCCAGCCCCCCAACCGTACCGCGCGTACCGAGGCGCAGGCGATGGCGGCGGCCGAGGAGATCGGCTACCCGCTGGTGGTGCGTCCGTCCTATGTGCTGGGCGGTCGCGCAATGGAAATCGTGCATCAGGCCTCGGAGCTCGAGCGCTATATGCGTGAAGCGGTGCGCGTCTCGAATGATTCGCCGGTGCTGCTCGATCGCTTCCTGAATGATGCGACCGAAGTCGATGTTGATGCGGTGAGCGATGGTCAAACGGTGATCATCGGCGGGGTGATGGAGCATATTGAACAGGCCGGCGTGCATTCGGGCGACTCGGCCTGCTCGCTGCCACCGTTTTCACTGTCGGCGTTCATTGAACGCGAAATCCGTCGCCAGACTGTGGCTCTGGCGCGCGCCTTCAATGTGGTCGGCTTGATGAATGTCCAGTTCGCCATCCAGCGCGACACGGTCTATGTGCTCGAGGTGAATCCGCGCGCCGCGCGTACCGTGCCCTTTGTGGCCAAAGCCACCGGAGTGGCGTTGGCGCGGGTGGCTGCCCGTTGCATGGTCGGGCAGAGCCTGGCCAGCCAGGGCATCACGGCCGAAGTCGTGCCGCGCCATTTTGCGGTCAAGGAATCGGTCTTCCCGTTCATCAAATTCCCGGGGGTGGACACCATCCTCGGGCCGGAGATGAAATCCACCGGTGAAGTGATGGGCCTGGGCTACAGCTTTGGCGAGGCGTTTCGCAAGTCGCAACTGGCCGCCGGCAATCGACTGCCGCATGGTGGATCGGCCTTTATCAGCGTGCGCGATGCCGACAAATCGGCCGCCATGGCGGTGGCCCGTGATTTGGCTGAATTAGGTTTTGAACTGGTGGCCACCGCTGGCACCGCGGCGGTCATCAAGGCCCAGGGACTTGCCGTCACGGTGGTGAACAAGGCCACCGAGGCACGTCCGCACATCCTCGATTTGATGGTCGATGGCCGCATTCATCTGGTGGTCAACACCACCGAGTCGCGGCGCGGCGCAGTGCACGACTCGCGCTCACTGCGGACTACCGCGATCCAGCGCCGGATTCCCTATTTCACCACCATCGCCGGCGCGCGGGCCGCCGTGGCAGGCTTGCGCCATGACGGTGAACTCGTGCCCTATAGCTTGCAGGCGGTATTGTCACCGGCCGGTGCCGGCGGCGTTATCGGCCATGGCTAGGGGCTGATTGCCGTATACTGCGGCGCCTACTCTCGGGCCTTTTTGGCTACTCCCCTATGAGCAACAAGTATCCGCTGACCAAGCGTGGCGCCGAACTGTTACGGGCAGAATTGCAGCGACTGAAAACGGTCGAGCGGCCAGCCGTCATCCAGGCAATTGCCGAAGCGCGCGCGCAGGGCGACCTGTCGGAAAATGCCGAATACGATGCGGCCAAGGAGCGTCAAAGCTTCATCGAAGGGCGCATCATCGAGGTTGAGTCGAAACTGGGCAATGCCCAGGTGATCGACCCCCTGTTGCTCGATACCGACGGACGCTGCGTGTTTGGCGCCACCGTCGAGATTGAGGACCTGTCTACCGGCGAGCATCTGACCTATCAGATCGTCGGTGAGGACGAGGCCGATATCAAGGCCGGCAAAATTTCGGTGATATCGCCGCTCTCGCGCAGCCTGATCGGTAAATCATCGGGCGATGCGGCCGAAGTTCAGGCCCCCGGTGGCAAACGCGAATACGAAATCATCGACGTGCGCTACGAGTAGGCGCAGGAGCTCGAGTCGCACGTGCCTGGGTTCGGCGTCCCGAACGGGCGACCGTACGCGGTGCGCCGGCCCGGTCCGCCTCGCGCGCGCCGCCCTTGCTCGATGGTTTGGGCCTGTCGGCAGCGGCGGTCGCTGGCACTTCGGGCGCGTCCAGCGGGCGCGGGCGGAACACAATCAGCATGCGTCCCAGGTGCTGGATCGCTTCAGCGCCAGTGGCCTGGCACACATCGAGCAGCATGTGTTCGCGTTCATCGCGATCGGCCGCAAGCACGCGAATCTTGATCAGTTCATGGTGATCGAGTGCCCGCCCGATTTCGGCGAGCACCGCGGGGGCAAGCCCGGCACTACCCACCATGATCACCGGGTCGAGCGCGTGGGCACGCGCGCGCAGAGCCTTACGTTCAGTCGGATTCAGCATGACGCATTGTACCGCCGCAACCTGAGCATGCCTCGATGAGCACCACAAAATCGACCAGCAAAACCGTCGGTAAAGGCGGCAGTCAGCGGGTACGCGGCCAGCGCTGGATGGACGAGCATGTCGCCGATCCGTTTGTGCTGCAAGCGAAGAAAGACGGCTATCGATCACGCGCCGCCTACAAGATTCTCGAACTGGATCAACGCGATCGGCTGTTCCGGGCCGGTGCGGTGGTGGTGGATCTGGGTGCCGCACCGGGCAGTTGGAGCCAGGTGGCTGCCACCCGGGTGGGCGCGACCGGCCGCGTGGTGGCGGTAGACTTGTTACCGATTGATCCGATTGTGAATGTCACCATATTGCGCGGTGACATCACCACCGACCCGGTGATTGCGCAGATGGATGAGGCGCTGGGCGGGTTGGCGGTCGATCTGGTGCTCTCTGACATGGCCCCCAATATCAGCGGCATCGCGGCGGCTGACTCGGCGCGCCAGGCCGGTCTGGTGGAGCTCGCAATCGAGCAATCACTGCGCTGGCTCAAGCCCGAGGGGGTGCTGGTGGTCAAGATGTTCCAGGGCGTCGGGTTTGAGGACTGCGTCAGGCAATTGCGCGCTGCATTCAAAAGTGTGGCGCTGCGCAAGCCCGATGCGTCGCGCGGCCGGTCGAGCGAGACCTTCGCGGTGGCGCGCGGTGTGCGGTGAGTGTGACATTTCGCGACATGAGCACCGCAGGGCTTGAATCCGTGTTCGTCGTCCCCATGTGGATTGGGTTTAGAATCAGCCCATTACCTGTTGCCCGGCTACTGTCGTAGCCACCCGGAGGAATCCTCTTGAACAATCTCGTAAAGCATCTGGTGATCTGGCTGGTCATCGGGCTCGTATTGATGACGGTGGTGCAGCAGGTGACCAACCACCAGACCGGCACGGCGGTTCCCTATTCAGCTTTCATCGAAGATGCGCGCGCCGGGCGGATCAAGAGCGCCACGATCGAAGGGCGCAAGATCACCGCGCGCACCGCCGATGACAAGGTGGTCACGGTCTACGCGCCACCGGATCTGTGGATGGTGAGCGATCTGCTCAAGGCGGGGTGCTGGTGATGGCCAAGCCCGAGGAAGAGCAATCGACTCTGGTGCAGATTTTTATTTCCTGGTTTCCGATGCTGTTGCTGATCGGCGTGTGGGTGTTTTTCATGCGCCAGATGCAAGGCGGTGGCCGTGGCGGTGCCTTCTCTTTTGGCAAATCGCGCGCCCGCATGCTCGATGAATCCAACAACACGGTGACTTTCGCCGATGTGGCCGGCTGCGACGAGGCCAAAGAAGACGTCTCCGAACTGGTCGACTTTCTGCGCGATCCAACCAAGTTCCAGAAACTGGGTGGACGTATCCCCAAGGGCGTGCTGATGGTGGGCTCACCCGGTACCGGTAAAACCCTGCTCGCTCGCGCGATCGCCGGTGAGGCGAAGGTGCCGTTTTTCTCCATCTCAGGCTCGGACTTTGTCGAAATGTTTGTCGGGGTGGGTGCGGCCCGTGTGCGCGACATGTTCGAGCAGGCAAAAAAGCAGGCCCCCTGTATCGTTTTCATCGATGAAATCGATGCGGTCGGCCGCCAGCGCGGTGCCGGTCTTGGCGGCGGTAACGATGAGCGCGAACAGACCCTCAACCAGTTGCTGGTCGAGATGGACGGTTTCGAGGCGACCACCGGCGTCATCGTGATCGCGGCCACCAACCGGCCCGATGTGCTCGATCCGGCGTTGCTGCGCCCGGGGCGCTTTGACCGTCAGGTGGTGGTGCCCCTGCCTGACATTCGCGGACGCGAACAGATTCTGCTGGTGCACATGCGCAAAGTCCCGCTGGCACCTGACGTTAAGGCCGACATCATTGCGCGTGGTACCCCCGGGTTCTCCGGAGCTGACCTGGCAAATCTCGTGAACGAGGCGGCGCTCTTTGCCGCACGCCAGAGCAAGCGCCTGGTCGACATGGAGGATTTCGAGCGCGCCAAGGACAAGATCATGATGGGCGCGGAGCGCCGCTCGATGGTGATGAGCGAAGAAGAGCGTCGCACCACGGCCTATCACGAGTCAGGTCACGCGGTGGTTGCCAAACTGATGCCCAAGAGCGATCCGGTGCACAAGGTCACCATCATTCCGCGTGGTCGTGCCCTTGGAGTCACCATGCAACTGCCCGA
Source organism: uncultured Pseudomonadota bacterium (assembly GCA_903921325.1). GTDB lineage: Bacteria > Pseudomonadota > Gammaproteobacteria > Burkholderiales > SG8-39 > CAIXPL01. Next base: position 489,331 of record CAIXPL010000016.1, read on the forward strand.
GCAGGATCGCTACGCCTACGATCGTGAGTATCTGATGTCGCGCATTGCGGTGCTCTTCGGTGGCCGTATCGCCGAGGAGGTGTTCATGAATCAGATGACGACCGGTGCGTCGAATGATTTCGAGCGTGCCACGCAGATGGCACGCGACATGGTCACCCGCTATGGCATGTCAGAGGCGCTTGGGCCCATGGTTTATGCCGAGAACGAGGGCGAAGTGTTCCTTGGCCGCTCGGTGACCACGCACAAGAACATGTCCGAGGCGACCATGCAGAAGGTTGACTCCGAGATACGCCGCATCATCGATGTGCAGTACGCGCTGGCGCGCAAGGTGATCGAAGAGCATCGTGAATCGGTCGAGGCAATGGCTCAGGTGCTGCTTGAATTCGAGACCATCGACGCCGAGCAGATCGATGACATCATGGCCGGCAAGCCGCCACGCGCGCCGAAAGCATCGACCACCAAGATTCCTCGCCCACCGCGGCATGATGGTCCACCCGGGGCAGCGGAACCGGCCACCGCCTGAGCGGGGCGGCGCGTAGTTGCTTCAATGAGACTGCGTGCGGGTCGTTTCGATCTGTCGCTTGATCGTCCGCTGGTGATGGGGATAGTCAATCTCACACCCGACTCGTTTTCTGATCAGGGTCGCCATTGGGCGCCGCGTGCGGCGATTGACCATGCCCAGAAGCTGATCCAGGAAGGGGCCGATCTGATTGACCTCGGTGCCGAATCCTCACGGCCCGGCGCTCAGCCAGTCAGTGCTGCCGAAGAAATCGACCGCCTGATGCCGGTGCTGGAAGCGCTGGTGCCAACCGGCTGCCCACTGTCGGTCGACACCACCAAGCCGGTGGTGATGCGTGCCGTGATCGACGCGGGCGCTGTCATGATCAATGACATCCAGGCCCTGCGCGAACCCGGTGCCCTGGATCTGATTGCCACCAGTGGTGCTGCGGTATGTCTGATGCACATGCAGGGTGAACCGCGCACGATGCAGCGTGCGCCGCACTATGATGACGTGGTGCGCGAGGTAGGCGCTTTCTTGCGCGAACGGGCCGACGCCTGTCTTGCCGCGGGCGTTGAACGTACGCGCATCGTGGTCGACCCGGGCTATGGGTTTGGCAAGACGGTTGATCACAACCTGACCTTGCTCGCACACCAGTCGGTGCTGGCTGATCTTGGATTCGCGCTGCTTGCGGGTCTGTCGCGCAAGTCAACGATTGGCGCTGTGACCGGGCGCGCGGTGGGCGATCGATTGCCCGGCAGCCTCGCCGCCGCTTTGATCGCGGTCCAGCGGGGGGCTAGAATCCTGCGCGTGCACGATGTTGCTGCCACCCGCGATGTATTGGCGATATGGGCGGCAACCAGCGAGCACTCACCGAACAGGCACTAACGTACCCTCGACAAGGCACAAAAACCGAACCGGCACTCGCCGTGCTGCCGACCACAAAAACCGAACCGGCACTCGCCGTGCTGCCAACGAGGCACAAGAGTGCCGCAATCAAGGCACTCAACTGACAAACGCCATGGCACGTCACTACTTTGGAACCGATGGGGTGCGCGGCCGGGTTGGGGTCTACCCGATCGTGCCTGAATTCATGATGCGCCTGGGCTTTGCGGTGGGCGAGGTGCTCGCTGGATCTGGCCGTGTTCGTGCCGAGCGGCCGCGAGTGCTGATCGGTAAAGATACCCGGGTGTCGGGCTATATGTTCGAGGCCGCCCTTGAGTGTGGTCTGTCGGCTGCCGGCGTCGATGTGCTGTTGTGCGGACCACTGCCCACACCAGGGGTGGCCTATCTCACGCGTGCATTGCGTTTGCAGGCGGGCATTGTGATCAGTGCCTCGCACAACGCGTTTGAAGATAACGGCGTCAAATTCTTTGGTGCCCACGGCGGCAAGCTCGACGATGCCCTCGAGCAGTCGATCGAACAGGCGCTCGAGCAGCCGATGCAGTGCCGCACCTCGCGCGAACTGGGCAAGGCCCGGCGCATCGATGACGCGCAAGGGCGCTATATCGAATTCTGTAAAAGCACCTTTCCGTCGGCACTCGATCTGCGTGGTATGCGCATCGTGATTGATTCGGCCAATGGGGCGGCGTATCACATTGCGCCCAAAGTGCTGCACGAACTCGGTGCCGAAGTGATTGCCATGGGCGATCGACCCGATGGATTTAACATCAATGAGGCCTGTGGTGCCACTGCGCCGCAAGCCCTGCGCGAGCGCGTGCTGGCAGACAAGGCCGACCTTGGCATTGCCCTGGATGGGGATGGCGACCGCCTGATCATGGTCGATGGCAACGGGGTGCTGCGTGATGGCGATGAGTTGCTGCATGTGATCGTGCGTGAGCGTCATCAACACGAGCCGGTGCGTGGTGTGGCGGGCACGCTGATGACCAACTTTGCGCTGGAGCGCGTGCTTGCCGATCTATCGATTCCGTTTGAGCGTGCCAAGGTGGGCGATCGCTATGTACTGGAACTCATGCAGCAGCGCGGCTGGCTCTTTGGTGGCGAGAACTCGGGCCACATCATTTGTCTTGACCGGCACAGCACCGGTGATGGCATCGTGTCGGCACTGCAGGTGCTCGCGGCGCTCAGCCGTTCCGGTCAAACGCTTGCACAGGCCTGTGCACCGCTGCGCCTGTATCCGCAGAAGCTGGTGAACCTGCGCGTTGATCGGCCGGCAGAACTGCTTGCACGGCCACGCGTGCTGGCGGCGCGGGACGCGGCACAGACGCAGCTGGGAACGAGCGGGCGAATCCTGCTGCGGCCCTCGGGCACTGAACCGGTGTTGCGCGTCATGGTCGAAGGTGAGGATGCGGCACAGGTGAGTGCGTTGGCCGAATCGCTTGCCAATGCGCTGCGTGAGGAGAGCAAGGCCGCATGAGGATGTCGATGTGTTGGCGTGGTCCGGGCGCGAAAAATGGAAATCGGCCAAGCCTGTGAGTGTGAGGGGAGGACATTGAGTGAGGCGGCAGCATTGAGTACATCCATGTCGACTGAGCAGTTGCTTGAGCTCTATCGGGTGATGCTGCGCATTCGTGCGTTTGAGGACCTGGCTGATCAGGCGAGTCAGGGCGGGACGTCAGCGTTTGGTCAGGCGACCTCAGCCGCACCGGCGCCAGTGCGCGGCCCGCTGCATCTGTCGCATGGTCAGGAGGCGGTGGCGGTAGGCGTCTGCGCGAGTCTGCACGCCGATGATGCGATCACATCCACTCATCGCGGCCATGGGCATTGCATTGCCAAGGGTGCCGACCCCTGGCGGATGTTTGCCGAACTGCTCGGGCGCGCCGATGGCTATAACGCGGGCAAGGGCGGCTCGATGCATATCGCCGATTTCTCAGTCGGCATGCTCGGCTCCAATGGTGTCGTGGCAGCCGGCATACCGATTGCGGTGGGTGCGGCGCAGGCCTTCAAGCTGCGTGGTGAATCGCGCATCGTGGCGTGTTTCTTTGGCGACGGGGCCATCAATCGCGGCCCGTTTCTGGAAGGTCTCAACTGGGCTCAGGTGTTTCAACTGCCGGTGCTCTTTGTCTGTGAGGACAATCGCTATTCGGCCACGACCCGCAGTGCCGATATGACGGCCGGTGAGGGGGCTGCGGCGCGCGCCCGCGCGCTGGGCATTGCCACTCAGGTGTGCGATGGCAACGACGTCATTGCCGTGGCGCGAGCCGCCGCGGAACTGGCGAGTCAGGTGCGCGCTGGCGGCGGACCGCGTCTGTTGCATGCCATTACGTACCGATTCAAAGGCCATGTCTCGGTGGATCCGGCGAGCTATCGTGATCCGCGTGAACTCGATCGCGCACTTGAACACGATCCGATCGAACTCACCGAGCGGGTGTTGATGGAACGCGGTTGCGTGGCGAGTGCCCATGCGAGCAAACCGGATTCACGCATCGGCAGCGAGTCTGCAGCACGTGCTGCTGCGACAGGCCCTGGACCGAGCGAGATCGCCTCACTCGATGAGATCAAGCGGCATGTACGCGAGCAGATCGAGCACGCGATGCAACGCGCGCTGGCATCGCCCTGGCCAGACGCAGCGGCGGCATTTGAGGATGTGCAGGACAGTGGTGGCGGAGTGTGGCGATGAGTGATCGGACGGTTGGCGGCGTCGTGCGCTCGGCGCCTGCCGCGGGCAATGCGACGAGCGGCGCCACCGGAGTGGAGCAGTCTGTAGACCTGAGCTGCGCCGAGGCCGCCGCCCGTGCTCTAGCCGATGCCATGCGCGCCGATCCCTCAGTGGTGACCCTGGGCGAGGACATCGGTCGCGGTGGTGTGTTTGCGCAATATCGCGGCTTGCTCGCAGAGTTTGGCGCGCAGCGGGTGATCGATACGCCGATCTCCGAGTCAACCATCATGGGGGCAGCGGTGGGCATGGCGCTGGCCGGCCTGCGTCCGGTGGTGGAGCTGCGGGTGGTTGATTTCGCGCTGTGTGCCATGGATGAAATCGTCAATCAGGCAGCCAAGGCGCGCTTCATGCTCGGCGGTCAGGCGCGCGTGCCTCTGGTGATCCGCTTGCCAGGCGGCATCTGGTCCGGGGCGGCAGCGCAGCACTCGCAGTCGCTGGAGAGCTGGTTTGCCCATATTCCCGGCCTGACCGTGGTGATGCCTGCCACGCCGCTGGCGCATTACGCGCTGTTGCGCACCGCCATTGAATCGGCTGATCCGGTAGTGTTCATCGAACACAAGGAGCTGTGGACACTGCGCGGCCCGGTTCCTTTGCATGATCATTCCGCGATCGCGCACGCCGGGCGCATCGGTGTTGCGCACACGGCACGTAGCGGCAGCGATCTCACCGTCTGCACCTGGTCACGTGGCCTGCAACACTGCGTGCTGGCGGCCGAGCAGCTTGAGGGCCGTGGCGTGTCGGTTGAGGTGATCGACCTGCAATCGTTGTGGCCGTGGGACAAGCAAGCTGTCATCGAATCGGCACAACGGACGGGTCGCTTGCTCGTTGTGCATGAAGCCGTGCAGGTGGCCGGGTTCGGCGCCGAAGTGGTGGCCACGGTGGCCGAGGCTCATCCAGAGGTCAAGCTGCGCCGGCTGGGCGCACCGCGGATTCCGGTCGGTTACTCGCCACCGCTTGAAGCCGTATCCATGCTGACCGCCGATCGCGTGGTGAGCGCGATCGAACAGTGGCTGGGTCTCTGATGGCGGGCACGCGAGAGGACGCGCGAGAGGACACGCGAGAGGGCACGCGAGAGGGCACGCGAGAGGGCACCGATGCCCGACCAGGGAACGGCCAAGACGAATCCCTGCTTGATCTCCTGGCGCAATCGGGCGCGACATCAGTTCGGCCACTCATTGAAGATCACCTCGCAGTGATCGCGATGGCGCTGCTCATGCTCATCACCTTTGCCAACGTGCTGGTGCGCTACTTCACCGATCAGTCGTTTGCCTGGACCGAAGAAATCTCAAGCGTTCTCATGCTTTTAATGACGCTCATTGCCGCAGCAGCAGCGTGCGCGCGTGATCAGCATATCCGGATCGAGAATTTCTTTGCCGGCGGCAGCGCGGCACGCCAGCGGCGGCTTGCCCTGGTGTCTGCCGGCGCGACATGGCTGTTATTCATGCTGCTCGCCTTGCTCGCCGCGCGTACGGCCTATGACGAGTATCGCTTCGAAGAGACATCCCCCGGCATCGGTCTGCCCAAGTGGCTGTATTCCATCTGGTTGCCGATCTTGTGCGCTGCCATTGCGCGCCGCGCAGCCGGACGCTGGAAGACGGAATGGCGGCGCACGCGATGAGCATCGCGGTCTTATTCGGACTGTTCATCCTGCTGATGCTCGCCGGTGTGCCCATAGGCGTGGCGCTGGGCGCGGGCGGTGTGGTGGCCATCGTGATGTCCAATCTGGACTCGCAACTCTGGGGGCTGCTTGCCGCACCACAGAATCTGTACGCATCGCTTACCAAGTACCCGTTGCTTGCCCTGCCGATGTTTGTGCTGGTCGGTTCGATTTTTGATCGATCGGGGGTGGCGCTGCGACTGGTGAATTTTGCGGTGGCCATCGTTGGACGCGGCCCGGGCATGTTGCCGCTGGTGGCGATCAGTGTGGCGATGCTGCTCGGGGGCATCTCGGGCTCAGGCCCGGCCAATGCAGCGGCCGTCGGTGGCGTGATGGTGGCGGCCATGTCCAAGGCTGGCTACCCGGCAGCGTTCAGTGCGAGTGTGGTCGGTGCGGCTGCGGCAACCGATATCCTCATTCCGCCGTCCATCGCCTTTATCGTCTACAGCGTTCTGGTGCCCGGGGCCTCGGTGCCGGCTCTGTTTGCCGCCGGCATGATCCCGGGCATTCTCGCCGGCGTTGCCTTGATCGTGCCGGCGGTGTGGATTTCGCGCCACCACGGCTTTGGCGCGATTGAGCGCGATATTCCCCGGCCAGCGTTCTGGCGCAGCCTGCGTGAGGCGATCTGGGGGTTGGCCGCACCTGTGCTCATCCTGGGCGGCATGCGCGCCGGCTGGTTCACGCCGACTGAATCGGCTGTGGTGGCGGCGGTGTATGGCCTGTTTGTCGGCATGGTGGTCCATCGCACCATCGGCCTGCGTGACCTGTATCCGATCTTTCGCGAGGCGGCCGAACTCTCCGGCATCATCCTGCTGGTGATCGGCCTTGCGTCGATCTTTGCCTACGCGGTGAGCACGCTCGGGGTGGCCGATCCGTTTACACGCGCGATTGTCAATTCGGGCATGGGTGAATATGGCGTGCTGTCAGCGCTGATCGTGCTCCTGATCGTGGTCGGAATGTTTCTCGATGGCGTGTCGATCTTCCTGATCTTCGTGCCCTTGCTGATGCCGGTGGCGCAGATCTATCACTGGGACCCGGTCTGGTTTGGTGTGCTGCTCACCCTGAAGATCGCAGTCGGTCAGTTCACCCCGCCGATGGCGGTCAATCTGATGGTGTCATGCAGGATCGCCGGGGTGCGCATGGAGCAGACGCTACCCTGGGTGGGCTGGCTGATCTTTGCCATGATGCTCGTGCTGGTGGCCGTTGTGGCGGTGCCTGATCTGGCACTATGGCTACCGCGCCAGCTCGGGTTATGATCGGTGCGTTAGATAAAAAATCTGTCTGGAGACACGCATGATCACCCGGCTGACTTGCAACGGCCTGCCGCGTATTGGCAGAGTCGCTACTTACCCGATGCGCCGTTCGGACAGCCCGTTGCCCGCGCTTGGTTGGACCCTTGCGCGGACCGTGGCCGCAGTCGCAGAGCGCATGCGGCTGCTGTTGTTGATTGTGGCAGCCAGCTTTTTGGCCGCCTCGGCATTCGCACAGAGCTACAAGGCCGAGTACCGGCTCTCCACCGTGGTGCCTTCGGCATTTCCCTGGGGGAAGGGCGCTGACATTTGGGCCGACCTCGTGCGCGAGCGCACGGCCGGCCGTATCAACATCAAGGTCTATCCTGGCGTGTCTCTGGTCGGCGGTGATCAGACGCGGGAATTCACCGCGATTCGCCAGGGCGTGATTGATATGGCGATCGGATCCACGATCAACTGGTCGCCGCAGGTAAAGGCACTCAATCTGTATTCGCTGCCGTTCCTGATGCCCGATTACGCCGCGATCGATGCGCTCACCCATGGTCCGGTGGCCGATGACCTGTTCGCCATTCTGGAAAAGTCTGGTGTGGTGCCGCTTGCCTGGGGTGAGAACGGGTTTCGTGAACTGAGCAATTCGCGTCACGAGGTGCGTCTGCCTGCCGATATGAAAGGCATGAAGCTGCGCGTGGTGGGCTCGCCCCTGTTTCTGGACACCATGAGTGCGCTCGGTGCCAATCCGGTGCAGATGAGCTGGGCCGATGCGCAACCGGCACTGGCCTCTGGTGCGGTCGACGGCCAGGAGAATCCGGTGTCGATTTTCACGGCGGCGAAGCTGCATCAGGTGGGCCAGAAATTTGTCACCCTGTGGGGCTATGTGGCCGATCCCCTGATCTTCGTGGTCAATCGCGAGGTGTGGACAAGCTGGACTGCGGCCGACCGCGATATTGTGCGCGCCGCGGCGATCGAGGCCGGACGTCGCGAAGTGCAACTGGCGCGTGCCGGACTGACCGAGTCCGAGCAGCCCGAATGGCAGAAAGTGGCGGCGCAGGGCGTGAAAGTGTCGCGTCTGAGCGCGGCTGAGCGCGAGCAATTTGTGATTGCCACGCGCCGCATCTACGCACGCTGGAAAGCCGAGATCGGCAAGGACCTCGTTGATAAGGCAGAGCAGGCCGTGGCGGCACGCAAGCCCGATCGGCGCTAGGCGGCTCGTAAGTTGGGGATTGGGTCATGAAACTCATTAGTTACACGATCGCCGGGGATGCGAGCTTCGGCGTGGTGGTGGGCGAGGGCGTCTACGACCTGAAGCAACGCCTCGGTGGGCGCTACGCTGATCTGCGCAGCGCGATCACGGCCGGCGCCCTCCAAGGCTTGGTGGCACCGGGCGGAGCCCCTGATCACCGACTCGACGCAGTGACGCTGCTGCCACCGATTCCCAACCCGGACAAGATCATCTGTATTGGGTTGAACTACCGTGCCCACGCCGCCGAAGGCGGGTTCGACATTCCCGTCTTTCCGTCGCTGTTTTCGCGCCTCACCAATACGTTGGTGGCCTCCGGCGCACCCATGCTGCGTCCGCATCAGTCGGGTGATTTTGATTATGAAGGTGAGCTCGCCATTGTGATTGGCCGTGGCGGTCGACGCATCGCGCGGGCGCAGGCGCTCTCGCATGTCTTTGGCTATGCCTGCTTCAACGATGGTTCGATTCGTGATGTGCAGTTCAAGCATTCGGTCACTGCGGGCAAGAACTTTCCATTGACTGGGGGTTTCGGCCCCTGGATCGCCACTGCCGATGAGATTCCTGATCCGAGCAAACTCACCCTCACCACGCGAGTCAACGGCCGAGAGGTGCAGCACCGTGGCATCGATGACATGATTTTCGATGTCCCTGCGATCATTGAATATGTGTCGAGCTTCACCCCGCTGTTACCCGGCGATGTCATCGCCACGGGGACGCCGGAAGGGGTTGGGTTTGCGCGTAAGCCCCCGCTGTGGCTGCGTCCGGGCGACACGGTCGAAATCGATATCTCGGGCGTGGGGGTGCTGCGTAACCCGATTCAGATGGAGCCGTAAGCCAGCCGACTGCGCGCCCCTGTCGTGTCTCGATGTGCAACAAGCCGATTACGCGCTGGCGATGATCGGCGTCTATGAACAGTGCAATGTCACGCTGGCTGCTGAGCTATTTGCGTGGACCTATCAGCGCTCGATCGCCAAGTACCAGGCCGTGGTGGAGGCCACCGACGGCCCTGATCCGATGCGGGTTCGCTGCCGTGAGCAACTTGGCGAGGCGATGCGCCAGATCGGTTTCCTTGGGCTGCCGTTTGATGCGGTGCCCTAACTCCTCAGAATCCTGCGGTGCCCTCAGTCCTCAGCGTGCGTGGGGGCAGTGCGTGCGACCGAGCCCGCACACTCGGTGTGGAATGCGAATGAAGCTACAGGCCGAACACTTGCGCCGCGGTCGCCCCGCGCACTGCGTCGACCTGATCGGCCGGCAGCGCATCGACCCGTGCGAGGCAGCCGGTCATATCGCCGATATTGTGGGGATAGTCAGACCCATACATCACGCGATCGGCACCGGCGACGGCGATGCATAGCGCCAACGCCTCCTGGCTGTAGGTGACCGTGTCGTAGTAGAGGTGGCGCATCCAGTCGCTGGGACGGGTCGATGTGCGGGTACGCGTGGCAGGCATTTTCTCGAAGCACGCATCGAGGCGTCCGACGATATAGGGCAGAGTCGCGCCGGCGTGGGCGACGATCAGTTTCAGGTTCGGGTAGCGATCAAGAAAGCCATCGAACATCATTCGGGTGACGGCCAGCGTCGTATCGAACATGAACCCGACCGAGGCCACCAGTGCATACTCATTGAGTGTCATCTCGCGCGTGCCAGGTGGCGCACTGGGGTGCAGCAGCACAGCCAGACCGAGGCGATCAATGGCCTCCCAGATCGGCGCAAAGCGGGCCTCTGTCAGTGCCAAGCCATCAATATTGGCGAGCACCATCACGCCAACCGCACCGGCCGCGCGCGCGCGGTGCAGCTCGTCAATTGCCTCGTGCGTGTGCAGCCAGGGCATCGAGGCCATCCAGCGCAGCCGTCCGGGATAGCGCGCCTGTGCCGCGGCCATTGCTTCATTGTTCGAACGCGCGGCCTGCAGGCTCGCCTGGGCACTGCCCCAGTACACATTGGGGCAGGTGAGCGACAGGATGCCGGTGTCGACGCCGGCTGCATCCATATCGCGAATGCGCAACTCGTAGTCAAAATGCCCGGGTGAGGGCGTGAGAAACGGTGCGCCATCAAAGCTGATCGTGGGCAGTCGCCCCGGATTGTCGATTACGGCATAGCGGGGTGCACCGTGCTCACGTAACAGGCGCAGCCACTCATCGCCCAGTACATGGGTATGGATATCGATCACTGGCAAGATCAGTCTCCGCGAATGGCGCCAATGCGCGCAAGTTCGGCCCAGCGTGCGCTCTCGCGCCCAACCAGGGCATCGAGCTCTGCGGCGGTTGACGGGAAGGGCAGGTACGCCACATTGGCAAAGGCGGCCGTGGCCTCGGCTGAGCGCAGGTAGGCTTGCACTGCCGTGTTGGCATCGCGAATCACTGCGGGGGCCGTGCCACGCGGGGCAAACAGGCCAAACCAGAGTTGCAGATCAAAGCCCTCGATCCCCTGCTCCGCGAGGGTCGGCACGTCAGGTAACAGCGACGAGCGCTCGGGTGTCGAAACGCCCAGCACGCGCAGTGCGCCGCTACGCAGATGAGGTTGCACTACGGTGAGATCGGACATCATGCTTGAGACTCGTGCCGCCAGCAGATCAGGGAGCGCACTGGCAGTGGACTTGTAGGGCACGTGCACGATGTTGACCGCGGTGGCGTGCTTGAGCATCTCAAAGCCCAGATTCGATCCGGTGCCGTTGCCCGCCGAGGCATAGGTGAGCGCACCTGGGTGGGCGCGGGCCTGGGCGAGAAAGCTGCGTAGGTCATTTGCAGGAACACCGGATGCACCACCAGAAAGATCGGTGTCTTGGCAACCCCGGCGACGGGCACCAGATCGCGCACAGGGTCAAGCGGCAGGTTATGTGCGATATGCGGTAGCACCGAGACCGTTGCCCCGGAGGTAAAGAGCAGTGTGTAGCCATCGGCCGGGGCGCGTGCCACCGCGAGTGCCCCGATGACCGAGTTGCCACCAGGCCGGTTATCGACCACCACTTGCTGGTGCAAGCGCACGGCCAGATCGGCGGCGAGCGCGCGAGCCGAGAAATCAGGCCCGCCGCCAGTGGCAAAAGGCACCACGAGATGGACGGGCCGCTCGGGCCAGGTTTGCGCGAACGTCGTGCCGGTTGCAACGAGGCAGGCCAGCGCAGCAAGGCGGCATAGCACGCGGCCCAGTCGAGTGCCCGGTGCTGAGCCGCCGACCGTCGGGTGCATGGGGTGCCTCTGCTCAGTCTTCAAGTTTGATATGGGTGAGCGAGATCACTTTCTGCCAGCGCCTGGATTCACTGGCCAGAAAGCTCACGAATTCATCGCGCGGCAGGCCACCGGCGTCGCCACCGACTGCCGTGACGTGTTGCTGGAAATCCGCGGTGGCCGCAATGGCGACCAGTTCGCGGCCCAGGCGCGTGGCAATCTCGCTGGGCAGCCCGGCCGGGCCGAAGACACCAAACCAGGACGATGCGGTGTAATCCGGCACACCGCTCTCAGCCATGGTCGGCACGGCTGGCATCAGAACCGATCGTGTCGGTTTGGCCACGGCAAGGCCGTTCAGATTGCCCGCGAGCACTGACTTGTACACATTGAACCCGGTAATCAGGATCTCGACGTGTCCGCCCATCACCGACGCGGTGGCCGGCCCACCGCCGGTGAACGGGACGTGCGTAATCTGCGCCCCGGTAAGCAGATTGAAATACTCGAAGCTCATGTGGTGCACGGTGCCATTGCCCGGCGTGGCATAGCGCAGCGTGCCCGGTTTCGCGCGCGACAGATCCACCATCTCACGGATCGAGTGCACGGGTACCGACGGGTGGGCGGCAAACATGAGGTAGCTGTCCGCGACCTTGGCCACCGGACTTAAGTCCCGTGCAGGGTCAAACGGAAGATTGTGTCGCAGCAACGGCAGGATGGTGATGGTGTCGGAGCTCGCAAAAATCAGCGTGTAGCCATCGGCCGGTGCGCGTACCCCTTCGGCCACGCCAATGGCCCCCGAGGCACCGCCACGGTTGTCCACCACGACCTGGACACCCAGGCGCTCACCGAGCGCGAGCGCTGCCACGCGGCCCACGCTATCGAGCGCGCCACCGGCCGGGAACGGCACGATGAGCCGGATAGGTTTTGCTGGGTAATTGCCCTGCGCGAGACTCACCTGCGCAGCGAGTAACGTCGCGAGGCAGGCGCCGATGGCCAGCATTCGCTTAATCATCGCGCACCCGCGGTCGGACTGACGACATCCAGATAGTGATTGATCAGGTGATGTACGGCACCCTCCAGGTGCGCCATCGGTCCCGGGACATAGAAGGGCGAGGCCATCGCCTTTTGCAGCTTCACCACCATCGGCCCATCCTCGTTGGCGATCGCCCCGAGAATGAAGCGCTGGTACTCATCGTACTTGCGCGCAAAGTCCGGGTCATCGAAGGCCGAGTGGGCAAACAGGCTATACATGTGCAGCTCGGTGCGACCGGGTGATATCGGCAGGATCTGCCACATGCGCAGACTGTCATAGCGCAGCGACAGATTCAGATTGGGATAGAGGCCTGCTTTCATCGAGGTCTCCGGTGGCATCCCTTCGAGCCAGGGCAGAGTGGGAAACATCTGCCGCCCACCGGTCGAATGCGGGCGCGATTTCTGTTCGTAGGTCCAGCCACCCTTGGGCAGCAGCTTGAATTCAAGCGCATTGCGATCGCTTTTCAGGAAGCCGCCAAAGGAGCCCGCGTGCAGCACCGGCACGTGATAGATGTCGATGAGATTCTCAACCAGCAGTTTCCAGTTGCAGTCGACGCCCAGCACCTCTCGCTTGTAGAAGCGGCACTCATCGGTACGAAACCACCACAGCTCGTGCTCATAGGGCGCGATGAATTGGGCAAAGGGTTCCACCGCCGGATCGAAGCTCACAAAAATCCAGCCACGCCAGAGGGCGATCTGCAGTCGCGTGAGTTGTGCGCCCTTCATGTCGATTTCGCAGCGACCCATATAGGGGCTGGCAGTGAGTGTGCCGGACAGATCGTAGAGCCAGGCGTGATAGGGACAACTGAAATCGCGCGCATTGCCCGCGCCCTCGGCGATCGGCACACCGCGGTGCAGACACATATTCATATAGGCGTGCAGCGTGCCGGCCTCATCTCGCGCAATGATGAATGACTCGCCGGCAATCTCCAGGCATTTGAAGTCACCCGGTTGCGCGATTTCTTCCACCCGTGCGGCGAGCAGCCATCCGGTCATGAAAATGCGCTCTTTTTCCAGGGCAGCGACCTCGGGCGAGGAGTACAGCGCACCGGGCAATTGCCGCGCACGCTCACGGGGCAGCCGGGTGCGCGCGAGTGCGTCCTGCATTGATGCAAACGGGTTCATGCGGCACCTCTGACTGTATCGATAATGCGCTGCGGCTCGACCGGTAGCGCGTCGGCGCGCCAGGCGACATGACCATCGGGCCGCACCAGCACCAGGCGGCGCTCGTACAGTCGAGCGATGGCGGGGTCCTCGATGCCGTGCACGGCAAGCGGCATGCCGCATTGGCGAGCAGCGGCGAGCAAGGGTTCCGCATCGGGGGCATCAGCGCCAAAGCGCAGCAGCGCGAACCCTTCGCCGAACAGATCGAGCGTTGAGCGGCCCGGTGCGAGCCAGGCATGCGGTGCGCGGTGCCCTGGCCGGGCGGTGGGCAAGTAGCGAATCGGATCATCGGGGCTCGTCGGTGTGCCATCGCGCACGACCAGGGGCGATTCGTCATAGCGATAGCCCAGCACCACGCCGAGGGTTTCCCATTCTCCGCGCGTGTTGCGATCGAATTCTTCGCCCAGCGCTGCGCGTCGGGCCACACCGGCCGGCCCCTCGTCGAGCACATCGGTGTAATCAAGCGCCGGTGCGAAATTGGAGAAATTGTGGGCCGCGGCGTTCACGGCACGCCAGGCGACCGGCTGGCGCTCGGTGCCGTAGTGTGCAAGCAGCCCCGGTCCGCCCCAGCCTTGCTCGGTGGCGGCGATCTTCCAACCAAGGTCAATGGCATCGGCAATGCCGGTGTTCATGCCATAGCCCCCATTGGGTGCGGTGACATGCGCGGCATCGCCTGCCAGGAATATGCGTTGGGACTGAAACTGCGCGGCCACCAGGCGGCTGCGCCGCCAGGGCGTGACTGCATCGATTTCATAGGGAATCGAATCATCGCCCAGGCAGCGGCGCATCGCGGCATGAGCATCGAAATCATCGGCCTCGACGCGGTCGCGCGCACCCGTGACGGTCAGGCGCCAATAGGCATCGCCATCGACCACGGTGAGATTGCCCCAGGTGCCCTCCGGACCGATCAGCATATAGCGCTCGGCAGGCCCCATCTTGTGGCGTGCCACCAGGCCCGGTGAACGAAAGTAAATGCCGGTCGAGTAGCTGAGCACCTCACCCTGGAATTTGATGTCCATGGCACGGCGTATGCCGCTGCCCGCACCGTCGCAGGCAATCGCATAGCGAGCGCGAATCTCGATCGGGTGGCCATCGCGCAGATCGCGCGCGATGGCGCTCACGCCCTGTGCATCCTCTTTCAACCCTTCGAGCTCGCACTCATAGCGCAGGGTCACGCGCGGTTCGTGCTCGCGGACTGCCTTGGCGAGCAGCGGGTCAAACCACAGTTGCGGGCAGCGTTGGCGCCGCTCGGGGCTCTCTGGCGGGATCGGCTCATTGCGCATGCTGGGGTAGGGCAGCATCTTGATCAGATGCCCGCCGAGGCTCGTGCAGAACACCTGATTGATCGGATAGTCGGGCGGAAACCCGCAGGCACGGACCCGATCGGCAATGCCCCAGCGACGACAAAACTCCATGGTGCGCACCGACACCAGTCCCATCTTGGACAGACGCACCACGCCATCGGTGCGCTCGACCAGAATGCAGTCGATGCCGCGCTGGGCCAGATCCATGGCACAGCTCAAGCCCACCGGGCCACCGCCCACGATAAGGATGGTGGATTCGAGACGTTCGGGGAGGGCTGGCATTGCTATGTCGTTCCTGGCAAAAAAAGGCGTTGAGCGGTCGCTCAGGGTGGCAATCGGTTAGCGCGGCAGCATCCAGCGGCCGTTGTTGACTTGGGCGATGTACAGTGATTTCGCATCAAGGCCCATATGGTCGGTCGGGCTCATGGCGAAGATGCCGCTGCAGCCCACCACGCCGCGGGTCTTCTCGAGCGCATCGCGCAGGGCTTCACGAAATTCGCGCGTGCCGGGACGAGCCTTGGCGAGGGCCGCAGGCAAGGCCGCCTGCAGCAAGATGAGCGAGTCTTGTGTATAGGCAAGGAAGATATTGCGCGTGCCAGCGCCAAACTTGCCTTCGTATTGCGCAACCAGAGCACTTGCCACTGCCCGTACCGGGCTTGATTCGGGCAACTGATCGGCCACCAGCAGCGCGGCGACGGGCAGGTGCAGGCCTTCGGCCGCAGCCCCCGCGACGCGCAGGAAGTCGTTATTGGCCACGCCACCGGTGTGATACACCGCGCCCTTGTAGCCACGTGCGACCAGTTCGAGCTGGGGTAGTGCGGCGGGGGTGCCCAGCGAGGCCACATACACCGCATCGGGTGAGGTGGAGAGCACATGCAGCACCTGGGCGGTCACGCTGGTATCAGCACGGTTGTAGCGCTCGATGCGCGTGAGTTCGACACCACGCGAGGCGCCCATGGCCTGCAGCGCCGCCAGGTAGCCCTCACCGGTGGCATCGGCCAGGCCGATGTAACCGACACGATGGATCTTGCGTGCGGCCATGTCATCGAGCGTTGCCTCGATCATTGCTGCATCGTTCTGCACGGTCTTGAACACCCAGCGGCGTGCCTTGTCCATCGGACTGACAATGGCCAGGGCCGAGGCGAGCGAGATCATCGGGGTTGCCGTCTCCTCGGCCACCGGGATCATGGCAATCGAGTTGGGTGAAGTCGATGAGCCGATGATGATGTCGACTTTTTCATCGCTGGTGAACTGGCGCGCGTTCTTGACCGCATTGCTGGGTTCAGACCCGTCATCGAGCACGATGTATTGCACCGGCTGCCCTGCCAGGGTGGTCGGCCACAGGCTGATCAGGTTGCGCTCGATGGAGCCGATCGAGGCGGCACCGCCGGTGGACGAGAGGGTGATGCCGACCTTGATTTGCGCGAGCGCCGTAGTGCTCATGACGCCCAGCAGCAGGGCACAGGCGGGTAGCGCAGTCCATCGGGTCCATCGGGCCATGTTTGTCTCCAGGAGTTGTTCTATTTTCTTAAAATGCTTGGACTGCTGCTTTCGTGCCGTTCTGCTTCTATTCGGTGCCGCTTGCGTTCGACGCCGTTCTACTTTTGCGTCTCATTGCTGCGGCTTGGTATTCCTTTAGTGCGATTCGGCGCCACTAATGTGTTACTTCGCTGCTGGCTTCATGACCGCCTCGAGCCCATCGCTCTTGATCGGACCGGGCCGGTAAGGTTCTTCAAGCAGTGCGCAGTCCTCGGGGCTCAAGTGCACATCAAGGGCGGCGACCGCCTCATCCAGATGATGGGGTTCGAGCGCACCGACCAGTACGGTGCTCACCTGCGGGTGCTTAAGTACCCAGGCCAATGCCACCCGGCCCGGCGGCAGTCCAAGCCGGGCCGCGATTTCGAGCAGACGTTCGCGCACGGCCTGATCGGCGCTCGATCCGTAGATCAATTTCGCCTTGGCATCGCGATCAACCCGCGTGCGCTCGCGTTCGGTGAGTGACACGCCGGCCCCGTCGCCATTCACCAGCCAGCCGCGCGCGAGCGGGCTGAACACCATCACGCCGATGCCCTCCAGGCTGCAAAAGGGCAGCATGTCGCGCTCTTCTTCGCGATAGGCGAGGTTGTACTGCAGCTGCATGGTGGTGAAGCCTGAGCGCTCGCCGCGGCGTGCCAGGTGTTGCGCCTGCGCCAGTTGCCAGGTCATGTAGTTGGATGCACCGAAATGCAGGATCTTGCCGGCCCGCACCAGGTCTTGCAGCGCGTCGACGGTTTCTTCCACCGGGGTGCTGCCATCCCAGACATGCATCAGGTACAGATCGAGATAATCAACACCGATCCGCGCAAGCGATGCGTCGATACTCGCGCGGATGTGCTTGCGCGAACCACCCCGGGCATTGGGCGTGCGGTTCATCGGCAAACCACACTTGGAGGAGATCACCAGGTCTTCGCGGGGCACCAGACCTTTGATCGCCTCACCAAGCGCGAGTTCGCTCTCGCCGATGGAGTAGAAATCAGCGGTGTCAAAGAAATTGATGCCGTGATCGAGGGCCTGCTTCACGAAGCCGCGCGCTTCGCGGCGATCGAGTACCCAGGGCTGCCATTGGCGTGAGCCATAGGACATCATGCCAAGGCAGAGCGCCGAGACCGACAGACCACTGTTGCCCAGCTTGCGATACATCATGCTGTGGTGCGCTCCTTGCTCATCAGGCCGGCCATGATGCGTTTGTAGCGCTCCACGCCAATATCACTTTCGAGGATCACGGCCTTGAGCGGCTCATCCGCCTCGGCAATCCGGTGCTGCTGCGCGCGGATCATCACCTGATCCTGATCTTCGAAGGCGTAGCGGCGCAGTTGCGCAATCTTGTCGCGTATTTCGGTATCGATGGGCTCGCCCCAGGTAATCGGGTTTTGTCGGACGGCGGCAAAGTGGTACCAGCAGGTGCTATCGGTCTCAGGGGTGAGAAAATGCATGCCAAAGATGCCGGTGCCTTGAGTGCGCGGTGCCCCGGGGTCGGTCACCCCGGTGTCGTTGATGAGGCATGCGGGCACCATCCAGCGGATATCGGCCCAGTAGTCGACGCGGCGACCGTCACGGCGGTACATCAGATCGAAGAACCCGGGGATGGGCACATCAGGCGAGAAGCGTCCCACCTTGACGCTGCTTGGGGTTGCCTCGAAGGTGATCTGCGCCCCGATGGTTTCTTCGTTGCCAAGGATGCCCTCATGCAGGAACGAGGTGTGGCTCAGGTCCATGAGGTTGTCCACGATCAGGTCGTAGCTTGCCTCCATGCGCAGCCAGTCGCGCCGGCTCACCTCGTGGCCGGAATTCTCACCGAGCATGCTGAAATCCGGAACCGCAGCTGGATCAGCCGGCTGGTCGCCCATCCAGATCCAGATGGCCGAGTGGCGCTCGATCACCGGATAGCTGCGCACGTTGGACGCAGGCGGTATGCGCTGATGGCCGTGCGGGTTTTTGACGCAGGCACCACTCGCATCGAATTGCAGGCCGTGATAGCCGCACTTGATCTGGCAACCATCGACGACCTTGCCGAGGCTTAACGGAGCGAAGCGGTGCGGGCAGCGATCCTTGAGGGCACCGAGGGTGCCATCCTCGCCGCGAAACAGCACGACTGGTTCATTCAACAGGCGTCGCCCGATGACCTGACCCGGCGCAAGATCCTGGGACCACATCGCGACATACCATGTGTTGCGAAGGTATTCCACTGCCTCCTCCTGTCCGGTTGACTGATTTCATGGCCGGTTCTGATGTGCTTCGGTCACCTCGTTGCACGATAAGCAGCGGCTGATCCGGAGAAGGTCTAGTCTAGCGCTAAATCCCGTGTTGATCGCGCGGGAATTCGCTCGTACGGAACAGGGAGTTGAGAGGCGTGAACTATGGCTGGCCATACGGGCGCTGGCAGTGAACACGGTGCCCTGCGCGAGAGGTGCGCTCGCAAAGGTCAAACGGCTATTTGAGCAGCTGCACTCCGTCTAGCTTGCCTAACTGTCGATCAAAGGTCGCCAACGGGCGATGACCCGCTTTTCGGGCGATTTCCAGAAGCATGCAATCGGAGAAATCAACACCGCGATGGGTTCGGAACTGACCGAGTGCGGTTAACACGACTTCACTTTCCTGCACGGAAATGCTTGTGTGATTCAGCAGCATCTCAACGCAGGTCCCGATGGCCTCGTGGGACATATCGAATACCGACTCCAGGACCCAGACACATTCGACCAGGACAAGATGCGAAATCCATGCCCCGCCCGCAACGGCGTCCTCGGCAAGCCGGACTTGAGCCTCATCGTCACGCGCAATCAGTCGGACCAGAAGGTTCGTATCAATCGCGAGCACGTCGCCACCGGATCGATGCCCGCAGGGCGGATTTCACGTCGATGGGCTTTGTTGTTGATCCGTTTGGGAACAGCGCCTCGTGGATTTCGGCGGACGTAAAACGTCCTGACCGACTGACTGTCAATGCCCCGTCCTTCTCGCCCCACTCTATGACCGAGCCTGGGGCTAGTCCGAGGCGTTTACGAATTTCGACAGGGACGGATATTTGCCCCTGGGCGGTCAGCTTTGAAAGCGCGATAACCATGTCGTTTAATTACCACGGTAATGGAATGGGCATAGTCTAGCAGGCCAAAGCATTTTTGTGATCTCGCGAATTGCCTTTGGCGCTGGGCGCCTTGCCGTGACCTTGCCTGGGTGGGTCACTGCGCCGATGAAAGCGCTTGGTTGCGCGCCAGTGGGTCTACGCGCGTCTGCCGCGCGCTGGCACCTGCACGATCACGATGGCGGCGAGTACCAGCAGCGCGCCCAGAATCTGCAGTCCGGCGAGGTTTTCGTGAAAGATGATCGCGCTGCCCAGCACCACGGTCAGTGGTTCGACATTCATGAGGATGGCTGATTGGCTTGGGGGCACCCGCCCGACTGCCATGAAGAATCCGGTCACTGCGAGCGGGAAGGTGATGCATACCCCAACGAGCCCCACCCACCCGAGCGTGCTCGCAGGCAAGACGAAGCTGCCGGTGACTGCGCACGCGACGAGATAAATCACATTGGCACTGGCGAGCATGTGCACGGTGCGCGGGCGCGAATCGCCGCGCGGAAAAATCCGGTCACTCAGAATAAAAATCGCCGTGAACCCGATCGCGCCACACGTGGCCGAGATCACCCCAGCCAGGGTGGGCTCGAGCGTGGTGCCACCACGCAGCGCCAGCGTGAGTCCGCCAAAGGCGAGGATGAGCGCGAGCAGCTTATTGACGGTCATCGGTTCGCGACCGTTCAGGCTCTGCGCGAGCGTGACCAGAATCGGATAGATGTAGAAGGTGAGGATGGCGAGCGGCCCGGGCATGTGCTCAAAGGCGTAGTACAGGCCAAAGGTATTGCTGATCAGCAATATCCCCATTGCCAAGGCACGCCAGCGCTGCTCGGGTGGCAGTCGCAACGACACCCCACTGAAGCGCAGAAATAAAATCAACCACGTCATGGCGGCAAGTGTTCGCACCACCATGAGCGTGAGCGCATTGGTGCCCCCGCCATAGGCAAATTTGGCGAGCAGGGCGCCTGAGCCAAACATGAAGGCAACGCCCATCACGAACAGGCAGGCGCCCAGGCTTGGGCGCGCGGTCGATGTGCTGCGGGAACTCACCAGCGCTTAACGCACGCAGTCCACAAAATACTCCGTGCCCGAGTCGCCCTGGGTGTCCACCAGCCCGTGAATGTCCGTCTCAAAGCCGGGGAACTGCGCATTGAAATCGCGGGCAAAGCGCAGGTAGTCGACGATTTTCTTGTTGAACCGTTCACCGGGCACGAGGAGCGGGATGCCCGGTGGGTAGGGGGTGAGCAGCACGGCGGTGATGCGCCCCTCCAGGTCATCAATCGGAATGCGATCGATGTCGCGGTGGGCCATGCGCGCAAACGCATCCGAGGGCTTCATCGCCGGCACCATGTCAGACAGGTACATCTCGGTGGTGAGCCGCGCCACATCATTGGCGCGGTACATGCCATGGATCTGCTCGCACAGATCGCGCAAGCCCACCCGCTCATAGCGCGGATTGGCCGCGACAAACTCAGGCAGCACGCGCCACATCGGTTGGTTGCGATCGTAGTCATCCTTGAACTGCTGCAGCGCGGTGAGTAGCGTATTCCAGCGGCCCTTGGTGATGCCTATGGTGAACATGATGAAGAAGGAGTAGAGCCCCGCCTTCTCCACGATAACCCCGTGCTCGGCCAGATACTTGGTGACGATCGAGGCCGGGATGCCGGTCTTGGCAAAGCGACCCTCGACATCCAGCCCCGGGGTGATGACCGTGGCCTTGATCGGATCGAGCATATTGAACCCGCTCGCCAGATTGCCAAAGCCGTGCCAGTCTTCATTGGCACGCAACATCCAGTCTTCGCGCGAGCCCACACCTTCTGGGGCAAGTGTCTCAGGCCCCCATACCTTGAACCACCAGTCACGGCCGAATTCATCGTCGACCTTGCGCATGGCGCGACGGAAATCCAGGGCCTCGGCGATCGATTCTTCAACCAGTGCGGTGCCACCGGGGGGCTCCATCATCGCGGCGGCCACATCGCACGAGGCAATGATGGCGTACTGCGGCGAGGTGGAACTGTGCATCAGGTAAGCCTCGTTGAACACATCGCGATCGAGCTTGCGTCGCTCGGAGTCCTGCACCAGGATCTGCGAGGCCTGTGACAGACCGGCGAGCAGCTTGTGCGTCGACTGGGTCGAGAAGATGAGCGGATCCTGCGAGCGCGGCCGATCGCGCCCGATCGCGTGCATATCGCGATAGAAGTCGTGGAAGGTGGCATGCGGCAGCCAGGCTTCATCGAAGTGCAGCGTGTCGATGGTGTTGCCGAGCTTTTCTTTCAGCATCTCGACGTTGTAGAGCACCCCGTCATAGGTCGATTGCGTGATGGTGAGGATGCGCGGCTTTTTGTCCGCCGCGGCGCGGGCAAAAGGGTTGGCTTCGATTTTTTTCTGGATGTTCTCGGGACTGAATTCTTCCAGCGGAATCGGTCCGATGATGCCGTAGTGATTGCGCGTGGGCATCAGAAACACCGGGATCGCACCGGTCATGGTGATCGCGTGCAGGATCGATTTGTGGCAATTGCGATCGACCACCACGATGTCCCCGGGGGCGACGCAGTAATGCCACACCATCTTGTTCGAGGTGGAAGTGCCATTGGTGACGAAGTAGCAGTGATCGGCACTGAAAATACGTGCCGCATTGCGCTCGGAGGCTGCCACCGGCCCGCTGTGATCGAGCAACTGGCCGAGCTCTTCCACCGCGTTGCAGACATCGGCACGCAGCATGTTCTCGCCAAAGAACTGGTGAAACATCTGCCCGATCGGGCTTTTCAGAAACGCCACGCCACCGGAGTGTCCCGGGCAATGCCACGAGTAGGAACCGTCCTGGGCGTATTCGGTGAGCGCGCGAAAAAACGGTGGCGCGAGCCCATCCAGATAGGCTTTTGCTTCACGGATGATGTGGCGCGCGACAAACTCCGGCGTGTCCTCGAACATGTGAATGAAGCCGTGCAGCTCGCGCAGGATCTGATTCGGGATGTGGCGCGAGGTGCGCGTCTCGCCATACAGATAGATCGGAATGTCGGCGTTCTTGAAGCGGATTTCATCGACGAAGGCGTGCAGGCTTTTGAGGGCATTGGCAGTCTCGGCCGCCGAGCCTTCGCCAAACTCCTCGTCATCGATTGACAGAATGAAGGTGCTGGCGCGGCTTTGCTGCTGGGCGAATTGCGACAGATCACCGTAGCTGGTGACCCCGAGCACTTCCCAGCCTTCTTCTTCCAGGGCTTTGGCCAGTGCGCGAATGCCGAGGCCGCTTGCGTTCTCGGAACGAAAGTCCTCATCAATGATCACAATCGGAAAACGAAATCGCATGATGTCCTCAGCTAGGCAGGCAGGCGTGCTGCAATCGACCGGGGCAGGCGCCGGCGATCGATTGGCAGATCGATGGATGTAAAGGGGGCAGGCAGCGCACGCTCAAGGACATCTTGAGCGTGCGACGGTCGGTCCGGTGGGGGCGGTGGTTTCAAGCGCGTCAGGGCTCAACGCGCGGCATTCATTGAGCGGGCCATACGCCAGCCTGCTCAAGGGCGGTCATGGATTCACGGGTAAATTCGGCGCGCGGTGCGTCGCCGCCGATGACAAACATGAGCACGGAATAGGCCGTGGGGTCATTGGCATCGTTGTTCACGTTCATGAACCGGCGTGAGGCACCGGCCGGAAACGAGACCACATCGAAGGGGCGCAGGTCGACATGCTCGATCTCGCCCTTCTCGTTCTCCCAGCTGCAGCGCCAGGTGCCGGTCATCGGAATGAAGGTCTCATTGGTGTCATGGTTATGCAGCATCGGTCCGTGGCCGGGCAGGGCGCGGCAATAGCCCAGATTGAACCCTTCGCGGATCTTGATCGCGGCCAGGCGCGAGGCATCGTCACCGACCGGCGAGGTGACCGCGCCGCCTTCGCCCTCCGGTGGCTGAAAACCGATCACGTTATAGAGAATGCGCTCGCTGCCGGGCATACGGCTATCGGGCAGACCACCATCGAATCCGACCAGGGTGTCAAAGCGCGCGATGCGTTTTGTCATCTCTTCGCGCGACACGCCGATGCGTGGCAGGGTTTCTTCAAAGGCCATGGGCAAGATCTCCTCAGGCGCGCGCCGGGCTGGGATCGCTTCGCGCGGTCGCAATCATGGAGCAAAGGCGCGCTCGCGGGCAAGTGTTTCTATATGACAGTTTGACGCAATCCGGTCTGCGGGTTTCAGAGGCCCGGCGCACGGCGTTTTGCGATCGCGCCTGCCGCTGGCGTACCATCAGAGCGCAGCGGGCTACCGGCTGCGCGGCCGCACGGAGGAGACTGGCATGAAGATGTACGGATTTTGGCGCTCGCTTGCGAGTTTCCGGGTGCGCATGGCGCTCAATCTCAAAGGCGTGGCCTGCGAGGAGCTGCCCGTCAACCTGCTCAAGGGCGAGCAAAAGGGCAGCGCATTTCGTGAAGTGAATCCGCAGGCGATGCTGCCCGCGCTCGATATCGGTAGCGGTTCGCCGCTTTTTCAATCGCTTGCCATTCTCGAGTACCTCGATGAGATCTACCCGACCCCGGCCCTGCTGCCGCAAGGCGCAGCCGCGCGTGCCCGGGTGCGTGGTCTTGCCCTGATTGCGGCCTGCGAGGCCCATCCGCTGGTGGTGCCGCGGGTGCGTGAATATCTCGAACAGGACTTGAAGCTCGATGAGCCGACGCGGGCCACCTGGCTGCGTCACTGGTTGAACGAGGCCAATGATGCACTGGAATTTCATCTGACTCATGATCCTGAGACCGGACGCTTCTGCCACGGTGACACGCCCGGGCTGGCCGATATCTGCCTGGTGTCGCATGTGGTGGGCTGCGGCTTTTTTCAGTGCGATATGACACCCTATCCGCGGCTGCGCGAGCTCACCGCTCGCGCCTTTGAAATCGATGCCTTTGCGCGGGCTCATCCGCTCAATCAGCCTGGTGCACCGGCGTCCTTGCCCGGGGCACCGCCACCCCCACCGATTTCGGGAGTGGCACGATGAAGGCCGCCTGGTATGACCGCAGCGGCGCTGCGCGCGACGTGTTGCAGGTGGGCGAGCTGCCCGATCCGCAGGCAGGCCCGGGCGAGGTGCGGGTGCGTATCGCCGCATCGGGTATCAACCCGTCGGATGTCAAGCGACGCGCGGCACTCACCGGCCCGCCCACCACTCAGCGCATCATTCCCAATTCCGATGGCGCCGGTGTGATCGATCAGGTGGGTGAGGGTGTCAAAACCCGCCACCTGGGTGAGCGGGTATGGACCTGGAACGCTCAGTGGCAGCGCCCCAATGGCACCAGCGCGCAATACTGCGTATTGCCAGAGCGGCTGGTCGCGCCCTTGTATGAGGCCGAGTTTGCCGCCGGCGCCTGTCTGGGCATCCCGGCGATGACCGCACATCAGGCGGTGTTCTCGCATGGGGATGTGCGCGGGCTCACGGTGCTGGTGAGTGGCGGCGCCGGCGCGGTAGGACACTATGCGGTGCAACTGGCGCACTGGGGTGGGGCGCGGGTGATTGCCACGGTCAGCACGCCTGAAAAAGCTGCTCTTGCCCGTGCTGCCGGTGCCGATGAGATCATTGACTACAAGACCGAGGATGTGGTGGCGCGGGTGCTGGAACTCACCGCGGGTGCCGGTGCCGATCGCGTGGTGGAAGTGGACTTCACCGCGAACGTCGCGAGCGATGTGAAACTGCTCAAACCCAATGGCGTGATCGCCTCCTATGCCTCGTCGGCGCGCGAATGCATGGTGCCCTGGCAGGCACTGATGGTGCGGGGCATCGAGATCGACGGGGTCTATGTGTACACCATGAAGCCGGCTGAGCGGAATCGTGCGCTGGCCGATCTGGATGCGCTGCTGCGCCGTGGCACATTGATCCATCAGATTGCGGCGCGCTACCCCCTGGAGGAGATCGTGGCAGCGCATGAATTGCAGGAGTCGGGCCGCGCGGTGGGCAATGTCATTCTTGAGCCCGCATTTGAATGAAGTCGGAGTAGGGATCAGGACACGTCACGCGTGTGTGATTGGCTTGGCCAGGCGCATGCCATTGAATTTGCCAGGTCGGGTGGACAGGCGCCTGTGATGGGCTGGCGCAGCACGGGTGCGTGAGCAAGAAAGTGGCATGGACAAGCGCAGGTCATGGCGCTATAAATGACCGACAAAACAAAAACCGGAGACAGGCATGAGCATCGGACGCAGGCAGTTCATTCGTGCAGGCGGTGCAGCGGGCGGCGCGGCGTTGCTCGCCATGCCAGCGATCACGCGGGCGCAGTCGAGCACGATACGCATTGGTCTGATGACCGTGAAGACCGGGCCGCTTGCCTCTGGCGGCATCGACATGGAACGTGCTCTGGTGATGTATCTCAAAGAGCGCAACTACATGCTCGCCGGGCGCAAGGTCGAACTGTTTGTCGGCGACAGCGCCGGGGTGCCTGCCACTGCCCGCACCAAGCTGCAGGAACTGGTCGAGAAGAACAAGATCCATGTGATGATCGGCCCGCTCGATGCGGGCTCGGCACTGGCTGTGGATGATTACATCCGTGCGCAATCGCTGCCCACGCTCTCGGTGGCCGCGGCCGAGGACATGACCCAGCGCAAACCCAATCCGTGGTTTGTACGCGGCACATCAACCTCGTCGCAATGCTCGCATGCGATGGCTGACTATTGCACCAAGACGCTCAAATGGAAGCGCATGGCGCTCATTGCCGATGACATCGCCTATGGCCATGAAATGCTGGCCGGGTTTCAGCGGGTGTTTGAAGAAAATGGCGGCCGCATTGTCCAGAAGTTCTTCTCACCGCTGGCTGTGCCTGACTACGGCACCTATCTGGCGCAGTTGAAGACCAATATCGATGGCATCTTCCTGGGCTTTGCCGGATCAAACGGGTTTCGCTACCTGCGGCAATTCAATGAATACGGCTTGAGCAGCAAGGTGGCAGTGGTCGGTGGTATGACCGCGCTGGATGAGTCGGTGCTACGCAATATGGGCGATGAGGCCCTGGGCATCCTCACCGCGTGCTGGTATTCAGCCGAACTGGCCAATCCGCTGAACAAGGCCTTTGCCGCCAACTTCAGGAGTGAATTCAAGTACGACCCGGGGTTCTATGCCGCCGCCACCTATGTCGAGGGGGCGGTGCTCGAGACGGCGTTGAAAAGCGTGGATGGTCGGATCGAAGACAAGGTCGCGTTCATGAAAGCGCTGCGCGCAACCAAGGCCTTCACCGTGCGCGGTCCGGTGGCCTTTGATGACCATGGCAATGTGGTCGGTGATGTGTTCATCCGCAAGGTGGAGCGCAAGGAGGGCCGTCTGGTGAATACCGTGCAGTACACCTACCCGTCGGTGAGTCAGTTCTGGACCTATCCGCCAGCGGAGTTCCTCAAGAACCCGGTGTATTCACGCGACTATCCACCGGCGCGCAACCTGGAGCCCTGATCAGGTCTGCGGTCGCGCCATGTTTGCCCAGCTTGGCAATGCCAATTTTGTGGTGATCCAGACCTTGAACAGCCTTGCGCTGGGGGGCTTGCTGTTTTTGCTGGCCGCTGGGTTTTCGCTGATCTTTGGCCTGATGCGCATTGCCAATCTCACCCACGGGTCACTGTTCATGCTCGGGGCCTATCTGGGGGTGACGCTGCTCTCCCTCGGGGTGCCCAATCTGTGGCTGGCTGCGCTGCTCGCGGGGCTCGCCACAGCGCTCATGGGCGGCTTGTTTGAACGGCTGGTGCTGCGGCGACTGCCCGGTAATAGCCAGGGTCAGGTGCTGGTCACCCTTGGGGTGTCCTTTATCGTGGCCGATCTGTGTCTGATGCTCTGGGGTGGTGACCCGATACCGATTGCCACGCCAGCGTTTCTGCGCGCGCCGCTGCAGGTGGCCGGCTTTGTGTTCCCGACCTATCGGCTGGCGGTCATTGTGCTGGCGGTCATCGTCGGCATCGGTCTGCATGCCCTCATCGAGCGCACGCGCCTGGGGGCGATGATCCGCGCCGGAGTCGATGATCCGCAGATGGCGCGTGCGGTGGGTATTCCGGTATCGCGCCTGTTTACCGTGGTGTTTTGCCTGGGCGCCGGCATTGCCGGAGCCGGTGGGGTGATCGGCGGACCGATCCTGTCGGCCTACGCAGGGTTGGATGCCGACATGCTGCCCCTGGCCCTCATTGTGGTGATCCTCGGTGGGGTGGGAAGTCTCGTTGGGGCATTTGTAGGCAGTTTCATCATCGGGTTCATCTACACCTTTGGCACGGCTCTACTGCCTGATCTGGCCTATGTGATCCTGTTCCTGCCGATGATCATTGTGATTGCCTTTCGTCCCACCGGGCTCTTTGGGCGGATGTCGGCATGAGGCGGATGGCACTGGCTGAGGCGGCACGCGCGGGCAGGTGGTCATCGATGATGGTTGCAGGTCGGCTCATGGCAAGGTGGGTTCGGTGACCAGCGCGCGGCGATCAATTGCCATCGGTGTGCTCCTGCTTGTTGCTGCCCTCGTGCCGCTGGTGGCCGGTGACTACTATGTGAATCTGTTGAGCCAGATGATGATTGCCGCGCTGCTGGCGGCCAGTC
Organism: uncultured Pseudomonadota bacterium; assembly: GCA_903921325.1. Lineage (GTDB taxonomy): Bacteria > Pseudomonadota > Gammaproteobacteria > Burkholderiales > SG8-39 > CAIXPL01. The sequence continues at coordinate 517,388 of CAIXPL010000016.1, forward strand.
TCAATCTGTTGGTCGGTTATGCGGGGCTCACCTCCCTTGGCCATGCGAGCTTTCTGGGGGTGGCGGCCTACAGCTCGGCCTGGCTCAATCTGCACTCGGGTCTGGGGCCACTGGCCAGTGCCCCGCTTGCGCTGCTTGGCACGCTGTTGGTGGCTGCCGTGTTTGGCTGGATTGCGCTACGCGCCAGTGGCCTTGGGTTTCTGATGCTCACCCTGGCTCTGTCGCAAGTGCTCTGGGGACTGGCCTATCGCTGGGTCGGGGTGACCGAAGGGGACAATGGTCTGCGTGGGCTCACCCGGCCACAGCCTCTCGGACTGGATCTGGACAGCGCGGCAGCCTTTTACTGGATGGCGCTGTTGGTGGTGACGATTGCCCTTGGCCTGATTGCACTGTTGGTGCGCTCGCCCTTTGGCGCGGCACTGCGTGGCACGCGCGATCAGCCGCGCCGCATGAGCGCGCTGGGTTATGACGTCTGGCTGATCCGCTGGCTCACCTTTGTGATGGCGGGCTTCTGGGCCGGGGTCGCGGGCGTTTTGTACATCTGGTATCACCAGTACATTCACCCGAGTTCGCTCAGCCTGCAAGCCTCGGCCGAAGTGTTGCTGGCAGTCATCGCCGGGGGCGCGGGCACGCTTGCGGGGCCGGTGGTGGGTGCGGTGGTGGTGGTGTTTCTGAAGAACTTCGTCTCGTCCTATGTCGAACGCTGGAACATGTTGCTGGGCATCGTATTTCTGCTGATCGTGCTGTTTCTGCCTGAAGGGTTGGTGCCGGGGGTAAAGCGGTTGCTGACGCGGCTGCGTTCAGGGGCGCTGCGGCCATGAGCGCGGTTGCGCGGGTGCAATCGATCAAGGGAAATCGCGCCGCGAAGCCTGCACGCGAAGGTTCGCAGCTGAATTTGAGGGAGGCCAGCGCATGACGAGCGCGCTTGAACTCGCGCACCTGCGTAAAGCCTTTGGCGGTCTGACCGCCACCGATGATGTGTCGCTTAGCGTTGCGCAGGGCGAGCGCCGTCTGATCATTGGCCCTAACGGGGCAGGCAAGACCACGCTTTTCAATCTCATCACCGGCGATCTGCGCCTGGACTCAGGCCATGTCCGATTGTTTGGTGAAGATGTGAGCGCGCTGCGCACCGACCAGCGCGCGCAGCGCGGGCTCGCGCGCACGTTTCAGATCATCACGCTGTTTGCCCGCGACACCCTGGAACACAATCTGGTGCTCTCACTACTGGGCGTGACACGCTCGCGCTGGAATGCGCTCTCAACCCTGAGCCGGCGCCGGGATTTACGCGAGCGTGCACGCGGCTTGCTCGGGCAGGTCGGGCTTGAGGCGCTGGCCGAGCGCACCGTGGCATCGGTGTCCTATGGCGAGCGTCGCCGGCTCGAGATTGCCATGGCGCTGGCACAGGCACCGCGTGTGCTGCTGCTGGATGAACCCCTGGCCGGTTTGTCGAAAGAAGAGCGGGTGACGGTGAGCGCGCTGGTGGCGGCGATTCCGCGCACCACAACAGTAATCCTGATCGAGCACGACATGGATAGCGCACTGGAACTCGCTGACCAGATCACGCTCTTGCACTATGGCCGGGTGATTGTGCAGGGCGATCGCGCGCACGTGGTCAACGATCCGCGCACGCGCGAGGTTTATCTTGGCAACTGACGCACTCCAGATCAGCGCGATCGACGTGCTCTATGGCGATAGCCATATTTTGCATGAAGTGAGCCTCAGCCTGCGCGAGGGCACGGTGCTGGGCCTCCTGGGTCGTAATGGCGCTGGCAAGACCACCTCGATCAACGCCATCATCGGTTTTTTGCCACCCCGCGCGGGGGCTATCCTCTTGCACGGTGAGCGCATTGATCATCGGACACCGGAGGCGATCGCCCGGCTGGGCGTGGGTCTGGTGCCCCAGGGGCGGCGGATATTCCCCAGTCTCTCGGTGCGTGACAATCTGCTGGTCGCGGCGAACGCGCGAGGCCAATCGCCGCGTTGGCAGTTGCCATCGGTCTATGAGTTGTTTCCGCGATTGCGCGAGCGCGAGCGCCAACTGGGTGGATTGCTCTCGGGGGGCGAGCAGCAGATGCTCGCGATCGGCCGCGCGCTGATGGGCAACCCGCGGATGTTGCTCCTTGATGAACCCTCCGAGGGCCTCGCGCCCCTGATCGTCACCGAGTTGGGTCACACCATTGCGCGGCTCAAGGCCGAAGGCTTGTCTATCGTACTGGTCGAGCAGAACCTGACCCTGGCGCTGGGTCTGGCTGATGATGTGGTGATACTGAATACCGGGCGAGTCGTTCATCAGGGGCCGGCGGCGGCCTTGCGTTCGAGCGATGCCGTCATCACTCAGCATCTGGGGGTGGTGTAGTGCGCCCCCAATTCCAATTCGGGCAGACCGGCGATCATCGAGCCTATGCCGGCAGCAAGCGCGGAGGCGAAGGCAGCTCTAGCCTCAATTGGCAGCCTATCGATAGTCGCAATTGCACCGGGATGGTTAGCTCATTTCGCCGTGCCGCTATCGTCGGGATCGTCAGCTGTGAGATCACACACTCGATCAAAAATGATCATCGCGAGATGCGAGCACGCGATTTTCACGGTGGCCCAGTCATGCCAGCGCGAATCAAGCCCTTTGTATTCGCTCAGTTCAATCTCGTCCAGATCGTAAGGCAGCGCATTGGCGAGTTGAATTTGCAATTGCTGCAGAGACGATTCGCCACTGGCATTTGGGTACAAGCCGTCAAAGGTCTGCAGCGCACGCGCGACATGGTCATCGCCCATGTGATTGGCGAGTGCCACAAAATCAAGGTAATCGCGGGTGGCGTTGCGGTTAAGAATCAACACGCCCTTAATGCGCAGAATCTCCCCTTCGGTCGGAATGGTGATCCGCTCGCCGTGGAATTCCACGATGGTCGTCTCCAGCGGTTGATCGCGAATCAATTGCCGAACGCCGGTCTCGATGCCATCAAGGCTACCGAGAATTTGCACGGGACGCCGCACACGGGCCGTTTTCCAGCCCGCGACCGATTCAAGTTCCTGCAAGACCTCATCAAAGCGACCGCGCAGGTCGGTCAGCACATGATCCGCGTCGCGCGAGAAGCGATGCTCGGCGTGAATGGCCGAGGCGGTTCCGCCCACCAGTACGGCATCGGGCAGCAGGCGCTGAAGGCGTGCCGCGGAGGACAGCACCCGTTCCCAATCAGGCAGCGGTGCGATGCTCTTTGGCATAGTGCATCCAGAAGTGATGCCGTTGTGCGTACGGGTCCGACACGTGGGCGCGGCAGATACGCTCGACCTTGTCGAGCAGGGCGCGGTCAGCCAGCACGGCCCGGCGCAACTCGACCCAATCATCCCAGCGCCCGCGCGAGATCACATCGTCGATGGCGGCGAGCGTGTAGCGCTGGTGGTTGAGATGGCGGTGGAGCATGACGAGCAATGAGCCACATTCAAATGGTTAGACGGAACTCTAGCAGGGTTGTTTGCCCCGGAGCAGTACAGTTTGACGATCTTGAGGCACCATGCGTCGAGCGTGGTTTTTAGAGGGCGGCAGCCCGATTGGACGACTAGCTAATAAAGGATCCGCATCATGATGTTCACCTGCTCTCCGGCCTGCGCTGACCCCACGCATCGCCACGCCAATCGCGGCGCCAACGCTGGCGATGACGCCGGCGATGACGACCCAATGGACGACATCCGCCACGCCCAATCGCCACGTTCAGCCGCCGCACGCATCAAACCCGCACCTGCGGCCAAGTCCGCACCTGCGGCCAAGTCCGCACCTGCGGCCAAGTCCGGGGTCAAGGCAAAACCCGCCAGCACCAAGCGCTCAGCCACCATCAAAACCGTGCCGCGGCGCAAAGGCGGCCTCGCGCGGGTGGACATCCACTGTCATTACTTCAACCCCGAGGTGGGCGCACAGGTCGCATCGCTCAATCCCAATCAGTACGAACCTTCGGTGCAGTTTGCCGATGCGTTCACGCGCGAGGTCAATGTCGCGCAGATGCGTGATCGTGCGCCCAAGCTCTCCTCGATCGATGTGCGCCTGCGTGATATGGACCGCATGGGCATCGACATCCAGGCAGTCTCACCGGCACCGTTTCAGTACTACTACTGGGCCGAGCCCGATCTGGGCGCAAACCTGGCTGCTCAGGTCAATGACCGCATCGCCAGCATCGTGGCCGATCATCCGGATCGCTTTGTGGGCCTGGGCACCGTCCCCCTGCAAAACCCGCAACTGGCGGTGAAGGAGCTCGAGCGCGCCGTCGGTAGCCTGGGCCTGCGCGGGATCGAGATCTGCACCAATGTGAACGGACTCAATCTCACCGATCCGCAGTTGGGCCTGGAGCCGTTTTTCAGGCGAGTGCAGGAGTTGGGGGTGGTGCTATTCATGCATCCCAATGGCTTCACGCATGCCGATCGGCTTACCCATCACTATCTCAATAACGTGATCGGTAACCCGCTCGAATCGACCATCGCGGTGAGCCACCTGATATTTGACGGGGTGATGGAGCGCAATCCGCGCCTGAAGATCGTGGTGGCGCATTCCGGTGGCTATCTTGCGCATTACTGGGCGCGCATGGATCACGCTCACCGCGCACGGCCCGATCTGCGCACCGTGATCAGCCGGCGCCCCTCGTCGTATCTGAAGCGCTTTTACTTTGACACCATCACCTTTGATCCGGACATGCTGCGCCATCTGATCACGCGCTGGGGTGCCGATCACGTGCTGCTCGGTACCGATTACCCCTATGACATGGGCGAGAACGATCCCCTGGGCCTGATCGCCTCGGTGAAGCGTCTCACCCGCGCTGAGCGAGACGCGATCGAGGGTGGCAACGCGGCCAAGCTGTTGCGCATCAAGCCTGCACAAGTTCGATCGTAGGGAGCGCGCCAATGCTTGATACCGCAGTGGTGGGCCTTGGTTGGTGGGGCAGGGTGATCGTGCCCCTCGTGCAATCCAGTGCCGCGTTCAGGGTGCGCAGCGTGGTCGATCCGGATCGCGAGCGCGCCTTGCCATTTGCAAGCGAACGCGGCCTCAATCTCGCACCTGACCTGGGCTCGGTGCTGCGCGATCCGGCGGTGCAGGCGGTGGTGCTGTGCACGCCGCACACCTTGCACTGCGAGCAGATCATTGCCGCGGCCGAAGCCGGTAAACACGTCTTTTGTGAAAAGCCGCTCTCGCTCAATCGCGCCGATGTGCTGCGCGCGGTGGCCGCCTGCGAGGCAAACGACGTGGTGCTCGCGGTCGGTCATGAACGCCGCTTCGAGCCGCCCGTGATCGAGGCGATGCGCCGGGTGCGCTCAGGCGAGCTGGGCCGCCCGCTGCAGGTGGAGGCCAATTTCAGTCAGGACAAATTCCTTGGCATGGCCGCAGACAACTGGCGCATGACCGAGCGCGAGGCCCCGGCCGGGCCGCTCACCGCAACCGGCATTCATCTGCTCGATCTTTCGGTCGGGGTGTTCGGGCCGGCGCAGCAGGTGTTTGCGAGCGTGCGCCAGCTGGGTAGCGATCTGCGCAATGGCGACACGCTGGCGATGCTTGTCACCTTCAAAGGCGGCGGGCACGCGCTCATCAGCGCCATTCTTGCCACACCCTTCGTGGGGCGCTTTGCGGTGTATTGCAGCCGTGGCTGGGTGGAAGTACGCGATCGCGCCCATCCGGAATCGCCGCAAGGCTGGACTTTGACCGAGTGCGTGCGCGGGTCCGATCCGGTGAGCCGGGATTACCCGGCCGCCAGTTCGGTGCTTGCCAATCTGGAAGCCTTTGCGCGGGCGGCACAGGGCATCGAACCCTACCCGGTGAGCCGTGCGGAGATGATCGCCAATATCTCGGCGCTCGAGGCCGTCATTCGATCGACAGGCTCGGGCGCGGCGGAGGCGGTCGAGGGATAATTGCGCCTGCCATTCCAAGACCTTAGTGTTACTGAACCCGGAAGGACCGAACCATGAAACTCGGAACGTTCATGATGCCGCTGCACCCGCCGGGTCGCAATCCGGCTGAGACCCTGGCTGAGGACCGCGCGGCGATACTGCTTGCCGATCGTCTGGGCTATACCGAGGCCTATGTCGGTGAGCATGTGACCGATCTCGCCGAGAACGTCACCTCGTGCCTGATGTTTCTGGCGAGCCTGGCGGCCGAGACACGCCAGATCGTGTTGGGTAGTGGCACCATCAACCTGCCCAATTCTCACCCGGCGGCGATTGCTGCACAGGTGGCGATGCTCGATCACATGCTCAAGGGTCGCTTTCATATGGGGATCAGCCCCGGGGGCCTGATGTCTGATGCCGAAGTGTTTGGCAATTACGGCAAGAACCGCAACGAGATGTTTGTCGAGGGCATCAATATGGTGCTCGATATCTGGGCCGGCAACCCGCCCTACGACCTGCAAGGCAAATACTTTCAGGTGAGCACCGCGCGCACCATGATCCCCGAGATCGGGCAGGGCATCATCCTGAAGCCCTATCAAAAGCCGCACCCAAAAATCATGGTGACCGTGGTGGCGCCGCACTCGCAAGGGGTGACGGAGGCAGCCAAGCGCGGCTGGTATCCGATCTCGGCCAATTTTCTGTTGCCGCAATGGGTGGCCTCGCACTGGCCCAAATATGTGGAAGGGCGCGCGGCGGTGGGGGCGGTGGCCGATCCGGCCGATTGGCGTGTGGCCAAGTCGATTTTTGTGGCAGACGATGAGGCCACGGCCAAGCGCTATGGGCATGGGCCGCAGGGGCCGTACTACTTTTATTTCAAGCAACTGACGCGCAAGCTGGTGGGGTTTGGCGGACGCGCGAATCTATTCAAGCTCGATCAGAGCGAACCCGATGAGCGGATCACACCGGAGTACGTCACCGAGAAGCTGGTGATTGCCGGTACGGTGGACAACGTGGTCGATCAGATTCTTGAGTTTCGTGAACAGACCGGGGATTTTGGGACGCTGTTGTACCCCTGCCATGACTGGGTTGACCCGAGCCTGGGCCAACGTTCGATGCAGTTGATGGCCGAAGAGGTGATGCCGCGGGTGAATCGGGCGCTCGGGGATAGTGCGCGTGCGCGTGGCATGACCGACGCGGCGCAGAGGCGCAGCTGATAGAGTTCTACTGGGTTTTCATCCAGTCAGCTGGCTGAATTTTGGCGGTCACACGAATCTGTTCAAACTTGATATGACGCTCTTCTCTGCATTGGGGTTCCACTGGGACAGGTCACTCGTGCCTGCGCTCCTGCCCACGCATTCTGTTGAGCGAGTGGCCTTCCGCTTTCATCGCATGTTGCCCGAATTCGTCTGGGATGCCTCCGTCCTCGAAGGCAATCCATTCACCTTTCCGGAAGTCAAAACGTTGTTAGACGGTGTGACCATCGGCGGGCGAAAAATCTCGGATCAGGAGCAGGTCCTCAACCTGGCGGCGAGCTCCCGTCACCTTCTGGCATTGGTAAAGGCGGGCAAGTTTGCACTGGATAAAGCCACCTTCACCGAACTGCATGGTCTTGTGGCCCGCAATGAGGCGCTCGAATGGGGGCTTTTTCGGGGTGAGGGCAAAGAAACGAGCTATACCCCTGATGTTGGCCTGGGTGAGCATGGTCGCTTCACGCCACTGGCAACAGTAGCCGGTGCGCCTGAGCTGAATCGTGTCTTTGCTATGGGTCTGCAAACGCTTCAACGCGAGGCAGAGCATCCTTTTGAAAAAGCGGCTGCTTTTTTCCTGTTCGGCGCATTGCAGCAGTTTTTCTTCGATGGCAACAAGCGCACATCGCGCTTCATGATGAATGGCATTCTGATGTCAGCCGGTATTGATGCGATTAGCGTCCCGGCCGCCAAGGCGCAACAATTCAACGAAAGCATGGTGCGGTTTTATCTAAAAAAAGACGCCACCGAAATGATGGCATTCCTGATCGAGTGCCATCCGGACGCGCAGACCATCCATCAGCACAACCCCGGTCGCTCAGCGGATTAAAGCACTACAGCGCTCGTGCCGCTTCAATCAGCGCCTTGACCGTGGCCGCTTCGATATTCCGGGTAATGAACACCAGCCGCGTCGATCGCTCGCCCCCGGGCCAGCGCTCAAGCTTGGCTGGCGGATGAAACACATGCTGCACGCCTTGCACCACCACCGGCTCGCCTTCGACATCGACAATGCCTTTCACGCGCAGCAGATCGGGTCCGCGCAGCGAGGTGAGCAAGTCCATGGCCGCGCTAAACACCGCCCAGCTGAACGGTTGATCGAACCGCAAGGAGAACGTGCGAATCGAGCGATCGTGAAGGCCGCGAAGCTGGGTGCCCAGATAGGCCGCCTCATCAGTGCTGCCTGAATTCCAGCCCAGAAACCGATCCACCGCCCCCAGATCACTGCGCGCACTGCGCAGGCCCAGGTTGAGCAGAAACTCCGGCTCAATCTCGCCCATCACCACCGTGCGCAGGGCGGCATGGCCATTGAGTGCCTGCAGGCGTGCCCGCAGCGAGGCAAGGGCCGCCTCGGTCACCAGATCGGACTTGGTGATCAACAAGCGATCAGCGATCGCCACCTGTTTGACGGCTTCGATCTGGCGATCGAGCTGATCGGGGGCGTTTAGCGCATCAACAAGGGTCACCACCCCATCGAGCCGGTAGTGCGCGCTGATGAGGGTATCCAGTGCAAACACCTGTACCACCGGGGCGGGGTCAGCCAGTCCGGTGGTCTCGATCACCACCCGATCAAAATCAAACACCACACCAGAGCGTCGCTCGGAGAAGAGCGTGCGCAGAGTGTCTTGCAGATCGGTGCGCACCGAGCAGCAGACACAGCCATTGGCAAGCAGCGTCATGTTCTCCGATGACACGCTCACCAGATCGTGATCGATGCCGATCTCACCGAGCTCGTTGATCACAACAGCCACGCGCGACATCTGTGGCTGTTGCACCAGGCGACTGATCAGGGTGGTTTTACCGGCGCCCAGAAAGCCGGTGAGAACGGTGACCGGGATGCGCCCGGCCAGGGCATCGCGTGAGGCGTTCAGATGTCGAGTTCCAGGATGTAGAGGCCACCGACGAAGCGATCGACCGCGTAGACGATGCGGTTTTCATCGACATAGACATCGTTGAACTGGATTGTTCCGGTGGGCGACAGGCGTGGTGCCCCCGGCACAAAATACGCAATCTCCTGCGGCTGGAACGGATCGCTCAGATCGTAGGCGCGCACGCCTGCGTTAAAGAAGCTGCCGATGATGATGTCCTCGGATTGAAACGAGGTGGCCAGGGGCAGATTCTCGTGCAGATTGTGCGCACCGAAGCGCCCGCCACGTTTGGCAAAGGCGCCATGCGGTGGCGGCGGGAAGGTGCCAATCGGGACCAGATTGGTCTCGACCCGGTTATCGACCACCCAGACCAGTTTTGGCCAATCCTCGCCCTTGTCCATCACGCACTCATCGCTCACGATGAGCAGATCGCGGCTGAAAAGCGGCAGCACCGTATGACAAAACCCGTTGAACGGAGGCGAGTAGCGCCACTGGCTCACGAGCTTGGGGTTGGCGCGATCGGCAATGTCGAGCACACAGGCCCCGCCATCGATATAGCCCACATAGGCCCGATCGGGACGCTGCGGAAACACATTGGTGTTGTGCGCCCGAAAACCCGCATCGTATTTGGGCGCAAGGCGCGAAGGGGGCGGCGCCGCATCGCCCTCGCGGGTGCCAGGCAGCCACCAGCGGCCGAGCTCCTGCGGTCGCGAGGTGTTGCGCACATCGACGATTTGATAGAACTGGTCATCGAGCGGATTGCGCGGCTGAAAGTCAGGCGCACCACCTGAGAGGTGCACCGTCTCGCCATCGACAAACCACAGCGCATGCACACCGCGCGAATGCGGGCCCGAGCAGTCGTAGTGCGAGATCAGGCGCGGGGTCTCGGGCCGGGAGATATCAAAAAGATCAAAGCCGGCGGGCTTGAGACCCACGGTGGTGGTCTGATAGGCCACTGCCATGATGTCACCGACCACATCGAGTGAATTGGAGCGCAGCTTTGCGTGCGGCAGTTCGGTCTGGGTGATCATGCGCGGGGCGCGCGGATCGGTGACATCGACGCCGGTAAAGTTCTTGGGTGCCGACTCGTGGGCCAGCCACAGGATGCGACGGCCATCGCGGGTGGCCTGCAGGGCCATGCCTTCGCCCAGGCCGCCAAAGCCGCCCAGATCATGGTGGGCGATCTGGCGCATATTGAGGGCCAGAGTCTGATCGGCGCGCGCGGCCGGCGAGGGATTGCTCAGTGAGGACATGGGCAGTGGGTCTGTGGTAGTTTGAGGGTCAATGCGGTGGCAGCAGCGGCAGTGCGAACAGCGAGCTCGACAGGTGGCTTTGCATGCGCGATTGACCGCCTGAGCGCCACCCCCAAGGGGGAGACTGATGCAAAACCGTTCATGGACCACCGTGGCTATTGTCTGTGTGGCGCTCGCGCTCAGCCAGCCTGTCCGTTCGCAGACAGGGGCCAGCACGGCCGCGGCGTCATCATATCCCAGCCGCCCGGTGAAACTGGTGGCCACCTATCCGCCCGGGGGCAGCTCTGATCTGATGGCGCGCATCCTTGCGCAGAAATTGACCGAGCTGTGGGGCCAGCAGGTGATCGTCGATAACCGCGCCGGGGCCGCAGGATCGATCGGCATGGAGTACGCCGCGCACCAACCCGCCGATGGCTACAGTTTTGTGATCGGCAATCTGGGTCCGGCCGCGGTCAATCCGCTGATCACGCCAGTGGCCTATGACGTGGCGCGGGATTTTATTGCGGTGTCGATGATCTGCACCGGCCCGAACATCCTGGTGGTCAATAGCCAGTCGAGCATGAAGACGGTGCAGGATGTGCTCACCGAGGCACGCGCCCATCCGGGGACGCTCAATTTTGGGTCAGGGGGCACGGGTAGTCTGGCTCATCTGGGCGGCGAGTTACTGAAGCGCGAGGCATCGATCCAGATCACCCATGTGCCCTACAAAGGCGGGGTGTTGTCGGTGAATGACCTGCTCGCAGGCCAGGTGCAACTGGTGTTCTCTGATGCGCTGCCGGTGATGCAACACATTCGCGCAGGACGGCTAAGGGCGATCGGGATTACGGCCAGCCAACGCTCGGCGCTCGCACCGGAGATCGCGACCTTTGTGGAACAGGGGCTCACCGGCCTGGTGGCAACCAACTGGTGGGGGGCACTGCTGCCCGCAGGCACACCGGCAACCATCGTCGAGCGGCTGCATGATGGGCTGGTGCGGGCATTGGCCACGGCGGATGTGCGCGAGAAATTCGCACTGCTGGGCGTGGAGCCCGGGTCATCCAGCCCGGAGGCGTTCAAGGCGTTTATTCAGAGTGAAGCGGCACGGTATGGGAAGCTGGTGAAGGAGGCGGGGATCAGGGGGGAGTAGGGGGGCTTATGTCTGAATCGACGCGAATACACCCCGACAAGCTCCGGGCGTATCGGGCAAGCGAATACCGAATAGCCCAAGGCCCGCAAGCTATCGTCCTCAGAATCGGTCAGCGCTCGGCGCCACTGGCTGCCCTGTTTGCCACCCATGGTGCCACCTGCGGTGCGTTCATCACCGCCTGCAATCCGCACGGCACGCAACAGTCGGATGCGGCTAACGGTGAGTGCAATGCGCGACTGGCTGCGCATCTTCATTCGCTCGGCTTGCTCACTATCGAAGGCGCAGGCAGCGAGCCTGGTACGGACTGGCCAGCCGAGAAAAGCTTCTTTGTTTTTGGCCTTGCGCTTGCGCCCGCCAAGGCGATTGGCAGGCAGTTTGAGCAGGACGCGATCGTGTGGGTTGGACCTGATGTAGTGCCGCAATTGATACTGCTTCGGTGAAAGAGGGGCACTACACAAGGGCTGAGGACATTTGCCGCAGTTTTGCAGGTAACAGCACGCTCATCTGGTGAGCCACTGATCAGGTAAATTGCCGGGAAGGTATTCGTTTGGGCGAGGCGATTTGTCCACCGGGGTTCACAGGTACGCAGGATCGATTCGAGGCGTGTTGCTCGCCCTCGCAGTGTTATGCGCGCATGGCGCTTACGCCGATGACTTCGAAGATGGTGTGGAAGCCTATTGGAGCGGTGATTACGCAACAGCACTGGCCAAGCATCGCCCTCTGGCTCAGAGCGGCAACACTCGTTCGCAATACCGACTGGGTGTCATGTACGCCCACGGTCAGGGTGTGCGGCGCGATGACCAAGAAGCGCTGCGCTGGTACCGCCTTGCCGCCGAGCAAGGTGAGGCGTGGGCGCAGTTCAGTTTAGGCACCATGTACGCGCAAGGCTGGGGAGTGCCGCGAGACTACAAAGCGGCGATGCGCTGGTATCGCCTCAGCGCAGAGCAAGGTGATGCCCGGGCGCAGTACCAATTGGGCGCCATGTACGCCCGCGGCGAAGGGGCTCGGCGCGACTACAAAGAAGCCAGGCGTTGGTATCTTCTGGCGGCGGAGCAGGATTTTGCAGATGCGCAGGAGAGTTTGGCTGTCATGTATGTCACCGGCGAGGGTGTACGGCAGGACGCCAACGAAGCCCAGCACTGGTACCGCCTCGCTGGCATGCCGCAAGGCATGCATGCCCTGGGTTATCGCATCCCGGAAGATCCCTTTGAGGCTATACGCTTGATTCGACTCTCCCTTGAGCGAGATGATCAGAACGCGCGCTACAACAAGCAGGGCGATCTGCATAACAAGCCGCGTGGCAACCTGCAGGACTACAAAGAAGCGATGCGCTGGTATCGCCTTGCGGCCGAGCAGGGTGATGCGCTGGCGCAGATCACCCTGGGCATGATGTATTACAAAGGCCAGGGCACGCCGAAGGATTATGTTCACGCCTACCTGTGGGAAACCCTGGCAGCGGCACAGTGGAACGAGAGGGCGGTTGACAACCGAGCCATCGTCGCAAGCAAAATGATGCCTTCGCAGCTTGAGCAGGCAAAGACATTGGCCAGGGAATGCGTGGCGAGGAACTTCAAGAGTTGTGATTAGGTGCCTGAAACTGCAACCGACTGACACACGGGCTTACTCTAAGACCGGCGAGTTACCCTATCCCCTAATCGGAACTCTTTTTCGCGCGAGGTGACCGTTGTAGGCGAAAAAGTAAGTCGAGAAGCAGGGAGAAATCTCGCGTGCTCCCTGGAAACCACGAGGTGGCCTTATTTTTGGCGGAACTGGTCAGCGCGTACCTTGCCCGCCAGGTTCGCTCACGCGCAAGAACATGCGTGGAGTACGCTAGTGGGACTGGTATACGATCTGCCAAAAGCCCGTCAACTTTGGCAATCTTGGACACTTTTCTTGATGGTCAAGCCTAAATTTCGCATCCGGACGATCACCGAAGTCGCTGAAGACCTCAAGGCTGTCGAGCGGACTCATTACCGTATGGCTGCCGCCGAGATGGTGCCAGCCTTAAAAAACGGAGGAACCTGGCGTTTCCCGCGGGTCGACGTCGATAGCTGGATCGGGCAGCAGTCGATGGGGACTCGAAACCATTCGTGAACAAGATAGCGATGCCACTGGCGAAACGAACAATGGAGAGCGAAAGTAATGCTTGGACTGACTCTACGAGAAGAATTTCGGGGTAGTCGCCTCAAAGGCACAGCCATTGAGCTCTCCAACGACACGAACACCGGCGCGACTCAGATCACAGCCCAGGAGTTCTTGGAGATTACGTATCCAACCCATGACCTGCTAAAGGGGATTGAGGCTGTCGGCCCGAACCAGGGGCGTCCGGTTGTGGTGATCGGCGAACGGGGCCTAGGAAAATCTCACTTGATGGCTGCGCTGTACCACGCGCTGAACGATACGAAATCGACGGGTGCGTGGCTGAAATCCTGGGCCACCACCTTGGGCGACCCGCAGATCAGCCAGATCGGGTTGCGCAGCGGAATGATGGTGATCGGAGAGAGCCTTCACCGGCAGCGCAACAAGTTTCTATGGGACTTGCTTTTCGAGCGCCATCCCAATGGCACCTACATCAAGGGCAAGTGGGAGGGTATGGGCGCAGCGAAAACCGACATCCCGTCCGACAAGCTGATTCTTGAGCTGTTGCAGCACACGCCGACGATGCTGCTTCTGGACGAATTCCAGACGTGGTACGACGGCCTGACCAACACCAAGCAGTACCCCTGGAAGAACTGGGCGTTCAACTTCATCCAGATCCTGTCCGAGATCGCCAAGGAGCATCCGGAACTGCTGGTGCTCGTGATTTCGGTTCGCAACGGTGGCAGCGACGCCTATCAACAAGTGCATCGCGTCAATCCGGTCGCCATCGACTTTATGGCGGGCGGCAACCCCGAGCGGGTCCAGCAGGATCGACGCCGGATGCTGCTGCATCGTTTGTTCACCAACCGGCTTCAGATCACTAAGGCCCAGATCGCTTCGCTCATTGAATCTCACGTGACCGAGAGCTTGCGTTTGATGGAGGTGCCCACCGCTGAGCACGAGCGCAAGCGTAAGGAATTCCTTGTCTCTTGGCCGTTTGCCCCGCATCTGCTGCGCCTGCTTGAAGAACAGGTGCTGATCGCCACAGATGCCCAGGACAAACGCGACATGATTCGCATCCTGGCCAACCTCTACAAGAGTCGTGGCGAGATGGCCCCGGTGCTCACGGCTGCGGACTTCCGTCTTGACGACGATGCTTCGGGTATTGGCGCGCTGCTCGACTCCGTTTCCAATGCGCATCACCGAACACTGCGTGCGAAGGCTCAGCAAAACATTATTTCGGTTACCGAGGCAGTCTCCGACCACGCCAACCTTGCCCCGCACCTCCAGGAGATCGTGAGCGCGTTGTGGCTGCGATCCATTGCTGTCGGCAACTTGGCTGGTGCCGAACCGGCAACCCTGCAGGTCGACATCACGCGCACGAAGGCCGTTGACGACAACGCCTTCCAGGTGGAGCTAGCGACCATCGTCGAGAACAGCTTCAACATCCACCAAGAAGGCCCCCGGCTCGTCTTCAAGGAGGAAGAGAACCCTCGCGCCAAGCTGATGGCTTGTGCTCGAAACGACAAGCTGTTCACGGACCGCTCTGACCAAGCCCAGCTTGCCAAGGAGGTTCGCTACGTGATCGGTGGCACCGAAGAGGTCGCCAAGACCTTCCGTGTGATCGCGCTACCGAAGGCTTGGCAGACCGATCCTTGGGTCAGTCTGGATGAAGCTGAGCAACCGGAGCGTTGGGACGACCGCCTGCCCGTTTTGGTGCTGCCAGAGGAACCGGACAACATCGACCAGCGCCTGGGCCGCTGGATCAAAGATCATCTGCAGAAGCGCCGCAACACCATCCGCTTCCTGCTGCCGCGATCCGGCTCCACCAATGCCTTCCTGGATCGCGACCTGTTGATCCTGGCGCGTGCTGAGATGAAGGCGCAGGAATGGAGCGGCCAAAGCCCCGAGTACAAGAAACTGCACACCGAGTACCAAGGGGCGCTGCGCGACATCCTGAAAAAGCGCTTCGACCGTTTCGCGGTTCTGCATCGCTGGAATTTCGCAGATCCGAGTCAGTGCGTATTCAGCGTCGAGAGCCTGAAAAAGCAAGGGGCTCAGATTCCCGAGTGCATCGAGGAGGCGCTGATTAACGATCTGTTCGTGCCCGAGGACTTTGAAGACCTCGTGCTCGAAGCTGCGGCAGACAACTCGGCCGTTGGCAAGCTGCTGCGCGAGCTGCAAGAGCCTCGCCCTGCTGGTCAGGACTGCATTCCTTGGCTTGGCGAAACCGCAATGAAGGAACGCATCCTGCGGCTGTGCGCGCGGGGCAAGGTCGTCATCAACTTGCGCGGCCGTGACTACTTGCAGACCCAGCCTGGCGAGGATGAAGACTCAGCCTGGAAACGCATTCGCCCCAAGCTGTCCTATACCGGCCGTCAGCTCGATGAAGTGTTATTGATGGAACCCTCGGCGGTGCCAACCACGGGTGGCACGACGCCACCAGCCTCTCAGCCACCGAATGGTGGCGGCGAAGGCGGTGGCCTGTGGGGCGGAGGCACAACGCCACTGCCACCCCCACCGGGCGGTGGCACGCCGCCGCCCGGTGGGGGAATCTTCGGCGGTGGCTCCAGCACAGGCGGCAAGCCCCGCATTCCACTGAGCAACCCTGCGACCTCTCCCTTGAATCTGATCGGCAAGCTCGAGGGCTGGGGCATTGGACCGGCCACTCCCGTCGCAGAAGTCTCGATCAAGGTGTCGGCAGCGACTGGGGCGCAACTCAAGGAGCTGCTCAAGAAACTGCCCGATGGTATGACCTTTGAGCTCAGCTTTGAGAAAGAGGACAAGTGATGGCACTCGACGTCGGGGTATTGAACCGCCTGACTAAAGGCTCTGTCGAGGACGCGTGGCGCGTCATCATCAACAACGCCGTCGAGATCGCGTCGAAGCCGCTGGCTGCAGGCAACGCGCACAGCGAGGTTATCAAGCGCGACCGCGAAATCGGCACTCTTGACCACTTCCTGTCCTCCACCGGCTGGGACTTGTGGCAAGCCTTCGGCGACACCGTCGAGCGCACCTCGGATCGACTGGTTCGTTGGTGGACAGAGCCCTACAGCGCCAAGGCGGTACTGGTGCTGGATGGCCTGTCCTTGCGTGAACTGCCTTGGCTGTTGCAAGGTGCCAAAGAGCGCGGTTTCGCGCTGCACGAGGTGTCTGCCAACGCATCCGAACTGCCCGGTGAAACCAACCAATTCGCGCAGGCGTTGGGCTTTGGCAGTCGCAGCCAGCTTCAGAACAACGGCGGCAGTCTTTCCCACAAGCTGCAACCGACGCACACCGAGTGTGTCGATATGCCGTGGAAGGATTGCGAGAGCCTAATCAACGGCTCGCCGAACTGGGTGTTCTGGCACCACTGGCCCGACAGCAAGGTTCACGACGGATCAGGTGCGGGCCAGGGCCTCGACACGTTGACCCGCGACGCAGCCGATCAACTAAGCAGCGACGACTTCTGGTCTTTCGTCGAGAGGTTGGCCACCGGGCGGCGTCTGGTCATCACATCCGACCACGGCTATGCGGCCACAGGCTATTTCCCAGACGCCGATGGCGAGGTCGGCCAGTTCCTCAAGAAGACTTTCGCCAGCGGGCGCGGCGCCAAGGGCACTGGTGAAACCGGCCCCTTCGTGCCTCCCGTCGCACTGCAGATCAACAGCCCGCACGGCGCTCACCTCCTGGCCGTGGGCCGCTGGAAGTGGAAGAGCCAAGGAGGTTACCCGACGTTGGCGCACGGGGGCCTCTCATTGCTCGAGGTGCTGTCGCCGTTCGTCGAGCTCACGAAATAAGGAACGCGCTGCATGGCAACCAAAAAAGAACAGACGGCGCAAGAAGTCGCCAAGGCTGTCGGCGCTGGTAAGACGGTCGCAATGGAAACCGTCGACTTCAACGACCCGAACCGCCCCAAGACTTGCCTGGAGGTCGACTTCCCGATCCTGCCGGTCAACCAGGTGGCGATCATCGAAGGCAACGCGGGCAAGCCGATTTACCAAATGTCGAAATGGTGGGCTCGGCGTCGCTCCAGCGTGTTTCGTTCGATGCTCATCGCGGCGGCCACCAAGGCTCCCGAGGACAAATCGCACGCGGCGAAGCTGGTGTGGGACAACTACTACGCCAATCACCAGAAGAAAGGCGCGTTCAAGCACCTGAAGGTGGCCGACATCTTCATGGGCGGCGGCACCACGCTGGTGGAAGGCTCGCGCCTCGGAATGCAGATGGTCGGCAACGACCTGAATCCAGTCGCGTGGTTCGTGGTCAAGCAGGAGCTGGCCAACGTCGATTTGGAGCAGGTGAAGAAGCTGCTGGCCGACATCGAGGCCGAGGTCAAGCCGCAGATCATGCCGTATTACTACTGCGACGGGCCGGAGGGTGAGAAAGGGTCGTGGAGGCACCTGCCTAGCAAAAAGGTGATGCCCGCCGATTTCGACCCGCTAGCCATTCCGCGCGACGAGCGCAAAGACTACCGCTACGAAGGCCCGGAGATCATCTACACCTTCTGGGCCAAGCACGGCCCTTGTCAGGTGACGGGCTGTGGCCACCGGACACCGATCATGACCAGCCCGGTGATAGCGGTTAAAACCATCAGCGTCAAGCACTGGGAGCACCGCTGCAGTAAATGCGGTGGTGAATTCCACGTTGAGGAAGACGCAGCGCGCATGGCGTCGGATTCGCCACTGTATGTAGCACCTTCCGAGCATCCGTTCTCCGTGCTCGACCGGAAGAAGGGCGTGATCTGCCCGCATTGCGGCCATACGGCGATGGTCAACCTCGGCAAGGGCAAGAACAAGAAGGTCGAATTGAGCCTGTTGGTGCATCCGCAATGGCTGGCCGGTTCGCCTAAACAGGATGCGAATAGCAAGCCCTACGGCGGCTCGGCGCAGGACGACGCGACCTCGTCGGCGCGCTGGAATCAGGAGCGTGCTTCTAAGATTCGACTGTTGGAAGTTCGCGGCAAATTGCCAGATGAAGTGACTTGTCCTGAAACCGAGGTCACATTCAAGATCGACTCGGGTACTGTGCCCAAGCAATCAACTTTCGCTTGCGGTGCGTGCGGCACCGTCCAAGATGTGCTCAAGAGCGTCAAAGCGACTGGCAAGACGGGCCCCATGTCAGCATTTGCTGTTCAAGGATATGCGCCCAAGCGCGACGAGTCAGGTACTCCATATGGTGGCCGCTTCTTTGCCGCCTTGGATGAAAGACTCGCGAATCAGTTTGACCGTGCAGCCAAGGAGTGGGGGGAGCGCAAAGGGACCGATTTGTCGGGATTCTGGCCTGAGGACGAGTTGTACGAATATTTAGCTGGAAACGACAGCAAGCTTTACATCCAACCGGACCACGGATTCACTCATTGGTGGATGATGTTCAATCCGCGTCAGCTCCTGGTGCATACCCAATTATTGAAAGCTATCGTCAACGTGGGTGATTACAACTGGGCGATCCGGGAGTACGTATTAGGAGCTTTTCAGCAATACCTGCGCAATCAATGCATGTTCAGCTTCTGGAATCCCCAGCGGGATACCCCGGAGCCCATGTTTTCCAATAACAACTATCACCCGAAATCAACCGTAATTGAAAACTGCGTGTTCGCAAATCTCGGACGCGGCAATTGGGCGTCCTGTGTGGAGGGAATACTTGAAGGACGCGACTGGGCAATTAATCCGTGGGACGCTGTAAGCGTTGAGGCGCTGATGAGGCGCAATCCAACCCTGGCAACTGAGGTCTCCGGAAAAAGCGAGAAGGTGTTTCCTGGAGATCCAGTTCATCATGCCGATGTCTATCAGGGCACATCAACCGATCTTAATCAGCTTGCCACGGGAAGTTTTGACTTGGTAGTCACTGACCCTCCGTTCGGAGCCCTGATCCATTATTCAGACCTTTCAGACTTCTTCTTCTCCTGGCTCCGCCTCGTTTTTCGAGAAAAATACCCGGATAAATTTGGCGCACACCACACACCAAAATCCATCGAGGTTGTCGCCAACAAAGGTCTGGAGCCTGAGGACCCGGATGGCTTCTACCAGCGTCTGTTAACTCAATGCTGGCGTGAAGCTCATCGTATTCTGAAGCCCGGCGGCATTCTCGCTTTCACCTTCCACCACAGCGAGGACGAGCCGTGGGTCGCGGTGCTGGAATCTCTCTTCGACGCGGGGTATTACCTCGAGGCGACGTACCCGATTCGCTCCGACGAGACCAAGGGCGAAGGGGAATTCGGCTCCAAGACCATCGAGTACGACATCATCCATGTTTGCCGTAAGCGCACTGAGGAACCTAAGCCCGTGAGCTGGGGTCGAATGCGCCGTGAAGTGATGGCCGACGTGCGGCAATTGCAGGGAATGCTGGAGAACCACGCCAAGGAAGGCCTGCCTGCAGCGGACATTCAGGTCATCCGGCGTGGCAAGGCATTGGAATACTTCTCCCGCCACTACGGCAAGGTCTTCGTAGATGAGGGGCGCGCTATTTCCGTCAAGGACGGGTTGGTCGGCATCAACCAGCTCATCGACGAGGACGCGGACAAGGGCAAAGAACCGCCGCCGGTCAATGCCGAGCCGATGAGCCGTCAATTCCTGCGCACTTTCGGCGACGCCACCGAAATGAAGCGTGACCAGCTGCAGAAGTTCTTGAAGGGCTCGATCACCACGCCCGACGAGTTCGAGCAGCGTGGCTGGTGCACGGAAAAAAGCAAGGTCATCACACGGGTGAACCCGCTGGATTTTGCGCGCGACTGGTCTGGCAAGCACAAGCGCAGATTGACGTCCGATTTGGATCAGGCGCTGGTGCTGATCGGCGCGTGCTTCGATGGCAGCGGCATCAACGCCTCCGACACGCTGAAGAACGAAAACTTCAAGCCCCACGTGGCGCTGAAGCCTTTGCTGGAATGGCTGCACAAGAACGGCCCCGATCAGGCCAGTCGCAATGCGGCTTCGCGTGCGGTCTCGATCTACAACAGTTGGGCGGCGACTCAGGCGGCCAAACCGACGCAGGGCACGCTATTTGAGGAGTACGAGCTATGAAGCAGCTGCTCGATACGGTGTGGCAGCGGCGCGGCACCAGCTGGGTTTGGGACGAAGAGGCCCGGAATGAGGTATGCGCGGCCAGCGAGGTCTGGAGCCTGCGCCAGTTCTTGCAGGCGGCGGGCCATTGGCCCGACGACCTGCCGAGCAATGGCAACAACACACTCGTCGTTGCCGGGCTGGAAGGCGGCCTGGATCTGCTGACGCCCGAGGACGCCGAGACGTGGCTGGGCGATGGGGTCAAGGATGCGATCCTGTCGTTTCAGTCCTACTACGAGGGTGAAGCGTCCTTGATCTTTTGGCTGCCATCAGGTCTCGGACGGATCAAGTTTCATCCCGCCACCGACTCGGTTGAGTGGCGCTGCGCTGCACCGCATAGCGACCGCCTGCTCGCGTTCGGCCGTATTCTGTGGGGCGAGGCCAACGAATATCCGCAGGAGATCCTGCTCCGTGAAGGCAGCAAGCCTGCTGGCTTGTTCCATTTGCGGATCACTTAGGAGGCCCCATGAAGACCTTACGCAAGGTGAAAATTGAAGGCTTCAAGTCCATTGAGAATGCCGAGCTGCGGCTGGGCGATCTCAATGTAGTTATCGGCGCGAACGGCTCCGGCAAATCAAACCTGATCGGTGCTTTCCGTCTATTAGACCGCGTGCTGTCCCAAAACCTTCAAATCTACGTTGCCAGCGAGCCGGATCGCTTTCTGCATCACGGTCGCAAAACTACGCCTGCGCTTGCGCTGGATTTCGCGTTCGACCAGAACTCATATGGCTTCAAACTGAAGGCGGCTCAGGACTCATTGATCTTCGAGTATGAGCGGGTGGAATATAGCGGCTTCTGGAATTACGGTGAACCGATCGCTGTTGGGCACAAGGAAAGCAAGCTGGAAGAGGCCGCGCAGTCATACCGCAACAAGATTCCGAAATTCGTATTCCCCAAGGTGCGCAATCTGGTGGTTTATCACTTCCACGACACCTCAGACACGGCCGCCGCCAAGCAGACGGCAGACCTTGACGACAACAGCTTCTTCCGTCCCAACGCGGCCAATCTTCCCGCGTATCTCTACTGGCTGCAGGAAAAGCACCCGGTGCAGTTTCGCCACATCGAAGAGCACGTGAGGCTGGTTGCGCCATTCTTCGAGAAGTTCGTACTGGCACCGTCCAAGCTCAATGAAGCGAAGATCAAGCTGGAGTGGCGGCAGAAGGGTTCGGAAGCGTACTTCGACGCCTATTCGCTGTCCGACGGCACCTTGCGCTTCATCTGTCTGGCGACGTTGCTGCTGCAACCGAAGCCGCCTGCGTTGATCTTGCTCGACGAGCCGGAACTGGGTTTGCACCCCTTCGCCATTCGCATTCTGGCCGAGATGCTGGAGGCGGCATCACAGCGGGTCCAGGTGCTGCTGGCGACGCAGTCGGTCACGCTGCTTAACAATTTCGCACTGCAGGATGTGATCGTCGCTGAAAACGATGGCATGAAGACTAGCTTCAATAGCCTGGATGCGGAGAAGCTGAAGGGTTGGTTGGAAGAGTTCAGTATCGGCGAGCTGTGGGAGAAGAATGTCCTTGGAGGTCGGCCATGACGCGACTTCTGATACTGGTTGAGGGACAGTCCGAGGAAATCTTTGTCAAACACACACTCTCACCCCATCTGGCGCAGCATGGCGTGTACGTGGCGGCCCCCATCGTGCTTTGGACGAAGCGCTTGCCAAGTGGTGGAGGTTTCCGGGGTGGGGTGTCGAATTGGAATCAGATTCTCAGGAGCCTGCGACCGTTAATGTGCGATGGCGACGCATGGGTGAGCACGCTGATCGATTTTTACGGCCTACCCCAGGATTTCCCTGGCTTGCAGACAGCGTTGGGCGTCGGCCCTGCGCACGATAACGTCGCGGCATTGCAGGCTCGGTTCGCGGAGGAAATGAACCATGACCGGTTTATTCCGTTTCTGGCACTGCATGAATTTGAAGCGTGGCTGTTTAGCGCGCCGGACGTGGTCGAAGCACACTTTGGCGAGGCGCGGCTTGCCGAAAGGCTGCGTAGCGCGGTGCAGGCCGCTGGCGCGCCGGAACTGATGAACCACGGCGCGACCACGCACCCGAAAGCGCGATTGCACAGCTTGGTGAGCAGCTACAAAGAGACTTCTGACGGCCCGACGTTGGTCGATACAATTGGTCTCACCACGGTACGAGAGGCTTGCCCACACTTCAATGGCTGGCTGAGTCGGTTGGAAGCCTTGGGGGCGAATGCACCGTGACCGACGTCGAGGCCTTGTTCCAGCCCGGCGAACGAATCACCCATCACGAATTCGGTCAGGGCGTCGTCCTTGATCCGGTACGCGACGGCTACTTGCGCGCTTTTTTCGGCGTCGGCGAGCGTCGTGTGCCGGTTGGCTCAGTTCGCCGCCAACTCTCTCGTACCGAACGCATCTTGCGTGCGGTGGATGGCAATGCCGACCGCGCACGAAAAGCCTGGCTGTCCTATGAGGCGCACACACTGCCGGTGATGGAAAGCGCTTCGGCGCTTACCTCAGCCAAGATCGACCTGCTCCCCCATCAGGTGGTGCTGACACACCGCATTGCCACCGCTTCGCCCAGGCGATACCTCATCGCCGACGAGGTTGGGCTGGGTAAGACCATCGAGACGGCACTCATACTTCGGGAGCTGGCCAGCCGAGGCGAACTGACCCGGGCACTGATGGTGGTGCCTGCGGGTCTGGTGAACAACTGGCACCGCGAGCTGAACGAAGTGTTCAACCTCGACTTCGAGGTGTTCGGCGCCGAGGGCGACATCACCGACCGCAAGACCAACGCTTTCGCCAAGCACGACCGACTGATCGCCAGCATCGACACCCTGAAGCGCCCTGCGCGCCTAAGGCGCCTGCTGGATGCGCCGCGTTGGGATCTGGTCGTGTTCGACGAAGCACATCACCTCACCGCATACCGCCACGGTGGAAAGGTTAGGAAAACCGAGAACTACAAGCTGGCCGAGGCACTGAAAGACCATTCGCGCGACCTGATGCTGCTCTCGGCGACGCCGCACCAGGGCAATCACTTCCAGTTCTGGATGCTGGCGCAACTGCTGAACCCGACGCTATTCGGCAGCCCCGAGGAAATGCTGGAACACCGGCACCGCCTGAACACGGTGATGTTTCGTCGCACGAAGGCGGACGCCTGTCAGCCAGATGGCTCGCCGTTATTTGCGCGACGCTGGGTGCATACCGAATCCATTCTGATGGGCCCGGAGGAGCGCCTCTTCTACGAGAAGCTGCGCGAGTACCTGGAAGATGGATTCGACCTCGCGCGTCGCCAGGGCGGCCAGGGGCGTGCCCTCGGCTTCTTGATGGCCATTTTCCAGAAGATTGCTGCGTCGAGCTTCGCCGCAGTGCTGCGAACGATGAAGCGCCGCTTGCTGATGCTGACGCTACACGAGGCATTTCTGCGGGATAAAGACCTTGACATCGAGGGCCGCGAGCGGCTGACCGAGGAGGCCCGAGAGCTGATCCACGAGGAGTTCAACCTCGCACGCGACAGCATCGGGCGCAGTGCGGTAGACCGTGTGCTGGCCGATCTTAAGTATCGACTGGTCAAGAAGCTGGACGAGGAAGCACTGGAGCTGGCGTCCGAGCCCTATGGCAGCGAATATGGAGCTGCCCACGCGGAAGAAGCTGCATCGGCTGTCGTGGAGCTGCATCTGCCGGAAGAACGGCTGCGCATTGGTGATCTGCTCAAGGTTTTCCCGCAGCAGCGCGAGACCAAGGCGCAGAAGCTGCTCGACGGCTTGGGCACCCTGTGGCGGCAGAACCCGAGCGAAAAAATTGTCGTGTTTGCCACCTACCTCGGCACAGTAGACTTGATTGCTAGGGAAATCGACCAGACCTTCCCCGGCCAGGGCGTGGCGGTGCTGCGTGGTGGTGATCACGGTGCCAAGGTTGCAGCAGAGCGCCGCTTCCGGCAGAAGGATGGCCCGCGCGTGCTGGTTTGTACTGCGGCGGGCCGAGAAGGCATCAACCTGCAGTTCGCGCGCATCCTGTTCAACTTCGACTTGCCGTGGAACCCGATGGACGTGGAGCAGCGCATCGGCCGCATCCACCGCTACGGACAGCACCACACGGCACAGGTCTACAACCTTGTTCTGTCAGACACCATCGAAGGCCGCATCTTCCTGATGCTGGACGAGAAGCTGGTCGAGATCGCCAAGACGGTCGGCAAGGTAGATGAGCAAGGCAACGTTGCCGAAGACCTGCGTGCACAAATTCTTGGCCAACTCTCCGAACGGCTTAACTACGACCGCCTGTACCAAGAGGCGCTGTCAGACCCCGAGCTCAAGCGGACAAAGGTGGAGCTAGAAGCTGCCCTATCGAACTCGCGTGAAGCGCGGCAGGTCGTGTTTGACCTGTTCCAAGACCTCGAAGGCTTCAGTCTCGACGACTACAAGCCCTTCTCTGATGTGTCCTCCAGTCTGGATCGATTGGTCCGGTTCATGTCGGCCGCGGTAACAGATCGGCAGCAGCGACTCGTCAAGCTGGACGACGAGACCTATGACCTTGTGGCTGGCGATGGTGCGCGCAGGGCCCGGTTCACATTGAACCGTGAGACGGCTACGAGTAACGACAGCGTGGAGCTGATGGGTCTGGATCACCCACTGGTGCAGGAAGAGCTTGGCCGCTGGCGCATCGTGTCGCCAGAAGATCTTGGCATTGCTGTTGCGGCCGACGTTGACGACCCAGTACTGCTGTCGTTCTGGATGGTCGAGACCTCCGGCAAGAACGGAGAGCGCCGCGTGGTGGTTCAACCAATTGCAGTCAAGCAAGACGGCACACGGGTGCCTGCTGTGGAGCGGCAATGTGAACGCTACCTGCAGTGTCCGACAGCCACGCCGAGATTCACGCCGGATCAGCGGCTCGAAATGTTCTCACGCGCCGTCGAGCCTACGCTACAGCGTGAGCTCAATCACAAGGGCGCGGCGAATGGCGATCGCAGCTACTCGGCCGAGATGGTAGGGTATATTGAGATCGTGGCGAGGGAGTAAATGTGGCAACAACAATAATTCAGAGTTTTCTGCAACTGAAAGCGAATCTTGAAATCACGGGACTGCAACAGCAAACGGTTTCTACGCGCCAGCGGAATGTTCGTGATGCCATTACTACTGATCTGACAGTGCTAGATACGTTCCTGACGGGGTCGTACCGACGCAGCACGATGATTTCTCCGCTCAAAGACGCAGATGTCGATGTATTCGTTGTCCTTGACTCGTCCTATTTTAAGCAGGATGGGCAAGCATGGTTGCTCGACAAGGTAAAAACCACTCTCAAGAAGACGTATCCAACGGTAATCCTCCCCTTTTTCGGGGGAGTCAGAAGTAGAAGCGTTACGCGGCCATGGCCAGCCGCTGATTGGGTGTCATCCCGCCTAAGGCCATGTTTGGGCGTTCATGATTGTAGGTCCAAGCCCAGCGGGCGGCGAATTCGCGTACTTCGTCAAGGGTTTACCAGTAGTACTGACTTAGCCAATCATGGCGCACGGTCCGATTGAATCGCTCGATATAGGCGTTCTGTTGCGGTTTGCCGGGTTGGATGTATTGAAGTTCAATGCCTGATTGTTGCGCCCAGGTTTGGATCGTCTGGCTGACGTTGGTGTGTCGGGCGCGAACTAGATATCGGTGAGATACGTCATTACTGCAACTCGCTGATGCCTAGCGTCACACCCCACGGATCATACTCATACACCCAATCCGTATCCGTCTTCCCCTTCAGCCACTGATTCTGCCGATTCGTCAGCTGGATTCTGCTCGTTCGCGGCTTGCGCAGGGCTTCATACCGTTCAAGCGCAGCGCTCACTGGCAGTGCTCTCAGGCATCGGCTAAGTATCACCGCATCCTCAATCGCGGACGCGGCCCCTTGCGCCATGAAGGGCATCATCGGGTGGCAGGCATCACCCAGCAGCACGATATTCCCATCGTGCCAGCGTGGCAGCGGGTCGCGTTCAATCAGCGACCACTTGCGCACCTCCGGGGCGGCAGCGAGAATTGCCCGCGCTTTGGGATGGAAGTCTTCAAACGCCGCCAACAGTTCCGTGGTGTCGCCCACCGTTGACCACGATTCATTGCGGTAATCGGGTTCAGGCACCACCGCGATAAAGTAGATCTGATCGTGGCGCTCGTTCACATAGTAGTGGACGATATGCCGGTCTGCTCCCCACCACTTGGCCCTGGGGTCGATGGCCAGACCTCCTAAGCGCGCAACCGGATAGATGGTGCGATAGGCGACGCGCCCGGTGTAGCGCGGGGCTTCTGCCCCCAGCAGATGCTCGCGCACCCGCGAATGGATGCCATCGGCACCGATCACCAGATCAGCACGTGTTCTACTGCCATCCTCAAACACCAGCACCGGCCCGGGTTCAATGGCGACCAATCGTCGTCCCAGTTGGATGTGCTGGTTGGGGACAAGCGAGACCAGCGCATCATGCAGCAAGTGGCGCTGCATCATCAGATCAGGGGCGCCATAGCGACGTTCAAGCGCCTCACCCATGGTAAGCACATTGGTGATTTCACCGGTGACCGCATCTCGATTCCATGCCGCATCGGCAATAAAACTCTTCGCTCGCAAGTGCTCGGTGATCCCCAGCGGGCGCAAGGCTTTCACCGCATTGGCGGTGAGCTGGATGCCCGCGCCTACTGCTGCGAATCCGCGCGCCTGTTCCAGCACCTGCACCTCATGGCCTTCGCGCAATAGCAGGGCCGCGGCGGTGAGTCCGCCGATGCCGGCGCCAACGATGGCAATCGACAGGGTCATGGTGTGCAGGCGGCGATCACGGGACCGCGCGCTCCTCGATCGGTGGTAGAAAGCGATCATCATAGATCTCACCGATGGCCGGTGCGCGCGCCAGATCGAGCCCGCGCACCACCAGATCGATCATGCGCTGCAATCGCGCTGGATCGTAGGCGCCAATGCCATTGCGTCGCACGTTCGGGGTGAGGATGCTTTGCTCAACGACATAGCGCAATCGCTCGGTCTCGATCGCGGCATCCAGCGTGCCATCCATATCCACCACGGTCTGCACCACCTCCTGCGGCTTGATCGCCGCATCGCGCCAGGCATGCGCCATCGCGCGGACATAATTGCGCACGCTGAGCGGATCGCGCTCGATGAGTGCGCGCGAGACCACCACCGCCTGTCCATACAGATCCATGCCGTGATCGGCATAGCGCATGAAGGCAAGCGTATCGGTGGGCACGCGCAGCGCTTTCATATTGAAAAGCACGGTGTAATCGTTACCGACCAGGCCATCGACATCACCGCGCAGGAACAAGGTGTCGCGCACCCGCACATCCACCACCTTGCGCTCGACCCGGGCCGGGTCCACCCCATTCAAGTGCAAAAACGCCGGCAGCAGGCGCGAGCCGCCATCGGTGGTGCCAATCGCAAGCGTCCGGCCAACCAGATCAGACACCCGCGTGATGCTGGATTTGCGCAAGGTGGTCACCGCCAGGGGCGAGCGGTCGAGCACCAGAAACACCGCTCGCGGGGCCTGGGCCGGATTCTGCGCGGCGAACTGGATCAGGGTGGGGATGTCGGCGGTGCCCACATCGTAGGTGCCACTGGCGATGCGCACGATGGCGTCCTGCGAGCCTTTGGAGGCATCAAAGCGCACATCCAGACCGTATTGACTGAAATAGCCGCGCGCGACCGCATGATCAGACGGCGCGGTGTAGCCATAGCGGATGAAATCGAGCGTGCCGCGCAGCTTGACGACCGGGCGGGCCGGGTCGGCGGCGTAGAGGGCGCCGGAGAAGGCGAGGGCGAGGCTGGCGCTCGCAAGGAGCGCGAGCAGGCGACGCGCGGTGCGGCTCTGTTTGCTGCGATGGCCGCTCGATGCGCGCAGGGTTGCTGGAGGGTTTGCAGGCATGGCTGGGAGGGTGTGTTGACGGTATAGGGTCGGCAGCACACAACATGCCAGAGTCTGGGCGGGAGCCCTGCCAACCCGATACTTTGTCAGTCGCGCCATCGTCAGCAGCGAAGTCCACCAAAGCACGGTCTTGTGGGAATCGGTGCCTGCGCCTGATGAAGACTATCAAATTGATCTATCAGGCCAGTGCATATCCCTGGCCGGCAAGCTCGGCAAGTGCTTCAAGGCTAGTGTAGCGCTGTGTATTCCCAGCCAGGGGACCGACACCCCCTGGTTGCCTGCCTGAACCCCAAGCAAGCGATCTAAACCGGGTAGACCTTGACCGGGCGGGTTGCCACCGGGAAGCCGGCCGCACCGAGGGTGTCGGCAATCGCCTTGTTGGTGTCGAAATACACCTGCCAGTAGTGGGCGTTCGCGCAGTAGGGCCGCACGGCGAGCTTGGGGCCGAATTCGTTGAATTCGATGATCTCGACGGTGACACCTTCTGACTCGGTGATATTCGGTACCTTGGCCACGGAGTCCTTGAGCAGGGCAATCGCCTTGTGCACATCGGCACTGCCGGCCAGTTGGGCACCCAGGTCCACCCGGCGCCACGGATTGGTCGAGAAGTTCTTGATGTCGTTTGACATGACCTTGCCGTTACCGATGATGGTCATGACGTTATCGGGTGTGGTGATGGTGGTGCCAAACAGGCCCAATTCCAGCACGGTGCCCTCGCACCCGCCGATCAGGACGTAGTCACCGACCTGATAGGGGCGCAACACGAGCAGGAAGATGCCAGAGGCAAAGTTGCCAAGCAGCCCGCTCCAGGCAGCACCGATCGCCACGCCGGCACCGGCAACCAGGGCGGCAAAGGAGGTGGTCTCGACACCGAAGTAGCCCAGAATCGCCACGATCAGGGTGATGTTCAGGGCCCCGGTGATGAAGCTCACCAGATAGCGCTGCACCGTGGCATCCAGGTGCTGCCGGGTCATCGCGGCGCCGAGCAGACGCGACACCATGCTGATCAACCAGCGTCCGACGATGAAGACCGCGATGGCGCCCAGTACTTTGAGGCCAAACGCCAACAGGATCGGCTGGATCTGATCAATCCAGCTGACTATCTTTGCTGTATCCAAGGGAATGCTCCGCAGTTAAGTGGCACTGCGACTCATCATACCGTAGCGCTTGGCGCGCTGGCTATCGAGGTGGGTTTGCGCTCACCCCTTCGCCTTACCGGCCCGTTGATCTTCAGTCTCGACGTCCTCGAAGCCATGCTCCGAGATATCGAACATATTGCCTTCGGGGTCGGCGGCACGTTCTTCGGCAAACGGGCGATCGCCCGGGCGCTTCTTGGGTGGCCGCAGTCCGAAGGCGGCGATTTTTTCGGCAATCACCTTGGGGTCGGCGACCGAGAAACCAAAATGGTTGAAGCCCACCGGCTTGGCGCTGCCTTCCACCGAGAAGGGCAGAATGGCCATGGTGAGGTAACCATCGCTCACGTAATAGGCCCAATCGGGATTTTTCGGTTCCGACGGACCACAGTGGATGATCTTCATGTCGAACACCTGTTCATAGAAGGTGGCAACCTTCTTCGGGTCTTGTGCCACGAAGGCAATATGACGTACGCGCGGCCGGCTCATGGTTGATCGCTCCTTTGTAGTGGTGAACTGAAAGATACTGTCGAATTCATTCCGGCACGATGCCGGCAGTCTTCGCGACCTTGCCCCAATAGGCGTGGCTGCGGGTGAGGATGTCCTGCAACTGCGCAGGGCTTGAGGGCATGATTTCATAACCGGAGCGCACCAGGCGCGCTGCCACTGCAGGATCGGCCAGTGCCTGGACTGTTGCCGCATTCAATCGGTCAATCACCGCGCCCGCAGTCCCAGGGCGCACGAATAGTGCGTACCACTGGTTGCCCTCGGTGGCGATGCCGGATTCAGCGAGCGTGGGCAACTCGGGCATCAGTGTGCTGCGCTGATTGCCAAACACGCCGATGCCGCGCAGGCGTCCGGCGCGAATCTGACCGATGAGCGGCGGCAGCGAGCTCGCGATCATGTCAATCTGGCCGGCAATCGCGCCAGTGATCGCCTGGCTGTTGCCCTTGTAGGGGATGTGGGTGACTTGCAGCCCGACCTCGAAGGCCAGGCTCTCGACGATCATGTAGGGACCGGAACCCACCGAGGCCGTCGCGTAATTGAGGCTGCGCGTGCGCGATAGCGCAATCAGTTCGCGGATATCGTTTGCCGGCAGGGCCGGATGGACTGCAATGCCCCGCGGGGTGCCCGCGACATGGGCAACCGGCGCGAAGTCGCGTAGCGGGTCCCAGCGGATGCCCTTCACCACGTAGGGAGCGCTCGCGATGTTGTCGCCGCCGGCCAGCAGCGTATAGCCATCGGCTGGCACATGCAGCAGCTGTTCGGTGCCGATCATGCCATTGCCACCGGCCACATTGTCTACCACGATGGGCTGGCCGAGCACCTGACCCATGCGCTCAGCCAGAGGGCGAAACAAGCCATCAAATCCGCCACCGGGCGGGTAGGGAATGATCAGGCGCAGGTGGTGCAGCGGAAAGCCCGGTGCGGTGACAGGCTGGGCGCTGGTGGCCTGCGCAGCGCCCATGAGCAAGGCACAGGCGATGCGGGCGAGCAAACGCGCCTCGACACACACGGGCTTCGTCGCTAGCAGATGAGTAGATCTGATCATCAGTCGGTCGACCCTTTGTGGCGAGGCCACCGGACGTTCAAACTGGACTGTGCGCAACCCGCCGCGCTTGGGGCCGCAGGTCTGCCTACTCCGCCACCGCCCCTGCGCTTTTCACCACCGCGGCCATCCGCTCGAAATCGGTCTTCAGATACGCGCCGAAGACCTCCGGGCTCATGATCCGCGGTTCGATGCCCTGTTTATTCAGCCGCTCGATGATATCGGGCCGGCGCAGCAGCCGATCCATCGCCGTATTGATCCGATCGATCACCGCGCGGGGTGTGCGAGCCGGGGCGAGAATGCCAAACCAGCTCTCGAATTCATAGCCGGGCACGCTCGCGGCAATCGGTGGCGCCCCCGGAAAAAACCGGTTCGGCGCAGCGCTCGTTACCGCCAGCACCCGCACCCGGCGATCGTTGGTAAACGGCAGCCCCACATTGTTGGTCACGATCAGCAGATCGGCCCGCCCGGCGAGCACTTCGGTCATTGCCTCGCCCATGCCCTTGGTCGGAATCGCCACGGCATCCACGCCCACGATGCCAAAGAGATAGGCCGCAGACAAATGTCCGGCACTGCCCACCCCTGAGGTGGCGTAGTTCATCTGTCCGGGGTGGGCGCGGCCCCAGCTGATCATCTCCGGTACGGTCGTGAACGGCGCATCGCCTTTGATCATTGCGACATAACTTGACATGCCCACCAGAGCCACCGGGGTGAAATCGGCGAGCGCGTCGTAGTCAAGCTTGCGATAAAGACTCGCGTTGATATGGTGGCTGGCGGCAGCCAGGATCAGCGTGTAGCCATCGGCCGGGGCATGGGCGACGATCGAGGTGCCCAGCGTGCCCCCGCCACCGCCGCGGTTCTCGACAATGACGTTTTGTCCGAGGGCTTCGCCCAGATCGCTATTGATGGCGCGCGCTGCGGTGTCCTGGGCACCACCGGCAGTGAAAGGAATGAGCAGTCGGATCGGCTTGGCGGGCCAGGCGGTCTGCGCGCTCACGCTCGCCGCAGCACAGCACGCGGCAAGGACAAGCACCTGCCTCAGACTGCGCACAGTCGGTATCATGTTGCGCTCCTTGCTCGAGTGCTGCGTTTCTTCCTGGGCTTGCGATCAATGCCTGACATCGATTCCAGTACTGCGCACACCGCAGCGGTATCGGCCTTGGCCAGCCCGGCTGACATCGCCGCGTTGTAGATCGGCGCACTGGCAGCAAACAGCGGCGCGGCGACACCGAGCGAGCTCACAAAGTCGCCGATGATTTTCATATCCTTTTGCCAGACTTCCACTTTCATGGTGGCCTCGCTGTAATCGGCCTCGACCATCATCGGCCCGCGCACCGAAAACATCCGCGACCCGCCCGCGCCCCCGGCAATCACCTTGTACATGAGGGCAGGGTCGATGCCCGCCTTGAGGGCGAGGGCAAATGCTTCGCCGGCGGCCACGTTATGGATGGCCACCAGCAGATTGGCAATGAATTTCAGCTTCGATCCATTGCCAAACTCGCCCACATGAAAATGCCCACTGCAAAACCCGTCGAACACCGCCTGGCAGCGCGCATAGGCCGCTTCATCACCACTGGCGTAGAGCAGCAGATCTTTCTTGCGCGCCTGGGCACCGGTGCCTGAGAGCGGGCAGTCAAGCAGAATGACCCCGGCCGCAGCGAGCGCACTGCGCGCTGCATCCTTGTCTTCGATCGGCAGCGTACTGGTCTCGACCACGATGGTGCCGCGTGCCACACCCGCTGCAAGCTCTTTGGCCGTTGCCGCCAGTGCCTTGGCCGAGGGAAGCGAAGTGATCACGATGCCCGCTTGCCTGGCCGCCGCCTGGGCGCTTGCTGCCACCCGGCCCCCGGCGGCTTTGTGGGCAGCGCGTGCGGCCGGGTCGATATCGAACCCGATCACCGTGAAACCGGCCTTGATCAGATTGCTGCTCATTGCCGAGCCCATGATGCCAAGGCCGATCATCGCAACCTGCGATGGGTTGGTCGGCTTGGCTGCATCAACCTCCTTCACCATCCTCATCCCCTTATTCAGACCCGGCCAAGCGCAGCCAGAATGCGCTCAGGCGTGAACGGCTGTGCGGTGACCCGCGCGGCGAGTGGTCGCAGCGCATCGTTAATCGCATTCATCACCGCCGCTGGTGCGCCCGCAGTGCCGGCTTCGCCCGCGCCCTTGGCACCGAGCTCGGAAGTTCGGGTCGGGGTTTGCACATGGGCGCACACGATGTCAGGCATCTCAAGGGCCATCGGCACCAGATAATCGCCCAGATGGGCATTCAGCATTTGCCCCTGATCGTCATAGCAGCATTCTTCCAGCAGCGCCGCTCCCAGCCCCTGCACCACGCCACCGCGGATCTGCTCATCGACCAGCAGCGGATTGATCACCGTGCCGCAATCCTCGACGCACCAGTGCCCGAGCAATTGCACAAACCCGGTCTCGATATCGACTTCCACCCAGGAGGCCTGGATGCCATTGGTAAAGGCAAACGCATAGTCGCGCGGCACATAGTGGCGCGTGGCGACCAGCTCGGACTGGAAGCCCGCCGGCAGCGTGTCGGGCCGGTAGTAGCAGATGCGTCCGAGTTCAGCCAGACTCAGTCGCGTCTGACCACTCAAGCGGTCAATCACTGCGTCCTGGGCGATGTCCAGCTGCGCCTTGTCACAGCTGAGGATGGCCGCTGCCGCATCGAGCACCTGCGCTCGCAAGGCACGCGCCGATTGCAGCACGGCTTCACCGCCAATACCGGCACCGCGTGAGCCCCAGGTGCCCCCGCCATAGGGCGTGGCGGCGGTGTCACCGGTGATCACCCGCACCCGCTCCATGGATACGCCCAGCACATCGGCGGCGATCTGGGCAAACACGGTCTCGGTGCCCTGACCCTGCTCAGTCACGCTACAGAGCACGGTGAGCGCACCGGTAGGCTCCAGGCGCACGGTGGCGCCATCCTGTGACGAGATGCGCGCCCCGCCCACGCCATAGAAGGCGGCCGAGGGATTGGTCACTTCGATCATCGCGGCCAGTCCGATGCCGCGATAGCAGCCGCGTGCGCGCGCTGCCGCCTGATCGGCACGCAGATGCTCGTAGTCCATCAGTTCCAGCAGGCGATCGAGGCATTGCTGGTGCGACAGTTGCTCAAAGCGCACACCCGAGGGGAAGGCATACGGATAGGCATCATCGGGAATCAGATTGCGCCGCCGAAACTCGGCCGGGTCGATCCCCAGGCGCTCGGCGGCCAGATCGACGATGCCCTCGGTGATGGCCACGGCAATCGGGTGCCCCACCGCACGATACTGGCAGGTGACGTTCTTGTTGGTGAACACCGCCTGCATATGGGCACGATAGTGCTGGTGGCGATACGGACCACCGGTGAGATTGACCACCTGATTGCCCTCGATGCCGCTGGTGCGCGGATACATCGAATAAGGGCCGATCGCGGTGAGATCGCGCAGATCGATCCCCAATATCGTGCCATCGTGGCGCGCG
This sequence comes from uncultured Pseudomonadota bacterium, assembly GCA_903921325.1. Classification (GTDB taxonomy): domain Bacteria; phylum Pseudomonadota; class Gammaproteobacteria; order Burkholderiales; family SG8-39; genus CAIXPL01. Next base: position 551,868 of record CAIXPL010000016.1, read on the forward strand.
GCCAGCCGCACCGTGGCCTTGTGTTCGCGGGCATGGATGTCAGACACAAACGATTCCATCCGATCGGCCACGAATTTGACCGGCCGGCGCAACAGGATCGAGGTGGCGACCGTGCAGATTTCATCGGGGTACACATGCACCTTGATGCCATAGGCGCCACCCACGTCATGACACAGCACCCGCACCTGCGCTTCCGGGATATCGAAATGCCGGGCGAGCACATCATGGATCATGTGCGGTGCCTGCGTTGAGTGATGCACGAGCAGGCTGTGTTCGGCCGCGTTGTAATCGGCAAGGATCGAGCGCCCCTCGGGACACACCCCGGTATGGCGACCAAACTGAAACGTCTCTTCAACCACGACATCGGCTTGGGCAAACACCTCGTCAATGCCACCGGTATCGACGCTGCGCTCAAAACAGATGTTGTCACCAAGCTCGGGGTGCAGCACCGGGTCGCCGGCAAGCGATGCGTCCATATCGGTGATCGCCGGCAGCACCTCCCACTGGACCTCGATCAGTTCGCGCGCATCCTCGGCCTGGGCGCGGGTCTCGGCAACAATGGCCACCACCGGCTCGCCTTGCCAGCAGGCGCGCTCGATCGCCAGCGGATATTGCTCGGCCGACTTGATGCCTTTCAGGTGGGCCAACACACCGACCCAGGGCTTGCAGATGGCGGCAATGGCCGGGCCATCGAATACGCCAAGCACGCCGGGCGCGCGACTCGCCGTGCTGGAGTCGATCTTGAGGATGCGCGCATGCGCGTGCGGGCTGCGCAAAAACACCACATGGGCAAGCCGTGGTACGCGCAAATCATCAATATAGGTGCCGCGCCCCTGCAGCAGGCGCCGCGCATTGGGGCGCGGGTCGGGGCTGCCAATATGGCCGCGCGTGACGACCGTCGGGTCGGCACCCGGTGCCAGATCCGCGTGCGCCGGGATAGGGCAGGGGAGGCGGGCGGTCATGGCGCGCGCTCAGTCTGCCGTGCGACCGGCGCGCCGCGCGGTCAGCGTGGTCTCGATCGCATCCACGATCGCCTGGTAGCCGGTGCAGCGGCAGTAATTGCCAGAGATGTGTTCGCGGATCTGCGCTCGGGTGGCATTCGGCGTGGTCTCGAGCAATTCGGCCGCACATAGCAGCATGCCCGGTGTGCAATAGCCGCACTGCAGGGCGTTACGCTGATGAAAGGCCGATTGCAGATCGGCCAGTTCACCGGATTCGCTCACCCCTTCGATCGTCTCCACCGAACAGCCGGCGGCTTGCACCGCGAGCATCAGGCAGCCGCGCACAATGCGTCCATCCACCCGCACCGTGCAGGCCCCACACACGCCGTGCTCGCAGCCCACATGCGAGCCGGTGAGATCGAGCCCTTCACGCAAGAAATCAATCAGGTGCTGGCGCGGCTCGACCCGTCGGCGCACCGAGCGTCCATTGACCGTGAGCGTGATCTCGGCTTCGGGCAGTGTCATGGCAGCGTGTCGTCCTAGGCGAGCAGTTGCTTGACCGCGCGCTCAAGAAGAACGGCGGCCAGATGGCGTTTGGTGGCAGGCGAGTTGTACAGATCGCCACTGGGGTCAAGGTCCTGCGCGAGTGCCGCCTTGGCGCGCGCCAGCACATCGGCATCGGCGGCTTGCCCCTCGAGCGCGGCCATCGCCCCCTGGGCAAGCAGGGGCGTGGCGCCGGCACCGACATAGCCGATCGCCACATCACTGAGGCGCCCTTGATCGACCCGGCCAAGCAGCGCCACACCGACGATGGCGTAGTCCCCATGGCGACGGGCCAGTTCCATGAACACGCTGCGTCGCGGCGCTCGCTCGCGCGGGATTTCAATCGCGGTGATGATTTCGTGCGCTGCGCGATCGGTGTCGTACAGGCCACGAAAAAAGGTACGCGCACTCACCCGTCGCTCACCAGAGAGCGCCTGGATGACAAACCGGGCATCGAGCGCGACACAGCAGGCGGGCCACTCGGCGGCCGGGTCGGCAAAGGCAATGCTGCCACCGATGGTGCCGCTATTGCGAATGGCCGCGTGCGCAATATGCGGTGCCGCCTGGCCAAGTAGCGGTGCGTACTGGGCGACCAGCGCCGAGCGTTCAATCTCGCGATGGGTGGTGAGCGCACCGATGACCAGATGGGTCTCGGTCAGCGTGATACCGGACAATCCCGGGATGCGCGTGATGTCGATCAGCCAGTCCGGTGCCGACAGGCGCATATTGAGCGTGGCGATCAGCGTCTGGCCACCGGCGAGAATCTGCGCCTGTTCACCGTGACGCTCCAATAGCGCCAGCGCCTCGGTGAGGTTGGTCGCCCGCACGTAGTCAAACGGTGAGGGTTTCATCGCCTAGCGCCCACCAGTCACATCGATGGTGGTCCCATGGATATACGAGGCGGCATCCGATGCGAGCCACACCACCGTTTGCGCGATTTCTTCTGGCGCACCGGGGCGTCCGAGCGGAATGCTCGGGGCGACCTTGCGGATGAGTTCGGCCCCGCCATGGATCTCATGCATCTCGGTGGTGATCAGCCCGGGGCGCACCGAGACCACCCGTACCCCTTCATTGCCGACTTCCTTGGCCTGCCCGAGCATCATGCTATCGAGCGCGCCTTTGGTGGCCGCGTAGTGCGACTCTTCGGGCAGTCCGCCATGACGGGCCGCCGCCGAACTCACATGAATGATGACCCCGCCTGCGCCACCGTGTTTGGTGGACATGCGCCGCAGGGCCTCGCGCGTGCAATAGAACACGCCAAAGACGTTCACGGCGAACATGCGCTCGAGCAGCGCCGGGGTCATGCTGTCGGCGCGACATTGTCCGGAGATCATGCCCGCGTTGTTGACGAGCACATCGACCCGCCCCAGGCGTTCATCGACTTCCTTGAACAAGGCCGTGCAGGCATCACTTGAGCTTACATCGGCGCGAATGGCAATCGCGCGGCCACCGGCGCGTTCAATATCGCCCACCAGTGCATTGGCGCTCGTGCTGTCCGCAGCATAGTTGACACAGACCGCGTAACCGCGCGCCGCGGCCAGACGCGCGATCGAGGCGCCGATGCCGCGACCGGCCCCGGTGATCACCATGACTTTGGACATGCGAACCGACTCCCTTAGCGCAAATGCAATTCAATGTCGTGCAACACCGGGTCACCGGCACGGGCAATCTCGTTTTCGATGAGGCTGCCGCAGCCGGGACAGAAAAACTGCCGGAACACCGGCTCATCGTCAATATAGCGCCGCCAGTCGCCAATGTTCGGATTGGCGTGCGTGATGTCGCGATCTTCGCGCACGCAGGCGAGTTTGTAGTTCTCGCGCACTGGCCCCAGATCGGTGGCGCATTTCACGCAGCAATAGTGCGCCTTGCCGCCTGAGCGGCGCACCGCCAGCGTGTCGGTCACCTGCGAGATTTGCTTGCCGGTGAGTTTTTGTACGCTCTCGGGGCTCTGGCAACGTTTTGCGCGTGCCACGCGTCTGACCCGTGCCGTGGCCTTGGCGTCCAGTCGTCCTTCGCTGATCACCACCCCATAGATCGAGCGCGCGGCTTCGATCGATACCGCACGGTTATCGAGCACGTCGGCGAGCACCCGCTCCGGGTCGCGCTCAAAGGGGTCGCCAAAGCCTGCGGCCGCCGACCAGATCACCGAATAGACATCGGACTTCGTCTGCGCAAAATTCTCCTGACGCAACTGCAGCGTCACTTCACGCCCGGCCACATCGCTGATCGCAGCCGGAATGCGCTGCTGCGCGAACTGCTCGTGGACATCGGTTCCGGTGCGGAACTGATACACATTCACACTGCCCGGATAGCCCCCCATGATGCCCGGCGCGGTCGGGGTGGCGTTGCCCGATGAAAGCGTGTCGTGGGTGATCGTGTCGGTGCCATGCGGAATGAAACACGATTCGGCCGACATGCCACCGCGCCAGCGTCCGGCGCCACCGGAATCGACCACTTCCTTGCGATACAGAAAGAGCAGGGGAAAGGTCTGCTCGGTATGTTCGACATTGGGCAGTTTGCAGATCGGGGTGCGCGACTGACCTCCGGTATTGATGCCATCACCGGTGGCAAAGGCACCGATCGCCCCGCCGATCGGGTCAACCAGCAGATAGCCATAGCGCTCGCCCCACTGATCGATGCCGCGAAAGAGGGTTGCCGGCCACTGGCTGGTGCCGCCGATGCACATGATGTCCTCGCGCATTTGCGGGTCGCCAAAGAGCATTTTGGAGAGCACGTTATAGGTCGGATAGAGCGAGATCTCCATCGCCTGCACCGGCGCGGTGGACACCGAGGCCGGATAGTTCGCGCAGTTGAACGTGCCCGGGGTGGGGTCAAAGCGCACATGGCGCAGTGCGCCGCCAATCGCAAAATACTGATCCCAGCACAGCAGCTGATTGAGCGCGACCATGATCGAGCCGCGCCAGCCCGAGTAGGTGGCGTTCATTGCGCCTTCCTGATCGGCCGTACCATCGTTCTCGAAAATGAGCTCGGTGCCTTTTTTGCGCAAGGTGAGCATCACCTGATGGGTACGCCGATCGCCGGGGCGGCAGCACTCGACATAGGTGCGCTCGCGCCACACGCCATCGGGCAGCCGGCGCAGCTTGTCAAGAAACGCCTGCTCCGAATGATCGAGAATGCGCCGCATCACGCCTTTGACCACTTGCGGGCCGTAGCGCGACACCAGCGCGAGCACGCGGTCGCGCGCGGTGATATTGCCTGCCAGTTGCGCACGGAAATCCAGTGCCACCGCCTGCGGCTTGCGTGAGGCACGCAGATACAGCTCTTCGATATCGCGGCGGATCTCGTTGTTCTCGACGATTTTGACGGGCGGGATGCAAATGCCTTCTTCAAAGGCCGACTCCGCCGACCCGCAGAACGACGAGGGTGTGATGCCGCCGATGTCGTACTGGTGCAGGCAGTTGGTGACCCAGCAGAAGAGCTCACCTTCCCAGAACACCGGGCAAATGAGCATCACATCCTGCTGGTGCGCCGCGCCGACCCAGGGGTCGTTGGCAAGGAACATGTCGCCATCGCGAATGCCCGGATTGCCGCTGCGATTCTCCAGTATCCATTTCACCTGGGTGTCGGTGACCCCGGACATGTACTGCATATACGGCCCGAAGTAGACGAACTCGCCATCCTCGGTGAGGATCGAGGGGTTCAGGTCCAGGGCATACATCGCCACCGGTGAACCGGAAATGCGCTGAATGGTGGCACCGTGTTCCTCGTTCACATGCCACAGGGCGTGGCGCACCACTTCATAGGTGATCGGGTCGATGTCGGCGACGCTTGCGCGTTGCAGCCTGAGCGTGGGCGAGATGGTGAGTGTGTCCGGGGGCACATAGCCCATGGCGCGCCCATCAAAGAGCGCCGGGTCCATTTCGCTCACGCGCGGGCGCCGGGTGAGGGTGACCGCGGGCGATTGCAGGGCGGCAGAGGCGCGCGTCGTTGCCTTTGGCTGCGCGCCTGCCTGCGTGCTCGCCTTTGCGCGACCAGGTGAAGTGTTCTTTGACTGCGCCTGACGCGCAGCAGCTTTTAGTGGACGAGCGCTCATGCGGCCTCTCCAAACGTGATTTCAAAATTACCGAATTCATCCACCCGCAGGCGTCGGCCGGGGTGCACCACCACGGTTGTGTCGGTGGTCTCCACGATGACCGGTCCCGCGAGCGTATTGCCGGGCTTCAACTGCGCGCCGTCATAGATATCGGTCGCCACCGAGGCTTTGAGTGAATCCCAATACACCGGGCGGCTCGGGCGCTTGGCCGCGGCGAGGATACGGGCGCTCATGCGTGCGGCGCGCGCAAGCTTGGGCCGCGGCGTCGGGGCGGTGGCACGCAGGCGCAGCGTGACGATCTCGATTCGCGCATCGCGGTAGGACGACCCACGCCCGTACAACTGCTCATAGCGTTCATAGAAGCGCTGGCGCAGCGGTTCAAACAGCGCCGCGGTGAGGCGGCCTTCAGGCAGCATCACTTCGACTTCATTGATCTGCCCGCGATGGCGCATATCGAGCGAGAACTGAAACTGCCGCCGCGATCGGTCGATCTTGTCGTGATCGAGCTCACGGTTGGCACGCTTTTGCAGTTCGGTCAGCGTTTTGTTCAGACGCTTGGCATCAAACGGTGAGGCTTGAATATCGACCTGCTCATGCACATGCAGGATGTCGGCCGAGGCCGCGCCAAAGGCGCACCAGGTCGAGGCGATTTCCTTTTGCGGAATGATTACCCGCTTCACGCCAAGTTCCGCGCCAAAAATGCTCGCATGGGCCGGGCCTGCGCCACCAAAGGCATGCAGCACAAAGTCGCGCGGATCAAAGCCTTTTTCCACCGTCATCTTGCGAATGATGTCGGCCATGCGAAATTCGGCGATCTTGGCAATACCACTCGCGGTTTCCTCGAGCGACAGTCCGAGCTGATCGGCGACACGCTGCACACTGGCCACCGCGGCGGCGCGATCGAGCACGATGCGCCCACCCAGAAAATTCTCCGGGTTGATATAGCCAAGCACCACATCGGCATCGGTCACCGTCGGGGTCTGCGCTCCCTTGCCATAGCACACCGGTCCGGGATCGGCGCCGGCTGAATCCGGGCCAACGCGCAGGGTGCGTGCCACCGGGTCGACCCGGGCGAGCGATCCGCCGCCGGCGCCAATCGCCTGGATATCCACCTTGGGCAGGAAGTATTCATACTGCGCCACATTGGAGATGAACGAATAGGTCGGCTGATGCCGCTCGATGATGCCCACATCGAACGAGGTGCCGCCCATATCGGTGGTGATGATATTGGGGGTATCCATGAGGCGGCCCAGGTAGACCGAGCCGGTGACCCCGGACACCGGGCCTGAGTCGAGGGTCAGGAGGGGCGATTCCATCGCCTTGGCCACCGACACCGAACCCCCGCCGCATTGGGTGATCTGCAAGGGATTGCGATAGCCCGAGGCTTTCAGTTCACGATCGAGATTGGCCAGATAGCGCGCCATGATCGGGCCGATATAGGCATTGAGCGCAGTGGCGGTGGTGCGCTCATATTCGCCCCACTTGGGGGCGATTTCATGCGAGCAGCTGACAAACAGATGGGGCGCCCGCTCGCGTGCAAGCGCGGCGACGCGCGCTTCATGCTCGGGACGCTTGAACGACCACAGAAAGCAGATGCCGATCGCCTCGACTCCTTCGGCGAGCAGCTCATCGATCGCCTGCGTGGCTTCGGCCTCATTCAATTCGACCACGACGTCGCCAAAGCAGTCGACCCGCTCCGACACGCCGCGGATCAGCCGCTTGGGCACGATCGGCACCGGTTTGCCACTTTCCGGAAAATGCACCACCTTGGCCATGTCGCGCGAAGTCACCCCGCGCGAACCGCGCATGATGTGGATGGCGTCTTCATGGCCACGGGTCATCAGCAGACCCACTTTGGCCCCTTTGCGCTGAATGAGCGCATTGGTGCCGGCGGTGGTGCCATGGGTGAGCACCGAAATCTGCTTGCAAAACTCATCAAACGACAAGTGCAGGCGCTCAGCGGCCACGCCCATCGCGGCAAGCATGCCTTGCGCAAAGTTATGCGGCGTCGAGGATGACTTGGTGGCGGTGATGCTGCCATCGGCATCGAGCACCACACAGTCGGTGAACGTGCCACCGATATCCACACCCACCAGAAACGGTCCCATCAACGACTCCTTTGCGTCAGATACCAATCCAGAATCTGCTCACCAGTCCATATCACCACGTCTTTATGCGACTGGATGTGCTGGTACAGCCGCTCCAGGTGCCCGATGCGATGGGGCACGCCAGAGATATAGGGGTGCACACTGATTGCCATCACCCGGGTGACGTGTTCGCTTTCCTGATAGAGCCGGTCAAAGTGCTCCACTCCACGCAGGTACATTTCATCACCGCGATGATGCTGCAGGGCCATCATGGTGATGTCATTCAGTTCAACCGTATAGGGCACCGAGATCACGTTGCCATGACGAGTCTGGATCGGCACCGGCTGGTCATCGAGCACCCAGTCGGCCACATATTCGATGCCGGCCGCGGCCAATAGGTCAATGGTGTCTGCCGTCTCGGTGAGGCCCGGGCTCTCCCAGCCGCGCGGGGCGCGTCCGGTAAACGACTTGATCGCGGCAACGGTGTCGGCAATCGCCTGCGCCTGATCATCGAGCTTGTGCATCGGCCCCTGAAAGTAACCGTGTCCCATGAATTCCCAACCGGCATCAAGCGCGGCCTGTGCCACGCGCGGATAGGTCTTGCAGACAAGGCCATTGATGGCAAAGGTGGGCGTGATGCCAAAGCGGCGCATGCACTCATGCAAACGCCAGAAGCCCACGCGCATGCCGTATTCATGCCAGGCCCAGTTGGGCAGATCCGGTAGCAGCGCCTGGCCCATCGGCGGGGGCAATACGGTGCGCGGCATGGCGCGCTCGATGCCCCAGTCTTCGACATTGACAATGGTCCACACCGCCATGCGTGCGCCACCGGGCAAGGTGAGCGGGGGACGATCGACAATCGCGCTATACGGTACGCGATCACGCGGGCGGGGATCGGCGGGCAGGGACATCGGCGGGCTTCCTTGCAGCGTGTGCGCTCAGGCGAGCGTGTCAAACGAGCGCTCTGATGTGCCCTGCTCAGGCACCCAGATAGAGTTTCTTGACCATCTCGTTATCACTCAATTCGGCCCTGGTTCGACCATGAAATTCCAGATGCCCATGGACGATGACATGGCCGCAATCGGCGATGCGTATGGCCTGATTGAAGTTCTGCTCGGCCATCAGCACGGTGAGTTTGTAGCGCTCTTTCAGCTCACCGATTTTTTCAATCGTGCGACTGACAAAAATCGGCGCGAGGCCCACCGAGGGCTCATCGATCAGCAATATCTTCGGCACGGTCATGAGTGCGCGGGCCAGAGCCACCATTTGCTGCTCACCGCCGCTCATGCTGCCGGCCAGTTGATTGCGTCGCTCGGCCAGGCGCGGAAACGCCTCGAAACAGAACGCCAGGTTGTCGGCAATGCGCGAGCGTGCGGCCGGCCGATAGGCGCCGAGCAGAAGGTTTTCTTCGACCGTTAGGCGCGGAAACAGCCGCCGCCCCTCGGGTACCAGGGTGATCCCCAGATCGACGATTTTCTCGGTCGGCATGCCGACCAGATCGTGATCGACGCCATCGAGCGTGGCGATGATCGAACCAGCACTGGGGCGCACCATGCCCATGATGCATTTCATCAGGGTCGATTTTCCATTGCCATTGGTGCCCAGCAGCGCCACGGTCTGCGCGTTGGCCACGTCCAGGCTCACATTGCGCAGCACCTGCACCGCGCCATAGCCGGCGCATACGTCCTTGATGGCAAGGCTTGCTGCATGCGAGGCGCGCTCTGAATTACTCACGGTCACTCACCAAGATAGGCTTTTTGCACGTCCGGGTTGGCAATCACCTCATGCGGATTGCCATCGGCCACTTTGTGACCCGCGACCAGAACGACGACACGTTCAGAGAATTGCATCACCGCGCGCATGATGTGCTCGATCATGATGACGGCGATGCCGCGCGCTTTCATCTGCAGCAGCAGTTGCAGGATTTCATCGACTTCGCTCGATGAGAGTCCGGCCATGGCTTCGTCGGCAATGAGTAGCAAGGGCCGCGCGGCAATGGCACGCGCGAGTTCGAGCTTGCGCATGTCGACCTGGGTGAGTCCCGAGGACATTTCATCGGCGCGCTGCGCAAGACCGACCGAATCGAGAATGGCGATCGCTTGCGAGCGTACCTGGGCCTCACTGGGGCGATGCGAACCCTCGCGATGCCCGGTGGCGTAGAGCAGCGGGACGCACAGATTGTCGAGCACCGACACGCTGGCGAACGGCTTGGGGATCTGGAAACTGCGCGCGATGCCGCGCTGAATGCGCTGGTGCGCGGGCAGGCTCGAAATATCGTGCCCGTCAAAGGATACCTGCCCCTCTTCGGTGCGCAGCAAACCCGACACGCAATTGACCAGCGTGCTCTTGCCCGAACCGTTTGGCCCGATGAGGCCGAGCCGCTCACCCGGCGCCACCTGCAAATCGACGCGGTCGAGCGCAACAAAACCGCCAAAGCGCTTGGTGAGACCCTGGACGTGCAGCAGGTCGTTCATGACCGCCTCGCGCGGCGCCGCCGCCAGGCAAACACCCAACCCATGATCCCTTCCGGTGCCATGGTCACAAAGCCCACCAGCAGCAGGCCGACAATCAACAGATTCCATGCCGACGATATCGTCACCTGCACCAGTTGCTGCACGGTACCCAGCAGCACTGCGCCAATCAGTGGCCCCAGCCAGGTGGTCATGCCACCGATGACTGGCATGGCGATGGCATTCACCGCATAGCGCAGGTCAAAGGCACCGACCGGCTCCACAAAGGAGATGAAGAACGGGAACGTGGTGCCGGCCAGGCCCATCATGCCCCCGCTCAGCGCGGTCGAGATGAGTTTGAGTTTGAGTGTGGGCACGCCGGCGCATTCGGCGGCCAGTTCATCGTCGCGAATCGCCGCCAGGCCGCGCCCGAGCCGCGAGCGCTCCACAACACGCGCGACCACGATCGATGCCACGCTCAACAGCACCATCACCGAGAACAGGTAGCGGATATAGCGGGCAAAGCCAAAGGGCACTTCACGTGGCACGATCACATAGGCCCCGCGCGCACCACCGGCATAGTCCCAGTTGGTGACGAAGGTAAACAGCATGATCGCCAGCGCCAGCGTGGCGATGGCAAAGAAATGCCCGCGCAGACGCATGGTGAGATAACCAAGGCCCACCCCGGCCAGGGCCGCCACCAGCGTGCCCACAACGATCATCACTGCGAGCGGCGGATGAAACGCCTTCCACAGCACGATCGAGGAATACACCCCGAGGGCAAAAAAGCCGGCCGTGCCGAAATTCACATACCCGGTGTAACCGCCCAGAATGTTCCAGGCGGTCGACAGGATCACGTACATCAATACCGTATAGGCGGCATTGAAAAAGTAGTCGTTCTGGATCCACTGCGCCCCGACAATAAGGAGCACCCCGGCCAGAAGTGCGATAGTGGCAAAGCGAGCGTTGCTCATGGTCTGCCTCAGCGTCCGAACAGGCCGGTGGGTTTGAACCCAAGGGCGAGCAGCAACAGTCCGAACGAGACCGCCGGGGACCACGAGGGCCCAAAGAAGGTGGCAGTGAAGGTCTCGGCGAGGCCCAGAATCAGGGCGCCGACGAGCGTGCCATAGATCGACCCGAGGCCGCCCAGTACGCAGACGGCGAACACCAGGCCTATGTATTCACGACCGATTGAAGGCTGCACGGGCTGGATCACCACCAGAAACGCACCGGCGATGCCGGCTGTGGCAATCGAGATGGCAAAGCCGATCTCGCGGATGCGAATCGGGTTGATACCCATCAGGCGCAAGGCAAGCGGGTCTTGCGCCACGGCGAGCACCGCGCGACCGAAAAAAGTGTGCTTCAGATACAGATGCAGGGCGACCACCATCACCACCGAGACCAGAAAGGGCACGATCAGGCGCAACGCAAAATCGACTTGTCCGAAGTGCAGCGAGGTCTCTGAATAGCTGGTCTTCACCATCCGGTAGTCAACGCCGAAGATGAGCACCAGCACCACTTCGGTGATGAACAGGATGCCAAAGAAAAACGCGAGGCCGGGCAGGGGGCCGCGGCCGCGCGACTCGAAGGCCACGTAGTAGACCCGGTAGAGCCCGGCACCGAGCAGAAAGAACAAAGGCGAGACGGCCACCGCACAGACGATCGGATCGACGCCGAAGGTGTCGTTCAACAGGAACGCGATGTAGGCACCGAGGATGATGAAGGCCGGATGCGCGATATTGACAATGTCGAGCATGCCGAAGGAGATGGCGACCCCGACACTGACCGCTGCATAGAACCCGCCCAGGAGCAGTCCTGCGACGATGGCATTGGCAACCAGTGAGTAGGAAATATCCATGGTGGGGGAATGTGGCCGCTTGTGTGGCCGCCCTTCGGTCCTCTTGTCTCCTGAACGGATCGCACTTGACCACGGCGCTATTGTCTTGTCAATGATGACGCGCATTCACGTGAGTCTTGATTGTTGGCGCATGCGCTGGATGGGTGCGATAAAATCGGGCGACTGGCTTCTGCACAATCAGGCAAACGTCACTGGGCCAGCACGAAATCAGCCGAGACAACCCTTTGAACGTATCGTGAACGCGCATTCTTCTGTCCTCACCCATTCGGCTGCTGCGGCAGCCAACGCCGATGCCAGCGCGGCAGCGCTCGCCTTCACCGCGGTGACCTTTGATGAGGCACGCGAGCGCGCTCGCGCCCTGGTGCCTGCCTTGCGTGAGCGTGCCGAGCTGACTGAATCGGCGCGCCGGTTGTTGCCCGAGAACGAAGCCGACCTCCACGCCAGTGGTCTGTTTCGTTGTGTGCAGCCGCGGTGCTGGGGCGGGATGGAACTGGATTTTGTGGCGCTCTTTGAGTTGCCGCTGGAAGTCGCTCGCGGTTGCGCATCGACGGCCTGGAATGTTGGCAACCTGGCCATTCACCACTGGATGCTCGCGCTCTATGACCCCAGGGCGCAGGCCGAGGTGTGGGGTGAGAATCCCGATGCGCTGATTGCCTCGGGCATAGCCTATCCGCAGGGGCGCGCTGAGCGCGTGCAGGGCGGGGTGCTGTTGAGCGGACTGTGGAATTTCTCCTCGGGTGTCGATTCAAGCCAATGGAACATGCTCGCCGCGCTGGTGCGTGATGGCGACAAGGTCGTCGACTATCTGATGTGTCTGGTGCCCGCCTCGGACTACGAAGTCATCGATGATTGGCAGGTGTTGGGCATGCGCGGCACCGGTTCGAAGTCTGTGAAAGCCGCAAACGTGTTCGTGCCTGACCACCGGGCGCTCTCCATGCTGAGCGCGCGTGGCGGCGATGGTTTTCCGGGGGCGCAGGTGAATCCTTCGCCGCTCTACCGGGTGCCGCTCTCGGCGATGGCCGCGCACTGCATTGGCGGTGCCGCCGTGGGGAATGCGATGGCCGCGTTGGAACTCACCATCGAGGCCGTGCGTGGCCGCAGCACGCATTACACGGCGGTGCGCATGCGTGATTTTCAGGCGGTACAGCTGCGTGTGGCCGCGGCCGGTGCGCGCATCAACTCGGCATACCTGACCGCCCGTGAAGACTGCTTCGAGGCGCAGCGCATTGCGGCCGAGGGCCGCATGCCGAGCGATGAAGAGAAGCTGCGCTTCAAGCGCAATCTCGCCTTTGCCGTGCAGCTGTGTACCGAGGCGGTCGATGGTCTGCACACCCTTGCCGGGGCGAACGGACTCTACGATCGCTATCCGATCCAGCGGCTGTTTCGCGACGCCCACGCGCTGGCCGGGCATATCAGTTTTTCCTGGGACGCCCAGGGCTCCAACTGGGGCCTGGTCGCACTCGGTGGAGACGCGAACAATCCCTCCCTCTAGGGAAGCGCCGGACCAAAGAATCCTGGGCAGAAATTACTTTGCCTGCCTTGCAAATGGGTCGGCGCTTGAATCGGAACAGATGCCCACTGTCGCACGACTGCGCCTTCTCCGGCTTAGCTTGCCGCCGGATCGTTGATCAGCGACACATGCGCCGACACGATGCGCCAGCCCTCGGGGAGGCGCACCCAGGTCTGACTCTGGCGGCCCACTTTGCCAGGGGCGCTGTCACGCAGGAACTCGGTGTTGGCCACGGCAAAATCGCGTCCGAATGTCGTGATGCGGGGATTGCGACGGGTACGGGCAAGGCCCACCGGTGAGCGGGCAGCGCGGAACTGGCTGATCTCTTCGTAGGACAGCAGAATCTCGCCCATGCCGTAGCGCAGGGTATTCGGGCTTGCCCAGAACTGGCTGTTGAGCGTTTCCAGATCATTGGACACCAGCGCCGCCTCATAGCGGTCAAACTGGGCACTGACTTCGGCGACGATTTCTGGAAGATTGATTTCGATGCTCACGCGGGCCCCCTGGTCGATTGGTGCCCTGGAGCGCAGATGCTCAGAGCGCCTCGAATTGTACTCAGGAACGGCCGATGGCCTACCGGCTAACGAAAGCGTACCGGACCAGCGCCACGACGGGGCGCGCATCCGGTGTGGTTCATAGGCCGCACAAAAGCCAAGCCTAAGCCGCTTGCAGCACGATTTCGACTTTCACTGATTTATAGGGGAACTCGACGCCGCCATGGGCTGCACGGTTGATGACGCCGGCCTTGAGCAGGCCCATGGCGTCGCCATGAACAGCTTTCACGTCACGGTGAACGCGGCGGGCAAGTTCGCGAATCGGCAGGGGTCCTGCGCCGCACAGCGCTTTCAGGATCTCCCAGCGCTTGGCCGTCAGCACTCGCCAAAGGACTTCTGGCGTCGCGAAGCTGATGCGCGCTTCGCCTTCTTGACGTCCGCCTTTCATCGCTTGGGACACATCGGCTAGAACGGCATCCAGCGCCCTTACTTCAAGTACGACTGTGTCCATGATTCCACCTCGTGATTGCGGCACCGAAATCTTTCAGAAGTTGATCCGGTGATAAGAATGGGTACGACCGCTCCAATCCCTCGATATGCATGTGATCACCTTTGCCGCGTTCGTTATCGAATCGCAGAACACATACGCCATCTACAACATAAGCAAGTCGGTACTTGAATGGATGACTCGCAGGCGGAATCGGGTGGCTGAGCTGCCAAATCACAATCTCGGCAAATGCAGTGTCCGAAAAAACAATGCGGCGACGAATAAGCAATGCAGAATGGTTGTTGGAAAAAATAACAACACCCTAGGTCAATGTCAACTATTCAAGAGATGATGACGAGGATGAGTCGGAATGGCCGGCCCTTGTTTTTCGTGTTGAAAGGATGACTCAGCGCGTCCATTGAACGGGTGTGCTCGCCCGCGTCGTCCAGTTGCTCTCTGGCACACTGCCACCTTCTTCAAACTGTCGAGCGCCATGGATCGCCTGGAGCGTTTCTACAAGATCCAGCACCTGCTGGAGACCCACCGCACAGTGCCGGTTGCGCGGTTCCTGGACGAGTTGGGCATTTCCATCGCGACGTTCAAACGCGATCTGGAGTACATGCGCGATCGCTTCAATGCGCCGATCGAATGGGATCGCGACGCGCGCGGCTACCAGTTTCGAAAAGCGCCCGCTGGCGCGAAGCAGGCTATTGGTCCGAAGTTCGAATTGCCCGGGTTGTGGTTTAACGCCTCGGAGATTCGCGCTTTGCTCACCATGCAGCACCTGCTGTCCAATCTTCAGCCAGGGCTGCTCGAGCCGCATGTGCGGCCATTGCTGGCACGCCTGCGCGGCTTGCTCGATGTGGGTGAATACGGGCCGGAGGAAATCGAACGCCGGGTGCGCGTGCTGCACCAGGCCAGTCGCAGCGGTGCCATGCCGCACTTTGAGGTGGTGGCCAACGCGCTATTGAAACGACAGCGCCTGCAGATCACCTACCACGGCCGCGAGCGCAACCAGACCACCGAACGCGAAGTCTCGCCGCAGCGCCTGGTCCACTATCGTGACAACTGGTATCTCGATGCCTGGTGTCATTTGAGAGAGGATCTGCGCAGTTTTTCGCTCGACGCCTTCGTCGCGGCGCAAGCCACCGAGCGGCGAGCCCGCGCTGTGACTGACAGTGAACTGGACCGTGTGCTCGCCGCAGGCTACGGAATCTTCGCCGGTGCCCAGGTGCAATGGGCGAGCCTGCGCTTCAGTGCCGAGCGTGCTCGCTGGGTAGCCTCCGAACAGTGGCATCCCGAGCAACGCGGTGAGCGTGAGCCCGATGGCAGCTACCGCCTGGAACTTCCTTTCAGCGATCCGCGCGAACTCATGATGGACGTCCTGCGTCACGGCTCGCATGTGGAGGTACTTGCGCCAGCCTCGTTGCGTGCGGCGGTGGCAGAGGAACTTCGCGTGGCGCTCATGCGCTACTGAATCTTGCTTCGTTTTGCAGTGACATCTCGCCATCGATTTTGCGGCGGAATCTCGCATCGTTCTCAGTGAAATATCGCCTCGTATTGCGGTGAAAGCTCGCCTCGTTTTGCAGTGAAATCTAGAATCGTTTTCAGTGGATCATCGATTGAGCGACTAGGCCGGCAAACTGGGTTCTCACCCCCAACGCATGGAGATCCCCGTGAGCGTTCTAGCCGAAGCCATCAGTGTTGTCATGTCCTGCTCTGCCGTTCAGCGGCACTATCCCGGGGGGCTTGCAGCGCTGGCCCGCGACACCCCGGCGGGCAGTTTTTGTAGCGATGGATTGCTCGCTCGCGCGGGTTTTACCAGCCGCGGTGCGGCCGAATTCTTCGCTGCCTTGATGCGTGCGAGCGGTCTGACCCAGTTTGTGCGCGGCCACGCCGCCGATTTTGTGCTGGTCGATGAGCAGAGCGGGCCCTTGAGCGCCTGCCTGTGGCTTGAATTCGGCCACGACCGCAACGGCGTGGCGCTGTGCTGGCATGCCGCGGCCCGGCGCGGTTCGTTGCGAGTACCCGAAGGCTGGCAGGCCGGCCGCCGGTGGGCGGCACCTGCGCACGAAGCCTCGATGCTCAAGCAGGACTGTCCGTACGTCACCCACTAAGTCGGTCGGGAAAATTGGCGCTCGGTGAGGCCACGGTGACCGACGCACGGATCTCGACCGCTTCAGAATAAATCCGAATCGTGCTTGGCTTGAAGGCCCGGGTCGTGCAGAATCCGGGCCGATGAAGACGACCTTTCTGGATTTTGAGCAGCCGATTGCCGAGCTTGAGGCGCGCGTTGAAGAATTGCGCTTCGTGCAGGACGATTCGGCGGTGGATATCTCCGAGGAAATCGGGCGCCTGGCCAAGAAGAGCCAGACGCTCACCAAGGAGATCTACGGCCGCCTCACGCCCTGGCAAGTCTCGCAGGTGTCGCGCCATCCGCAGCGCCCCTATACGCTTGACTATATCGAGTCCATCTTTACCAATTTCGAGGAACTGCACGGCGATCGTGCCTATGCCGATGATCTGTCGATCGTCGGCGGCTTCGCCCGATTTGGCGGTGAACCGGTGATGGTGATCGGTCATCAGAAGGGCCGTGACACCAAAGAAAAAATCCTCCGCAACTTTGGCATGCCGCGGCCTGAGGGTTATCGCAAGGCCTTGCGCCTGATGAAACTCGCCGAGCGCTTCCATCTGCCGGTGATGACGTTCATCGACACCCCGGGGGCCTATCCGGGCATCGGTGCTGAAGAACGTGGTCAGTCCGAGGCGATCGGGCGCAATCTGTTCGAGATGTCGCGCCTGCGCGTGCCCGTCGTGTGCACCATCATCGGTGAGGGCGGTTCGGGTGGGGCGCTTGCCATTGCAGTCGGCGATACCGTGCTGATGCTGCAGTACGCCACCTACTCGGTCATTTCGCCCGAAGGGTGCGCCTCCATCCTCTGGAAAAGTGCTGACAAGGCACCCGAAGCAGCCGAGACACTGGCCATTACCGCCACGCGACTCAAATCCCTCGGTCTGATCGATCGCATCGTGCCCGAACCGGTTGGTGCGGCCCATCGCGATCCCGCGGCGGTTGCGCTGTCGCTGAAAAAGGCGCTGCTGGAGGCACTCAAACCGCTGCGCAATATGGATGCCGACGAGCTCATCGAAGCGCGCTATACGCGTCTGATGACCTATGGCAAATTCCGCGAAGTCGAAGTCAGCTGAACGCGCGCCCGACGGCCCCATCGACGGTCCGATCGATGGTCCGATAGTAGGCCTGCAGCGAGCCTTCGAAGCGCAGATTCGTCATCTGCTCGCAGGTGGTCCCACCGGCACGCTCGCTGCGACGGGTGCGGCAAATGACTGCCGTTCCACTGGCGCACAAAATCCCCTCAGTCATACCGATGCGGTCAGTGGACTACGCGCCGACATTGTCTGTCGCACGGGGCCCGTTCGCATCTGCATCGCGCTCTCTGGCGGCATGGATTCAGTGGTGCTGCTTGACCTGTTCACCCGATTGCCCGTTGAACTGGGTGTCAAATTGCAGGCTTTGCATGTCCACCATGGCCTGAGCCCGAATGCCGAGCTCTGGGCGCAGTTCTGCCAGCGTCTGTGCGCGCGGCGCAAGGTGAGGCTGCACATCGCCAAGGTGCGCATCGAATCGATTGCGAAACTGGGGGTCGAGGCAGCTGCCCGCCAGGCGCGCTATGCCGAGTACGCCCGCAGCGGTGCACCCTGGGTTGCGCTCGCGCATCACGCCGATGACCAGGCCGAGACGCTGCTATTGCAACTGCTGCGCGGTGCCGGAGTCAGTGGGCTCGCTGGTATGCCACTGGTACGCGCCCTGCGTTCTGACGAGGCGGCTACCTGCCAGACCGTGATTGCTGGCGAGGCCGCACCGCCAGCGATGGTTGTTTCTGACGAGGCACCACGCCGCCAGCTCACGGTGTCTGTCGAGGGTGAACGCTGCCAGATCATGCGCCCCTTGCTTGATTTCCGTCGTGAGCGGCTGCTCGCCTACGCCCGTGCGCGACGTCTGCGCTGGGTCGAAGACGAATCCAATAGCGACACGGCATTTGTCAGAAATGCGCTGCGCCACGAAATCCTGCCGCGCCTGCAGGCAATCCAGCTGCACGCGGTCGAGAACATTGTGCGTAGCGCGCGCCATCTGGCGAGCGCCGATCGCCTGCTGCATGTTCTCTCGCAAGAGGATCTACAGCAGGCCCAAGAGGCGTCACCCAATGGCGCAGCAGGGCAGTTGAACATCGCCGCGCTATCGCGCCTGGGCGACGAGCGCGCCCTCAACGCGCTTCGCCACTGGCTGGGCGCGCAAGGCTTTCGTGCGTTGTCTACCGCTCGCTTACGCGAAATCTGGCAGCAGCTCAGCAGTGCCCGCGCCGATGCCATGATCGACTGCGCGCTGCCAGGGGCCCGTCTGCGCCGCTATCGTGCGCACGCAATGCTGGTCGGAGCATCGCCCGCGCCTCGGGCGTCTCTCGCATCGCCCGCGTCTTCCGCATCGCTCGCATCGCCCGCGCCTCCCTCGTCTCCCGCGTCTCCGTCGTCTCCCGCGCCTCCCTCGTCTCCGTCGTCTCCGTCGTCCAAGCGGTCCGCCGTACCGACACTCGATTGGGACGGTTCAACCCGCTGGGAGATTGAAGCCCTCGGTGGCGCGATCGAGTTCGAGCGTTGTCTTGGCCGAGGGCTGCGGGCGAGTCTGTGTGACCCGGTACGACGGCTCAGCGTTGGACCGCGCCCGCAGGGGCGCTTTCAGCCCGCCGGGGCGGCCCACAGCCGACCCCTGAAGGACCTGTTTCAGGACGCTGGGGTGCCCCCGTGGCAACGCGCCCGCGAGCCTTATCTGTTCGTCGATGGACGCCTCGCCTGGGCACCCACGCTCGGGGTCGCGGCACATGTCGCGGCACAACCTGACGAATGGGGCTTGCTGCCCGCCTGGCGCGACGCCTAGAGCAACCGCCTGTCGCGACGCCTAGAGCAACCGCCTGCTGCCCGTGTCAGATGTCTCGGGATTGCAGAAAATCAATGTTAAAATAAAAGGTTAGGTCGAATAGTCGATCTTGTTAAGGAGATTGAGTCATGGCAGTTGAACGCACACTTTCCATCATCAAGCCCGACGCGGTGGCAAAAAATGTCGTCGGTCAGATCCTTGCGCGCTTCGAAGGCGCGGGGCTGCGGGTTGTTGCCGCGCGGATGATGCACCTGTCGCAGGCCCAGGCCCAGGCGTTCTATGCCGTGCACAAAGAGCGTCCCTTCTTTGGTGACCTGGTGAGCTTCATGATCTCCGGTCCGGTGATGATCCAGGTGCTCGAAGGCGAGAACGCCATTGCGAAGAATCGCGAGCTGATGGGCGCCACCGATCCGAAGAAAGCCGATAGGGGCACCATTCGTGCGGATTTTGCCGACAGCATCGATGCCAATGCTGTGCATGGCTCCGATGGTGTGGAGACCGCGCGTAACGAGATCGGGTTTTTCTTCTCTGCACTTGACGTGCACGGCCGCTGAAACGGCTACCGGCGCCAACGCGATGACGGCTAATCTGCTCGAACTCGATGCCCAGGGGTTCGCTGACTTTGTCAGCGGCCTGGGCGAGAAGCCGTTTCGCGCCCGCCAGTTGCTGCGCTGGCTGCACCAGCGCTGCGAAGCGGATTTCTCGGCGATGAGCGATCTGGCGCGTGAATTTCGCCAGCGCCTGGAGACCACGGCTTGTATCACCCCGCCAGCGGTGATCTCCGACAGCCTTGCTGCCGATGGCACACGCAAATGGCTGCTTCAGGTGGGCACCGGCAATGCGATTGAATCCGTGTTCATTCCCGAGGCCGATCGCGGCACCCTGTGCATCTCGACTCAGGCCGGCTGCGCAATGGATTGTGCGTTCTGCTCGACCGGCAAGCAGGGTTTCAATCGCAATTTGAGTATGGGCGAGATCATCGGCCAGCTGTGGTGGGCTGAGCGATCGTTACGCGCCGATGCCCGCGCCGCCGGGATTGCCGACCCCGGGCGCATGATCTCCAACGTCGTACTGATGGGCATGGGCGAGCCGCTGCTTAATTTTGACAATGTCGTGCCGGCCCTGCGCCTGATGCTGGATGACAATGCCTATGGGCTGTCGCGGCGCCGCGTCACGGTGTCTACATCGGGCATCGTGCCTCTCATTGATCGCCTCGCCGAAGAGTGTCCGGTGTCCCTCGCCGTATCGTTGCATGCGGCCAATGATGAGTTGCGTGACCGGCTGATGCCGATCAACCGCAAATATCCCCTCGCGCAGCTGCTTGCGGCCTGCCGCCGCTATCTGCGCCGTGCCCCGCGCGAATGGATCATGTTCGAATATGTGATGCTCGCCGGGGTCAATGACCGCGCCGAGGATGTGCAGGCGTTGATCGAGTGCGTCGGCGATTTGCCCTGCAAGATCAATTTGATCCCGTTCAATCCGTTTCCGCAGGCCGGGTTCAAGCGTTCGTCGCGTGAGACGATCAGAGCGTTTGCCGAGCGGCTCAATGCGGCGGGTATCATCGCCACTACCCGGCGCACGCGGGGCGACGATATCGATGCTGCGTGTGGGCAATTGGCCGGTCAAATTCAGGACCGTACCCGGCGCGATGCGCGTCTGGCGCGTCGTGAAGCCGCAGGGGTGATGTCATGAAAACCATCGGGTGGGGACTGCTCAGTGTGCTCACAGTGGCGCTGCTGTGCGGCTGTGGCGGCGGTGCGGGGTTGGTCTCATCCGAGAGCCGGCTTGATTACGGCCCGGCCGAGGGTAATCGCGAGAGCACCGATCCCATCCTCGGCGATCGCAAAGACGCGCGCAGTCGCGCCATTGCTCACACCGACCTCGCGGCGGCATATTTTGAAAAAGGCGAAATGGCAATTGCGCTTGAGGAAACCCGCATCGCCCTGCGCATCGATGACAGCTATCCGCCGATATACAACTTGCTTGGGCTGATCCAGATGCAGTTGAAGGACCCGGCACAGGCGCGCGCCAGTTTCGAGCGGGCTCTGCGTCTGGATTCGCGCGATCCGGATATCAATCACAATTTCGGGCGCTTTCTGTGCCAGAACGGCAGCGAGACAGAAGGCATCCGATATTTCATGAATGCGGTGCAGAATCCGTTGTACAAGTCGCCTGCCCGTTCTTACGGTGCGGCGGGGGCCTGTTATCAGAGCCTCAAACGTGATGACGATGCCTTTGACATGTATGACCGCGCACTGAAACTCGATCCAAATTATCAGGCTGCACTGTTACCCCATGCAACGCTGCTGATGCGTCGCGGCGCTCTGGATGAGGCAAGCGCCTTGCTCGTGCGATACAACCGGCTTGCTCGCCCGAACATGGATTCGCTGTGGTTGACCGTGCGGATCGCGCATCGCCGCGGGGACGCGCAAACCGAGAAGGATGCGAGTGCTGCGTTGCGCCGCACCTACCCCGATTCGGAGCCAGTCCGCGCGATGGATCGCGGGGATTTCCGATGATCGGAGGCACCATCGAGACGCTCAATCGTGGGGCGAATCCGGTTAACGCGGATCTGACACCCACTGTTGCGGGTAATTCCGATGCTGGCGTGCAAGAGGCCGCTCTGGTCGCTGATCAGGCGGTGGCGCCTGCTGGCAGCAACCCGCCGGGTGTATCTGCTGGTGGTGCGTCTGCTGGTGGTGCGTCTGCTGGTAGTGCGTCTGCGGACGCTAGCGCCGCTAGCGCCGATAGCGTCCGGCCCGCTGTGCCGGCTGATGAACCGGGTGGCCCCGGGCACCAGTTAGGGATCTTGCGCCAACAGGCCGGGTTGAGCATCGAGCAGGTCGTCGCTGTGCTGCGGTTTAATGCTCGCCAGATCGAAGCGCTTGAGCAGGATGACCTCGCCCGCTTGCCTCCACGCGCTCAGCTGCGCGGCATGATCCGAAATTACGCCAAACTGCTCAAGCTGGCCCCCGAACCGTTTCTTGCACAGGTTCCGTCACACTCGGAACCCGCCACCGGCAAGTTGATGACCGAGTTCATGGAGGTCCCTTTCCGCCCGGGTAACGGATCTCGCTACTCCATGTGGTGGGCGCTGGGTATCTTGATTGCTTTGGCTGTGGTGGCCTACTGGGGCGCCGATCGGATGTCGCGGGCACGCGAGGAGGAGAAGGCGCAAAGTATGGCCGCGCCGGCAGACCCGAGGGGCGTGCAGGCGGAAGCCTCGGGCGATGCCGCGGCGGCGCCCGCTCCCGATGCCGCTGCGGCGTCCGAAGCAACGCCGGCCGGCGCCTCAGAGAGTCAGAACCCGCCGCCGGCACAGGCTAATCAAACCACGCCGGCGACCCAAGGGACTGCCACCCAGGCGATCCAGGTGGCGGCCGCAACGCAGGCAGCGCCCGCGACTGCTGCTACCCAGGCACCCTCTGCGACAGCCACAATCCAGGCAACCCCGGCGACGACCCCAACCCAAGCATCCTCTGCGGCATCTGCAACCCAGACAGCCCATTCGACTGCAGCAACCCAGGCCGCCTCTGCGACGGCCGCAACCCAGGCCGCCCTTGCGGCATCTGCAACCCAGGCATCCTCTGCGACAGCAGCAACCCAGGCAGCCTCTGCGACGACCGCAACCCAGGCAACCTCAGCCTCAGCTGCTTCAAGTTCCGCACGTGTGCTCATGAGCTTTCAGCGGGCCTCGTGGGTCGAGATTCGCGACGAGAGCGGTCGCGTCGTGGTGAGTGAGACCTTTCCTGGCAATAGCCAAAAGACGCTCGAATTGCGGCCTCCGCTCAAACTGACCATCGGTGCAGCGTCCGGTGTGCAGTTGGAATATCGCGGCAAGCAGGTGGATCTTGCTCCAAGCACTCGCCTTGACATCGCCCGCCTGACCCTGGAGTGATCCTGTTGTCCCTGACCCGGGCGCATCGCCAGAACGGTCACCGCGCCCCCAATTGTTTCTGACGCAACTGCCTGAAATCCGGCCCCAAACCCAGACCAAGCCCCAGCCCCAGACCCAGCCCCAGACCCAGACCCAGACGCAGACGCAGACCCAGACGCAGACGCAGACGCAGACCCAAACCCAGCCCCGAATCAAGCTTCAGACCCAAATCCAGACCGAGACCCAGACGCAACCCATGGACACTCCAACCGCCCGTCGTGTGAGTCGCCTTGCCCGCATCGGTTCGGTTGCGGTTGGCGGTGCTGCACCCATCATGGTGCAGTCGATGACCAACACCGACACGGCCGATCGCGAGGCCACCGCCCGCCAGATCCTTGCGCTCGCCAATGCCGGCTCCGAGGTCGTACGCATTACCGTCAATAGCGCCGAGTCCGCCGCGGCCGTGCCGCATATTCGCGAATGGCTCGATGCCCGCGGCTGTGCAGTGCCGATTGTCGGTGACTTTCATTTCAATGGGCACAAGCTGCTCACCGATTACCCCGACTGCGCAGTGGCGCTTGCCAAATACCGGATCAATCCGGGCAATGTCGGGCGCGGTGCGAAACGTGACGAACAGTTCTCGACCATGATCGAGATTGCCTGCCGTCATCAGCGCCCGGTGCGCATCGGGGTGAACTGGGGCAGCCTTGACCAGGAACTGCTCGCCCGCCTGATGGACGCCAATGCGCATGCCGAGAAGCCGCAATCTGCTCAGGCATTGATGCGCGAAGCGCTGATCACCTCGGCACTGGAGAGTGCGGCACGCGCCGAGGCTTTGGGTTTGCCAGGCGATGCCATCATCCTGTCATGCAAGGTGAGTGGCGTGCAGGACCTGATTGCGGTCTATCGCGAACTGGCACGGCGCTGCGACTATCCGCTTCACCTCGGACTCACCGAGGCAGGCATGGGCTCCAAAGGCATCGTGGCCTCCAGTGCGGCGATGGCCGTGTTGCTGCAAGAGGGGATCGGCGACACCATCCGGGTCTCGCTCACCCCCGAGCCCAACGGCGATCGCACCCGCGAGGTGATCGTTGCGCAGGAACTGTTGCAAACCATGGGGCTGCGCTCGTTTACTCCGATGGTGATTGCCTGTCCGGGGTGCGGGCGTACCACCAGCACGTATTTCCAGGAACTGGCTGCCAGCATCCAGGGCTATCTGCGCGACCAGATGCCGCAATGGCGTAGCCGCTATCCAGGCGTCGAGGACATGCATGTCGCGGTGATGGGCTGTGTGGTGAACGGACCTGGCGAGAGCCGACATGCCAACATCGGGATCAGTCTGCCCGGCTCCGGCGAGCGCCCGGTGGCCCCGGTGTATGTCGATGGCGAACACGCGCTCACCTTGAAAGGTGAGCATATCGCCGAGGAATTTCAGGCAATGCTCGAACAGTACGTGGCACGTACCTATGGATGAGATGGAAGCAGACAAGGCAGGCAAACCGGGCAACGGATCGAATGCTGGCGAGAGTGCAAAGCGGCCCGTAAAGCCCGAAGCGCTGCGCGCCGTGCGTGGCATGAATGACATACTCCCCGAGGAAGGTGAGACCTGGCTTGCGCTTGAGGCCATTGTGCGTGACTGGCTCGCGCGCTACGGCTATCGCCACATGCGCACGCCCTTGCTTGAACACACCAGTCTGTTTCGGCGCTCGATCGGCGAGGTGACCGATATTGTGGAAAAGGAGATGTACAGCTTTGTCGATGCCTTGAACGACGAGCATCTCACCTTGCGACCCGAGGCAACCGCCTCGACTGTGCGCGCATCCATTGAACACAATCTGCTCTATAACGGCGCGCAACGGGTGTGGTACTGCGGCCCGATGTTCCGTCACGAAAAACCGCAACGCGGCCGCTATCGCCAGTTCTATCAGATCGGTGCCGAGGCCCTGGGTCACCCCGGACCCGATGTGGATGCCGAACTGCTGCTGATGTGTGCCCGGCTGTGGTCAGAGTTGGGCTTGCAGGGCATGAGTCTGCACCTGAATTCGCTGGGCAATAGCGCGGAGCGCGCCGCGCATCGCCACGCACTGGTGGAATTCCTGCGCGGGCATGCCAGTGCGCTCGATACCGATTCGCAGCGCCGCCTGCAGACCAACCCGTTGCGGGTGCTCGATAGCAAGAATCCGGCAATGCAGGGGTTGATTGAGGCGGCACCGCGCCTGCTGGATTATCTCGGTAATGAATCGCTCGCGCATTTCAATGCCGTGCGGCGCGTTCTTGATGATGCCGGCATCGCCTACCAGATCAATCCTCGTCTGGTGCGCGGCCTGGATTACTACAACCTCACCGTATTTGAGTGGGTCACCGATCAGTTGGGCGCGCAGGGTACGGTCTGTGGCGGCGGACGCTACGACGGGCTGTTCGAGCAGATGGGAGGCAAACCCACGCCGGCTGCGGGTTTTGCCATGGGCGTCGAGCGCCTGCTCGATCTGATGCGTGGAGCCTCGCGCCTGCCCGCGGTGCGGGTGGCCGATGGCTATCTGGTGCATATGGGCGAACGCGCTGACCGGTTTGCGGTGCGCGCCGGTGAGCAACTGCGTGACGCGGGACTGGCCATCATCAGTCATGCCGGCAGCGGGCGATTCCGCGACCAGATGAAAAAAGCCGATGCCAGCGGCGCCCGGTTGGCGGTGATCATTGGCGACGATGAGGCCGATGCGGGTAACGTGACCGTGAAGGATTTGCGTGCCGAGCGCCCCCAGCAAACCGTGCCCCTCACGCAGGCAGCAGCACTCATTGAAGCCTGGAGAATGCAGCCTGCGCAGCCATAGCAGGGCATACTTCGCCCTGGCGCGCGTCCACACTGAGCGCGCAGGGCCGCGTAGCGCGCGCGCTGCCAGCCACGCGGTACCGATTTCGT
Organism: uncultured Pseudomonadota bacterium; assembly: GCA_903921325.1. Classification (GTDB taxonomy): domain Bacteria; phylum Pseudomonadota; class Gammaproteobacteria; order Burkholderiales; family SG8-39; genus CAIXPL01. The sequence goes on from CAIXPL010000016.1 coordinate 578,037, forward strand.
ATCGATTTGCACACACTTTGTTTAGACAGGAACCCATCGATGGCCACCACCCTTGATCACCAGGAGCAGGAACAGCTCGCCGAGCTGAAAGCGTGGTGGGCGCGCTGGGGCACGGCAATCCTTGCGTTCGTACTGATCGGATTGCTGAGTCTGGCGGGCTGGAACGCCTGGCAGTATTACAAGGCCCATACGGCGGGCCAGGCGGCGCAGGTTTATGACGAACTGCAGCAGGCGCTACAGGCCAAGGACACTCACAAGGTGACCAGCGCGAGCGGTGAGCTGATCGAACATTACGCCGGCACCGATTATGCGAGCCTCGGGGCCTTGCTCGCGGCACGCGCCTACCACGATGTCCATGATGACAAGAACGCGCGTGGCCAGCTCGAATGGGTGATTGATCATGGCGCCAATGCCGAATTCAAAGGGTTGGCCCGCCTGCGCATGGCAGCCATTTTGATCGACGCACGTGATTACGAAGCAGCGCAAAAACAGCTGGCTGCACCGATGCCCGCCCCCCTTGCGGCGAGTGCGGGTGAGCAATTGGGCGATCTCTATCGGCTGCAAGAGAAGCGCGAAGACGCGCGCAAGGCCTGGCGCGATGCCCTCAGTAAAGTGCCGGCAGCCGATGCGCTGGCCAACGAGCGCATCAAGCATAAGCTCGAAGCGCTTGGAGAAAGCTGATGCCCGTAGCGAACAGGGCGCTGTGCGTGGGCGCCGCCGCGAAACGAATGACGCTGCTCGGTTCAGTGCTGCCGATGCTGCTCGCGGCGCTGCTCGCCGCGTGCAGTTCGGCGCCACCGGTGCCCTCACTGCCCCCGCTCGGGTCAGCGCTCGAGCGTTCGGCGTTGTGGACGACCAGTCTGTCAGGCAGCAAGCTGGCGGTTGCACTGGTGCCTGCGCGACTGGGCGATGCCATCTACGCGGCCTCAGTCGATGGCACGGTGGTGCAGCTCAATGCCAGTAATGGGGGCGAAGTTTGGCGCAAGTCATTCGATGTCACTTTCTCTGGTGGCGTGGGGGTCGGGCCGGACATGATCGCGCTGGGCACGCTGGGCGGAGAGGTGCTGGCCTTGAAGCCTGATGGGACGCTCCTGTGGCGTGTGCGGGTGACCAGTGAAGTGATGGGCCCGCCGCTGATTCGCGAGGATTTTGTGGTGGTTCGCACCGCTGATGCACGCATTGTCGGCCTCGACCTGACCTCGGGTGAGCGGCGCTGGAATTTTCAACACACCCCGCCGCCACTGGTGCTGCGCGGGTATAGGGCGCTCACCTCGCGCGGCCCGTCCATCTTCGCTGGTCTGAGCGGTGGCAAGCTGACCGCCATCAACGCGGTCAATGGGGTGCCGCGCTGGGAAACGCCGGTGTCCACGCCACGCGGAACGACCGAAATCGAGCGCATCAGCGATGTCACCGGTGCGCCCTGGGTGGGTGATGATCGGGTTTGCGCCGTGACCTATCAGGGACGGATCGGCTGCTTCAATCTGGATAACGGCAATCTCATCTGGAATCGCGAACTGTCGAGCGCTACTGGCATGACCGGCGATGCGCGCAACGTGTATTCGACCGATGCCAAAAGCGTTGTTGTGGCGCTTGCGCGCGCCGACGGCGCGCCGGCCTGGAAACAAGCCGCGTTTGAAGGGCGCCGGCTCAGCACACCGGCTGCCGCAGGCAATGAGGTCGTCGTCTGCGATCTGGAGGGCTATGTGCACTTCCTTGATCGCGATACCGGTGCAGTCATCGCCCGCGGATCGACCGACGGTTATCCGGTAGACGTCCCCCCGCTCCCGATCCCAGGTGGCGTGCTGATCCAGACCCGCGATGGTACGCTGGCCGCATTCAGCATCGCCCGGTAGGAACCCAGCCCACGTCGATGAAACCTACTATTGCGATTGTCGGCCGGCCCAACGTGGGCAAGTCCACGTTATTCAACCGGTTGACGCGCAGCCGTGATGCACTGGTCGCCGATATTCCGGGCCTCACCCGCGATCGGCACTATGGCGAAGGTCGCATGGGCGATCGCCCCTACCTGGTGGTCGACACCGGTGGCCTTGAGCCCGTCGCCAAGGACGGCATCCTGCATGAAATGGCGCGGCAGACCTTGCTTGCCATCAGCGAGGCCGATGCGGTGCTCTTCCTGGTCGATGGACGCGCCGGGCTCACGCCACAGGACAAGCGTATCGGTGAGGCGTTGCGCCGTGCTCGCGTGCAGGTGGTGCTTGCGGTCAACAAGGCCGAAGGCATGAATGAGGCGGTGGTGACTGCCGAATTCCACGAATTGGGATTGGGTGATCCGCATGCGATCTCCTCGGCGCATGGCGATGGCGTGCGCGTGCTGATGGACGATCTGCTTGAGCGCTTCACACCCGAGGAGGCAGAGACGCAGCCCGAACCGGGACCACGTATCGCGATTGTCGGACGCCCTAATGTGGGCAAATCGACCCTGGTCAACAGCCTCCTCGGTGAGGAGCGGGTGATCGCGTTCGATCAGCCCGGTACCACCCGCGATTCGATCGATGTAGTGTTTCAGCGCGAAGGGCGTGACTACACCCTGATCGACACCGCCGGGGTGCGCCGCAAGGGCAAAGTGTTCGAGGCCATCGAGAAGTTCTCGGTGGTCAAAACCCTGCAATCGATTGATCGGGCCAATGTGGTCATTCTGGTGCTCGATGCCACCGAGCGCGTGGCCGATCAGGATGCGCATCTGGCCGGTTTTGTGCTCGAGCGCGGCCGCGCCCTGGTGATCGCGGTCAATAAGTGGGATCAGGTCGATGACTATGGCCGTAACGAGGTAAAGCGCCAACTGCAGCATCAATTGAACTTCTTGGGCTTCGCGCGCACTCACTTCATATCGGCAAAAGAAGGCCGTGGCTTGGGCGCAGTCATGGCCTCGGTGGACGAGGCACACGCAGCGGCCATGGCGAAATTGAGTACTCCGCGTCTGAGTCGTGTTCTGCAGGCGGCGGTTGAGCGTCAGCAACCGCCGCGGGCTGGGCAGGTACGACCGAAGCTGCGCTACGCGCACCAGGGCGGGATGAATCCGCCGGTGATCGTGATTCATGGCAATTCGCTTGACCGCGTGTCAGATAGCTATCGGCGTTACCTTGAATCGAGTTTTCGTGCGGCCTTTGAGCTCACCGGCACCCCGCTGCGGGTGGAATTCCGTACCGGCAACAACCCTTTTGCCGGCAAGGCGCGCGAGCACTGAAGATCTATTTATGGCGGGCAAGGCGCCCGCCCGGTTGAGGCTGACTGTCGGCGCGCAAGGCGCGTGGGCGGGGATCAGCCGGTGTTTCGGCCCGCAGGATTGCCGCGCTGTCGCTGTTCCCTGGTTACGAAGCGTTACCTGCGATGGCGCAGTAATTGTGCAATTGATAGGGTCGCCAGGTACTGCAGTGCGGAAACGGTCCGGTGCCTGTGGTCTAATAGGGCGATTGAAGGAATGGAGCGATCATGACCAATAAGGGCCAACTGCTGCAGGATCCCTTTTTGAACACCCTGCGTAAGGAACACATCCCGGTATCCATCTACCTGGTGAATGGCATCAAACTGCAGGGACAGATCGAATCGTTCGACCAGTATGTGGTGCTCCTGAAGAACACGGTGACCCAGATGGTGTACAAGCACGCAATCTCGACTGTCGTGCCAACCCGTGCGGTCAATCTGGCGCTCGATGACGAAGAGTCGGCGTAAATGAACCCGAGCGGACATGCGCAGTTGAGCGCAAGCGGGCGCGCGCAGCCCACCCGGGCGCGCACAGCCGCCTGACACACACCCAATCGACCGAGTGCAAGAACGCCCCGCCAGTGGTGATGCCGCGGTCCTGGTCAGCCTCGATCTGGGCGAGCCCGCCTATGAGGAAAGCCTGGCCGAGATGCGCCTGCTGGCAGAGTCAGCCGGGGTCAGCGTCAAAGCGCTGATCGGCGGCAAGCGTCAGCGCCCCGACCCGGCGTTTTTTGCAGGACGTGGCAAGGTCGATGAGATACGCGCGAGCGTGCTCGAGACCGGCAGCAATCTGGCGCTGTTCAACCATGCACTATCCCCGGTTCAGGAACGCAATCTGGAGCGCGAGCTCGATTGCCGCGTGATCGACCGCACCAGCCTGATTCTGGATATCTTCGCGCAACGCGCCAAGAGCCACGAGGGCAAGGTGCAGGTCGAACTCGCGCAACTGGAGCATCTGGCCACCCGGCTGATCCGCGGCTGGACTCACCTCGAACGGCAGCGCGGTGGCGTGGGCATGCGCGGGCCGGGTGAGACACAGCTCGAGACCGACCGCCGCTTGATCGGTGACCGGGTAAAAATGCTCAAATCGCGCCTGGACAAGCTGCAGCGTCAGCGCGAAGTGCAGCGCCGTGCGCGGGTGCGCAGCGAAGCCCTGTCGGTGTCGCTGGTGGGCTACACCAACGCCGGCAAATCGACGTTGTTCAATGCGCTCACCCATGCCGGTGCCTATGCGGCCGATCAGCTGTTTGCCACGCTCGATACCACCACCCGGCGGCTGTATCTGCCGCCAATCGGCAATGTGACGATCTCTGACACCGTCGGATTCATTCGTGCCTTGCCGCACCAGTTGGTCGAGGCGTTTCGCGCCACACTGGAGGAGACCATACACGCCGATGTGCTGCTGCATGTGGTCGATGCCGGCAGCCCTGTTCGCGATCAGCAGATCGAACAGGTGAACCTCGTATTGCGCGAGATCGGTGCGGGCGATGCGCCGCAGATTCTGGTCTACAACAAGATCGATCTGACCGGCATGGATGCGGGGGTCGATCTGGACGAGTGTGGTAGCATCTCGCGCGTACGCTTGTCGGCAAAGACAGGCGCAGGACTGCAAGGTCTGCGCGATGCCCTTGTGGCGGCCGCAGCGCGACGCCGCCTCGCACCCGACACGACTCAGGCCAACCCGATCCGGAACATGTATGCCTCTTAATGACCCGCAGTGGGGCCGTCGTGGTAACAGTGACGACCAAGGCGGACCAAACAATACTCCCGAGGGCAATCGCGAGGGGCCGGGGCGTCGTCCTCCTTCGGGAGGGCCGCCTGACCTCGATGAATTGTGGCGCCAGTTCAACACCTGGCTGAGCGGGCTGTTTGGTCAGCGTGGCGGCTCAGGCGCCCCGCGCGCGAAGCCGCCGGGTGCCAAACAGATCGGCGGTGGCATTGCGCTGATTGTGCTGCTCATCTTTGTGGTGTGGATGTCCAGTGGCTATTTCATAGTCGATGCGCGCCAGCGCGCCATCATCCTCACCTTTGGCGAATATTCGCGCACCGGCACCGAGGGTCTGAACTGGCGCTGGCCCTATCCGTTCCAGAGCCATGAACTCGTTGATGTGCAATCAGTGCGCAAGGTGGTGGTGGGGTATCACGAAGGTTTGGGTTCGCGTGAGGGCGTATCGCGCGAGTCGCTGATGCTCAGTAAAAACCTCAACATCGTCGACGTGCAGTTTGAGGTCCAGTATGTCGCGGTGGACCCGAAGCTCTTTGTGTTTACCGACAAGGTCCCGGCCGAGACTGTCAAGCAGGTGGCCGAGACCGCCATCCGTGAGGTGGTGGGCAATAACGAAGTGGATTTTGTTCTCTACGGCGACCGCACCGCGATTCAGGACAACACGCGCAAGCTGATGCAGGAAGTGCTCAATCGCTACAAGGTCGGCGTCGAAGTGCGCTCGGTCAACATCCAGGGCGTCAACCCGCCGGAACCCGTGCGCGCGGCATTCGACGATGTGGTGAAAGCGCGCCAGGACTCAGCACGCTTTGTGAATGAGGGCGAGGCCTATGCCAACGGCGTGATTCCGGGGGCGCAGGGCACCGCATCGCGCCTGTTGCAGGAAGCCAATGGCTACCGCGAGAGCATCGTCGCCAACTCGGAGGGCGAGGCTTCGCGCTTCAAGCAGGTGCTGGCCGAATATCAAAAAGCCCCGGGTGTCACGCGCGAGCGGATGTATATCAGTGCGATGCAGGACGTGCTCTCGGCGACCTCGAAGGTGATCGTGGATGCCAAGGGCCAGAACAATCTGCTGTTTCTGCCGCTCGACAAGATCATGCAGCAGGCCGCTGGTGCTGCCGCGGCGGGCACTGCCACTGCAACCGATGCGGCACCTGCAGGCGGTGCACTGCATGTGCCCGGTCCTGAGCGGGCCCCGCAGGCGACCAATGATGCAACCCCGCCGCAGCAACGCGATACGCGTGACCTGCTGCGCAGCCGCGATCGGGATTCACGATGAAACCGGCCTACAGTGCAGCAATCGTTGGCGTGCTGGTTCTGGCAATGATTGCCAGCGCGTCGCTCTACACGGTCGATCAGCGACAACGCGCGATCCTCTTTCAGCTGGGTGAAGTGAAGGATGTGATCGAGACCCCCGGCCTGCATTTCAAGTTGCCGCTGATCCAGAATGTGCGCTTCTTTGACACTCGCATACTGACCCTGGACACCCGCGACGCCGAGCGTGTGACCACCGAGGGCAATGTGCCGGTGCTGGTCGATTCGTTTGTGAAGTGGCGCATTCGTGATGTGCGCCAGTTCTATCTGAGCGTCGATCGTGAATCGATCGCGCAGGACCGGCTCAATGCGATCGTGCGCTCCGAATTGAGTGCCGAATTCGGCCGCCGCAAGCTGGAGGCCGTGATCTCGACGGAGCGCGACGAGATCATGGAGCGCCTGCGTGATCGGGTGAATAAGGGTGTCGCGCAGCTTGGCATCGATGTCATCGATGTACGGGTCAAGCGTATCGAGCTGCCGCAGGATGTGAGCGAACGTACCTTTGCCCGGATGGTCTCCGAGCGCCAGCGTGCGGCGAATGAGATGCGTTCACGCGGCGCGGCCGAAGGCGAAAAAATCCGCGCCGATGCCGACCGGCAGCGCTCGGTGATCGTGGCCGAGGCGTACAGCGAGGCGCAGAGGATCAAGGGCGAGGGCGATGCCAAGGCGGCGGCCATCTATAACAAGGCATTCAGTGCCGATCCTGAGTTCTATGCTTTTTATCGCAGCCTGGATGCCTACAGGGCCACGTTGCGTTCGCGCAGCGATGTGCTGGTGCTCGATCCGAACATGGAATTCCTGCGCTACATGCGCGGTTCCGGAGCGGGGCGAGGCACGAAGTAGTGGGTACGACGTTGATGCTGGCCTTGGGCTTGATGCTGGTCCTTGAGGGCCTGTTGCCCTTTATCAGCCCGAGCGCCTGGCGCCAGGTGTTCCGTCAGGCGATCAGCATGCGCGATGGGCAACTGCGGTTTATCGGGCTGGGCTCAATCGGCCTCGGGTTGCTCATCATGTTGTTTCTGCGCTGATCGAGGAGTCCGCACCCATGCGCAAGTGGCTCCTGCCCGAGCACGTCGAGGACATTCTGCCGCCCGAGGCCTCGCGCATCGAGGCGCTGCGCGCGCGCGTGCTCGCCGTATTTCGGTCCTATGGTTACGAGCTGGTGATCCCACCCATGCTCGAATTCATTGATTCGCTATTCACCGGCACCGGCCAGGACCTCGATCTGCGCACGTTCAAGCTGATCGATCAGGTATCGGGACGCACCATGGGCGTGCGCGCCGATATGACCCCGCAGGTGGCGCGGGTTGATGCGCACCTGCTCAACCGCGTGGGTGTCACCCGGCTGTGCTATTGCGCAAGCGTGCTGCATACCCGACCGCGCACCATGACGGCCACCCGTGAGCCCTTGCAGATCGGTGCCGAAATCTACGGTCATGCCGGGGTCGAAAGCGATATCGAGATCCAGCGCCTGTTGCGCGCCACGCTCGCGGCTGCACAGTTGCACGGCGTGCGGCTGGATGTCGGCCATGTGGGCGTGTTTCGTGCGCTGGTGCATAGCGCCGGCGTTGGTCGCGAGCTGGAACTCGATCTGCTCGAAGTGTTGCAGCACAAGGACCAGCCGGGGCTTGCTCACCTGGTAGCCAATCTGGACGCCGATTCGGCGCATGCGCTGCAGGCATTGGCCGAACTCTATGGCGGGGCCGAGGTGATCGAGGCGGCTGCGCGCCGTCTGCCCCAGCTGCCTGAGATTACCGCGGCGCTTGAGGTGCTGCGCCGGCTTGCCCGGGATAGCGAAGGCGGCTTTGGGGTTGATCTGGCTGATCTGCGCGGCTATGACTATCACAGCGGTGTGGTGTTTGCGGCCTACGCGCACGGCTTGCCGGGGGCGGTTGCCCTGGGTGGGCGCTATGACGAAGTAGGCAGTGCCTTTGGGCGCGCCCGGCCGGCGACCGGATTTTCGATCGACCTGCGCGATCTGGCGCAAGCCTCGAGCCTGGTCACGCAGCGACATGCGATCCTCGCACCGTATGGCGATGACGAGGCGTTGGCGCAGATGGTGGCTGAACTGCGTGCACGCGGCGAGGTGGTGATCGAGGATCTGCCCGGGCATGCCGACACGGTGCAGGAATTGGGTTGCGGCAGAGCGCTTATCTGTCGTTCGGGCAAGTGGCAGGTCGAGGTGGTTCGCTAATCATGGCAAGAAACGTAGTGGTGATCGGCACCCAATGGGGTGACGAAGGCAAAGGCAAGATCGTCGATTGGTTGACCGATGACGTTGCCGGTGTGGTGCGTTTCCAGGGCGGACACAACGCCGGGCATACGCTGGTGGTGGGCGGACGCAAGACGATTCTGCGTCTCATTCCCTCGGGGATCCTGCATCCGGCGGTGCGCTGCTTTGTTGGTAACGGCGTGGTCTTGGCACCGCGCGCCTTGTTGCAGGAAATCGATGAACTGGAAGCTGCCGGGGTAGATGTGGCCTCGCGGCTGCGTCTGAGCGAAGCCTGTCCGCTGATCCTGCCCTACCATGTGGCCATTGATCTGGCGCGCGAAGCCAAGCGCGGCGCGGGCCGTATCGGCACCACCGGGCGTGGCATCGGCCCGGCCTACGAGGACAAGGTTGCGCGCCGCGCGATCCGTCTGCAAGACCTGTTTGTGCCGGCGCGATTCGAAGAGCGTTTGCGCGAAAATCTCGACTATCACAACTTTGTGCTGACCAGGTATCTGGGCGCTGCGGCGGTGGATGCCAAGGCGGTGGCCGATGAAACCCTGCCACTGGCTGCGCGGCTGCACGCGATGGCCGCCGATGTGCCGGGTGAGCTGCATGAGATGCAGGCCGCCGGTAAAAATCTGCTGTTTGAAGGCGCGCAGGGCGCGCTGCTCGATGTCGATCACGGTACTTATCCCTATGTCACCTCCAGCAACACCCTGGCCGGTGCGGCGGCGGCGGGCGCCGGGGTGGGTCCGCAGCAATTGCACTATGTCCTTGGCATCACCAAGGCGTATTCGACCCGGGTCGGGTCCGGACCGTTCCCGACCGAGCTGGACGATGACATCGGCGAGCGGCTGCGCACCCGCGGTGCGGAATTCGGCTCGGTGACCGGGCGGCCGCGCCGCTGTGGCTGGTTTGATGCAGTGGCTTTGCGCCGCTCGGCCTTGCTCAGTGGCCTGAGCGGGTTGTGCATCACCAAGCTCGATGTGCTTGACGGATTGGCAACCATACGTATCTGCACCGGCTATACGGTGGAGGGCAAGGTGCACGCTGCGCCCCCCATCGGCGCTGACGACATGGCGCGCTGTCAGCCGGTCTATGAAGACCTGCCCGGCTGGAGCCAGTCCACGTTCAACGTGGAAGATATCGACCGTCTGCCGGCCAACGCGCGGCGTTATCTGGATCGGCTGGCCGAGCTGGTTGGCGTGCCGATCGACATCATTTCAACCGGGCCTGAGCGCGCTGCGACCATCGTCAGGCGGCATCCCTTTCACTGACCTATCGACGAGCGACCATGGCGGATCTGCATGTCAGCTGGGATGACTACCACGCGAGCATCGAACGCCTGGCGCGGCTGGTCCACGAATCCGGTTGGCAGTTCAATCAGATCATCTGCATCGCCCGAGGCGGGTTGCGCGTGGGGGACATGATCTCGCGCATTTTTGATCTGCCGCTCGCCATTCTGTCCACCTCGTCCTATACCGGTGAGGCCGGCACGGTGCGCGGCGAGATCACCGTGGCCGAGCAGATCACCATGACCAGTGAACATCTGGGCGATCGGGTGCTGGTGGTCGATGACCTGGTCGATTCCGGCATCACCCTAGAAGTTGTGCGCGACACCATCGCGCAGCGCTACCCGCATGTGCAGGCACTGCGCACTGCGGTGATCTGGCACAAGGCTTGCTCCAAGTTCAAGCCCGACTACGCGGCGCTCTATCTGCCTGATGACCCGTGGATCCATCAACCGTTTGAGCGCTATGACCTGATGCACCCGGATGATCTGCTCAAGGACGTTGGCGCGTGAGGCTGGGTGGCCGGTGGTTCGGCGCGCTCCTCGGGCTTGCCATTGCAGTCACACTGATCGAACCTGGCTGGGCCGATTCGACCAATGCAGGCAGCTCGGCGAGCGCGCTTGGCGACTATCCGAATCGTGCCATTCGCGTGATCGTGTCGTTTACCACCGGTGGTGCGGCTGATCTGACCGCGCGTGTGATCGGTGAGCGGCTGTCGGCTCAAGTGCATCAGCCGGTGGTCGTCGAGAATCGGGCCGGGGGCGGTGGCGTGCTCGCGCTTGATTTGCTCAAGAATGCACAGCCCGATGGCTATACCCTGGGCATTGCCAGCAATTCCAATGCGACCAAGCCCGCCACCATGACCCGTCTGCCGTGGGATCTGGCGCAGGATTTTTCCTATGTCGCCATTGCGGTCGACGCGACCATGGTGCTGGTCGGTAATCCTGACCGGGTGAGCGCGGCCACGTTGAGTGAGCTGACGGCGTTCATGCGCGAACATCCTGGGCGTTATGTCTATGGCAGTTGTGGCGTCGCCTCAACCCAGCAGTTCGCCATGGAGAAATATCGATTTCGCACCGGTGCGATTGCCACCCATGTGCCCTATAAGGGCTGTGCGGTGGCCACCCCCGAGGTGCTGAGCGGTCAGATCGATCTTGCCCTGGTGGCGCTATCGAACGCGTTGCAGTACATCAAGGCAGGGCGGCTGCGTGCCTATGGGGTGACCACAGCCACGCGCAGCGCGATCGCCCCGGAGATCGCCACCTTTCGTGAAAGTGGCGTGCCTGAGCTGCGCGATTACGTCCAGGATGCCTGGTATGGATTTGCCGCACCGGCGGGGACCTCGCAGGCGATAATCGAATTTCTGTCCGATTCGATTCGGCAGATTCTTGCCACGCCCGAAGTGAGTGCGCATTTGCGTTCGGTGGGCTTGCAACCGGCCTACGCCGGGCCGCAGGCTACGCGCGCGCGGATGCTCACCGACGTGACGAGCTTCACCCAGATCAGCGCCGCGGCGCATATCAAAGCCGATTAAGCACTACCCGATACGCCGTTCGCCTATAGCAAGCGATAGAGACCCCGAGGAGCTCCGCTCTCGATGGATATTGCCCTTATGAAACGTCACGTCGACGATCGGCCCGAGGAAGGTATTTTCCGGGTGCATCGCGATGTGTTCTCTGACCCCGAGATCTTCGAACTCGAACAGAGGTTCATTTTCGAGCGCACCTGGAGTTTTCTGGGGCTCGAATCGCAGATCCGCGAGCCGCGCGATTTTCTGACCACCTGGATCGGCCGCACGCCGGTGCTGCTTACCCGCAATGACGAGGGGCGTGTACAGGGTTTTGTCAATGTCTGCCGCCACAAGGCGGTGCTGTTGTGCCCTGACGAAGCGGGCAATGCCGGGGTGCATGTGTGCCCCTATCACGGCTGGTCCTACGATACCAATGGCCGCAATGTGCATGTGAAGAACAGTCAATCGGCCTGCTATCCGCCGGCGTTCGAGGCCGCGTCGCACAACCTGCTGCCGCTTGCCCGCCTGCACAGTTATCGCGGCTTTGTGTTTGGCAGTCTGTCGGCCGCAGTGCCCGATCTGGAACAATTCCTCGGTGACATGCGGGTGTTTCTCGATCTGATGGCAGACCAGGGGCCGCAGGGCATCGAGGTCGTGCCCGGCCGCTCGATCTATACCTTCCGGGCCAACTGGAAGCTGCAACTGGATAACGGCATCGATCCGTATCACCTCACCTCGACCCATGCCTCGTTTCTGGACGTGCAGGCAGTGCGGCGCAAGGGTCAGGGCAATATCGAATCGCGTTCGTTTGACTGGCGCAAGCGTGATGACTTTGCCGGTGGTGCATTCAATCTGGGCCACGGTCATTCTGCCATCTGGTTGAATCAGCCCGAGCCTGAGAAGCGCCCGATCGCCCCGTCGATCGATGAGATTCGTGCACGCGTGGGCGATCTCAAGGCGAACTGGATGTTGAACGGCCGCAATCTGCAAATCTTTCCGAACATGCAGATTGCCGATGCGATCTCACCGATGTTGCGTACCTTCAGACCGCTGTCGGTGGATCGCACCGAGATGCGTGCGTGGTGTCTGGCCCCCATCGGTGAGTCGCGCGAACTGCGCGCCTGGCGCCTGCGCCAATTCGAGGATTTCTTCAATCCGGGTGGCATGGCCACGCCCGATGACACGGTGGTCTATGAAGATGCGCAGCGCGGCATGAGCGCGCACGGCCTGGACTATCTGCAGGGCTATTCGCGCGGCATGGGTGCGCTGATGGATGGCGCGAGTCCTGCGGCGCGCTCGTTGGGTATGTCGCCGCACAGCAGTGTCGAGGGCCGCTACGACATGTATAGCGAAATTGCCTTTCACTCGCCCTACCGCGAGTGGAGTCGGTTGATCGAGGCCGGCCTTGCCGGACGCGGAGCCTACGAATGACCATCGCGGACACAAAGACCGATGAAGACCAGCGCCTGATTGCAGTGCGCTTGCTCGAAGATGAAGCGATATTGCTCGATACGCAGCAATGGGACGCGTGGCTTGAGTGCTATCGGGCCGATTGCTCCTATTGGGTGCCGGCGCGGCGAGCCAATAAGACGCTGACCGAGGACCCGCAGGTCGAGCTATCACATATTTTCTACGCGAGCCGCGCGGGCCTCGAGGACCGCATTCGACGAATTCGTTCTGGACGCTCACCGGCATCGACGCCGATGCCGCGCACCACTCACTGGGTGGGCAATGTGAGGCTGCGCGCCGCAGCGCAGGATGATCGGCAGATTCAGGTAGCGTCGTCCTGGATCACTCAGGTGTTTTTTGTACGCTCGCGCGAAACTCATGCCTTTTTTGGCTCGGCGCACACCGATTTCCAGTTCGCTGATGGACAGTGGCGGATCGCGCGCAAGAAGATCATGCTGCAAAACGACTATGTACCCACCATGCTCGATGTCTATTGCCTATGAGCCCGGAGCTTCTCATCCTGCTGACCCTGCCTGAACCGGTGCGGGCGCGCTATCAAAGGGGCATTCTGAGTCAGTTTCCCGACCTTGTCGTCAATGTGGTCGATCATCATTCGAAGGTGAGTCCCGCTATCGAGTGTGCCGACATACTGGTCACCTTCGGTCCGATGATGAGTGATGCAGTGCTGCAGGGCGCACCGCGCTTGCGCTGGATTCAGGCGCTGGGCACCGGCACCGATGGCATCGTCGATCAGCCCTCGCTTGGACCGCAGGTGATCGTCACCAATATGCATGGCTTTCACGGCGCGCCGATGGCCGAAGCGGCCTTGCTCGGCATGCTCTCGCTCGCCCGTGATGTGCCCCGCTCGATGCGCGCCCAACAGGCGGCACGCTGGGAGCGCTTTCCGGCGCGTACCCTCAATCAGTCCACCGTAGTGATCTATGGCGTGGGCGATATCGCAAAGACGCTGGCACCGCTGTGCAAGGCGCTCGGCATGCGGGTGATCGGAGTGAGTTCTGCGCCGCGCGAGGTAGCCGGCTTTGATGAGGTGGTGGGGCGTGATCAACTGACTGCTGTCGCGGCGCAGGCTGATTTTCTGGTGCTGCTCACACCCTACAGCGCGAGCACCCACCATTCGGTCGATGCAAGCGTGCTCGCCGCAATGAAGCGCGGCAGCATGCTGGTGAATCTGGCCCGGGGTGGCGTGGTCGATGAAGAGGCGCTGGTTGCAGTGCTGCGCAGCGGCCATCTGGCCGGTGCCGCACTGGATGTATTCCAGCGCGAGCCCTTGCCGGGAGATCATCCGCTGTGGTCGCTGCCCAATGTGATCGTGACCCCGCATCTGGGCGGATTCTTCGATCGCTATCCAGACCATGCTTTGCCGGTTCTGTGCCACAACCTGGGTTGCTATCTGGCAGGCCAATTCGATCAGATGATCAATGTTGTGAGGCGACCGCAAACCTGTGTCTTGTGAAGTGGCCGCAAACCTGTGTCTTGTGAGGCGACCGCAAACCCGCGTCTTGTGAGGCGACCGCAAACCCGTGTCTTGTGAGGCGACCGTAAAACTGTGTCTTGTGAGGTGGCCGCAAACCTGTGTCGGCGTGTTCGCGGCATCGCTGAAAACTTGATTTCATGTTGCTGCAATGCTTTGATCGATGTATCAACAATGTGCTGAGGCGATGCCTCAATTCTTAGCCTGACAGGTGAGACGACTATGAACGAACGGATCAATGCACCGATTTCAACCGCGGAACTGGAGCGGCGCTGGGGGCGGGTGCGCGCCGCAATGGCCGAGCAGAAGATCGATGTGCTGCTGATGCAGGCCAACAACGATTTCATGGGCGGCTATGTCAAATACTTTACCGATGTACCGGCTACCAACGGCTATCCGGTGACGGTGATCTTTCCGCGCGATGAGCCGATGACGTTCATCTCGCAAGGGCCCTTTGGGCTGGCGCGCGATCTCAAACCCGGTGAGGACGATTTGCGCCGCGGGGTGGGTCGGGTGCTGGGCACGCCGAGCTATGCCAGTGCCGGCTACAGCAATGCCTACGATTCGGCATTGGCTGAATCGGCCCTTGAGCGCTATGCCGCAGGCACGATTGGTTTGCTCGGACGCGGTGCAATATCGCATGCGCTGATTGAAGACTTGCGCCGTGGCAAGGTGGCAAACGCTCGCTGGGTGGATTTCTCCGACACGGTGGATCGGATCAAGGCGCGCAAAAGCGCCGAGGAAATCGATTTCATGCGGCGCACTGCGCGCATGCAGGACGAAGCCTGGCAGGCCGTGATCGCCGCAATTCGCCCCGGGATGCGTGACATTGAGTTGGCGGGCATTGCCGAGCAGGCCGGGCGACGGCTGGGCAGTGAGCAAGGCCTGCTGATGTGCGCCTCGGCACCGATTGGCGTATCGGCCATGTTTGCCAATCGTCACCAGCAGAACCGGGTGGTGCGCGAGGGCGATTATTTTTCCTTGCTGATCGAGACCAGCGGCCCAGGCGGGTTCTACACCGAGATCGGACGCACGTGCGTGCTTGGCAAGGCCAGCCAGGAAATGCACGATGAGTACGCGATCGTGCTCGCTGCCCGGCGCTTTACCCTTGAGCGCCTGGTGCCAGGCGCCAGTGGCGAATCAATCTGGCAGGCCTATAACGAATTCATGCGCAGCGTGAAACGCCCGGAAGAGAAACGCCTGCACTGTCATGGTCAGGGCTATGACATGGTCGAGCGGCCGCTGGTGCGCTTCGACGAGCCGATGTCAATCGAAGCCGACATGGTGCTTGCCTGTCATCCCACCTACGCCACCGAGCGCACCTTCAGCTGGATCTGCGATAACTACCTGATCGGCGCATCCGGCGTGATCGAGCGGTTGCACACCACAGAGGAAAAGATATTCGAACTGGGCTAACAGGCACATCGATGCAGCGCCGGGCAACCCCGGGGCTGCAGGTGTCTGACCCACACGCTGTGCATTGGCTCCGATGTACGGGCGCCTGTTTCAATCGCGGTGGGATTGCCGGGGGCCGCGTGCGACTGACTCAAGTGCTGCCCAAGGTCCCCGAGCGCTCCGCTCAAGGGGATGGTGCCGAGAAGAGGACTCGAACCTCCACAGTGTTGCCACCGCCAGGACCTGAACCTGGTGCGTCTACCAATTCCGCCATCTCGGCCCGGATCAGATTTCTTCGCGGTTTTTCGTGCTGCCTTGCGGCAGTACATGAAGCAAAACCGTCAGGACATCTGACTAGGTCTATCATTGTAGAAAAATTGAGAACCCTTTGTCAATGAAACCTCCATCATCCGGTCCAGCACGACGAGCCAAAGCGGCCTCTGCGTCGGTGGACCAACCCAAATTTGATCCATCACGAAGCGTCAAGACGGCGCCGGCGTCGGCAGACCAACCCGTTGCGGCGAGCACAAATCCCTATAGCCGCGAGGCGCTGAACGCGGTGTTCGAGTCAGGTGCCGTGCCCGAGCGGGCGCAGATTCTGGAATCGCTCGCTGATTCTGATCTGCCCATGGATGAGGCCGCGCTCGCCAAAACCATGAAAGTACGTGGCGATGTGCCGCGCGAGGGCTTGCGTCGGCGACTGTCGGCCATGGAGCGCGATGGTCAGATTGTGATCAACCGCAAGGGCGCGATCCTGGTGGCCGAGAAGACCAATCTGGTCAGTGGCCGCGTCGAGGCCCATCCCGATGGCTTTGGTTTTGTGGTCAATGACGAGGGCGAGGATCTGTTCCTGGCCCCGCGCGAAATGGACCAGGTGTTCCACGGTGATCGGGTGCTGGTGCGTCCATCGGGGTTCGACCGGCGCGGTCGCACCCAGGGCGCCATCGTGGAAGTGCTCGAACGTGCCCAGACCCGGGTGGTGGGCAAACTGCACCGGGAGCATGGCGTGGCCTATCTCGTGGCATCCGACCGGCGCATATCGCAAGACATCCTGATCGAACCCGACTCGATCGGCCGCACTCGCGATGGTCAGATCGTGACCGTGGAAATCGTGCAACAGCCCTCCAGCCACGCGCAGCCAATCGGTCGCCTGGTGGAAGTGCTCGGTGGTGAGCTGGATCCGGGCATGGAAATCGAAATTGCCCTGCGCAAGCATCAGTTGCCGTTTGAATTCAGCGCCGCCGCGTTGGCCGAGGCCAAACGCCTGCCTGAGACAGTGCGCAAGACGGATCTGCGCGGTCGCCTCGACCTGCGAGATCGTGCGTTCGTGACCATTGATGGCGAGAACTCGCGCGATTTTGATGATGCGGTGTTCTGTGAGCGCAGTGGCGCGGGTTTTTCGCTCTGGGTGGCGATTGCCGATGTCGATCACTACGTTCCCGACGGATCCGCACTTGACCGCGATGCGATAGAGCGCGGCACCTCGGTGTATTTCCCGCGTCGGGTCATTCCGATGCTGCTTGAGAAAATCTCTAACGGCCTGTGTTCGCTCAATCCACAGGTCGATCGCCTGGTGCTCGCCTGTGAAATGAATATCACGCGAGCAGGCAAGGTGGCGGCCTATCGGTTCCATCAAGCGGTGATCTGCTCGCATGCCCGACTCACCTACACCCAGGTGGCGCAGGCACTCTATGACCTGAAAGTCGATGTGGCACCGGTGCCGGCGGCCCTCGAGCCGCAACTGGCGTTGCTCAACACTGTCTACAAGGCGCTCGCGAAGCAGCGGGTCGGGCGGGGCGCAATAGACTTCTCGTCGCGCGAGACCGAGTTTGACTTTGATGACAGTGGCCGCATTGCGGCGATCCGCCTGGCTGAGCGCAATGAGGCCTATAAGCTGATCGAGGAGTGCATGCTGGCGGCCAATGTCTGTGCGGCGGCCTTCTTGTCCGAGCATGAGCAGGCAACGCTCTATCGCAACCATGCCGGGCCGACCACCGAGAAACTGGAGACGGTGCGCACATTTTTGAAGCCGCTTGGCCTGCAGCTGGCCGGTGGCGAGACACCGGGTGCAAAAGACTATCGGCGCCTGATCGAATCGATTCGCGGACGCCCCGACGCACCGTTGATTGAAATGGTGCTGTTGCGCTCGATGCAGCAGGCACGCTACGCCCCGGACAATATCGGGCACTTCGGTCTGGCCTATGAGGGCTATCTGCACTTCACCTCACCGATTCGGCGTTATCCCGATCTGCTGGCGCACCGCGGCATCAAGGCCGCACTGGCAGGCACGGTGTACCGGCCCGGCAAGGGGGGCACGGCGCATGGCTGGAAGTGGCTGGGCGAGCAGTGTTCGCTTACCGAGCGGCGCGCCGATGACGCCAGCCGCGATGTCACGCAGTGGCTCAAGTGCTATTTCATGCGCGATCGCGTTGGTGAGTGCTTTAACGGCGTGGTGAGTGCGGTCACCTCCTTTGGCATCTTTGTTTCACTCGATGGCCTGTTCATCGAAGGCCTGGTGCATATTTCCGAACTGGGTAACGACTACTTTGACTTTGACGCCACGCGCTTTGAGCTGCGTGGCTCGCGCGCCAACACCGTGTTTCGACTCGGGCAGGCGGTGAGGGTGGAAGTGGCGCGGGTCGATCTTGAGTCGGCACGGATTGATTTCTCCCTGGCATCGCCTGAGGAGGCGTCCGTGAGTGAGTCGGCGTCGACATCGCCATCGGGTAGAGCGCCCGCGAAGCGATCGCCGTCCAAGAAGTCGCGCAGCCGATGAAACTGTTGGGCGGATTCCATGCCGTGGGTGCGCGAATTCGCAGCGCACCGCAGTCCATTCAGTCGATTTATGTCGATCGGACGCGCGATGATCCCCGTATGCGTGGGCTACTGCGGGATGCCGAGCGCTCTGGGGTGAGGGTGATCGGGGCTGAGGCGGTTCGCCTGGATGGACTGCTACGCCATAGCCGCCACCAGGGCGTGGTGGCCGAGGTCGATGACACGCCGGCGCGCTGGGGCTCATTGGAAGACCTGCTTGATGAATTGACTGAGCCCGCGCTGCTGGTCGCGCTGGATGGCGTACAGGACCCGCACAATCTGGGCGCGATTCTGCGCAGCGCCGATGGTGCCGGGGCGCACGCGGTGATCGTGCCACGCGATCGGGCGGCCGGTGTGAATGATACGGTGGCGCGGGTCTCGGCCGGGGCTTCCGAGAGCATGCCGTTTTTTGCGGTGCCCAACCTTGCACGCGAGATGCGTGCGTTGCGCGATCGCGGCATCTGGCTGGTGGGTCTGGCCGATGAAGCGAGCGGCCCCTACCATGCGAGCGATCTGCGCCGTCCGGTGGCGCTGGTGCTGGGTGCGGAGGGTAGTGGTTTGCGCCGGCTCACCCGCGAGCATTGCGACGAGCTGGTGAGCATCCCGATGCAGGGCGCGGTCAGCAGCTTGAACGTTTCGGTGGCCGCCGCGGTTTGCATGTATGAAGCGCGTCGACAACGCGGCGTTGGTGGGGTCTGAGCCAGCCAAGGGTCCAAACGCCGCCAACGGCAACAATGAGCCGCTGAGCCCGGCAGGCGCCTCCTGATCATTTTCCGGCTATACTAGGGGGCTACACTGCGTTTACGCGCCGTGTCCTTGTGCCAGACCCCGTGTCGGGCACCCTTGCTGCACCGGCTGTCTCGCACCGAGCAGGTCCGGGTAGCGTTAACCAGAAGGAGCCTCATTCGTGCGGCATTATGAAATAACGCTCATCATCCATCCGGATCAGAGCGAACAAGTCCCGGCAATGATCGAGCGTTACCGCGCCACGATTACCACCCGCGAGGGCACCATCCACCGGCTCGAAGATTGGGGCCGCCGTCAGCTGACCTACCCGATCGCCAAGATGCACAAGGCTCACTACGTGCTCATGAACATCGAGTGCGATCAGGCCACCTTGGGCGAGCTTGAGCATTCCTTCAAATTCAACGACGCGGTGCTGCGTCACCTGACGGTCAAGATGACCAGTGCAGTGAGCGCACCTTCGCCGATGATGAAGGAAGAGAAAGCCCGTTCGGTGCTGATCCCCGGTTCGGCAGCGGCACCCATTGCTGAGGCCGATGTGACCCCGGCAGTGCGGCCTTCACCTGCTGCAGTCGAAGTCTGAACCAGGTCGCCCTGTCAGGCCGGATCAGCGCACGCGAACCGCTGCGCTATACCCCGGCCGGTCTGCCGATTTCCAGCGGACGCCTCATTCATGAATCTGAACAGGTTGAGGATGCGCATCCGCGCCGCGTGATACTGGAAATCGAATGGCTGTTGGCAGGGCCCACAGCGCGACTGTTGGCTCGGGCGCCGCTCGGAGCCCTGGTCGATGTGACCGGGTTTCTGGCACCCAAGGCAAGAACAAGGCAGCAAGTGGTTCTACACATTACCCAATTTGAATTGCACGGAGAACATCATGGCGACACGATCGGGCGGTAAAGGCAAGAACGCTCGCAACAAGGACACTCGGACACGCGACAAGTCGCTGTTCAAGCGGCGCAAGTTCTGCCGCTTCTCGGCCGAAGGGATCAAGTGGATCGACTACAAGGATGTCGATCTGTTGAAGGACTTTATCGGCGAGAATGGCAAACTGATTCCAGCACGCATCACCGGCACCAAGGCAGGCTACCAGCGCCAGTTGTCAGTTGCGGTCAAGCGCGCGCGGTTTCTCGCGCTGCTCCCTTACACCGACCTGCATTGAGAGGACACGGTCATGCAAATCATCTTGATGGAAAAGGTGGTCAACCTTGGTGGCCTCGGCGATGTGGTGCGGGTCAAGGATGGCTACGCACGCAATTTTCTGATCCCCACCGGCAAGGCACGCCGTGCCACCACGGCCAATCTGGCTGAGTTCGAGAAGCGTCGCGCCGAGCTTGAAAAAGCCCAGGCCGAGATTCTGGCTGCCGCGCAAGCCCAGGCCGCTACGGTCGAAGGCCTGAGCGTGCAGATCGCGCGCAAGGCCGGGGTTGACGGGCGTCTGTTCGGTTCGGTCAGCAACTTCGATATCGCCGCGGCATTGCAGGCGGTGGGTCAGACAGTCGATCGTTCGAGCATCCGCATGCCTGATGGTCCGCTCAAGGCCATCGGCGATCACCCGCTGGTTGTCCAGTTGCACGCCGATGTACTCGCCAACATCACGGTAACCGTGGTCGGCGAGTAAGCAGCGCAACACTCAGCGCAGCGCGTGCGCCGATGGCTGGCATCGACGATCACCCGGTCTCGGGAGATTTGACGCCAGTCGATCCTCAGATCGACGCACTGCGCCTGCCACCCCACTCGCTCGAGGCCGAACAATCGGTCCTGGGCGGGTTGCTGCTGGATAACTCGGCCTGGGATCGCGTGGCCGACATGCTGACGGCCAGCGACTTTTATCGTGACGATCACCGCACGATCTATCGTCATATCGGTCTGCTGATCGAGAAGAACAGTCCGGCCGACGTGCTCACCGTCGCCGATTCGATCGACACCAGCGAAGATCGCGATCGCTCTGCCGGCAAGGCCTATCTGGGCATGCTCTCGGAGAGCACACCCTCGGCGCACAATATCCGCCGCTATGCCGAGATCGTGCGCGAGCGCTCGGTCATGCGCCAGCTGATCTCGGTCGCCAATGACATCTCCGACGGGGCGTTCAACCCCCAGGGCAAAGATGTCAGCCAGATGCTCGATGAGGCCGAGTCGCGTATTTTCGAGATTGCCGAGGCCGGTTCACGTGGGCGGCAGGGCTTCGTCGAGATCCAGCCCCTGCTGACCCAGGTGATGGATCGGATCGACCAGCTCTACCACCGCACCGATGCCTCCGACATCACCGGCGTGCCCACTGGATTCAACGATCTGGACCAGATGACCGCCGGACTGCAGGAGGGCGATCTGATCATCGTGGCGGGGCGCCCGAGTATGGGTAAGACCGCGTTCGCGCTCAATATGGCGGAGAACGTGGCGGTCGATAGTCACCTGCCCGTTGCCATCTTCAGTATGGAAATGTCCGGCACGCAACTGGCCACCCGGATGATCGGGTCGATTGGCCGGCTGGATCAGTCGCGCCTGCGCACCGCCAAACTGAAAGACGATGACTGGGCCCGTCTCACCCATGCCGTGTCCAAGTTGAACGAAGCGCCGATTCATATCGATGAGACCCCGGCGCTCAATTCGCTTGAATTGAAGGCGCGCGCCCGGCGCTTGCACCGGCAGTACGGCAAGCTGGGTCTGATCGTGGTGGACTACCTTCAGTTGATGTCGGCTATTCGCGTCGGTGAGAACCGCGCGACCGAGATTTCTGAAGTGTCGCGTTCGCTCAAGGCGCTGGCCAAAGAGCTCAAGGTGCCAGTGGTTGCGTTGTCGCAGTTGAATCGAAGTCTGGAGCAACGCCCGAACAAACGCCCGGTGATGTCGGACTTGCGTGAGAGCGGGGCCATCGAACAGGATGCCGATGTGATCCTGTTCATCTACCGCGATGAGGTCTACAACCCGGACTCACCCGACAAGGGCAAGGCCGAGATCATCATCGGCAAGCAGCGCAATGGCCCGATCGGCATGGTGCCCCTCACCTTCATGGGGCAGTTCACACGCTTTGAGAACTTTGCCAGCGGTTCGACGTATTGAGCCGCTGTGCAGGCAGCCCCCTGAACTCTTCAGATTCCGCAGAAGCGCGGTCCTCAGGTCTCGCTGTCCTGAGGTCGGCCAGTTGCCGACCCGCGTGCGGGTCAGAAACCGTGTGACGGTCAGAGCGACTCGGCCGCGAAATCGGCCAGCCGTGAACGCTCACCGCGCTGCAAGGTGACATGCCCGCCATGCGGCCAGCCACGAAAACGTTCGACCACATAGGTGAGGCCTGAGCTGCCTTCGGTCAGGTACGGGGTGTCGATCTGCGCGATATTGCCCAGGCACAACACCTTGGTGCCCGGACCAGCGCGGGTGATCAGGGTTTTCATCTGCTTCGGTGTCAGATTTTGTGCCTCGTCGATCACCAGAAACTTGTTGATGAAGGTGCGCCCGCGCATGAAGTTAAGCGATTTGATGCGGATGCGCGAACGGATCAGATCGCGAGTCGCGGCGCGGCCCCATTCGCCCGAGGTCGAGTCGGTGTTGTTGAGCACTTCGAGATTGTCCTCGAGTGCCCCCATCCAGGGCGCCATCTTTTCTTCTTCGGTGCCAGGCAAAAAGCCGATGTCCTCACCAACCGGCACAGTCACCCGGGTCATGATGATCTCGGAGTAGCGCTTGTCATCGAGCACTTGCGCCAGCCCAGCAGCCAGCGCGAGCAGCGTCTTGCCGGTGCCGGCCTGACCGAGCAGGGTGACAAAATCCACTTCGGGGTCCATCAGCAGATTGAGTGCGAAGTTCTGCTCGCGGTTACGCGCCGTGACGCCCCAGACCGCATTGCGCGGATTGCCATAGTCGCGCACGGTTTCAAATACCGCGTTGCCCGGCTCAACCGAACGCACCCGGGCGTTGAACGCACGGTCGCCTTCAATATAGACAAACTGATTGACGTTCAAATCAGCGGCGAGCGGACCGCGCACTCGATAGAGCGTGGCGCCATCCTTTTTCCAGGACTCCAGGCCGTTGCCGTTGGCTTCCCAGAAATCGGGTTCCAGCAACCGTGATCCGGCGTACAGCAGGTCGCTGTCTTCGAGCACCTGATCGTTGAAGTAATCCTCGGCGGCCAGACCGGCAGCACGCGCCTTGATGCGCATGTTGATGTCTTTGCTCACTAGAATCACTTCGCGATCGGGATGGCCGCGATGCAGATGCGCCACCACGCCAATGATCAGATTGTCGGCACTCGCGGTAGGCAGATTGGCCGGTAAGGGATCAGCCATCGCTTCGGTCTGCAGGAACAACAGGCCGGTGGCCGGATCGGTGTCGCTGCGCTGTAGCGGCATGCCCTCGTCGATAGCCGACGAGGCGCGCCCCATCACCTCTTCGATGAAGCGGCTCGCCTGACGTGCATTACGCGCAAGCTCCGATACGCCTTTCTTGTTGCGATCGAGCTCCTCCAGGGTCTGCATCGGCAGAAACACATCGTGTTCCTCAAAACGAAACAGACTGGTGGGGTCGTGCAGCAGAACATTGGTGTCGAGCACAAACAGCCGCGATGGCTCGCCCTTGCGGGCAGAGCGCACCCGGCCACTGGGTCGCGTGTCGCGACCGGCAGGGCGGCGTGGTGGCATGTAGGGGAGGGTGTCTAGAGGGTTTTGACGAAGGCGAGAACTTCAGCGACATGGCCAGGTACTTTCACGCCGCGCCACTCATGACGGATCGTCTGATCGCGATCGATCACGAACGTGCTGCGCTCGATGCCGCGCACCTGTTTGCCGTACATGTTTTTCATTTTGATCACGCCAAAGAGCGTGCAAACCGTTTCGTCTTCATCGGAGAGAAGCTCAAACGGGAATTTCATTTTCGCTTTGAAGTTCTCATGCGACTTCATGCTGTCGCGCGAGATGCCCATCACTTCGCAATCCAGTGCCTTGAATTCGGCGTAGGCGTCACGAAACTGTTCGCCCTCGGTCGTGCACCCGGGCGTGTTGTCCTTGGGGTAGAAGTACAACACCAACAGCCGGCTTGCCATGGCAGAGAGCTGAAACGATTGCGAGCCGGTGGCCGGTGCGGTGAAATCCTCGATGCGGGTTGCTGACATGGTGTCTCGACAATTCTCGGTGATGGTGCGTTGATCGGTCGATTATCCTGTGTTCGCTGCGGCTGCGCTACCGCGAGTCATTGTCCAAGCAGCCGGTTGGGGGCGTCCGGCGCCGGGGCAGGCGCATCGGGATCATCGAGAAAAGGCCCGCCCTGCACCAGCAGTTCACCCGAGCGTCCGGCGACGCTTCCATAGCCCACCTGATCGCGTGGCAGGCTGCTGAGATCCAGGCTTGCGGCGGCATCGGCCAGACTGCACAGCGTCCAGCCCTGGTCCTGCCAGCCTGCGAGCAGCGCCTCGAAGACCGGGGCGAGTTTCATGCCCTCCAGTTCGGCATGCAGGGTGTAGACCTCGATCGGCCGGGTGCTCTGCGCGGTGCGGTCAAGCAGGGCGCGGTCGGCACTGTCCTCGGTGACGCCATCCAGTCCGATGATTTCATCCAGCGTGGGCAGGGTCGTTGGCAATTGCATGCAGCGCACCGGCTCGCCATTCCACACTGGCAAAAACGGGTGGGTGCCGCGGCCATCGGAAGCGTGGGTGTAGCCCAGCGCCTGGGTGAGGCGCAACGCATGACGATTCATCTGCCAGCCGGCGGCGCCGTGCACCTTGGGCGCGACGCCAAAAATGTCCTTATAGCGTTCAAACGCAAAGCGCATCTCGCACTCGGTCCAGTCCGGATCAGCCTTGGCCACGCCATCCTGCCAGCGGATGTGATCCCAGGTATGCACGCCGGTCTCGAATCCGGCGGCGTGCACTGCCCGCATCTGATCAGCTGCCCGTACACCGATATCAGGGCCGGGCAACACGGTGCCGTAGAGCAGGGTTTTAAGACCGTAATGCGAGATGACCGACGTGCGCGACACCTTGTTCATGAAGCCGGGACGAAACACCCGCTTGATGGCACGTCCAGTGTGATCGGGCCCCAGGCTGAACAGAAAAGTGGCACCCACGCCACGCGATTGCAGAATTTGTACGAGCCGTGGCACCCCTTCGAGCGTGCCGCGCAGGGTGTCTACATCGATCTTGAGGACCAGGTGTCGCTGCACGCTGATCGCCTCAATCCATCAGGTTGCGCGCCTCGCGAACCTGATTTCGATACGATTCAAAAATCCGCTCAAGCGCCTCCTGCATCCCGATCCGAGGCTTCCAGCCCAGATCGCGCATGGTATTGGTGATCTTGGGCACGCGGTTCTGCACGTCCTGATAGCCACCGCCGTAGTACTTGGTCGCGGTGGTTTTCACCAGGCGAACGTGGCTTGCCTGTTCGGCATACTCAGGAATGCTGGCGGCCAGCTTCAGCATCATCTCGGCCAGTTCACGCACCGAGAAGTTGTTCTTCGGATTGCCGATATTGTAGATCTGACCGCTTGCCACACCTTTGGGGTTATCGATGATGCGCAGCAGCGCGTCGATGCCGTCATCGACATAGGTGAAGGCGCGTTTTTGCGCACCACCATCGACTAACTGGATGTTCTCGCCGCGTACGATATGGCCGAGGAACTGGGTGATCACCCGCGATGAGCCTTCCTTGGCCGTGTTGATCGAATCAAGGCCCGAGCCGATCCAGTTGAATGGACGGAACAAGGTGAAATCGAGCTTTTGCTCCATGCCATAGCCCCAGATCACCCGGTCCATCAACTGCTTGGCGCACGAGTAGATCCAGCGCGGTTTGTTGATCGGACCCAGCACGAGTTCTGATTTCTCGGGATCGAACTCGGCATCGCGCGACATGCCGTAGACCTCGGAGGTCGACGGGAAGATCAGGCGCTTGCCGTATTTCACGCAGGAGCGAACGATCGGCAAGTTCGCTTCGAAATCCAGTTCGAATACGCGCAGCGGTTCGCGCACATAGGTAGCCGGCGTGGCAATGGCCACCAGCGGCAGCACCGTGTCGCACTTGCGGATGTGATATTCGATCCATTCCTTGTTGATCGTGATGTCGCCTTCGAAGAAATGAAAGCGCTTCTCTCCCAGGAGGCCGCTGATGCGCTCGGTGGCCATGTCCATGCCATAGACTTCCCAGTCGGTGCTCGCCAGGATGCGATTGGACAGGTGATGACCGATGAAGCCGTTGACGCCGAGAATCAGGATTTTTTTCATTTAGGGAGTTCAGTCGTTCTAAGTGAGAGTGAGTACGGTGCAACCAAAACGGATTTCAAGGTCTGCGGCCAGCAGCGGCTGGCCGTTGTAGCGAGCTTCCAGCACCTGCAGCAGCGCGCCATCACCACAGCGCAACCACAGCCCCCCCGCATCGGCCAGCAGGGCTGGCGCGGCAGGCGGGTTATCAGGTTGCGCGGGACGTGCCGGCCACCAAGTGCGCAGGATACCCAACTCCCCGCCCGAGAGGGGCATAAAGGCACCCGGATAGGGTGGGGCGACGGCGCGCACCAGGTTGTGGACGGTCCACGCGGTCTGGCGCGGGTCAATCAGCCCATCGGCGGGTTTGCGTCCACC
The DNA here is from genome assembly GCA_903921325.1 of uncultured Pseudomonadota bacterium. GTDB lineage: Bacteria > Pseudomonadota > Gammaproteobacteria > Burkholderiales > SG8-39 > CAIXPL01. The sequence goes on from CAIXPL010000016.1 coordinate 604,759, forward strand.
AAAGTAGCCGCCAGCCGACAAATCCTGCGCGCGATGGATGGCGGTACCGGCCGCCAGAGCGCCGATCGAGCGTTCGAGCACGATCTCGGCGGCCACTGCAACCTTGCCAAAGACCTCGTGTGCGCTGTCATTGTCAAGGATCGGCACCGCTTGCTGATCGACGATCGCCCCGGCATCGGGTTTGGTCACCATCGCGTGCAAGCTGGCACCGGCATGGCGCTCGCCATGCAGCACGGCCCAGTTCACCGGGACGCGCCCGCGGTACTGCGGCAGCAGTGATCCGTGCATGTTGTAGGCGCCGCGGCGTCCGAGGGCCAGCAGCGCATCAGGCAGCATCTGGCGATAGTAAAACGAGAACACGAAATCCACGGCCTTGGCGCCCAGCATGGGTTCGATCAGGTCGAGACTTGGCGCAGCCGGGGTGATGCAGGGGATGCCGGCGCGCTCGCACAGCGCGCGCACGCTGCCAAACCAGATGGTCTCACCGGCAGCATCTTCATGGGTGACCACCAGCGCGACGTCGATGCCGCGCGAGAGGAGCACTGACAGACAGCGCACGCCGACATCGTGATAGGCAAATACCAGCGCACGCGGGCGGGGTGTTGCCGATGTGCTCGCGCCTGTGGCGGTGGTTGCTGGCAAGCTGACTGCGGTCGTGCGCGCCGGGGCCGGGCTACGCGCTACCGGGTTCATTTCTTGTGCGGTCATCGCGATTCGGTGACGCGCGGCGCCGCGGGTGCCCTGCCGGACTGCTCAAGCACGGCTTGCACCACATAGCGCGGACGACTGCGCACCTGCTGATAAATCCGGCCGACATACTCGCCAAGCAGACCAATGCCCATGAGCGCGAGTCCGATGAGAAAGAACGCGATGCCAAAGAGCGTAAATACCCCTTCGGCCTCTGGTCCCACAAAAATGCGACGCCAGGCCAGGATGAGCACAAATACGAGTGACATCCCCGAGACGACAAACCCGACCAGTGAGAACACCTGCAAGGGCAGCACCGAGAACCCGGTGACCAGATCGAAGTTGAGACGGATCAGCCGGTAGAGCGAATATTTTGTGGTGCCGGCGGCGCGCTCTTCGTGCGCGATTTCGATCTCGGTCGGATTGCCGGCAAAGGTGTAGGCGAGTGCCGGAATGAAGGTATTCACTTCGCGACACTGGTTGATCGCATCGATGATGGGGCGACTGTAGGCGCGCATCATGCAGCCCTGATCGGTCATTTTGATCGAAGTGATTTTCTCGCGCAGGCGATTCATCGCCCGCGAGGCATAGCGGCGCCACGCACTGTCCTGACGTGCCCGGCGGATCGTGCCGACGTAGTCTGAGCCGGCGTCCATCGCAGTGAGCAGGTTGCCAATTTCTTCGGGCGGATTTTGCAGATCGGCATCGAGAGTGATGATCCGTTCGCCGCGGCAGTATTCAAATCCGGCCAGAATCGCCAGATGTTGACCGGCATTGGCGTTGAATAGCACCACCCGCGTCACCTCGGGGCGACGGGCGAACTGTTCGCGCAGGATCGCGGCCGAGCGATCACGGCTGCCATCGTTCACGAATACGATTTCGTAGGAAATGCCCAGGGCATCAAGCGAGGGATACAGGCGCGCAAACAACTGAGCAAGCCCGGCTTCCTCGTTGTAGACCGGGATGACCACCGACAGGGCAGGCGCCGCCGGCGCAGGCGTCGACTGGGCAAGGGAGGCGGCGGGGTTGCCTGGTTGCTGAGCGAGCGTGTTTGTCATCGACTGGCCTCCTCAAGCGCGTGCGGCAGCGCATCGCAGACGCGCTCGACATCGGCCTCACTCATGCGCGGGAACAAGGGCAGGGTGACGATCGATTGGCCGACCCGTTCGGCATGCGGAAACTGCCCGGCGTGGAATCCCATGCGGCGGTACAGTTCAAACAGGTGGATCGCCGGGTAATGCACCCCGATGCCAATGCCGCGTTCGCGCATCGCACGGATGAAATCAGGCCGCCGTGCCCGCTCGGGCAACACACACTGGAACATATGCCAGTTGCTGTTGTGCTCATCGGTAACCGGCAATTGCAGCGCTTCGCTGATCGCACTCCCTGCGAGGCAGTGGAAGTAATGCGCCGCGAGCTGCTTGCGCCGGGCGGTGAATTCATCCAGTCGCTTCAGTTGTCCGCGACCGATGCAGGCGGCCACATCAGTGAGATTGGCCTTCTCGCCGGCAAACTCCACTTCGATACCGTCCTCACCGGTGCGGCGCACCCCTTGCAGGCGCCAGCGTTCGGCTTCCACGGCACTCGCCTCATCGGGGAAGACGATGGCACCGCCCTCGGTGCTGGTGATGTTTTTGTTGGCATGAAAGCTGAAGCAGATGAAATCCCCCGTGCTGCCAATACGCTGGCCATTCCACAGCGCACCGAAGGATTGGCAGGCATCCTCGATCACCCGCAGGCGGTGCTTGCCCGCAATGGCGGCGAGCCGATCGCGATCGACCGGTAACCCAGCCAGATCGACCGGAATCAGCGCGCGGGTGGCCGGCGTGATGGCGGCCTCAAGCCGGTCCAGATCGATATTGCGGGTGCGCGGGTCGATGTCGGCAAACACCGGCTTGGCACCGACTGCGAGAATCACGTTGGCAGTGGCAACCCAGGACAGTGGCGTGGTGATCACTTCATCGCCCGGGCCCACGCGTGCAAGCCGCAGTGCAATTTCAAGGGCAGCGGTGCCCGAATTGAACACCCGCACCGGGCGTCCACCACAGAACTGTGACAGTTCATCTTCGAACGCACGCGCCTGCGGTCCGGTGGTGATCCAGCCCGAGCGCAGCACATCCCCGACGGCGCTGATGGTCTGCTCATCGATGTCGGGGCGGGTGAACGGGAGAAACGGCAGCGCGGCGGCGTCAGAGGTCATGGCGATGCTCAAAGTGGGGTGGTGGGCGTGGCCACCACGATGCGGCGCGGGTCCTGCGCGACCTTTTTCATGGGCAATCCGGAATCGACAAAGTGTTGGTACTGCTGGTGGGTCATCACGGCAAAGGCTGCTGCGCTGTTGCGCCAGATCGGTTCAAAACTCGCAACATCCTTGATAAAGGGGCCCGGCTCACGATCGATCGGCACCGCCAGTTCGTCCTTGTAGCCCACCATGATGTAGGTATGCCCGGTATAGAAGGGCAGCGTGTGGTCATACGTATCGACCATGTAGAGGGCCGTGTCGGCGTGTATCAGAGGGCGCATCACGCGGGCGATATCATACGACGAGTAGATCGGCGCGAGACTCTCGTGTCCGCTCAACGCGAGCTGGGTGGCGAGCAGGCACGCGCCCGCAAGACTCAGGGTGGCCAGCTGCCGGCGGGCGCTGCGGACCAGGCGCAGCCCGGCGAAAGCGCCGATGATCAGCGCGGCCGCTGCGCCGAGCAGCCAGGGTTCGTAGGCCGCGAGCAATTCAGACGGGATATGCGCCGAGCCGCGTCGGATCGCGACCGGTACGGCGATCAGCAATGCCACGCCCAGCAGCAAGATGCTGCGATGGGTCCAGATGAGTGAGCGGGTGGTGAGGCCAGGCAGGGCGCGTGCGATGAGCAGGGCAAGCGCCGGGTAGATCGGCAGCAGATAGGATTCCAGTTTGGAGTGCGATACGGAGAAGAACACAAAGCACACCAGCGCCCACAGCGCGAGAAAGGCGCTCGCGTCGAACCCTCCGGAGCGTAGTGCCGATCCGGGTGCGGCTGCCGATCGCGCAGTAAAGGCGGTTCGATAGACGGCGGGCAGCAGCAAAGTCCAGGGCAGCAGCCCGGCGATCAACACCGGCACAAAAAACCACAGGGGGGCATCGCGCCCGTGCATCGGGGTGAGAAATCGCTCCAGATGTTCCTGGATGAAAAAGAAATGCGCAAAACCTGGATTGCGCGCCGAGACCAGCACGAACCACGGCGCGCAGACGGCTACGAGCACGAGAAGTCCGCTGGGTAAGCGACTGCGACGAAGCAAGCCCCAATCGCGCTGCCAGAGCATGTAGACAAACGCACTCGCCGCCGGCAGCGCGAGGGCGACCACCCCTTTGCTGAGGACGGCCAGGGCCAGTAGCAGCCACGCGGTGAGCATCCAGCGCTGATCGCTCGGGATCGGTGCGAGCAGTACGGCGTCGCTTGCGCGCTCGGTTGCGCTCGTATCAGGCGGGCACTGCGCGGCACAAAATGCGGCGATTGCACCCGAGAGAAACGCTGCCAGCGACATATCGAGCGATGCGAAATGTCCCATGGCGGCCCATTGCAGGGTGCCCCCGAGAACGATCGCACTGGTGAGTGCGGTCTGGTTGCCCCAGATACGGCGTGCCGCCAGTGCACTGATTGCAATCCCGCACAGACCACACAGTGCAGTCCACAGCCGTGCCGTCCATTCATGCTCGCCGAACACCGTAAATGCCGCGGCGGTTGCCCAGTATTGCAGCGGGGGCTTCTCAAAATAGGGGTAGCCGTTCTGGCGCGGGGTCACCCAGTCGCCGCTTGCCACCATTTCACGGGCGATTTCGGCGTAACGCCCTTCGTCTGTTCGGATCAGTCGCGGATAGCCGAGGTTCACACACCAGATGAACAGAAACGCAGCGAGCAAAACCCACAGTGCGCGACGCGACAGGCGGTCGTTGTGGCTGGGAGCGGGGATCACGGATTACGCGAGCACGATGGCAGCGGCAACCTTGCGGTCCTCCGACACCAGAATGTTGTAGGTGCGGCAGGCCGCGGCCGTGTTCATGGATTCCAGTCCAATCCCTGCGGCACTGAGCGCACGGGCCACGCCCGGATGCAGAAAATGCTGCCGTGGCCCGGTTCCAAGCAGCACGATGTCACAGCCCAGCGCGAGGATCGGTTCCAGATCGGCGGCGGTGATCGCCGCAAAATCGAGCGGTCGCCAGGGGGCAATCAAGCGGTCGCGGGTCACGATCAGGCTGGTGTCATGGCGCACCTGATTGATGAGCACATGGTCACCGGCACAGGCGTTGAACAGGTGCGCTCCGGGCGCGCTCGCCAGATTGAGTTTCACACGTTTCCGTTAAGGAGATTGCGGTAAGGGGTTGGCAAACATACAATTATAGCTTTCCCACCCGGCTGGGGCCGCGCATGAATCCCTCTGATCCCAATCGTCGCGCGGCCATGCCCTCGACTGACTTTCCGCGTATCAAACGTCTGCCGCCGTATGTATTCAATATTACGGCCGAATTGAAGCAGGCAGCGCGGCGGCGCGGCGAGGACGTGATCGACCTGTCGATGGGCAATCCCGATGGGGCAACGCCTCCGCATATTGTCGAGAAGCTGATCGAGACGGCGGCACGTGGCGACACCCACGGCTACTCGGTCTCCAAGGGGATTCCACGGCTGCGTCGTGCGGTGACCAACTGGTACGGCCGTCGCTATGGAGTCGATCTGAACCCGGATACCGAAGCGATTGTCACCATCGGCTCCAAAGAAGGCCTGGCGCATCTGATGCTTGCCACGCTGGATCGGGGCGACACGGTGCTGGTGCCCAATCCGAGCTACCCGATTCACATCTATGGTGCAATCATCGCCGGGGCCGACATCCGCTCGGTGCGCATGACCCCGGGGGTGGATTTTTTTGGTGAGCTCGAGCGGGCGATTCGCGAGAGCTTCCCCAAGCCCAAGATGATGATTCTGGGCTTCCCCTCGAATCCGACCGCGCAGTGCGTCGATCTGGAATTCTTCGAGCGGGTGGTGGCCCTGGCGCGCGAGCACGGCATCTTCGTGGTGCACGATCTGGCCTACGCTGACATCGTGTTCGATGACTACAAGGCCCCCTCGATCATGCAGGTGCCCGGGGCGCGCGATCTGGCGGTTGAATTCTTCACCATGTCGAAGAGCTACAACATGGCCGGCTGGCGGGTCGGGTTCATGGTGGGCAACAAGGAACTGGTGTCAGCGCTTGCGCGCATCAAGAGCTATCACGACTACGGTACGTTCACGCCCATTCAGGTTGCCTCCATCGTGGCACTGGAAGGGCCGCAGGAGTGCGTCGAGGAGACTCGGCTCAAGTATCAGCGCCGGCGCGATGTGATGGTGCGCGGTTTGCACGAGGCCGGCTGGATGGTGGAGAACCCCAAGGCGTCGATGTATATCTGGGCCGAGATCCCTGAGCCGTACCGCGCCATGGGGTCACTTGAATTTGCCAAGAAGATTCTCAACGAAGCCAAGGTGGCGGTGTCCCCGGGGGTCGGTTTTGGTGAATACGGCGATAGCCACATCCGCATCGCGCTGATCGAGAACGAGGCGCGCATCCGCCAGGCGGTGCGCGGTATCAAGGAAATGTTCCGCAAGGATGGCTATGTCCCGCGCTCAGAGCCGCGACTGGTGACGGCCTGAGGGATGACAAGCATGGCAGCGCAGTCTGAGGCAGGTGGCGTGAACGCGTCGGCAGCAATTCGTGTCGGCTTGTTGGGCATTGGCACGGTGGGTGGGGGCACCTTCAGTGTGCTCGCGCGCAACCGCGAGGAGATCCGTCGACGGGCCGGGCGCGACATTCAGATCACGGTGGTGGCCGATCGTGACACCCAGCGTGCGGCGCAGGTGATTGATGCCGCGGGGCTGAATGCCGCGATTACCGCTGATGCGTTTTCAGTGGTGAACGATCCGGCCATTGATGTGGTGGTCGAACTGATCGGTGGCTATACCGTTGCACGCGAGTTGGTGCTCACGGCGATTGCCGCCGGCAAGCATGTGGTGACCGCCAACAAGGCCCTGCTGGCCACCCATGGCAATGAGATTTTTGCGGCTGCGCGCGAGCGCGGCGTGATGGTGGCTTTCGAGGCGGCCGTTGGTGGCGGCATTCCGATCATCAAGGCGCTGCGTGAAGGGCTGGCTGCCAATCGCATAGAGTGGATCGCCGGCATCATCAATGGCACCAGCAATTTCATTCTGTCGGCCATGCGCGACAAGGGCCTCGCCTTTGACGTGGTACTGCGCGAAGCGCAGGCGCTGGGCTATGCCGAGGCTGACCCCACCTTCGATATCGAAGGGGTCGATGCCGCGCACAAGCTCACGCTGCTCTCGGCCATCGCCTTTGGTACTCCGATTGAATTCGAGCGTGCGCACGTCGAAGGGATATCCAGGCTCGACGCAGTCGATATCCGCTATGCAGGGGAGTTCGGCTACCGCATCAAGTTGCTCGGCATTACCCGGCGCACCGATCAAGGCATCGAGTTGCGGGTGCATCCGACCCTCATCCCCGAGCGGCGTCTGATTGCCAATGTCGAAGGCGTCATGAACGCGGTGTTGGTCAAGGCTGATGCGGTCGGCCCGACACTGTTCTATGGCGCCGGTGCCGGTGCGGAACCCACCGCCAGTGCCGTGATCGCCGATCTCGTTGATGTCGCGCGCATGCTTACTGCTGATCCGCAGCAGCGCGTGCCGCATCTGGCGTTCCAGGCCGATAGCATTGCCGCGGTGCCGGTGCTGCCAATGGACGAGGTGGTCACGGCCTGCTACCTGCGCATGCGGGTGCATGATCGTCCGGGTGTGTTGGCGGATATCTCGCGCGCCCTGGCGGATCGCAGTATTTCGATCGAAGCGATGGTGCAAAAAGAACCTGCGGTGGGCGAGGCCAGCGTCGACATCCTGATGCTGACTCACGCGACCGTTGAGCGCTCGGTCAATGCGGCCATTGCCACCATTGAGGCCTTGCCCGCGGTCATCGGCAAGGTCACGCGCATCCGGCGCGAACCTCTTCTGTGAGCTGAGATGCACTATGTGAGTACGCGCGGGGGGGCCGCGCCGCGCAGCTTCACTGACATCCTGCTCGCCGGGCTTGCGCCTGATGGCGGCTTGTACGTGCCGCAGGTGATGCCACGGTTCAGCGCTGCCGAGCTTGCGCACCTGCGCACGCTCACCTATCCGCAGCTTGCCTTTGAGATCGTGTCGCGCTTTGCCCCCGAGTGGGATCGCGAGGACTTGCGTGGCTGCATCGAGCGGGCTTACCGCGCCAGTGTGTTTGGTGAGGCGGCGATCACTCCGGTGCGAACGCTGGAACCCGGTTTGCACTTGCTGCGTCTGTCGAACGGCCCGACGCTTGCGTTCAAGGACGTGGCGATGCAGTTACTCGGTGAGTTGTTCGAGTCGTTGCTCAAAGCTCGCGGTGAAGGGCTCAATATCCTTGGGGCGACCTCCGGTGATACGGGGTCGGCGGCTGAATATGCCATGCGCGGCAAACAAGGCGTGCAAGTGTTCATGCTCTCACCGCACGGGCGCATGAGCCCGTTTCAAGCCGCGCAGATGTACAGCCTGCAGGACCCGAACATTCACAACATCGCCATCCGCGGTGTGTTCGACGATTGCCAGGATATCGTCAAGGCCATTGGTGCCGATGCTGCTTTCAAAGCGCAACACCAGATTGGCACGGTCAATTCGATCAACTGGGCGCGGGTGGCGGCGCAGGCGGTGTATTACTTCAGCGGCTGGTTTGCCACCACCACGAGTAATGATCAGGCGGTGAGCTTTGTAGTGCCCTCGGGCAATTTTGGCAATGTGTATGCCGGCTGGATCGCGCACCAGATGGGCATGCCGGTGCGGCGTTTCATCGTGGCGACCAACGAGAACGATGTGCTCGATGAGTTCTTTCGCACCGGGCGTTATCGGGTGCGTGCCAGTGCCGAAGTGAGCCAGACATCCAGTCCGTCGATGGATATATCGAAATCATCGAATTTCGAGCGCTATATCTACGATCTGGTCGGGGCTGATGCGGGACGCTTGAGTGCCTTGTGGTCAGAGTTGGATCGCAGCGGGCAGTTCGATATAGCCGGGACTGATCTATGGCAGGCCGTGGTGCGAAGCCGCTTCGTGTCCGTGCGGACCGATCATGCGGGGCGTCTTGCCTGCATCCGTGCGGCGCGCGACCGGTATGGCGTGGTCATTGATCCGCATACCGCGAACGCGATGGCTGGAGCCTGGCGACTGCGTGAACCGGGCGAGCCGATGCTGGTGCTGGAGACCGCGTTGCCGGCCAAGTTTGCCGAGACCATTGAGGAGGCCCTCGGTGAGGCACCGCCACGGCCCGCGGGGTTCGAGCACTTGGAGGCGGCACCGCAGCGAGTGACGGTGCTTGATGCCGATGCGGATGGCGTCAGACGTTATATCGCGGCGCATACCGAGCCGGTAGCGACTGGAATGGCATCAGTCGGCGCGGTGCAGACCGCAGCTGCACGGCGCCAATCTGCTCAGTTCTTGGTGGCAAAGCCCGGAGCGTCGCAGTGAGCGAAGCGAGCGGTCTGTCCACTGAGAACAATGTATTGGGCGAGCCTTTGATGGCGTGCAGCTTTGCACCACTCACCGGGTATTATCGTGATGGCAGTTGTGCCACGCATGAAGAGACCGATGTGGCCCACCTCGTGTGCGTGCGAGTGACAGCGGAGTTTCTGGAATACAGCGCGAGCAAGGGCAACGATCTGAGCACGCCACGGTCCGAATTGCGCTTTCGCGGTCTGGTACCCGGTGATCGCTGGTGTCTGCACGTGCTGCGCTGGGTCGAGGCATGGGAAGAGGGCAAGGCACCGCGGGTCGTGCTGGAGGCGACCCACGAGCGCGTGCTGCGCTACGCACCGCTGGCCGCATTGAAGCGTCACGCGATCTGACTTGAAGCACCCGGGCGCGACGAGCAGCGCCACCTGACTCAGCGGCTTGGTTCCGCAGTCATTCACCTTGCACACTGCGCACTCTTGATCTCACAGGGCGCGTGATTGCATGAGCATGGATCGCAGCAGGCATGTAGACGAGATTGCTACATCGGTGGAGCGGGACGGTGCATTGCCCATCCAGCCAGGCAGCGCTCTCTCTTTGGAGCAGCACTCTCGCGCGCGCTGCGATGACCGGAGCGCGTCGTGCACAGACAGCGGCTCCACGAATGACTGCCTTGTCGCAGTCGAGCAACATTGGGAGCGCGACTGGCATTGGGCATCGCTGCTCGGGGCCCTCCCTGGCGAAGCGTGGGACTTTGCCCGCTCGCGGCAACGAAGCCGCTGACTGCTAATTATCTGATGATGTAGACAGCAAATATCAAGCGCGATGTGACCAATCCTTTACCGGAATGCGGAACCACGGCTCGGTGAGACCCCGCTGGATCTGAATCTCCTCATCAAGCAGTTCATAGCGCAGGTAAGACGCATGCGCAGGATTGGATAACACTGCCGGATTGAAAATTGCCAACACCTGCCCGGTGCGATGCCGCGCCGAGCGCGTCAATACGCCGGGATGACCTTCATGGTGAATCTGCTCACCGATGCGCTGACAGGTGCGATAGTCAGTCGGATGCACAAGCGATGGCACGCTTTGCACCAGCGTTCGTAAATCAATCAATGTCGCTTCCACGTCCACCCCGTACACCCGCTTGTGCGCCACTTGTCCCGGCTTGTTCAATTCCACATCCTGGAGCAATGCCCGGTACCAGTGGTACGCCGTCTCCCAGACCGCCGTTTCCACGCTGCGCGCGCCATACCACACCCCATAACGACCCGTCGAGTAGCGGCTCGCCTGCCAGTGCTCAAACGGCCAGGTCACCGCTGTTGCATATTCCGCCTCTTCAAAGGGACGCCGGATGATCGGCACTCCGGACACATACGCCCAGGGCTTTACCTTCGCCTCCCAACGCTGACCAATCGAGCGCAGCGACGCATCAGGAAAGGCTGTGTCGAGTGCGTCCTGCGATGGAATGCTGGTGGCGATCACCCGCGCTACCGATTCATCAATGCGCGCCAGACGGGCGCGTGAGAGCAGGTCGCTCATTAAATCCCCCTCATGCGATCCAGATATAGCCTCACTTGCAACAGGCCCACAAATCCGCGCTGACACACCAGCTGCGCCGCGCTCGCGCCATTGAATGCCCTGTTCGGGAGCCGCATCCAGGCCGCCGCGGTTTCACGACTCTCAGGAAACAAAATGCGCAATGACGTGTTGATCGCAAAAACGTGCCCCACCCGTTCGAACTGATCAATGCTCGTGCCAATCGGACGCCCCTTGCGATACCCATTGAGCGACTCGCGATTGGTGCGCTGGAGACCAAGAATGGCTTGCTGCTCTTCCTGGCTGAGCGACCATTCATCGAGCAATCGCATAATTGCCTTTGCCGCCTCCGACTTCTCCGCATCGGTGAAATCGCCCTCATCAAGCGCCGCGGCATGCTTCGTTGTCATCACTTGGCCCATCACCCGCTTCTGCCGTATTCAGGTGTTCATTTCATCTGATTGGTTGGATATAGTCAAGTAATTGCCTATTCCCAACATTTCGCGATCGCGGTCTTGCCGGCGATTCCGGGTAGAAAAGACCGCGATTTTCACGGACCCAGGGTGACTGAACGGACAACCATCAACATGGCAGTGGCTCGTCGCATGGCGAGGGCATCTGCGATTCTGGGCGCTTCAATCGTCGGACGGCCTGGGGGCTGGTCAGTACCGCTCAAGCTCGGCGCAGAGGAATGCCTGTTGGGCACCCACCGGGACAACAAACCGCGACTTTGGCGCAGCCTCGATCGATGCATCGAGTATGTGCGTACTGAACTGGGTATTCCGCGCTTTGATTCGCTTGATGCTACCCATTTTCAACTGGAGCCACGGACTCGCAACGCGCGAACCGACACCGCGCAACGCATGCGCCAAGCGCATGAAGCAATAACTCATGATCAGTGGTTTCGTGGCGAGGTTGAAAAGAGCCTGATCGAAGCCAACGATCCTGCGACGTTCTGGGTAAGCCACGAGAATGCAAAGCGGGGTTGGGTTGAGCAGCGCGCATTGTTGGCAAATCGTGCGGGAAGTCATTCTGATTGAAATGCGTATGGTTGCCAGCAGCGCTGGCCTTGATCAATCAGTCGACGGGGTTGCATCGCGCTTGAGGCGGTAGAGCACCTCCAGCGCTTCGCGCGGTGAGAGCGCATCGGGGTCGATTGATTCAAGCGTATCGAGCACCGGATGTCGTGCCGGCTCAGGTGCGGAGGGCGCCGCGGCAAACAAGTCGGTCTGTGGCCCGCGTTGCAGGCTCTGATCTTCCAGTTCCTGCAGTTTGCGCTTGGCCGCACGAATCACTGCGGCTGGCACCCCAGCCAATTGGGCCACCGCGAGTCCATAGCTTTGACTGGCCGGGCCTTCTTCCAGTGCATGCAGAAAGACGATCGAGTCGCGATGCTCGATGGCATCCAGATGCACATTGGCGATCTGGCGATACTCCTGCGCGAGTTGGGTCAACTCAAAATAATGCGTGGCAAACAGCGTCCAGGCGCGGCTGCGTTCGGCCAGATGACGCGCAATCGCCCAGGCCAGCGCCAGACCATCAAAGGTCGACGTGCCACGGCCGACTTCATCCATCAACACCAGACTCGATTCGGTCGCATGGTGCAGGATATTGGCACTCTCGGTCATCTCGACCATGAAAGTGGAACGCCCGCCGGCCAGATCATCAGCCGCCCCGATGCGCGTAAAAATCTGATCCAGCGGTCCCAGGCGCATGCGCTTGGCAGGCACCGGGGAACCCACCTGGGCCATGAGCGCAAGGAGTGCGGTCTGGCGCATATAGGTCGATTTGCCGCCCATGTTCGGGCCGGTGATGAGCAACATGCGCCGGGTGGGGTTGAATCGGCAGTCATTGGCGATGAACTGGTCGACCTGATCCTCCACCACCGGGTGGCGGCCTTGTTCGATTTCAATCAGGGTCTCGGGCACGAGCTCCGGCATCACCCAGCTGCGTCGTTCCGCAATGATGGCCAGATCGGCCAGCACATCAAGCTGCGCCAGCGCATGGGCGATCGATTGGAGCCGCGGTACGTCAGGGGCCAGCGTGTCGAGCAACTCATCGTAGAGCGATTTCTCCAGGGCATGCGCGCGGTCGTTGGCTGAGAGCGCGCGGTCCTCGAAGGTCTTTAACTCCGGGGTGATGTAGCGCTCGGCATTCTTGAGCGTCTGGCGGCGTCGATAGTCAGCGGGGATGCGCTCGACATGGGCGTGGGTGACTTCGATGTAATAGCCATGCACCCGGTTGTATTCAACCTTGAGGCTTGCGATGCCGGTGCGTTCGCGCTCGCGTTGCTCAAGGGCCACCAGAAATTCACCGCCACCGTGCTGCAGGGCGCGCAGCTCATCGAGCGCGGCGTTATAACCATCGGCAATCACCCCACCATCGCGGATCATGCCGGCCGGCTCAGGCGCAATGGCGGCGGCCAGTACGCCACTGGCCGCAACTGGCTGGGCCAGTGATTGCCTGATCTCGCGAAGCTTGGGATCGTCACTCGCCTCGATCAAGCGTTGCACGGCGGGTAACTGCTCAAACGATGCGCGAAGGGCGGCCAGTTCGCGCGGGCGTACGCTTTTGAGCGCAATGCGCGCGGCGATGCGTTCAATGTCGGCCACCTGGCGCAGGGCTGCGCGCAGCGGGATCGATGGACCTAGCGCCCGGATCGCCTTTTGCCGGGCCTGTACCCGGGCGCGATCGCGTGGCGGGTGGTGCAGCCATTGGCGCAGCAGGCGTGAGCCCATGGAGGTCGCGCATTCATCGAGGAGGCTGAAGAGTGTGGGCGCGGGGGCACCGCGCAGCGTCTCGGTGATTTCCAGATTGCGCCGGGTGGCTGCGTCCATGCGCAGGTATTCGCTCTCGTCCTCGCGCGAAATGGCGGTCACATGTGAGAGGCCTTGCCCCTGGGTACGCTTGGCATAGCCGAGCAGGGCGCCGGCTGCGCTGATGGCTAGCGGCAGATCATGGATGCCGAAGCCCTCCAGCCCTTTGCTCGCGAACTGATCGCACAGGGCGCGCTCGGCGCTGTCGCGATCGAAATGCCAGGTGGGCAGGTGGCTGCTGGCAAACCCGGAGGGCACGGTGATGTTTGAATCGTCGGCGCTCAGAATCTCGGCCGGTCCGATGCGCTCGAGCGTATTGGCGAGGCGCGCGAGCGGAATTTCAGCGGCGCGAAACACGCCACTGGTGATCGATAGCCAGGCCAGACCCGCAGTGGTGCGATCGACGGTAACGGCCAGCAGGATGTTGTCCTGCTTTTCATCGAGGAGCGAGGCATCGGTGAGCGTGCCCGGGGTGACGATACGAACGACTTTGCGCTCGACCGGGCCTTTGCTGGTGGCCGGATCACCGATCTGTTCGCAGATCGCAACCGACTCACCGAGCTTGACCAGTTTGGCGAGATAGCCATCGAGGGCATGAAACGGCACCCCGGCCATCGGGATCGGGGCGCCGGCCGACTGGCCGCGTGCGGTCAGGGTGATGTCGAGCAGGCGTGCGGCGCGCTCGGCATCCTCGTAGAACAGCTCATAGAAATCACCCATGCGATAGAGCAGCAGCGTGTCCGGATGCGCGGCTTTCATGCGCAGGTACTGCTGCATCATAGGCGTATGTTGGGTATTCTGGGCGTTAGCCAAGGCCTTGTCAGAATGCACGTTTTTTTCTATAAGGTCTTGTCTTTTCACAACTTTTAGGCCTTCACTGCCACCAAAATTGGGCTAGTCTGGACGAGCTTTTGCAAGTGCTTGCCGGCCAGTTCAGTGTAGGTGGCAGTGTAGGTCGCCCAACATGGAGGTGGTATGGCAAAACGACCTACACTAAATTCCGCCCCAAACGGGCGCAGCCCCCTTACACCCGTCATTATCGCCGACCTGGCTCCCGGGGAGGAGCGCGGCGACGCCCAGTGCCCTGGACTCCGAGTTCGGGGCCTGTCGTCGGGCAGGAAAGTCTTTTTCTACCGCTATCGTGGCACCGACGGAGCCTTGCGGGAAATCGGGCTTGGCCATGTCGGCCCTCTCACGCTCGCCAAGGCGCGGGACGCGGCACTGAAGCTGCGAGTGGAGCGCGACCAGGGAAAGGACCCGCAACTCGAAAAGCGCACGCAGCGACTTGAAGCGGCGCGCCAGCGCGAGGAGGAACGCAAGGCGGCGTATACCGTTACCAATATGTGCGAAGAATACTTCCGCGAGGTTCTTCCAAACCTCAAGCGCGGAGACGAGGCCAAGCGCCTGCTGCGCGTCGATTTCATGCCCTTCTTCGGGGATACCCACCGCCGCGCGTTCCGTGCGTGAGAGGCGCCTCCACGCGCGACCGCGGATAAGGCCTGCTCTGTCCACGTCAGGTTTTCGGTGTGCGTGCCGCAAGACCCATGGCCGGCTCAAGCGCAGAGCGGATTCGCGTGACC
>CAIXPL010000017.1 GCA_903921325.1 uncultured Pseudomonadota bacterium
AGCTCGATCGGGTCATTGATATGGAAGCGATTCGCAATGCCCGCGTGCGCATGGCGGTCGACCCCATGGGAGGCGCCGGAGTTCATTACTGGCAAGCGATCGCCGAGCGCTGGCGCATTGATTTGAATGTACTCAATGAGGCGGTGGACCCGACCTTTCGGTTCATGACGCTAGACTGGGATGGGCAGATCCGCATGGACCCCTCCTCGTCGTACGCGATGGCCCAGCTCGTGGCGATCAAGGATCGCTTCGATATTGCCTTTGCCTGCGATACCGATGACGTCGGTGGCACCGCACTGGCAGGCGAACCGATTCAATCTATCTTGACGCGCGCACCGGGTAACGACGCGCCCATCGGCGGCATCAAGGTAAGCAGTGCGAGCGGCTGGTTCGCCGCGCGACCGTCGGGCACTGAGAACATCTACAAGATCTATGCTGAGAGCTTTCGTGGTCAGCTACACTTGGAAGGTCTCGTGGTTGGCGCCCAAAGCATCGTCAACCGTGTCATCGGGCGTCCGTAAGTGCGTGCTCAGTTAGTCAGCAACCATTAAACCTTTGATGTCCAACATGAACACAGCAGGCATTAAGTTATCAATCGTTGGCTTGGGGTATGTAGGCCTTCCGTTGGCCGTCGAATTCGGACGCAAGCGAAGCGTCGTTGGTTTCGACATCAATCAGCGTCGAATTGACGAGCTCAAAGCTGGCAACGACTTCACACTGGAAACCACCCCGGAAGAACTCGCTGCTGCCGGGGGCCTGTTCTACACCACGAACATTGAAGACCTGCGCGCGTGCAATTGTTACATCGTTACTGTGCCCACGCCAATCGATGAGCACAAACGACCGGATCTCACCCCGCTCATCAGGGCCAGCGAAACCGTCGGTCGAATCCTGAAAAAGGGCGATATCGTCATCTACGAATCGACCGTCTATCCTGGCTGCACGGAAGAGGATTGCGTACCGGTTTTAGAAAAAAGCTCCGGGCTCAAGTTCAATCAGGACTTCTACTGCGGTTACAGCCCCGAACGCATTAACCCTGGTGACAAAGAACATCGCGTCACAACCATCATGAAGGTGACATCCGGGTCCACCCCTGAGGTACGGGATCTGGTAGACGCGCTTTACAATGAAATTGTCACCGTCGGCACTCACAAGGCCGAGAGTATCAAAGTGGCCGAGGCTGCCAAGGTCATCGAAAATACTCAACGTGATCTCAACATTGCGCTCATAAACGAACTGGCTATCATTTTCAACAAAATGGGAATTGACACCGAGGCGGTGCTCAAAGCCGCCGGTAGCAAATGGAATTTCCTGCCATTTCGTCCCGGTCTGGTTGGTGGTCACTGCATCGGCGTTGATCCCTATTACCTGACGCACAAGGCCCAATCCATCGGGTATCACCCGGAAATCATCCTCGCCGGCCGGCGTCTGAACGACAACATGGGTGCTTACGTTGTAGCGCAACTTGTCAAGGCCATGACGAAAAAGCGAATTCAGGTTGAAGGCGCCAAAGTCCTGGTAATGGGTTTGACGTTCAAAGAAAACTGTCCAGACCTGCGCAATACCCGTGTCGTCGATATCGTTGCCGAACTGAAAGACTACAACTGCGAAGTCGATGTCTATGACCCCTGGGTGTCGGCTGAAGAAGCTGAGCATGAATACAACATTACCCCCGTCGCTGCGCCCAAGGCAGGTGCCTATGACGGAATTATCCTGGCAGTTGCCCATCGCCAATTCAAGGAAATGGGCGCTGCGACCATACGCGAGCTGGGAAAATCCAATGCGGTTCTCTATGATCTGAAGTACGTATTAAGCTCGGATGCATCCGATCTAAGGCTGTGACGATGACGGCATACGAATCGCTGAAATTGCGCCTTTGCAACGAACCCAAAACATGGCTGGTGACAGGGGTGGCTGGATTCATCGGAAGCAATCTGCTCGAGAGACTGTTGAAGTTGAATCAGCGGGTTGTCGGGCTGGATAATTTCAGTACAGGCCACCAGCGCAATCTGGACGAAGTGCAAGGTAACGTCACTTCAACGCAATGGGCTCATTTTCGATTCATCCAGGGAGACATCCGCGACATCGCAACGTGCCATCAGGCCTGTAACGGCGTGAATTGCGTTCTGCATCAGGCTGCCCTTGGTTCTGTGCCTCGCAGCATCGAGGACCCCATCAAGACCAACCAGAGCAACATTGATGGGTACCTCAACATGCTGGTGGCTGCACGCGATGCCAGGGTTGAGCGCTTTGTGTATGCCGCCAGTAGCTCCACGTACGGTGATCACCCGGATTTGCCAAAAGTAGAAGACAAGATCGGCAACCCGCTCTCTCCGTATGCGGTAACGAAGCTTGTCAATGAGCTCTACGCCGCGGTGTTTGCTCGAACCTACGGGTTTGAAACCATTGGTCTGCGATACTTCAATGTTTTCGGTCGCCGCCAGGACCCCGCAGGTGCCTACGCCGCGGTTATACCAAAGTGGATCGCGGCCATGATTAAAGGTGAACCGGTTTATATTAATGGCGATGGCGAAACCAGCCGCGACTTCTGCTACGTTGATAACGTTGTCCAGGCGAACTTACTGGCGGCTTGTTCGTCAGTCAAAGCGGCCATAAACCAGGTCTACAATGTCGCGCTCGGTGATCGCACCAGCTTGAACCAGCTATATGGCAGTATTCGAAACAAGTTGGCAGAAAAATATTTGCACTTGTCCGATGCGCAGCCGGTCTACCGTGATTTCCGCACGGGTGACGTGCGCCACTCGCTCGCGGACATAACCAAGGCAACCGAACTGCTTGGCTACCAACCCACTCATCGAATAAATGAAGGTCTGACCGAGGCGATGAGTTGGTACATTGATTGGGCCGCCCAATGAGCATTGTCCTTGCATTACTTGTACGGCGGACCGCCCGCTTCGTCAGAATCAACACACGCCATTGAAACGATGAGTAAATCTCGCATCGCCTTCATTACCGGGGTAACCGGCCAGGATGGTTCATATCTTGCCGAGTTTCTGCTGGAGAAAGGCTACGATGTTCATGCAATTTTGCGACGTAGTTCTGTTTTTACCACGCAGCGAATAGATCACATTCTGGGACACCCCCGGTTGCATACCTACCATGGAGATCTCACAGACTCCAGTAATTTGCATACATTGCTTTCAAAGATAAAGCCGGATGAAATTTACAATCTGGGCGCGCAATCACACGTAGCGGTATCGTTTGAAGTGCCCGAGTATACGGCCGAGGTAGTCGGTCTTGGCACGATCAGGCTTTTAAACGCAATCAAAGACCTGGGCCAGAAACCGCGTTTTTATCAAGCGTCCACGTCTGAACTGTTTGGTGGTTTGCCTGAAACTGCACCGCAGAGCGAAGCGACGCCGTTTTATCCGAAGTCGCCCTATGGTGCGGCCAAGCTGTACGCCTATTGGGTCACGATCAATTATCGCGAAGCTTATGGACTACACGCTTCGAATGGAATCTTGTTCAATCATGAATCACCACGACGCGGTGAAACCTTTGTCAGCAAGAAAGTGACCAAAGCCGTGGCGCGCATCGCCCAGGGCAAACAGGAAGTCCTGACGCTCGGCAATCTGGATGCCAGGCGCGACTGGGGTTATGCCAAAGATTATGTCGAGTGCATGTGGCTGATGCTCCAGCAAGATGCTCCGGATGATTACGTGATCGCCTCGGGTGAAGCGTATTCGGTGCGGCAATTCGTCGAAATGGCATTTGCTGAGATTGGTGTCGGTTTGCGATGGCAAGGGCATGGCCTGGATGAAGTGGGCGTCGATTCGAGCACCGGGCGAATCCGTGTCCAGGTCGACCCGCGTTATTTTCGGCCGGCTGAAGTTGATTTGCTCTGGGGTAATCCCAGCAAGGCGATCCAGAAATTAGGGTGGCAGTGCAAAACCAGTGTCCATGAACTTGTTCGCATCATGGTCCAATACGATCTTAGATATGAGGGTTATGGGGGCCCCGACGAATGATTCTCGTCACTGGAGCAACAGGGTTCCTGGGCAAGCGTGTATGTCGACAATTGACTGCACACGGCGTTGCCTTTACGCGAACATCGCTTTCACTCGGAACTGATTTACGCGACTCACCGGCCACACTGGAACTCTTTGAGCGTGTTCGCCCGTCGTACGTTCTGAATTGTGCGGCCTATGTTGGCGGCATCCAATTCGGTTACAAGCACAGCGCCGAGTTGTTTCACAACAATTTGCTGATCACGCTTAACCTGTTGGCGGCCGCCAAGGCCACCGGGGTAAAGCGCATGGTTAATCCGATTTCGAACTGTGCATACCCGGCCAGTGCCACCCTTTTCAAGGAAGCGGAGTTTTGGGACGGACCGCTGCACGAATCGGTGATGGTGTACGGGTTTGTGCGCAAGGCCTCCTGGATGGGGAGTTGGGCCTATGCCAGGCAGTACGGTCTGGACGTACTGAATATCGTCCTGTCCAATATGTATGGTCCTGAGGACCACTTTGAGGAAGAGCGGTCGCACGCCTTGGGCGCTCTCATCATGAAGATTGTGCGCGCCAGAGTGAATCAGCAGGCACAGGTTACCGTGTGGGGCAGTGGTACGCCGGTGCGCGAGTGGTTGCATGTGGATGACGGTGCCGAAGCGATGATTCGCGGCATGCAGGTGGCGCCCGCCCTGGAGCCTGTAAACATCGGAGTGGGCAAAGGAATTTCGGTGATGGACATGGCGCTGTTGATCAAGGACCTTGCCGGGTACACCGGTGCTTTGCAGTTGGATACAAGCAGGCCCGACGGCGCTCCGTATAAAACCGTCGACGGTACGCGTGGTGCGGCCCTGTTTGGTTGGCAGCCCACCCGGGAATTTCGCCAGGGTGTCAAGGACACCATCGCCTGGTACATAAAGGAGGTGCTGAAATCATGAGCGAGGTCATTGAGATCAAGGAAGGCGAATTGGTCCTGGCTCGCCACGTTCCGGCGGATGTGGCCTGGAAGGACGGTCTGTCGTTTTTTTCGCGAGACGAAGAGTTTGTGCAGGTGGGTACCTGGCAATATGAACAGGGCAAGCAGCTGAAAGCCCACATTCACAACCCGGTCAGTCGTGAAGCGCTTTGGACTCAGGAAGTGATTTTTGTGTATCGCGGACGCATTCAGGCTTCAATCTACGACTCGTCGCAGCAACTCGTGGCCGAACTGCAGGCCGGACCCGGAGATATTCTGGTGCTGCTGCGCGGTGGTCATGGTTACCAGATTCTGGAAGAAGGTACACGGGTGTTAGAGGTCAAGAATGGCCCGTATCCTGGTGCAGAAGCCGATCGCCGACGGTTCTGATCGTCACGGATAGTGGCTGCGCCGCCACCTGCACCCCGATTGACTCATTACGCCTTTTGAGCAACTGCGATGTCGCAAACGATCAACCCCGTTATCCCGCAGATGGAACCGAGCTTTGGTGCGGAAGAGGCCGAACTGGTCAACCAATACATGGCCAATCCGGGTTTCATCACCGAATACAAGCGCACCGCCGAATTCGAGCAGAAGCTCTGCGAGTTTACCGGTGCACGGCATTGCATCGTGGTCAACAACGGCACAGTCAGCCTGATGGCCATTGGCATGGCACTCGGTATCGGGGACGGGGATGAGGTCATCGTGCCCAACTACACGATGATCGCCAGTGCAAATGCCTTTGCAGTGCTGGGCGCTCGAATTGTTTTCGCCGACGTCGAGCCGCAGACCCTGTGCCTGGATGTACGCCAGGCGGAGGCCTGCCTGACGCCGCGCACGAAAGCCATCGTGCTCGTCAACGCGAACGGTCGCTCGCCGCAGGCGGGTATTGACGCGTTTATCTCGCTGGCTGCGCGTGCCGGTGTCGCCCTGGTGGAAGACGCTGCCCAGGCGCTGGGGTCCTACTATCCGTGTGGTACTCACATGGGCTTGCGCGGACTCGTCGGTTCGCTGTCGTTTTCAGCACCGAAGATCATCTCAACAGGGCAGGGTGGGGCACTGTTGACCAATGACGACGCGATGGCCGAGAAGCTGCGCTATATCAAGGACTTTGGTCGCAGTTCGGGGGGCCAGGATTACCACCCGCGGTTCGGGCTGAACTTCAAATTCACCGAATTGCAGGCCTGCGTGGGGCTTGCCCAGATGGGCAAGCTGCGCGACCGCATGGTACGCAAAAAGCAGATTCAGCAGCGCTTCGAGGCGGGACTCGCAAACGTACCGCAAGTGCGGCTGTTCCCGCACGACCTCGGTCGCATCACGCCGTGGTTTGTCGATGCCGTTGTCGAAGAACGCGATGCACTGATGGCGCACTTGAAGACCGCGGGCGTCAATACACGGAAGATGTATCCACCACTTAGCCAACAGCCGATCTACCAACAGGACGGCAGCTTTCCGGTGGCTGAGGAGATCGGCTCCAAGGGCCTTTGGTTGCCATCGCATTCGCACCTGATCGATACGCAGATCGATTATGTCTGTGCAGCGATCGCGGAGTTTTACAAACGCGGATGATTCTTAGCGCTGACCACCCGCTGCGCGGATTGCTTCGCGACATTCGTACTATCAGCGACCGCGGCGTGAAGGTAAGGCAGTTGCTGCTGCCGAACGCGGTACTGGTGCTGCTTGAATTGGCGTCGCTATACCTTCTCGTGCGGCTGATGGGCAGCATCCTGTCGGCGGCTCAGGGTGTGCCCATTGACTTCAATGCAGCACTCGGCGTGGCCGGACTGCTGGTGCTCAAGAGCCTGCTCAACGGTGTCCTTGGCAAACTGATCTACCGCCTGTATGCCCGCAATGAAGGGCTGCTGCGCCAGAGCATTCTGGGTCTGGCTCGGGCTGCCCCCAGCTCGGCTCTGCGTGCGCGCAGCGTGGAGACCATCACTCATGAGATTAATGTCTATCCGTCCAACATGACCTACGGTGTGTACCAGCAGGTCGTCAAACTGTTCAGCGATATGGCCGTGGCGCTGGCCATTTTTCTCGCTTTGTTGATTCGCAACCCCAGCCTTACGCTGGTGGTTGTCGTGCTGTTCGGCGCCATGGCCATGCTTATTGCCAAGTTCACTCTGCGCATTTCGTCGAGTGCCGGTAAAGTGACTGAAACCTCCACCATACAGTTGGTCAATACGTTAGCGCGTTACGTCGGGGCGCGTAACGAGATTGCCAGCAGCCGACTGGACCATGTGTTTCAGGGAGAACTTGGGCGCATCAACGATGCGCTTTCAAAGGCGCGTGCCGACATCAGCTTTGCGGCGCAGATTCCACGGTTTGCTTTCGATGCCGTCAGTGCCATCGGTATCGTCATGCTGGTGGGTTCGGTTGCGTTGGGATTGGCGCGCTTTGACCAGCAGGACCTGTCCTTCGGACTGGCCGCAGGTTTCAAGCTGGCCCCCTATCTCTCGTCCATCCTCGGCGTGTTCATGCAGATCAGTTTTTCAAAGTCGGTGATGCGGAGCTACCACCTCGCTGCGGCGGCGATGGTAGAGCCGAGGGTGATGAATCCTTCGATCCGGGTCACCTTGAGCATCACGCCCGTACTGGAATTGGCGGTGTTTCGCGACGGCCAGTTGGAATGCACGGCGTGTTCAAGCGGCGTGTTGTTAATCAAAGGTCGATCTGGGTCCGGCAAGACGACGATCGCCGAGCTTCTTGCTGATCTGGCCGAAGGGCGTGTCGCAAGTGCTGTGCCGCCGGTCGCCGTGCCAACGAGCAGGCGGTTACTGGCGTTTTGTTCGCAGTTTCCCACCGTGCTCAACACGACCTTACAGGCAAATGTGGCAAACGACGACGCAGGTGATCCGCTGCGAAGCGACGAACTTCTGACACGTTACGGTTTGCGCCATCTCGGCGATGTGGCCGAACTCAACGAAGCCACGCTGTCCGGTGGGGAGCGCCAGCGTATCGGTATCGTGCGCACCTTGAGTCAGAAAGCCTTGCTCACTATTTTCGATGAACCAACCGCCAGCATTGGCAGTTTGTACACGGCTGTGTTCAAGAATGACCTGCTGGCCCTTGCGCGTGAAGGCACTCTGGTCGTGGTAGTCAGCCATGACACGTTATTCGACGACATCGCCACCAGCCGGATCGATCTATCGTGAAAATTTATACCCTTCACTCCGTGGCTGACAATGGAATGTCCTTGTCGCTGCGGCATTTCCGCCGTTTTCTTGCGCACATCCGCAGAACTTGCGGGTTTGTCGATCCCACCGCGCTCGATCGTGGTGGTGATGCCGGTGGCGCCTTGATCACTTTTGACGACTGTTTCGCCGACAATTTTTGCAATGCGCTGCCCTTGCTTGACGAGTTCGAGGTCAAGGCCCTGTTCTTCTTCACACCGGCTTATCTGGGTACGGTTCGATGGGGCAGCCGCACCAAGGGCAACTGGTCCGACAAACCTGGTGGTGGCTACGACCTCCCGTTTGGCTTTATGGGGATGGCCGAACTGCAGTCTCTGGTTGCCCAGGGGCACCAATTGGGTTTCCACAGCCGCACACACCGTAACTTGACCGACTGCGAGCCTGCTGAGTGGGTCGATGAGGTGGAAACTGCCAAAACTGAGTGGCAGGTGCGTCTCGGCCTGCGTTTTGATGTCTTTGCATACCCACGCGGCCGCTATTCGCCCGAGATGTTCCCGGTGCTGGAGAAAGCAGGCTATCGCTGTGCGCTCTCCACCCGTCAGGGCGTTGCCGACGCGCAGGCTTTCGCTGCACAACGTTTTTGCCTGCCGCGCTACCCGGTGCAGCGGCGCGGATTGTTCGGATGGTTGTAATCATCCTGCCCAGCCTGCAATCAGGCGGTACTGAATGGCAGACTTTTCATCTCGCGCAATCCTTGGCGCTCCACCACGCGCTACACGTGTGGGTTTATGACTGCGTCCATGTAAACGCACGTCTGCATCAGGCGTTCAGCGCGCTACCCAATGTCTCCCTGACCTTCGGTGTGATGGCAGGTTTACAGCTGCTGCCGCGCCAGCGCCCGCGCATCATTCTTTCCTACGCCATTAACTACTATCTGCCTGAAATTGCACTTCGCTTGATCAGCGGCGCGGTACTCATTACTGAGCGGCGCAATCTGTACCATTGGCTCAAGTCCCAGAAGCGCAGGCGCTGGCAGGAGTACTGGCGCAATTGCCTCACCCATACCGTGGTGTGCAATTCAAAGGCGGTGGCCAACGTGGTATCACGTACCGAGCCTGAGGTGGCCGATCGGCTGCAGGTGCTTTACAACTCGGTGGCGTCATTCCTACCGGCGCCAGCGGATCGTCGGCACGTGATGGCCGCTGTCGGCAACATCAAACCGGGTAAGGGTGTTGAAGAAGCACTGCGAATGTTTCAGGCCCTCGAACCGCACGCGAAGGAACGCAATATTGTGTTCGCGGTCTATGGTCGCTGCGACGATGCATCATTGCTCGCCGGCTTGGATGCTGAGTTTGTGCGGCGCGTCTATCGCGGCGAGGCGGCCAAGGAGGCGATTTTTGCCGAGGCCTACTGCCTGGTGCACTTGTCCGAGGCCGAGGGCTTTCCCAATGCGGTACTCGAAGCCGCAGCTTGCGGTGTAGTGCCTATTCTGAGCGACATCGCCCCGCATCGTGAGTTATTTGCTGACTGCGCAGTATTGGTGGACAGCAGCGACGCCGCGATGCGGGCGATACGCCGTGCGCTGGACTGGACCGGCATCGCGCAGGTCGAATTTGATAATCTGAGTGCGAAGTGCCTTGCCACCGCCAGTCAATTCAGTGCCGAGCGCCGTGCGCAGGGTTATCTGGAACTGATCGATGCGTGTCTCAATTAACGGGCACTATCTGGGTCGGCGGGTTTCGGGCCTGTCGCGCTACGCGCTACAGGTCAATCGATTCTTGGTCGACAGCGGCTCGCGGGCAATCGAACTGCGACTGCCTGCCCTTTTCTATCGACCCGGAGGGCGTGTCGTACAGTGGACCCGCTTTCTCAGTCTGACATTGCTTGAACTGCTTGGCCCCCCTCTGTTGCTGGCGCTGAGGCGGGTGGACGCGCACGTCTCCCCTGCTTTTGCCGCTCCATTGCCCTTGCGTTCCTCACGTATGGTGGTGGTTTTTCATGACCTGGCATTCGTGGAATTCCCTGGTCTATATTCGCGCTTGGAGCGTGCCTACCTGCATTTCAATCTTTGGTTGTTGCGCGTAGGACGGCACCGGGTAGTGACACCTTCGGAGTTCGTGCGCCAGCAGTTCTGCGCCTATACGGGCATCGGACCAGAACGTGTTCAGGTTGTCTCGCCATACTGCGAATTTGTTGCGGATACAGTCCCTCTGGCGTCAGCGCGCCCCTATCTTCTGCTGTTGTCAAATGCCCATCCGCGCAAGAACCTGGCGGCTACGATCGAAGCCTACATCCAGAGTGGCGCACCCACCCAGGGCCTGGATTTACTGATCGTCGGCAACTTCGAGTTGCCGGTAGCGTGCCGGCACCCGCAGGTACATGTGCGCCAGGGTGTGACGGACGACGAATTGCGCACCCTTCTGGCGGGCGCACGGGCGCTGGTGCTGTTCAGTTTGTCTGAAGGATTCGGCTATCCGGTCGTGGAAGCTGCGCAACTGGGGGTGGTGTCCATCACTTCCGAAGCCGGCAGTCTTGCCGAATTCATTGGTGAGGGCACGGCACCTGATGTGGCCACCGGGCGTGAAGACATTACCGCGCGCATCAACCGCTTTTTGCACGATGCGAATTACCGGGATACGCTGGAGGCGCGACGGCAGTACGTCTGTGCGCGTTACAGCAAGCGCATCTTTTCGGAACAGTGGCAGCGCCTGCTCAGCACGGGCTGATGGCGGCTCATCCTACGCTTCGGTTACAGTGATCCATGCACTCGCTCATCTTGAAACTGCTCAATTCTGTGGCCACGCGGCTGAAAGGGGAGCCTTATCAGATTGACCCTAATCTGCCGCTGACCGCACTGCTTGGTTACGCGCTGACGCGCGCGGCAGGCATGGCGCGTTGCCTGCTGCGCGGTGTGGTGCTTTCGTGGGACCCGCGTCAGTTGGCATGCCTCGGACCGGGGGTGGTGCTGACACACCGGAGCGGCATTCGCTTTGGTCGCGGTGTCACACTCGGGCGAGGGGTGATGATCGACGGTCTCGCACGCGACGGGGTGGTGCTCGGCGACGGCTGCACGATCGGACCCTATGGTATCGTGCGCGCCACTGGCGTACTGAGTCAGTTGGGTAAAGGCTTCAGAATGGGTCATTTTTCGTCGATGGACGCCTTCGCGTTCGTGGGCGCCTCGGGCGGCGTAATCGTTGGCGACAACGTCATCATGGGGCAGAAAGTAAGCTTTCATGCCGAGGAGCACCTTTTCGATGATCTGCACACTCCGATCCGTCGGCAAGGGGTGAAACAACAAGGCATCGTCATCGGGGATGATTGTTGGGTCGGATCCAATGTGACGTTTCTGGATGGTGCCCATGTGGAAAGCGGCTGCGTCATCGGCGCGGGCGCCATCGTCAAGGGGCACATCCCGGCCAATGCGGTCGTGGTCGGCAATCCGGGTCGGGTGATTCGATTCCGCGGAGAAGCTGCTGCGACAGCAACCGTTCCACAAGCACCTCACGCCTCGCGCGCTTCGTAATGGCTCGCCGGCCGCGCATCGGCGTCGACATGCACACGGTCGACGGCATTTATCAAGGCTCGCGTACTCATGTGCTGAATTTGTTCTCGTCGTTGCTGGCAATGACACCGCAGTTCGATTTTTTCCTACTATGCGCGCAGCCGCAAGGACTCAGGGCGTTCTCGCCTGCTTTCGCCGGGCCCAATGTCACGCTGGTGACCATGCCCTCGGCTCATCCGCTCAAACGGCTATGCTGGCAGTTGCCGCAGTTGCAGCGCAATCTCGATCTGGATCTGCTTCACACCCAGTACATCCTGCCGCTGCCGAATGTGAGCCGTGGCGTGGTTACCATTCATGACGTACTCTTCGAGACTCATCCGCAGTACTTCAGTCGCCTGTTCCGCCTACGTTCGATGCTGCTGATGCGTTTGTCGGCCTGGAAAGCAACCCACGTATTTACCGTCAGCGAGTACTCCCGTCGCATACTGCTAGAGCGCTATCCCGTGAGCGAGGCGCAGGTGTCGGTCATTCATAACGGTGCCGATCTGGGGCGATTCTATCCAGGTGAGGATGGGCTGGGTCTGGTGCAAAGGCACGGATTGCAATCGCGCGGCTACTTGCTGTCGGTAGGGCGCTTGGAGCCGCGCAAAAACTATGGATCGTTGCTGCGAGCCTACGCCTCCTTGGGCCCCGCGATACCGCCGCTGGTGATCGTTGGCCAGCGCCACTTCGGTTTTGATGATGTCTTTACTGAAATGGAACGGCTCGGACTGAAGCATAAGGTACAACTGCTCGACAACGTCGACGATGACGAGCTGCCGGCACTGTACCGCCATGCGTTGCTGTTTGTTTACCCGACCTGGGCCGAGGGCTTTGGCGTGCCGCCACTGGAAGCCATGGCCAGTGGCGTGCCCGTGGTGAGCAGCAGCAGTACGTCTCTACCCGAAGTCGTGGGCGACGCAGGGTTGCTGGTAGAGCCGGGCAATGAGCACGCATTAGGCGCTGCAATCAGTCAATTACTGAACAGCGACGACCTCTGCCGCGAACTGGGGCGACGCGGCGTGCAGCGTGCGCATGGCTTCCAATGGGAGGTGGCGGCGCGAACAGTAGCCGCGGTATACCAGCGGATTCTGGACGCGGCGGGAGCGCCACAGAGGTTCGTGCCGTGAGCGCGGTGAACGCGACTCTAGGCAGACTGCACGACGAGCGCAGTGCGGCCGTGCTTGCCTTCTCCTGTCGGCCACATTCCGGGTCAGAGTGGGGTGTAGGGTGGAACTACCTGCGCTTGCTGGCCGGCAGCTTCGACAGGGTGACCCTTTACGTACGCGATGCCGAAGATCAGGTGCCGCGAATTCGCGCCGAACTGGCGCGCATGGGCATGATCCACGTTGCTGTTTCACCGATCGCTGACACGTTCTTTTACCCTTTGTTTCGCAAACCTGCAATTCACGCCAGATTTCTCACCGTGTACTACTGTCTGTGGCTGTGGAAAGCAGTCGCTTGTATGGCGGCACAGCGTAGCTGGCGTCAGCATCGATACGTGTTTCACACCACCTGGGTGTCAGACTGGATTTTCTCGCCCGTGTTTCTGTTGCCTTTCCGGCGCAAGGTGCTTGGCCCCATGAGTTCGCAGCCGGCAAACTTCAATGAGTGCAGCGCTGACCGGCCAGCCTCCCGCCGGCGTCTCGCTCTGAAGACCACCTTGCGGATCGTTTCGCCCAATTGTCTGAATGCCTTGCGTGCGGATGCTGCGATTGGCATTTCCAGTAAGCCACTGAGCGCCTTTCCCTGGGCGCGCTGCCCACGACGGCGAGTAATTACCCCCGTTCATTGCGAGCTGCAGTGGACCGGCCCGCGTCAACCCCAGCGTCAGCTGCTGTTCATCGGCAAGCACCTGCCGTTTAAGAACCTCGACCTGTTCCTGGTGGTCGCTGCAGAGTTGTTGCGGCGTGACGCCAGCTTGCACGTGTGTCTCCTTGGCGACACCTTGCGGCAGGCGGGCGCCATTGACTACCTGCAACGTGCCGGCCTGAGTCGGCACCCACGTGTGCGATCGGAGGGGCTGGTGAGTCATGCCCGCGTCGCCGAGCATCTGGGCGGGATGACCAGTGTTTTGTTACAAGCCTCTTCGGAAGCGGGTGGTACGGTCGGGGTAGAGGCTATCAGTCTGGGTGCGCCGGTGGTGTGCGTGCGCGGTTACGGCCTGGATACACTCTTTGACCGTGAACCCTACCCACTGGCCGTGCCGTATAGCGACCGGGCGCAGTTTGTCATTGCTGCCGCCGACAGGGTGCAGAGCGTGTTTGCAGATTATGAAACCTACTCCCGAGCCGTATTGGCGCTGTCACAGCGCTTCTCGATGCAGGCGAGCGAGAACTTATTCAAGGAGCTGATCGATGACATTGAAGGTACATCTGGGTTGCGGTAAGCGCGACTTTGGCGAGGGCTGGTTCCATGTGGATGGAGAGAACTACCCTCACGTGAAGCATCATGACATTTTGCGGTTACCCTTCGAGCCTGGGTCGGTGCAGCTAATCTATGCGTCGCACGTGCTGGAGTACTTTGATCTTGTCGAGGCTGTTCAGGTATTGGCACAGTGGCGCAGTTACCTGCAACCTGGCGGTGTCCTGCGGCTTGCCGTGCCCGATTTTCAGGTCATGAGCCGTCTCTATCAGGAGGGAACGATCGGGCTGAAAAAAATTCTTGGCCCGCTTTACGGGCGCATGAAAATGCGCGATGGGTACATCTACCACCGTACCACCTACGATTTCGAGACCCTGCGTGACGTGCTCGAAGCAGCCGGTTTCGCGGCGTGTCGCCGCTACGACTGGCGGTGCACGGAGCACGCGCAGTTCGACGATCACAGCCAAGCCTATATCCCGCATATGGACAAAGATAACGGGGTGCTCATCAGCCTGAATGTTGAGGCACTGCATTGAAATCAGGTCATGCCGGCTGGGTGCTGTTGAACTACCCCGTGGTCACTTCGCGGAGCCGCGACAACGCTGGCGGGTTTGATCATCTGCTGGGCAATTTGCAGGTCTATCGGCAACTTGGATTCAAGGTGTTGTGCATTTGCCGCTGGTCACCACGACTGATTGATCGTCTGGATGGTGCTGTTGTTCTGAATATCGTTCCGGGTGCGGCCGTCCCAGTACCGCCAGCAGAAGGCTCGATCTATGCGGCTGCGCCTGACAGGCGGTGCACTCCCCGTTCGCCGGGATGGCGCATGGCCGCACGGGCAGTGCGCAACGGATTGCTCGCGCTGGTGGGTACGGGGCTACAGTGCGTGCTGCGACCACGACTGCTGCACCAACGGGCCAACCTGCGCTTCATGGTGTCACCGCGCGATCGCAACGCCTTGCATTTGATTGAGTTGAACGACGAGTTTGTCCCTGCCGAGCGTTGCGACGCTTATCTGACGGTGGTTCCAAGGCCCGCACTCGATGGGTCGCAGTTCGCGTGGCGCTGGCCGGTTTCCGTAGTGGCGCCCTTCGACAGTCGTCGCTTTTTGCAGCGACTGAGTACGCTGGCGAACCCAACACGGCGCCTGAAGGTCCTGCTGTTTGGCATTGGCGGCACTACCGCGCCGCGGGACATCCACGAGTTCATACAGCGGCATCCCTGGTTTCAGAATCGTGATTTCGATCTCCATGTATATGGTGGCGACAGCCGGGCCGCGCCTGTCGCTGGCGTGATCCAGCATGGTTGGAGCGATGCACGGGCGCTCCCCGCCAACGAATTTGATGCTGCGTTACTCTATTACGACGCAAGTGTCTATGACGACGAGCGACTACGCCTGGGTTCGCCCACCAAGCTATGGAAGTACATCGATTGGTCGCTACCAGTGTTTTGCAACCGGGAACAGGTGAGCAAACAGTTTCTGGGACAGTTCGATTGCACCGATCAAGTGTTGTACCACGAGGCACTGGCGCGGCAGTTTGCCGAGCACCTGCAGTCGCTACGGTGCCAGACGTTACCGGACACTTATGCCCGTGAGCTGGCAGCGTTTTTGAAAGGCCTCACCGGCAAAGGGCAGTTACCGAGCAGTTCCTCGTGCGCCACGCAGCGCATGCCAGCCGGCAGCCAGTCATGAAAATCGCTTTCGCATACCAGTGGAATGCCTCGAACGCGCGAGCACTGGAGCGAGAACTAGCCCACATGCGCGAGGGCGGTATGGATATCACGGGCTTTGATCTCAGCCCCCTGCTGGGATACAAGTTCAGCGTCAGTGATCTCGATTTTCAGTATTGCCTGCGCAACGCGCAGGTGATGGCAGGGTTGGCCCGGCTGCGCGAGGCGACTGCGGGTTTCCAGATGATTGTCATCTACGGCTCGCTGCAAATCCCGCCTGATTTCATCCGCCAGCACTGGAGCAAATGCTTCGTCATCTATTGGGCTACCGATGATCCGGTCAACTCGACTGTGGCGACCCTGCCCTACGTAGGTGTCGCAAACCATGTATTTTCGCAAACGCCACGCTACATGGACTCAATGCCGATGCCGCAATGGTTGCTGGCCATGGGCGCCAGGTCGGCATCGTATATGCCTGCGGGTTATTTCGAAGATTGGAAGCGCGGTCGAAGCAATGACGATATTCTCGCGCATCCGAAGGACATTGATATCAGCTTTGTCGGTTCGCCCTCGTGGCGCAAGGATATGCTGTTGCAGGCAAAGAAGGCCTTCGGGCGGCGACTGAAGATATTCTCGCGCGATTGGTCGCCATGGCGTCACTTTGCTTATGACGCCTTGAAGAAAGGTGTCGTCCATGTGGTATCCCGGGCGGAAGATGAGAGTCAGGTCTATTTCCGCTCACGACTCTCCATCAATTCCAATGCGTGCTCAGGTCCTTCGACATCGCGTACCTTTCACATTCCCATTTGCGGAGCGTTGCAGTTGTGCGATTTTCCTGACGGGCTGGCGCAAATATTCAAGTTGCATCAGCACGTAATCCCGTATGAATTCATTAATGCTGACAGCCTGTGTAATGCCATTGATACGGCCTTGGCGAATCCGGCGCTGATGGAAGAACAGCGAGTCGCCGGGTTCTGGCACGTTCAGAAAAACTACCGCTTCGCCGACTTGTTGTCGCGCAGGTTGCTTGAACTCGCATAGGAGCGACCATGTCCTGGAAGGCAGATCTGGCGCGCTACGGGCGCAAGGGGATCAAGCAGGCCCTCGGCGCATGGATCATTTACCCCGGTTTTGCGGTGTGCTGTTACTACCGTCTCTACCACCGAATCCACCGGCGCGGGTATTTTCAGTACTGGTTTTCCATGTTGCTGTGGCGCCATGTGGTAAACGCATTCGGCTGTTATATCTCCCCGCTTGCAAAAATCGGCGAGGGCCTCCAGCTGCCGCACGCGATCGCCGTGGTGATCGGTGAGGGAGTAATCGTGGGCCGTAACGTGACGATCTATCAGAATGTCACGCTCGGCAAAAGCCATCATACGGTACCCGGATACCCGATCATCGAGGACGAGGTAAGTATCTATGCAGGTGCAACCATCCTCGGGCCGGTTACCATCGGGCGTGGTGCGACCATCGCAGCACACGCGGTTGTCAATAAGGACGTGCCGCCGCAGACCACGGCGATTGGTGTGCCTGCTCGCATCGTTGCAAAAGCCTTCCCTACTCCATTGTCCGACTCGAACGTGACAAGTAACGCGAATGTTTGACGTTACGCGTGCCATTCAAACCCTTCACCGACCGCACCGTTACCGATAGTTTGTAGAGTGACTCTTGCATGATCCACGAGGCAATTAAACCGGCGCATCCGCTGGCCGCACGTTTGACGCGTGGCTATCGGCAGATACTTTGCTGGTTACTTGGTATTGAACGCTGGCATGCGGGCGCGGAAGAACGTCACCCTTATCGCCAGGAGATTCTGCGCCGGCTGCGGGCGCACGCACCTGTCGCGCTCCTTGAGGTAGGGGCTGGGTTAGGCGATATTGTGTGCCGGGTAAAGGCCAGGCAGTGCGTGAGCGGCGACATATCCGGGCGCGTCTTGTGTGCCGCACGTCTGTGTCATCCATGGCAGTGGATCACGCGCGCAGTACGCTTTCGCAAGATGCGGTTGGGCGAACCTGTGACAGGTTGCTTCGATGCCGTGGTTTGCGTCAACTTCATCCATGCAATCGCGCCGGTAGAGTTGCGTGCCCACTTTCGCTCGCTCGTTAAAAACAACCTGATGGCCCAAGGTATGCTGGTATTTGACGTGGTGTCCAACCCGACGTACCGCTATAACCACGACCCGGATTTCCTGCTTCATGGCCTGGGGATGCAATGGGAAACCGTCGCCGGTTTCGAGTTCGGTCGTTCGCTGATATTCGCGCACAAGACGGGGGGCGTGTGAGTACGCGGGTGGCGATTGTCGGTAGCGTGGGCGTGCCGGCGCGTTACGGGGGTTTTGAGACCCTGGCCGAAGCGCTGGTGCAGAATCTGCCCGCCGAACGGTATCTGTTGCATGTCTATTGTCAGCGCAGTGCGTATGCCAACGCGGAACGCCAACCGCTGCAAAATGGTCACCGGCGTATCTTCATCAGGTTGCGCGCCAACGGTGCCAGTAGCCTGCTTTATGATGCACTTTCCCTGCTGGACGCGGTCCTGCGCCGGCGATGTCGGGTCGTGCTGTGCCTGGGCGCTTCGGGCACCCTACTTTTTCCACTGCTGCGCTTGCTGTGCCCGCAATTGCGCATTATCTTCAATCTGGATGGCCTGGAGAGTCGTCGCTCCAAGTGGTCAAGCGTGGGCAAAGTGGTCCTGCGTGGACTGGAGTGGCTGGGTGTGCGATTCGCGCATTGCGTAGTCGCTGACAACCGTGTCATTCGCTCACTGGTGTACCACCGCTTTGGTCGCCATGCGAGCGTGATCGCCTATGGCGGGGATCATGCCGCGCCTGCCGTACCGCACCGATCCTTGCCTGTCCCATTGCCGCAAACGTTCGTGCTCGCTATCAGTCGTATCGTGCCGGAGAACAATATAGACATGATTCTCGAGGCTTTTACGGTGGATGCAGGTCCGCACCTGGTATACGTCGGCAACTGGCAAAACTCTGCCTACGGTCGGGAACTGCAGAGTCGCTATGCCGGTCAGCAGCGGCTTACACTACTAGATCCTATCTACGACGTGGCTGGTCTGGGCTTTTTGCGGGCGCGGGCCGTGGCCTGTGTGCATGGTCACAGCGTTGGCGGCACCAATCCGGCATTGGTAGAAGCACTGTATTGGGCACCCCGAATACTCGCATTTGATTGCGGATTTAACCGCGCCACGCTCAAGGGGCAATTCAGCTACTGGCGCGATGTCCTGGGGCTGCGCCAACTGCTCGCCAATCTGGATCGCCTCCCGGCACCTGACGCGACGCGGCTGCGGGAACTGCGTGAGCACTACCGCTGGGCTCATATCGCTGAAAGCTACGCCCTCGCCTTCGACGGTGTAGCGTTATGAAGCCACTGACACACAGCCTTCGATTTTGCGTGCTTGCCGCCGCCTGCGTGTTCAGCGGAATCACAATCAACGCCAACACCGGGCGCGGGTTCATTCTGCTGGCCTTGCCGCTTGTCGTCATGCTGACGCTCGTACACCTGAGTTCCAGTGGCCAATACAGAAGCCGTTGGCTGGTGGGAGCGGTCGGACTGCTCTTGCTGTGCGCTGCCAACGGTTCACGCCCCGGGTCAGTGCTGTTGATGCTGCTCGGACTGGTGCTCTTTGAGGCATTGCGCAGTAATTACCGCGGGCGAGCGATTACCCGCATCGACCTGCGCTGGCTCGTTGGTGTAGGGGGCCTCATGATCTTGCTGGCCCTGGTCGACCTCGTGACCGGGACCACAATGCGACTATGGACAGGCTACGCCGCGCATGAAACGCCACTCATCAATGTGCCACGATTGAAATTGTTTTTCAGCGAGCCGTCTTACCTGGGGGTGTTTTGTGCAGCAGTCTTTTTCAGGCTGCACGGGCATCCCGGTTTGCGCTGGTTCATGCTGCTCGTCATCTGTTTAACCCACAGCCTGTTCGCCGCCATCTACTTCCTGGTGCTTTTACTGCGCCGAAAAACAAGGCTGCTCGCTGTGCTCTCATGTGTGGCACTGGCTGGCGTGATTGCCATCGCGCAGGCGGATGTCGATCTATTTTTCGTCAGCTCGGGACTCATTCGTCTGGTAGGTATCACTCAGCTGTCAAATATGGACGGACTGTCCCTCTGGCTCGGTCACGGCTTGGGGGCAGGCGACAGTGCGCTGGAAACCCTGTTTAACGGCTACGGCATCGAGACCGCCAACGGCTTCCTGTTCTCGCTCGTCTACGACGTTGGGCTGCTAGGCATGCTGTGCCTGTACCTGGCTTACACGCGGAGTTTCTTTGACCTGGTGCACTTCAACCTGCTGTTGCTTAATTTCGGTATTGGTAGTTTCCTGCTGCCGGTGCTGCTATTCATGAATACTGCTGCCGTGCGACCGCGCAAGTCGCTCAACCTTACCGTTCCCGGAGGAAGTGCCCCATGAAATTGGCCACAATCGCGAAAAATATCCTGCCGACACCTGTCTACGAACGTCTGCTGCGGGCACGCATGGAGAGGGCCGCCAGCCGCATTTTCCCGCGGATCGACAACAGCCTTGATCGCGCCGGATATATTGCGTACAAGTATGGTCTGGAACAGGCTGCGTACTTTGCGAAAAAAGGCGAATGGGATAACAAGGTTTTGGTTGCGGGCAAGAACCTGCCACTACCCGAATCTGATTGCCTGTCGCCCTGGCACGTTCCCGCGCTGGCTGAAATTCACGCTCTTCCGAAAAGTAAACGCATTCTCGATATTTGCTGCGGGATTCCGACATTTCTGGAAGCGCTGCATATTGCCGGTTTTACCGAACTATTTGGCACTGAAGATAATTCCTTCATGCCGGGCGTAGTCGAGGCCGCCCAGGAATATTGCGACATCAGTGGTATGAAGGCGCGCGTCTTCAACGTGCGCACCGGATATACCGGAGATTACCGAAACATTTTGAAAACCGAACAACCTTTTGATGTGGTGACGAATTTTGGCGTCGCCACCTACCTTTACTTTCCCATGATTTATGATCTGCTCAATGCGGGCGGGATATTCGTTGCGGAAAGTTATTTCGAGCGTGTTCCGCCGGAGTTCGAATCCAAGTTTGAACTGGTACGCGCTTACCCGGAGTATGGTTTTCGCTTAAGAAATTTCGCCGGCTC
The DNA here is from genome assembly GCA_903921325.1 of uncultured Pseudomonadota bacterium. Classification (GTDB taxonomy): domain Bacteria; phylum Pseudomonadota; class Gammaproteobacteria; order Burkholderiales; family SG8-39; genus CAIXPL01. Next base: position 20,770 of record CAIXPL010000017.1, read on the forward strand.
TGGAGCAGTGTCAGTGTTCCGCAAGAAGTAGAGCCGGGGCGCGCGCCGACGACGGGGGGGCGCAGTGCGCCAGCGCCCCTGTGTGTGGCGCAGAACCATTCACACCACGCGTCGATGCTTTTCCACACAGGTGTCCAGCACGACCTCCCCCGGCTGCCCCCACCAATACTCCGAAAAAATCTCCACCTCGGCGTATCCGGCAAACCCGGCGGCCTCCATCCATCCGCGCGCTTTGCGCAGTTCAATCACCCCGTCGCCCATCATGCCGCGGTCGTTCACCAGATCCCGCGTTGGAATGAGCCAGTCGCAGACATGAAAGGCCAGTAGTCGCTTCTTCCCAGCACGCGCTATCTGCTGCTCAAGCTTGGGATCCCACCAGACGTGGTACATGTCGACCGCTACGCCCAGTGCGCCGCTGTGCTGCGGATCGAGCGCATCACAGACATCGAGTGCCTGCTCGAGCGTGTTGATGCAGGCGCGTTCGGCGGCTTGCATCGGGTGCAGGGGTTCAATGGCCAGAGGCATGCCGACGCTGCGCGCGTACTCAAGCGTTGCAGCGATACCGTCGCGTACTTCGGCTCTCACCCTCGTCATGTCATGGTGTAGCGGTTTGCCCTCCAGGGCGCCCGGTAGTGAGCCAACGACCAGCACCAGACAAGGCGCATTCACCGTGCAGGCTTCATCGACCGCACGGCGATTATCTTCCAGCGCGGCTTTCAACCCGGCTGCATCGGCCGCCGGAAAAAATCCCCCACGACAATACCCCGAGAGCCCGATACCAGTGGCTTTCAGTTGGGCGGCGATTCGATCCAGTCCCACGGCCGCGACTTGATCGCGCCAGGGGCTGATCGCACGGATGTTGCGTCGGGCACATTCATCAATGATGCGATCGAGCGGCCATTGCCGCCTCACTGTCGCCGTGTTGATCGACAACCATTCATGGTTTTTCGAGAAGTCGCGCATGATCCGGGTTCACTGGGACGGTAGGGTTAAGCGACGCATCTGGCGCACGATGGCAGCGTTATCCAGCTCGCCGTCTCCTGCGTCGATCGCCGCGCGCAGCAACGCGGCATGCACCTCGGTCAGCGGCAGTCGCTGATCGCTGGCGTTGGCATGCCGGATCATCAGCTCGACGTCCTTCAGGTGCTGGCGGATGCGCGATTGCGGCGCGAATGACCCGCTCACCATGAGAGTGCCTTTCAGCGCCGCAGCCTCTGAGCGCGCGGGTGAAGCGAGCACCAGCTGCAGGAACAAGGCGGGCGCAATGCCCAAGTGCTCGGCAAATACCAGGCCTTCGGCAAACGCTGCGCGATTGAGCCCGAGCACCAGGTTGGTGGCGAGCTTGGCACGCGCCCCCATGCCGGTGTCCCCGACGTGCAACCGGGTGGGCGATAGGGCGGCAAGCAAATCCTCATTGCTGACGATATCGGCTGCTAATCCGCCGAGCAGCATGCTCGCCTCGCCGGCTTCAATCTGGCAGCTTGAGCCCGACAAGGGGGCTTCAATGAATGCGATGCCGTGCGTCTTTAATTGGCGGGCCAACCCTGCGAGTCGATCAGGGTCAGCCGTTGAGCAGTCGATCACCGCGGTAAGACTGCCCGATTGGGCCGCAAGCACACCATCCGGCCCCTCGATCACTTGCGCCAGATCGTCTGTGCTGAACAGGGCTGCAATGATGCGCGGTGCCTGCTCGGCGACTTCGCGCGCGCTTGACACAGCGTGGCCACCTGCCGCGCTGAACCGATCGCAGGCGCCGCGATCGATATCGAAACCGATACAACGGTAGCCCTGACGCATCAGGCGGGTGCTGAGCGCGCTACCGACCAGACCAAGCCCTATGATGCCGACCGATGGCTGTCTGGGTGCCTCGTCATTCGACATGGATATTGGCTTCCCGAATCAGGGTGGCCGCCTGGGCGATATACGCTTGCTGAAAGCGCGCGAACTCGGCCGCGCTACCGCCCTCGGCAAGTAAGCCCTGAGCGAGCAGCTTCTCGCGCAGGCCACTGGACAGGGCCTTGTTCACTTCCTCATTGAGTCGCTGCACGATGTCGCCAGGCAAGCGCGCCGGCCCCCACAGCGCGTACCAGCTGGTGAATTCGTATCCGGGCAAGGTCTCGCCCACCGTCGGTGTATCCGGCAAAGTCGCGAGGCGCGCAGCGGATGTGACTGCCAGAATGCGTAGTGCCCCCGCTTTGTGATACTGAATCGCACCCAGCACCGGATCGACAAAGCCGGCAATCGCGCCACCGATCAGGTCCTGATAGGCAGGTGCCGAACCCTTGTAGGGCACGATGAGATACGTGCCTCCACCACTTCGCTTCAGCAGCTCGGTGGCAAGGTGGCCAGCGGAGCCAGCCGAGCCGATGGCAAAGCTCAACTCGCCCGGATGCGCGCGGGCATAGCCAAATAGCCCCGCCATGTCACCGATGGGCAGTTGCTTGTTGATTGACACTGACAGGGGCGCCCGCGCAACGAGGGCAATCGGCGTGAAGTCGCTTGGCACGTGATAGGGCGGGTGCGTCATCACCAGGTCGCTGGTGGCGAAGGTCGATGCGCTGAATTGCAGGGTGTAGCCATCGGCGTTTGCCTTGGCCACTGCGGCAGCGCCTATCGTGCCATTGCCGCCGGGGCGGTTTTCCAGAACGAAGGGTTGCGCGGTTTGCTCTGCCAGTCGCTGCACGAGCAGCCGCGCCACGATGTCGAGTGTGCCACCGGGCGGAAACGGAACGATGACCCGAACAGGCCGGTTTGGATAGGCCTGCGCCCATGCGCCCGCGCACGCCAGCGAGAGAAAGAGTGCGGCGAGCAGCACCGCGCTCAGCCGGCCATAGCCGAGTCGACTATTCGACACCGTGCAACGCCAGTGTGTGCCGCATGCGGGCGCAGGCCAACTCCGGATCAGCGAGCAGGCCCGCGCGATCGGCCAGTCGAAACAGCTCTGACAGGTGCAGTATCGATCGGGTGCTTTGCTGGCCTCCAATCATGGTGAAATGATTCTGGTGACCGTTCAGATAGGCCATGAACACCACACCGCTTTTATAGAAGCGCGTGGGCGCCCTGAAAATGTGACGCGATAGCGGCACCGTGGGCTCGAGGATGCTCTGATAGGTAGCCATGTCGCCTGCAGCCAGCGCGCCGAGTGCGGAGGACGCTGCCGGTGCTATCGCATCGAAGATGCCCAGCAGCGCGTGGCTGAACCCTTGAGCATCGCCAGCGATCAACTCGGGATAATTGAAATCATCGCCGGTGTACATTTTTACTTGCGGCACCAGTTGCCGCCGCATGCGGATTTCCTTGTCCTTATCCAGTAGCGACACTTTGACCCCGTCGACTTTGGTCGCATTGCGGTTGATCGCAGCCACAGCCGCATCCATGGCAAGCAGGTGATCGGCATTGCCCCAATAGCCTGCCAGCGCCGGATCAAACATTTCACCCAGCCAGTGAATGATCACAGGTTGCGCCACCTGCGACAGGATGCGGTCATAGACCCGGTGGTAGTCATCCGGTGAGCGCGCCACCCGCGCAAGCGCTCGCGAGGCCATCAGGATGATGCGACCGCCCAGGGCCTCGATTGCCTCGATCTGCTCTTCGTAGGCACGCACCACATCGTCGATCGAGCGCGCCGCTTCGGGGGCCAGGTGGTCAGTGCCCGCACCACTGGCGAGCAGCGCGCCCGGGAAATCCTTTTGCGCGTCAATCGAGCGGCGGATCAATTCCAGTGAACTGGGCCAGTCCACACCCATGCCGCGCTGCGCCGTGTCCATCGCCTCGGCAACTCCCAGCCCCAGGCCCCAGATGTGGCGACGAAACGCCATGGTCGCGTCCCAGTCGATGGCACAGTCAAGCCAGGGGTCCTGGGTTTTGCGGGGATCGGCCACCACATGGACTGCGGAATAGGCAATCCGGTTGAATGGCACTTTTGCCGATCGCGTGAAATCTCGGGGCTGCGAGACCGTGTAGGACTCAAGCCCACCAGTGGCCAGTGGCAGATGCAGGGTGCGACTCGCATTTGCACCTCGAAGCGCGGCGCCACCATTCTCGGTGTTGCCGCTCGCGGCGCTGATCGGGGCGTGGGTCATGGTGGCTTTGCCCTCAGGCGGTCAGTGTCGGTACGTCAACCCAGCGGCGCTCTTTCCACGACTGTAGAGCGCATTCAACCAGTTGCACACCCTTGGCGCCTTCCAGAAGATTCCATTTGAACGGGGCGTCTTCGCATACGTGGCGGATGAACAATTCCCATTCGGTCTTGAACCCGTTATCAAACTGATCGTACTCAGGCACCAGCTGCCAGTGGTCAAAGAAATTCAAGGGCTGGCGCACATCCGGATTCCACACCGGCTTTGGCGTATTCACCCGTGCCTGGGTGCGCACATCGGTCAAGCCCGCCACGGCCGAGCCGTGGGTACCATCGACATGAAAGGTCACCAGGTCATCGCGGCGCACCCGGGTGGCCCAGGAGCTGTTGATCTGGGCAATCACTCCCCCGGCCAGCTCAAAGGTCGCGTACGCCGCGTCATCAGCCGTGGCCTTGTAACGCTGCCCCGATTCATCCAGGCGCTCGGGGATGTGCGTCGCCCCCAGGCAGGACACCGATTTCACTTCACCGAAGAGGTTGTCGAGCACATAGCGCCAGTGGCAGATCATGTCCAGAATGATGCCGCCGCCGTCTTCGTCGCGATAGTTCCATGAGGGGCGCTGGATCGGTTGCAGATCGCCTTCGAACACCCAGTACCCAAACTCACCGCGCACTGACAGCATGCGGCCAAAGAAGCCGGAATCGCGCAGCATTTTTAGTTTCAGAAGGCCGGGGAGGAAGAGCTTGTCCTGCACCACGCCGTGCTTGATGCCTTTGGACTTTGCCAACTGATAGATGCTGGTGGCCTCCTTGAGATTGGTGGCCACTGGCTTTTCGCAATAGATGTGCTTGCCGGCGTGAATGGCCTGGGCCAGCAGCGTCGGGCGCATCTGGGTGGTCGCTGCGTCAAAGAACACCGTGTCGGCCGGATTGGCGAGCGCGGCATTCAGATCGGTGCTCCAGCGTTCGATGCCATGCGCCTTGGCCAGCGCGGCAACCTTGTCCGCATTGCGGCCAATGAGAATGGGGTCGGGCATCACCCGATCGCCATTGGCAAGCGCCACACCGCCTTGCGCACGAATGGCACAGATCGAGCGGATCAGGTGCTGGTTCGTACCCATGCGCCCGGTGACCCCGTTCATGATGATGCCCAGTCGTTGGATTGCCATGTGAGAAGGTCCTTGGAAAGAAGGTAACTTTGTAGAAAACTGAACTTGGTAGTAAACCAATCAATGTGAGCGCTGACAATGGCCCGCGTTGCGTGATCTCAGGTAACTGCAATCGACGGCATTGCTTGCATCGCGTCAAAGTCCGGATGCGCCGCACTCGCAAATCCAGGGCAGGCAAGCGACCCCAGCGCAATGCGCCCGTCGCGAATGGCTAAGCGCACCGTCTGGTCAGACGCGCTGTAGAGATCGGGGTGCGCCTGCAGAAAGGCCCCTTGCTCAGCTTTGGGCAAGGCTGCCATGCCGTTTACATAGTGATGGCCATTGCGCTCGACATGGGTGATGCCCAGCAGATTCACCAGGGCCAGATCCTGCTGCACGGCCAAGCCGGCTTGCGTGGTGAGATCTTCGGCTGACAGAATGAAATGCCCCGGTTGCGCGAGTCGGGCATTCCAGTGCGCACAACGGGCGGCGTTCAGCACCGATTTGTAGATGCCTTTACAGGTCTTGCTTGACACGCCGCGATAGCCGCGTGCGCGGGCAGCCAGATACGTGTCAAGGGTTGCGTCTGACTCATCGATGATGACGGGCAGGCCGAGCGCCTCGTCACGGAAGTCTGCCTCCAGTGCGTGGTGTCGATTGATCGGTTGTTCGATGAAAAGAATCGAAGCCATCAGGCGCTGCAAGCGCGCTGTGTTGCGCATGCGCGTGAGCAACTCGCCGACCTGCTCAGCGCTCTCATACTGTTCATTGCCATCGAGCGTCACCCAGTAAGGCGCCGCTGCGCGATCGAGTACCGCTGCGATCGCACTGAGCCGTTCGATGTCGAGTGTGAGATCGCCAGAGACTTTCAGCTTGTAATAACGATGACCGTAGCGGCTGATGACTTGTTCCAGGGTCTCGGGCAACCCATCGTTCACTGGATGGGTGAGATCGGCCGCCGTGATGGCATCGACCAGTCCCACGGTATGACGCGCTTCGATCGCATCAGCCGGTGCCAGGGTGGTGAGAAATCGATCGATGTCCAGATCGCGCCACAAGCCATGCTGCGAGTCGATGCCAGGCAGATTGGCCTGCATGGCCTGGTAGAAGGACACCAGCTGCAATCGGCACAGGGCATCCAGAATCGCCCGATCAATGAGCGCGGGCCCGTAATGGGCCAGCAGCGGGTTATGGCCCCGCGCCGCGCAGGCCGCCTGATGGGCGTCATAGTGGCGAGCAAAATGACCAAACGCACTGGCCGGACTGCTATCGGACAAATACGCCTCGCGGGCCTGTTGCAGCACATCGCGCAACTGCGCGAAATTGTCCTCGTTAGACAGCGCCAGATTCTTGTCAAACCATTTGGGCACCATCATCTCGGCGGCTGCGCCGATCGATTCGCGGCCATCGGGCAGTCGGATTCGCACCCGAGCGAACGCCTGCGGACACTCCCGCAAGGTGACGACTCCGAAGCGAAACGGCAGCCGCAATTGCACCGGACGCTCGAAGAGGTCGATCGATGCGAGAGTGAACTGAATGGCGGGCATGGTCATGGAGACGCTGTCGGATGCCTAGTGATCGAGTGAGCCTTGTGCAAAAAAATGGCCCCGTATGGTCTTGGCCAGATGCGCAAACTCAGGTGTAGACATCACATCCAGCGACCGCGGCCGTGGCAGGTCAATGTCGTAGATGGCGGCAATCGAACCAGGCCGCTCACTCATGACCAGTACCCGGTCAGACAGGAACACCGCTTCGGGAATGCTATGGGTGATCAGCAGCACGGTCTTTTTTGAGCCGTACCAGATGCGTTGCAGCTCGAGATTCATTTTCTCGCGCGTCATCGCGTCGAGCGCACCAAACGGTTCATCCATCAACAGCACCGGCGGGTCGTGCAGCAGCGCACGGCAAATCGATACCCGTTGCTGCATGCCCCCGGAGAGCTGCCAGGGATATTTGTGTTCAAAGCCGCTCAAGCCCGCCATTTTGATCAGTGCCAGTGCACGCTCGCGTGCAGCAGCCATCGGCAGATGACGGATTTCGGCTTGCAGCAGGATGTTATCGAGCACCGTGCGCCAAGCGAGCAGCACAGCGCCCTGGAACACGATGCCGACGTTCTTTTGCGGACCGTCAATGCGACGGCCGAGCAGGCTCAGTTGACCCGCGGTGATGGGCAAGAGCCCGGCCACGAGTTTGAGCAGCGTGCTCTTGCCACAACCCGAGGGGCCAACCACCGAAACAAATTCGCCTTCACGAATGTCAAAGCTCAGGGGCCGCAAAGATTCAACCGGACCATCCTTGGTCTGGTAGATCTTGGTGACCTTATCAAGTGTAATCAAGCCGGGGGCCATGGTCTCGCGGTTCAAGGTACGGTGCGACGCCAGCGCTGCGCGACGGTGTCATGGGTCGATACCATCGTGGTGCGGCGAACGGAGGGCGAACAGATGGACCGACATAGCGAAACCATCTGCCGCACGTCCACCGATCTAAGGCAGGTAATCGTTGCTGTAGTAGTCCTCGGCGCGACCGGCCGATTTGTCCAGACCACCGTAGTCCACCAGCAGGGTGAACGACTCGGTCATGTCATTGGGCGAGACGCGAAACGGCCGCAGCTTGGCGGTCTCGGCGGTGTGATAGAGCGGCGTGGTGAGCTTCAGCCCGACAATCAGCGAGTCACGCACACCCGACTTGGCATTGGCCTTGAGCATCGCATCGACCGCGGCTTCGGGGCTTTTCTCAGCATCCTCGAAGGCTCGGGTGGACGCGCGCATGAAGCGGCGCACCAGGTCGGGCTTGTCACGCAGCAGATCTTTGTGGGTGATGATGCCTGAGACGATCATATTGACCCCATAGTCGGCAAAGGGGATCACCGTGACCGGCTTCTTGGTGGCGTCCTGAATCTTGATGTTCTGGTCCATGAGATAACCGAGCAGCAGATCGGCCTGCCCGTTGATCACCGCATTCAACTTGGTCTGTCCGTCACCGGCCACGGTGGAGAAGTCGCTTTCCTTGAGACCGGTCTTTTTCAGGAACAGCGGAAAGATCTGCGACATCGAATCGCCCGGGGTGACTGCGATGATCTTGCCCTTGATGTCTTCGGGCTTCTTGATGTTGCGCTCGCTCAGGCCCATCACCGACATCGGGCTTTTTTGCAGTGCGACGCCGATGGTTTTCACTGGTGCGCCCTTTGCGGCCACCTTGATCATGGTGCCGACATCGGCGTAGCCAAAGGGGATGGTCTTGGCCGCGACTGCTTGAATGGTCGGACCCGAGCCGCGCCCCTCCTGAATATCCAGATCAATGCCTTCGGCATCGAAATAGCCGCGCTCTTTACCGAGAAAAAACGGCGCATGCTCGCTGTACAGATACCAGTTGAGCATGAGTGAGACCTTTTCTTTCTGTTGCGCCTGGGCGCTCACGGTGACAAGCACCATGGCGAGTGCGCCCAGGATGAGCTTGATGCTGAGTTTTGCTTTCATGCGATGTCTCCGTGTCTATATTGTGGGTGCTGACTTTGTTACGCCGTGGCCATGAATTCCTGTCGATGAGAGGCATGCCAGGGAATCATCATTCGCTCGATCACATCGAGCAGAACAAACAGGATTACACCAATCATTGAGAGGATGACCAGCGCGGCGAACATCAGCGGCAGATCGAAATTGCCGTTGGCTTTTTGCAGCACATAGCCGATGCCCGAGTTCGATCCGACAAATTCGCCAACCACCGCGCCGACCACGGCCAGCGTGATCGACACTTTCATACCCGAGAACATCGCCGGCAGCGCCTGTGGCAGGCTGATCTTGAAGAACATCTGCCAGCGGCTGCTGCCCATCGAACGGGCCAGATCCACCATATCGTGTTCAATGGATTTGAACCCCATCACGGTGGACACCACCACCGGGAAAAACCCCAGCAGAAATGCCGCGATCACCTTGGGGATGATGCCGAATCCAAACCAGACAACAAAGAGCGGTGCCACCGCCACTTTGGGAATTGACTGCGAGAACACCAGCAGCGGATAGACGAAACTCTCGACCAGCGGCGAGTAGGCAATCAGCATGGCGATCGGCACACCAACGACAACCGACAGCGCAAAGCCACCGAGCGTGGCCCAGGTCGTTGGGATCGCCTGGCTGAGCAACATGGGCCATTCGCGCCACAATTGCACCACGACTTCCAGCGGGGCCGGCACCAGATAGGCAGGAATGGCGAACACGCGGATGCTGATGTCCCACAGCACCAGCAGGACCAGGATCAGCAGAAACGGGCGCGCCCATTGAGAGGTGAGCAAGGTCTTCATGCAGTGCCAGGCGGACAGTTGGGCAGTTGAGGTGATTAGAGAGTGCGCGTTGCAACAAGGCTTCAGCGATCACGACAACGTGGCTGCGATGCCGACTAACCCGCGCCAGCCACGAGACGGTGGTCACGATGTTGCCTCATTTGTAACGATATGGTTACTTGCAATAGTATAGCCCAACTTTTTTGCGCGGGAGCGTGCCATGCCTCGTATCAAAACGACCGTCGTTGGGTCTTATCCCATTCCTGACTGGTTGGTCGCTGCACCCTCCGAGCAGGCCTTGATCGATGCCACCCGGGTGGTGATTGCCACCCAGGAAGATGCACGCGTGGATCTGGTCTGCGATGGCGAGTTGTATCGCTTCGATATCAATCATCCCGAGACCAACGGCATGATTGAATATTTTGTACGCCCGATGGACGGGGTGCGCTACCGGATGAGTTTTGATGAGGTGATCAGCTACCGGGCGCAAGCGGGGATGGGCTTTCGGACCCGACCGCCGGGAGTGGTTGAAGGGCCGCTATCCAGTGGCACGCTGGATTTGCCCCTGGCCTGCCAGCGCGCGGCCGGCTTGGCGCGGCATCCATTCAAATTCACGCTCACCGGTCCGCATATGCTGGCAAAGACGCTGATCAACCGCCACTATGCAGACACCCCGGCACTGGCCGATGCCATTGCCGATGTGCTGGCCGAGCAGGTGAGCCACATCGAGGCCGACGTGGTCCAGATCGATGAGGCCAATTTGCCCGGCCATCCCGAGGAATGGCAGTGGGCGGCTGCAGCACTCAATCGGGTACTCGATGCGGTCAAGACCACACCGGCGCTGCATCTGTGCTTTGGCAACTACGGCGGGCAGAGCGTGCAAAAAGGCGGCTGGGACAGTCTGATCAATTATCTGAACGCGTTGCATGTTGATCACATCGTCATGGAATGTGCGCATCGGCCGGCCGAAGAACTGGCGGTGTTCAAGGAATTGAGACCCGAGATCGGATTGGGCCTGGGTGTGATCGACATCAAGCAGACCGCGGTTGAATCGGCGAGCAGCGTGGCGCAGGCGATCGAGCGTGCCGAGCGCTTGCTCGGTGCCGGGCGGGTCACCTACATTCACCCAGACTGCGGCTTCTGGATGCTCAAGCGTTCGATTGCGGACGCCAAGATGCGCGCGCTCGCTGCCGGGCGCGATCTGTACGAAGGAATCAGGTCTTGAACAGGTAGCCGAGCACCAGGTCAGTCATGTGCGCCAGGCGCTCGGCGCGCGCTCTGGGCGATAGCAGATCGCGATCAAAAATCGCCGACAAGGTGTGGTTGTTGCCGAGATAAAAATACGAGAGCGAAGCAATCGAGACATACAGCTGCACCGGATCGACCCCGGCGCGAAACACGCCGGACTTGCGTCCGCGCTCAAGGATTTCCTCGATCACTGCAACGAATGGCGAATGCATCGCGCGCACATGATCGGATTTCTTCAGGTGCCGGGCCTGATGCAGATTGGCGCTATTGAGCAGCGTCAGAAATTCTGGATGCTCGAGGTAATAGTCCCAGGTGAAAGCGACCAGCCGACGGATCGCCTCCGGTGGGTCGATTTCAGTCAGGCGCAGCGCTTTTTCTGATTCGCGTATGTGCGCGTAGGCGGCCTCGAGCACGGCAAGGAACAGGTCGTCCTTGTTGCCGAAGTAGTGGTAGAGCATCCGCTTGTTCGCCCCCGCGCTGGCAGCGATGCGATCCACCCGCGCGCCGCCCAGTCCGTGGGCAGCAAACTCCGCCTTGGCCGCCTCCAAGATGCGCGAGCGGGTGCGCTCGGGGTCGCGGGTCTGCCTGGCGCCAGCGGTTGCGCTCGCGCTTGTCGCGTTGGATTGGGTGCGGGTCAACATGCCCGCATTGTATCTGGATGGTTACAACCAAATACTTCACACGGCGAGATGCCGAATGGCCTCTGGGGACCGTTCAGTTCCGGCACATCATGCGGATTCCAATTTTTGGAGGCGAGGGCGCTTTTTCTGCGGCGCGGTCAGTTCTTCACGAATCACCTGCCGTACCGTATCGATCATCGAACGCTGCTCGATATCTTGGTCTTGCCCGCCTCAAGCGGAATGACAGCGCCTCGCGTAGCGCCCGTAAAATCAATGTCCCGATCAAGGGGTATTCATCGCGACAGGGCAACGGACTCTCTGCAAGATCGACGCTGAGAGCAGCGAAGTGCTCCATCCGAACAGGTGGAGCCGCCTTGGTGTCGCGGTTTTCCTTAAGCTGACCGTGGTGCGGTTCACTTACTGCAACGGTAGCGACTCAAGCAGGCTCGAAAGGTTTTGCGGCGCTACGCGTATGACCCCGCCGCGCGGGCTGTCGATATCGGCGATCAAAAAGAACGAAATCGATACCAGCAGCGGTAACACCAGGCGCAAGTAGCGGTTCAGATTGGCTTTACGCGCGCCAAAGCCGAGCAGCAGATTGCAGCAGCAGGCCAGAGCCACCATCAAGGCCCAGGCCGCAGTGGGAATCCGATTGCGCCACGCAGCGAGCGTATAGCCCTGCGAGTTGATCACATCATTCATGCCGGCTACTGCCAGCGCCACAATGGGACTGGGTTGCGCCGTGGCCGGACCTACGACCAAAGACCACATCTGGTTTTGCAATTCAGTGGTCTTGTGATCGACTTGTTGCAGCACCTGTGGGTCGCGCTCGGTATAAAAGCGCAGACGCTGTTCGACATACTGGCGCAGCAGGCTGCGCGCCTCTATTCGCTGTGCGGCAGGCAGCAGATCGGCGCGCAGATATTCAGTGCCGATGGCATTGGCCTCGGCTTCTTCCAGATTTTTGCGCTGATCATAGCGATTGGTTGCCATGGAAAAGCTGAACCCGATGATCAATCCGAGCAGCGTGAGTGCGGCGCCCACATTGACCGAAAAATCATCGCGCAAACCCTGATCCAACACCTGCCTGCGGTGTAATACCGTGCCCATCCAGGCAGCAAACCACAGCAGTGCAAGGGAGATCAGAAAGACCCCAAAGGGGTTGTCGGTGAGTCCATTCAAGGCGTAGTGCTCCGGCATGCTGCGATGGCCTTAGTTTATGAGCAATTCGCTTCTGTAGGCTGACTCGGCGGCGGCGGGCGGAGGGCTCATCAAGCGCGTCCTGCGCGGCTTGAAAAACTCGCCCGTCAGGCCGGCTCGCAATTCACCCTGGGCGTCTAGCGGGATGACGGCGAGGAAACGTTGCCGCTCCGAGCTGAACATCGCGCTCAGGCGATTACGCTTGTGCGAATGGCACTAAAAGCGCCAAATATGGCATTAACTGGAAGAATTATATAGAATATGCCGGATATGGCACTACATAGTTGCGCCATGAACGCAATCTAATTCCATGATGTTAATGAACAACCTCATCGCCGGACTGCGCGCACGCCGCAAGGAGCTATCGCTCACGCAAGCGCAATTGGCAGCGCGGGCGGGTATTGCCAGGCGCACTCTGCTGCGTGTTGAGGCCGGCGATCCGTCGGTAAAGATCGGCACCTATGCCCAGGCCGCGCAGGCCCTTGGCTTTGAGTTGGCGCTCGTGAGGCGATCGCGTCCAAGCCTCGATGAACTTGACTCAATCTATGACGACGAATAGTCATCCGCGGATTCGCGTATTGCATGTCAACACCGAGCAGGGCCACTCGGGTGCCTTGGTCAAGGACAGCCAGCACGTGTTTACCTATGCGCCGCAGATTCTTGATCCGGAAGTGCCGGAAAGAGCGATCTCCCTCACCATGCCGCTTCGTGCCGCCTCTTGGAGCCGCGCTCGGCTACTGCCAGCCTTCCAGACTTTTTTGCCAGAAGGATTTCTGCGCAACCGGATCGTTGAACGTTTAGGAAAGGCGGTCCGGGTCGATGACATGGCATTGCTCGCGTTTAGTGGCGAGAACGCCACGGCAACGCGAGCAAATCGCAGCGGCGGCATCAAGCCTCAGTAGAGGCAGAATGACTCGGGCTTAGCTGCGCGATCGCCTGCTGGCGCATCCAGCGTCGCACTCTGACCACACCGATATCATGGTCATACAGGCTCTCGCGCGCACACGCATCGGGCTCCATGCCTTCAGCCACCACCCGATCCTGCTCGAGCACCGCCCAGTGACGGCCTTCCAGGCGGTTGCGATACAGAAATTGCCAGACATGGCGCTGCCAGCCGCAGACCTTGCGGTTGCGCCAGAAGAAGCAGGCACTGTGGCGCTCATCGATCGGCGCAATCATGAAAATGATGCCGAAATTGCCACCCGGCCCCGAGCGCTTGGGGTAGGGAATCTCGAGTCGCGCGAAAAACGCACCGTCATCACACCATTCGCTCCAATCGAAGTTCACATCGCGCTGGTCGACTTTTTCGACGATGAAGCCGTGCGCGGTATCGCGTACCTCAAAGCGTGCGCTGTAGTCCCCTTCGGCCATCGAATGCGACTGGCGGTGCAGGAATGCGCCGTGCATCGGATCGAGATTGTTATCGATCATGTAGCGATAGGGCGTGCGCCATTCGGTGTAGCAAAGAAACCGCTCGTACTCATCGCTGACCAGTTGCGGCGGCGGATCAAATGCGGCGGGTTCGGCGTGCTCGCCATCCTCATCGCCGTCGCCAAACCAGGCAAACACCGCGCCCGCAATCTCGCGTGAAGGGTAGGTCTTTACCGCGTAGCGGCCCTCAAGGCTGCAGCCCGGTGACCCAGGCACGCGCAGCACCTGACCGGCCGAAGATATCTCCACCCCGTGATAGACGCAGGCAAGGCGATCGCCCGCGACACGTCCGAGGGAGAGCGGTGCGCCGCGATGGGGACAGTGATCTTCTTGCACGCAGATGCGCCCGCCGCCGTCACGCCAGAGCACCAGCTTCTCACCCAGTCGCCAAACCGATACTGGCGTTGGCCCCACCCGATTGGATGGATAGATCGGATACCAGCGATTGCGCAGGCCCTGGCGCAGTCGGGCTTCAATTGCATCCTCAGTGAGCGTGTGCGTTGGCCTGTTCATTAGAAGCGTTGCGCAATTTCAAACAACACAAAACTGCTCGGCGTATTGCGATTGGCTGCCACGCCGCCTCGGGCACCCAATTGCAGGTCGTTGTTCACCAGATAGGCCGTGCCGATATCCCAGCTTGCGAGAATGCCACCATCGCTTGCATGTGCGATCTGCGGCGCCGAGGCCTCGATAAACGCCCGCCATTGATCGTTCAGATGGCGATTCAAAACCGCGCCGAATATCGCGCTGGTGTAGCGATGGCCCTGCGCGTCAGTGTCAGATTTGATGCCAGGCATCAGCCCGAGGGCAAATTCGTGTGGCAAGTCCCAGGTCAGCACCGATCGCAGCGAGGGACGCAAGGCGACCCCTTCAAAGGCTTTGGCACCCGAGGGGATATCCACATGCGCAATCCAGGACACCGCAGGCAGGCCGCGCACCGGATCGCGATCCTGAGAGTGCCATTTCACGCCCAGTGCACTGTCGCCCAAACCCGACTGGCCGTGCTCGCTCATATAGCCCGAAGGGGCGAAGCGCAGTTCGAGGTCCCGAGCGATTCCATACTTGAGTAACCCAGGGGTGGAAAACGAGTTGCCGGTCGAGGCCGTGCGCCGGTCGCGCACCGAGGTGAAGTCTACTTCGTATTGGGTATGGTCTTGTGGCACGACTTCAGAGGATTCGACGTAATCCGGGCCGTCGGTGTCGATGGCATCCAGTGCGTGAACCGGGTCAGTTCCCAACAGGCATAGTGCCGTTGCTAGGAGACCTGTGGCGTAGATCTGCGGCCGTGTGGGCACGTGCTATGACTCGTTGATAGTGGAGTTCGATGTCCAGTACGCACTGGACATCTCTTGTCGCGTGCGCCTGTCGCCATTATGATCGCCCCATGCCCGATCTATTGAAATTGTTGCCTGTCGTTCCCGATTTTCCCAAGCTCGGCGTGTCGTTCCGCGACATCTCGCCGCTGCTTGCTGATCCTCAGGCGTTTGCCCAGGCCATCGCCGGTCTGCGCACCTTGAGCGCAGCGTGGCCTTTCGATTACCTGTTGGGAATCGAAGCCCGTGGTCTGGTGTTTGCGGCGGCCTTGGCGCAAGCCTGTGGCGTGGGACTCGTGCTTGCGCGCAAGCCGAACAAATTGCCTACCGCTACGTTCAGTGAATCGTACGGGTTGGAATATGGCACTGACATGTTGCAGATCCAGCAAAGTCTCCTACCCAGGGGCGCGAGGGTCTTGCTGGTCGATGACATTCTTGCAACGGGGGGCTCGATTGGTGCCGCCGCAGGTCTCGTGCAGCAGGCCGGTGCCGTGGTGAGTGGCGCCTTGGTGCTGCTGGAAATTGCCGAGTTGAATGGCCGGGCCGCACTCGCTGGCCGCTCGGTTGCGGTGCAGTCGCTATTGCAGGTGTGATGGTCTGTTGCGTGTCACTTCTAACGTGCCTCGAGGGCACTGTTCACACATCCAAGTCCGTACTGCCGCGTCCGGTGCAGGCTTCATCGCTTCCGAAACGACGTTGGTATCGAGGACGATCACTCAAACCTCAGTGGTTCGGCTGGCGTCTTGTCTCGAACTTGCCTGAGAACTTCGACATCCTCGTTGGTCAGGCCGATCTTGCGACCCAATGCCGTCAGGGCTTCACCCAGACGAACTCGCGTCTCAGGCTTGACTGCTAACGCCAGAATCTCGCGGACTTCGGCCTCGGTGCTGTGTCCGTGTTGCGCGGCTCGCACCCGCAGCGCGCGATGCACGTCGTCGGGCAGGTTCCGTACCGTCAACATGGCCATGAAATCACCGTATAAAAATGCAGTCATTGCATGCATATGAGTGCCGAGACTACGATATCGCAAGTGGTCTCGCTGTGCTGGGAAAAGAGGGCTCTCAATGCGCGTACTCTGCTTGAGATAGCGGCGATGAAAGCGTTCACTAATGCCTTGATATCCCATCCTCGCCCACTCTGACGCGCCGCAAAAACGCTATAATGTGGAGTGGGTTCCGCCCAATTTGTACGGATGCCCACGCTAACTGCCCACTGTTTTCGACTGGTTTAAGTGGGCAAATCCCCGTCCGCGGGGCCGAAAGGCCCTGAGCCATCAAGGTGCACCTGAGTCCATGCAACCCGACCAGACTGAATTGCTGACTCGGCTTCTGCGTGAGCGCATCCTGGTGCTCGATGGCGCCATGGGGACGATGCTGCAACAGCACCGGCTCGATGAGTCGCAATATCGCGGGCCTTGCTTTGCCGATCATTCGCACGACCAGCGTGGCAACAATGACCTGCTGGTGATGAGTCAGCCAGAACTGGTGAGGCAAATCCATCGCGCCTATCTGGACGCGGGCGCCGACATCATCGCCACCAACACCTTTAACGCGACGGCACCGTCAATGGCCGATTACGGCATGCAGTCGCAGGTGGCCGAGATCAACCTGACCGCAGCCCGGCTCGCACGCGATGCCGCTGATGAGTTCAACCGGCGCACGCCCGACAAGCCACGTTTTGTCGCTGGTGCCATCGGGCCGACCAACAAGACCGCTTCGATCTCACCCGATGTCAACGATCCGGGATTTCGCAATATTGATTTCGACACACTGGTGGCCGGCTATGGCGAGGCGGTCGAGGCGTTGATTGTCGGTGGTGTCGATATCCTGTTGATCGAAACGATTTTCGATACCTTGAATGCCAAGGCGGCGATCTTTGCGATCGAGTCGGTGTTTGATCGTCTCGGGCAGCGGCTGCCGGTCATCCTGTCGGGCACCATTACCGATCAATCCGGGCGCACCCTCACCGGGCAGACACCGGCGGCGTTCTGGAATTCCATTCGTCATGCGCGACCGCTTGCCGTAGGTTTCAACTGTGCATTTGGGGCGCAACTGATGCGTCCGTTCATCGCGGAACTCGCGCGCATCGCCGATACTTTCATCTGCGCCTACCCCAATGCGGGGCTGCCTAACCCCCTGGCTGAGACCGGCTATGACGAGCGTCCGGCCGACACCGCGGACTACCTGCGTGACTATGCCGCGTCCGGGTTTGTGAATATCGTCGGCGGCTGCTGTGGCACCACGCCTGAGCACATCCGTGCGGTGGCTCGCGTGGTGGCTGATTTTGCGCCGCGTGTTGTGCCCGTACTGCCGGCGCGCCTGCGCTTGTCAGGACTTGAGGCGCTCGACATTGGACCCGATTCGCTCTTTGTGAACATTGGCGAGCGCACCAACGTCACCGGCTCAAAGGCGTTTGCCCGTCTGATCCTTGCCGGTGACTACGCGGCGGCACTCTCCGTTGCGCGTCAGCAGGTTGAGAACGGGGCGCAGGTGATCGATGTGAATATGGACGAGGCGATGCTCGACTCGGAACTCGCCATGACCACGTTTCTCAAACTGGTCGCGGCCGAACCCGACATCTCGCGCGTGCCGGTGATGATCGACAGCTCGCGCTGGCGGGTGATCGAAGCGGGCCTCAAGTGCGTGCAAGGCAAATCGGTTGTCAATTCAATTTCGCTCAAGGAAGGCGAAGGCCCTTTCCTTTATCAAGCGGGCCTTGCGCGGCGCTATGGCGCCGCCGTGGTGGTGATGGGGTTTGATGAGCGCGGGCAGGCCGATACCTATGAGCGGCGTATCGAGATTGCCGAGCGTGCGTGGCGGCTGTTAACTGAACGGGTCGGGTTCGCCGGCGAGGACATCATCTTCGATCCGAACATCTTCGCGGTCGCCACCGGTCTGCCCGAGCATGACAATTACGCGCTCGATTTCATTCGCGCGAGCACCTGGATTCGCGAGCACCTCCCCGCCGCCCAGATCTCAGGTGGTGTATCCAATCTGTCGTTTTCGTTTCGCGGCAACGATGTCGTGCGCGAAGCCATGCATTCGGCTTTTCTGTATCACGCGATCAAGGCTGGCATGAGTATGGGCATTGTCAATGCCGGGCAACTGGCGGTCTACCAGAGCCTGCCTGCTGACATGCTTGAACGGGTCGAAGATGTGCTGTTTAACCGCCGGCCCGATGCCACTGAGCGGTTGGTAAGTTTTGCGGAAACGGTGCGCCACAGCGGACCCGATCGGGTGGTGGCCGATCCGCAGTGGCGAGCGCTGCCGGTGGCGGCGCGTCTTGCCCATGCGCTGGTGCAAGGCATTGCCGATCATGTGGTCGCTGACACCGAAGAGGCGCGCCTGGCCTACGCTCACCCGATCGAAGTGATCGAGGGGCCACTGATGGAAGGCATGTCCATCGTTGGCGACCTGTTCGGCGAGGGCAAGATGTTTCTGCCCCAGGTGGTGAAATCGGCCCGCGTGATGAAGCAGGCGGTGGCCCATCTGATTCCGTTCATCGAAGCGGAAAAGGCGCGCGCCGGTGATACGCGACCCAAGGGCAAGCTGGTGCTTGCAACGGTGAAGGGCGATGTGCACGACATCGGCAAGAACATTGTGGCGGTGGTGCTTCAGTGCAATAACTACGAGGTGATCAACCTCGGTGTCATGGTGCCCGCGCGTACCATCGTGCAGACCGCCATTGATGAGAAAGCTGAGCTGATCGGACTCTCGGGCTTAATCACTCCTTCGTTAGAAGAAATGGCCCAGGTGGCATCCGAGATGGAACGCGCTGGCCTGCGCATTCCGCTTCTCATCGGTGGCGCGACGACTTCGCGCGTGCATACGGCAGTAAAAATCGCACCCCATTACAGCGGGTTGACCGTCTATGTGCCCGATGCCTCGCGCGCTGTCGGTGTTTGTTCGGCCCTGCTCTCGACGGAGCAACGCACCGACTGGGAAGCGCAGCTACGCGCTGACTATGAGCGTATTCGGCGTCAACAGGCCGCGCGTAAAGGTCCGAAGCAGGTAAGCCTTGAGCGTGCGCGCGCCAACCGGGCACCTGTGGATTTCGTGACTTGGCCGCCGGTGAAGCCACAACGCCTGGGCCGGGTCGCGTGGCAAGACTATCCGTTGGCAGAGCTGGAACGCTATATCGACTGGACGCCGTTTTTCCAGGTCTGGGACTTGGCAGGTGCGTATCCGGCGATTCTGGATGACTCGGTGGTTGGCGCACAGGCGCGCTCAGTGCACGCCGATGCAAAGGCCATGCTCGCGCAGATCATCGCCAATCGATGGCTAACCGCGCGGGCTGCGATCGTGCTTGCACCAGCGAACTCGGTGGGTGATGACATCGAGATCTATACCGATGAGTCGCGCGCTCATGTCGTGGGAGTCTGGCGCAATCTGCGCCAGCAAACAGAGAAGGCCTCTGATCGCCACAATCTGTGTCTGGCCGACTACGTGGCTCCCAAGGAATCGGGCATCGCTGACTATATTGGTTTGTTTGCACTCACCACCGGCATTGGTTCACTCACGCAGGAAGCGCGGTTTGAAGCGGCGCATGACGATTACAGCGCAATCCTGTTCAAGGCACTGGCCGATCGCCTGGCTGAAGCCCTGGCCGAGCGCCTGCATGAACGGGTTCGTCATGAATTGTGGGGTTATGCCGCACAAGAATCGTTGACACCCTCTGAATTGATTGCTGAGCGCTACCAGGGCATACGCCCCGCACCGGGCTACCCGGCGTGTCCGGATCACAGCGCCAAGGACATGCTCTTTCGTGTCACCGATGCGTACGCGCTTGGCATGGATCTCACCGAAACACTTGCCATGACACCTGCGGCGAGTGTGTCCGGCTTCTATCTGGCGCATCCCGATAGCCATTATTTTTCGGTCGGACCAATTGGTGAGGATCAGATCGAGGACTACGCGCGGCGCTCGGGAAGTGAACCCGCGAGCGCTGAGCGCAGGCTTGCACCCGTGCCGGGCTGAGCCTCGCCGAACGATTCGCTCTGTTGCCGGTTTGTCTGACCGATCGTGTTACATCTTCCGGTGGCGTTCCAATGGGTCTAGCGAACTCACCACCAGTGGTATCGCCTATTGGCGTTAGAATCGACGTTCACTCCCAGCTGGCAGACTGTTGACATGACTTTTCCAATTGCGCCAATTGCGGCCAGTCTGGTGTCGCTCGTGTTGCTGGCAGGATGCGGGCACTCAAGCGACAGCTCAAGTTCGACCTCGTCAACGCCAGCAAGAGTCTATGGCATCACCATCAGTGCCGATGGAGCGACCGTTTATGCGGCCAACTCGGGCACGAGCGTCATTGAGGCGGTGACGGTTTATCCCCCGGCGGGTGGCGCGAGAACAATCGCGGGGGCGACTGGGCAGCCCGGCAGCACCAATGGCAACGGCACGTCGGCGCTGTTCAACCAGCCAAACGGCATCGCCTTCAGCAACGGCAACCTTTTTATTGCGGACACGCTCAACACAACCATCCGCAAGCTCACCGCGAGCAGTCCGTATACCGCGAGTCTGTATGCCGGGGTGCAGGCCACCACCGGTGCCTCGAATGTCTCACCCGGCACGTTCTATCAGCCCGCTGGTATCGCGACCTACACCAGCGGGAGCAATTCCACCGTCTACATCGCTGACACCTACAACAACCTGATTCGATCGATCAGCGCGACCGGTGTCATCACGACCGTTGCAGGCAGTGGTTCGGTTGGATCGGCGAATGGCATTGGCACCGCGGCGAGCTTCAGATTTCCCTGGGGGATTGCGGTCGATCCGACCGGGACCAACCTCTATATCGCCGACCATGACAATCACTTGATCCGCCAGATCGTGCTTGCAACCGGACAAGTCAACACGCTCGCCGGTACCGGTACTGCGGGCTATGCAAACCTGACCGGTACCAGTGCGAGCTTCAAATTCCCGACCAATGTGGCCACCGATGGCACCAGCGTCTATGTGTCCGACGCAGGTAACAACGCCATCCGGCAAATTGTGATTGCGACCGGGGTGACAAGCACCCTGGCTGGAAGCCTTAGCGGAACCGCCGGCACCGCGGATGGCACCGGAACGGCAGCAACGCTCAATGTGCCTGCCGGGCTCGCCTACGACCCGGCGAACCTTCGACTGTATGTGACCGACAACGACGGCCTCAGCCTGCGCTATGTCAATTTAAATTCAGGCACCAGCACCGTCGGTGCGGTGAGCACCTTCACCGGGGTGACGTTCTAGTCCCAAATTGAACGTACGTGCCCGGACCGACGAGGCGGGCAGAAAATCCCCACAGTGGCGTGCCGCTCCGACGGGACTACGCCTTCTGGCGCAATCCCGCGGGTTCGTGATCCGGCGGCGTTCTTACTGGGCGCGTCCGAACAATCCAACCAGTCCTGCGGCCGATTTCGCGTGGCCGTTCAGTTGCTCGAGCAACTGGGTGCGGTTGAGTCCGGGGGGCAGGGCGGCCGGATCCAGATCGGTGGCGATCAGGGTGAAGGTGTAATGGTGATAGCCATTCATGGCTGGCGTGCAGGGGCCCATGTAGTGGCCCACACCCGCAGTGCCTTTGCCACCAACGTATTTATTCGATAACTGGCTGGTCTCGCCTTCCGCAAACCCGGTGAGCGTCGCCGGAATGCCATAAGCGATCCAGTGATCGACAGCGAGCCCGCCACGGCCTTCCGGGTCGATCATGATCAGCGCGAAGCTGCGGGTACCGGCAGGTGCGTTGCTCCATGCCAGGGGCGGAGATACGTTCTCGCCGATGCAATTGGGATTGGCCTTGTTGTTGCCGGCCGCCTTCACCGGCATCAGGGTGCCGTCGGCAAAGGCACTGGAGGTGAGCGTAAATGCACCGGGCATGTCCGGCGTGCCGCTGCGGGTGGCGCAGGCAGCAGCTGACAGGGCCAAAGCCACTGTGGCGAGTCGTAGGGCGCTTGAGGCGGTAATGGATTTCATGGGTTGTCTCCAGACTTGTTTGTGGGGTCGATCAAAGCGCAAGCATTAATAATGGGGCGGCAATTGCTCGCGCAGAGTACGTGGGATTTCTTCCTCGCGTGATTCAATCTGCTCGCGCAACCGGGCTACCTCGGCAAGCAGGCGATCAATCTGCCTTTGCTGCCTGACGATGACTTCATTGAGCCGCTCGAGCAGGTCTTCGCTGAACGACGCCTTGATCTCGAGTTCAGTGAGGCGATCGTCATTGGGGCGTTCAAGCATTGGCGAGGTAATCGCATGGACCTATTTCGCTGAGCGCAAGCGCAAAGCTCGCCTTAACTCATCGAGCCTGCGCCGGGTGTCAGGATTGTCCCGGGCCGAGCGCGCAATGGCCTCGCTTATGAAAATCCATAGCAGGGTCGCAAAAAAAGCTGCCACAACGCTCACCATCACAATCAGACTGCGTAAGGGTTTTGACTTCCGGTCGGGCTCAATTGCGCGGTCCATCACCTGAACCTCAGACGATTCCTTGGCTTCATCCAGACGTGCCAGTTCCAGCTGCTTGGCGAGCAGTTCGTAGAGTGTTTCCTGGTATTTCACTTCGCGCAGCAGTGCGAGGCTTTGATTACCATCTAAACGGTTCACGCCGGCGCGGGTCGTATTGGTGCGATCGCTGCTGCCACCTTCCAGTCGCGCTAGCTGAGTCCGCAGCGAATCGAGTTCTCGCTCGGCCAGCACCAGATCGGGATTCTGACCCGAGGCAAAGCTGCGCATAGCACCAATCTGTACTTCTTTTGCCGTGACCTGAGCGCGTAAGCGCGCGGCGGTTTCAACGATGGAGCGCCCCTGTCCTTCAACCTGTACCAAGCCGCTACTGCCGAGCGCCGCGCGGCTGGCCGATTCTGCGGCGGCGAGGCGGTCTCGCGCAAGACCGAACTGTTTTTCAAAGAATAGCCGTCGCTGTGAGGCTTCGGTGACGGCTAGCACTTGAGTGAGCTTTAGCAGCTCTTCAACGTAGGCGTTTGCAACATCGGCTGCCATCTTGGGATCTTTGTCAGTCACATCCAGCGTCACGATGCCATCTTTACCAGCGATGATGACAGTCACTGCTTCCAACACCTTGCGAGCATCCGAGGCGTGCGTGGTGCCATAACGTTGCAACAGTTGAAATCGCTCGATCAAGCGATCGGCCACACTGCGACTTTTGAGCATCCCGATGTACAGATCATTCGGGTTCTTCAGGCCGGCGAGGCTTCCTGCACCCGGCAAGCCACCCAACTGGCCGAGCAGAGCCGCAGCCGACGAACTATTTTGCTGCGGAGGCAGAATCCGCGTGGTGGCGGTGTAGATGTTCGGTAATGAAAGGCTATAGACCGCGGCAAGCAGACCTGTCACGATCGGCGCACCGAAGATCAAACCCTTGCGGCGGGCGACAATGATCAGTAAATCGAGAAGGTTGATCTCTTCGTCTGCAATCGCATTTTGTGATGCGATGCTCACATTCGAGTTATCGTTCATTCGATTAATTCTTGAGCACTTTAAGCGCCGCCGCACCCAGTCCAAACTGGAAGAAGATCTGCGAGTAGTCACGCAATGATTTCATCCACGTGGTGTGCTCGTAGTCCTCCGGCACTACGATGGAGTCGCCGGGCATGAGCGCAAGGCTATCGAAGCGCGAAACCCAACTAGACTGGCGTTTGCTGAGCACCGAGCCATCAGCACGTAGCACATAAGTGGCTCCCGCATCGGCTGAGCGCAACGGTCCGCCGGCAGCCTGAAGATATTCATCCACCCGTTGACCGGTGCGATGGACAAACGAGCCCGTGTTGTAGACCGACCCGAGTACGTTGATGGTTGCCGGTTTGGGGGGCACTTGCAATCGATCGCCGTTTTCCAAAGGCAGGTCGGGCAGGTCACTCAAACGCGGATTGTCGGGCAAATTAAGAATGATTCGACCTTCGGCTTTCAATTGACGCAGCCGGGCTAGCTGCGCCTGTTGCACGGCGATTTCCTGCGCCACACTGGCCGTATCGGTTGCCTGCGAGTTCTGCACTTTGTTGACGCTGCTTCGCTGGAGATCAGCTTCCATCCGGTTGATGACCTCATCGAGTGCTTTCTGCTGGGTGACCCGCGTCGATTCTCGCCTGAACACGGCACCAAAAAGATACGCATCAGGGCCCAACCCGCCGGTGCGCGTAACCAGCTGCCGCAGTGTTTCACCCGGCTTTGCGGTGTAAACACCGGGCGCATTGAATTCATCTTCAAGCACTACGGTGACTGTTCGCTTGCTGAGCGGAACTCCGAAATCGGTCTTGGAAAAAATCGTCACCACGTCGCCGGGCTGCAGAGTCAAATTCTGCGAAGGATCATGCTCAATGACCGCCTTGCCAAGATTGAATGGATAAAGCTTTTGGCTGAGATCGCTCAAATCAAGTCGATCGATGACCGCGTAATCCCAGTTTATCTCGGCAAAGCTGCGCTGAAAGTCAGTGACCAGTTGGCTGGCGTTCTTGACCTCGATCGCCGCGCGTTCCTTGTCACCGATTGCATCGACGCGAGTAATCAAATTACGCCGCAAGTAGTAGTCCGGCACCACCAGCGCTTCGCGCTCCGGAATCAAGTCTGAGATACGCATACCCTCTCGAAAAGGATAGCGCAGCGGCATCGCGACATTGCCGCGCAGGGTCACGGCGTTCTCAAAGCGTGGCGAAATCGGCAGGATGGACACCAGATCGCCATCCTTAACTGGCCTGTTGAGTCCGGCTTCATCCAGGGTAAATTCTTCCACACGACGCACGCGGCGATCGTCGATACGCTCGACCATCGCCTTCTGGCCGCGTGCTGTGGCAGTGAGCCCTCCTGCCAAGTCAACCAACGCCCTGAGCGAGGTGGACTCATTCAATTCGAAAACTGCCGGTACTTTGACGCTGCCGGAGAGGGCGACCTGCGGTCCTTCAGTCGGTATAAAAATCACGTCACCGGCAAGCAGTCTGGCATCTTTAGACTTGTCGCCGCGTGCCAGAAAATCGTACACATCGAATTCGGTGACGAGTTTGTCGTTCCGCTTCAACTGAATTCGTCGCATCGAGCCGGTGGCATTGGGGCCACCCGACGCAAATAGCGCCGTCACCAGAGTCGAGAGCGCGCTCACCGTGTAGCTGCCCGGGCGGCGTGCCTGACCGACGACAAAAATCTGAATAGAGCGCAGAGCGCCCAGACTGACATTCAAATCAAAATTGCGAAAATTCCGTTCGATCGCCGCGCGGATGTGTCCCTCCAAAATGTCCATGCGCACGCCCGCGACGGCCACCGTGCCGATCTTGGGGATGTCGATGTTCCCGTTGCGGTCGACCACCGACCGGCTGTCTCCTTCCACCTGCCCCCATACCCGGATGCGGATCTCGTCACCTGGGCCGATCAGGTAGTCCGAGGTGATCGGCACATTGTCGACAGGCGCAAAGGTTGAGGGCGCGCCGACGAACAAATTGGCGCCAAATCTCGGCAGCAATTTGCCCGTGGATTTCTCAATGAAATCCTGAAATTCGCTGCGTTCCAGCACAGGTGCGGTGATTGGTGCCGTCGTGATCCCGGCAGTGCGGCCAGGGTCGGCTGCACCCTGCGGGCCTGCGATCGTGCGCGGGTCGGCTGGTCCAGACGAGCCAGATGATAGACTCGGTCTATGTGCTACCCCGGCCTCGGGTGTTCCGTTTCCTGCGCCACCTGTCTGTCCGCCAGCGGGAGCGGCGGTCGAAGTGGCTGAAGGCTGAGACGCTGCCTGATTGGCGCGCTCCTGGGCGGTCGGTATCTGGGCACTGGCTGCCACGACGATAATCAGGTTCGCCACCAGAGCGAACACAAGCCGTGCGAAGGGAGAAAGTGAAATTAAACGCGAGCGCATCGTGTTCCAGTCAGGGTGATGACAGGCAAGCGGGCGCATGATAACTCGCATTGCGCTCGTTCCAGTGGTCTGCGTTGGAAATCCCTGGCTGGTATGGTCGATCCGGCCCGGGTGGTGGTCTCCACGTGTCGACCATGCTTGCCGAAGGCTGTTTGCGGGAAATGCACGGCGTCCCATTGAGGAAAAAAGTCACAGTCGCCAAAAAATGGTCATCGATGTCGCATTGCATTAAAATCACGTAACATTGCGATGTTAGACTTGCCGCCAACCTAAAGTGGCCGGGCCGAGCGTTAGGCTTGGTGCTTAACGCACATCGCGCTTTGACGATTGATGCAACCGGTGCGAACTGAGCGCGTCGCAGGTGTCATTGGAAATGTTTGAAATGGAGCCCCTCATGAAGCGCATCGCTGCTGTTGTTGTCCTTTCCATCTTCGCGACAGCTGTGATTGCACAGGGTTCGCCTAAGGCGGTCAATCCGGAGCTGGTCAATCCGAACATCAATCCGATGTCTGGTGTCCAGAAGGGTATCGAGAATGCCAATAACTTCCCTACCCCCCCAACGACCACGCCGTCGTTAGGTGGCGGCATCGGCAACCCCAACCTCTTCGTTGGTGGCGCCCCTGCCGTCACCGGTGCTGGTGGCGTACCCTTCCTCACTGGCTTCGCCATCGTCGGCGGCGCGGCAGTGATTGGAGGTGTAGCGGCAGCAACAGGCGGCAGCAGCAGCAGCAGCACCCCGGGCACGGGTGGCACGGGTGGCACGAGCGGCACGCGCTGAGCTGACACCTGCTCATCGCGCTCGGGAATCAGGCCCGAAATACGCATACCTTCCCGGTAGGGATACCGTAGTGGCATCGCGGCATTACTGCGCAGAGTCACCGCATTCTCAAAGCGCGGCGATACCGGCAGTAGCGTGACCAGATCGCAATCTTTCACCGGGCTAGTGAAGCCCGGCATCCTGCGTAAATTCTTCCACCCGGCGCCCCCGACGATTATCGATGCGCTCGACCATCGCCTTGTGGCCACGTGCCGTGGCGGTCACTCCACCTTCCAGGTCAAGCAGTGCCTTGAGGAAAAATGTCACAGTCGGCAAGAAATAGTCATCGATGTCGCATTGCATTAAAACCACGTAACATTGCGATGTTAGACTGGCCGCCAACTTGGAATGGCCGGGCCGAGCGTTATGTGTGGCGCTTCAGGCTCATCGCGCTTTGACGATTGATGCAACCGGTGCGAACTGAGCGAGTCGCAGGTGTCATTGGAAATGTTTGAAATGGAGCCCCTCATGAAGCGCATCGCTGCTGTTGTTGTCCTTTCCATCTTCGCGACGGCTGTGATTGCACAGGGTTCGCCTAATGCGGTCAATCCGGAACTGGTCAATCCGGGTGACCTCAAGGGCGCGCAGCCCCCGGCGGTCAACCCCGCCCCCGGCGGTGTCGTTGCTGGTGGCTCCGGCGCCGTCGCCGGGGCTGGTGGCGTACCCTTTGTC
>CAIXPL010000018.1 GCA_903921325.1 uncultured Pseudomonadota bacterium
TGGACCCCCTGACCCCCTAGAGAAACTTTCCCCCCCTCGGCCCCCCTCTCCCTAAGAAAAGGATGCTTATTGGCTGCCGCCCGATGGGCATGGGCGCTCGCGGGCGGCGCGCGTTGCTGCCGGATTAACCGGGTAATTGAAGCCTGCAAGTCAGGGGAAATAGAGTGCAAGGCGTGCTATTCTGGTTTTGTCAATCGGGCAGTCCGGTTGCTTCTTTGGAGTGTGTCATGACTTCTCTCAATCTTGCTTCGTTCGCCCCCAAGTCTTTCGATGAGGCTTTGCTTCGCGTTCTCGAAACTGCACAGCACGAAGGCCGCTTTGTTGCGATGGCGCGCGGTGCACTCGCTTCTGCGATCACGTTCCTTTCTATCCCCAAGTGCGGGAAAGACGAGACCGTTTCGGCCGAGAATGAGTTGCGCCTCGCGCCGGTTTTCGATGAGTACATCGTTGGCCGCATTATGGGCGATTGCGGTATCGCGGAAAGCGACGCGCGGTTGCAGCTCTCGCTTTCGCCTTACTTCTTTGCCGCACCGGCAAAGAACAGCGATAAGAACCGGACTGAGAAGGCACAGCGAGTTGTCAATTCGGCTCGCGTTTCCATCGTCAAACTGCGCAAGTTGCTTGGTTTGCCGGGCTCCAAGTCCGCCCGCGCGCCGCGTCCTGAAGGCAACACCGCGACGTCCGTCGCGCCGGCTATCGCGCACGGTTCTTCTGCGCCAACCGCCGCGTCGGCTCTTGAAGTCCCGCACGTCAGCAACCGCGCAAACGGCCTTGATTGGCTGAAGGACATTGACAAGAAATTGGCGACGTTCTCCGGTACTAACGCCGCTCACTTGCCGCTTTCGATCAAAGAGGCAATCGTCAACTTGCACAAGGCGATTGAAGCCGAGTGTGACCCGCGCGCCGCTCAGATTGCGGCCTTGCAGGAACAGCTTGCTAAGTTGCTGAAAGCCTAAAACATCCGCGCGAACTGGCCGCTCCGAAAGGAGCGGCCTTTTTTATTGCCTTTGCCATAGCCGCCCGGCTTCGTGTCGGGCGGCTTTTTTGTGCGCGCTTTGCAGGCTCGATTAACCGGGTAATTGAGATTGCGCAATGCAATCAATGACATAGGTGACAGAGCTAGTTCCGCTTAGCTCAGAACACCAATGAAATCAGCGTCGCAGTAGTTAAGCGTCAGCCTGTTTGCGATAGTTGCTCTGGGACTTCCCACATCCAAGCCATTGATTTAGCAGCAAGCGAGCAACCAGAGACACTATTATATCATTTTAGAAAGAATACATATCCCCGTCACGTCTCTTTGTCGCTTGGGTGAAGCCTACAATGTCCCCACGGTAACCCAAACAGCACCACCCTATCTCCACGAATGGGTGTGTGATTTGGAAAACGCCTCGAAAGTAGCTCGGCAAGCACCTGTCCACATACATCAGCCACTTACACTGACAGGTCCCGGAGACACTCAGCGAGCCGACTAGCTCAGGCGTCGACCCCGATTAACCGGGTAACTCGGCAACACACTGACAGGGGCTTGACTGCACTGACATTTGGGCCTATGTCAGTGCAATGAACGAACCGGAGCTAGTTTGCCATGACCGAGGACAGACCCAACGCACGCTACGCCGGCCCTGAGCGATACACATGGCTGCGAACTGGCGAGCGCGTCCACAAGGGCCAGCGATGGTTCGTCGTTCCCGAGGCGCGACGCCTGCAAACAGTGTACTGGATGCGCGCCGATCAGGCGTGGGCCGTGTCGCAAGGCTTCTTCGTAGAGCGTGTGCAGCCGCTCAACCGAGCGCGGCTCGTGTCAGTGAACCGCCTTCTGCGCGAAACCGAGGCGACGGTCAGCGGCCGGCTACTGCAAAGCCTGTTCCGTAACCCGAGCAGCCAGCACCTCCAGCGTCTGTTCGCGTTCGTCGAGCAGCAGGACACGTTCGGCTGGTCCAATACCTGGGAGGCTGCCGCGATCGAGGTCTACCGAGGCCCGCGGCCGATGCGCTGGCTGGCCGACTGGCACCACGACAAGCGGATGGGTGCCCGCGGGAAGCAGAGCGTCGGCCCGTTCGAGCAGCGCGTCTACGATCACGCCCGAGCGGATTTGGTCCGCCAAGGCCGCGACGAACTCGGCCTTGAGACGCGCGAGCTGCGTCGCATCTTCACGCCCGGCTGCCCGTGCACGTACTGCAAAGCATTAGAGCGCCGGCCAACAGCAGAGGCCGCGTAACGCCAAAGTGCTGGATAGGTCAGTCCCTCGATATTCCACATCGGGGACTTGACTTATCCCGTGGACTGTGCTATTCTATAATCCTACCGGAGGCCCTAAGCTAACGGCAGACGGGGAGCAGCCCCAATTACCCGGTTAATCGGGAAGCGGAGAGATCAGATCATGGCTAAGCAGACCACGAAGACTTGGAACAAGGGCCTGAGCAAAAACCAGCAGCTTTGGCTGGCGGTGTTCGCGGCTCGCGAGATGGCCGACACCCGGCTTCGTCCGATGCTCGGCGAGTTCTTCGTCGAGAGCATCGACGAGAACAAGTGGTGCGACCGCATCGAGTGCTTGGAGCTTGGTCATGCGCTCCGCGTGTCGGACGCCAGTGACTACGACAGCAACGCCCACGTCGGCGTCGTGAGCAACGCGTGGGGCGACGCCGCCAAGGGCATCTTGAACAGCAAGTCGTGAATTACCCGGTTAATTGGAGCACGCCATGTACGCCCTCCGCTACACTAGCGACCTGCACATCATCCGCACTGCGGATGTGGCCGCTGATCTTGCAGCCGCTGCGATCTACGCCAGCAACGCCGGCTACAAAGTCCACATCATCGACCTGAACTCGATGAACGTCGTCTGGCAGAACAGCAAGAGCGAGCGTTACGGCTCGCGTGGGGTCTGACATGGCCAAGCCCATCAACATCAGCCTGATCCAGCAGCGCATGCGTCACGACGCAGCCGCCGAGCGCCAGCGTGAGCTGGATGCCTTCCGGCTGCAACGCGATCGCGACGAAGCCTACCGCATCGAGCGCGAACGAGAGATCGCTGGTGCGTGCTGGCGCAAGGCGTTCGCCACTGCCGAGTTCCCGACCACGCATACGGCGGCCAGCCGCATGCTCCCCAAGCACGAGCGCCCTCACCCGGCCGACGCCGGCCAGCGCCCGTTCGTCTCGAACTGCCTCACGCAGGAGGACTGCGCCAAGACCAAGCACCCGAAGAACATCCGCGCACACCGCGTCGGCTCCCCGCAGTGGGGCCTCGCCTGATTACCCGGTTAATTGAAGGAGACCACCATGCATACCCAGACACAGCCCAAGGGCTTCACCTACCGCATCGACTATCAGATCGGCGAGCTGCGCTACCAGTCGCGCTTCATCCACGGTGCGGTGTGCGCCAAGCACGCCCGGCTCCTGTTCCGTGAGCTGCCGTGGATGCAGCTCGCCATGATCACCAGCAACAAGCGCGTTGGCTAAGGAGGCCACCACCATGAGCGTTGCACAGTCGAGAGGCGCGGCCCGGCGCATGCGGGCCAGGTACGGACGCGGGTCGTTCCGCACCGTTGGCGACATCGTCGCCA